>NZ_JALPRX010000167.1 GCF_023223525.1 Roseomonas acroporae | reverse complement strand
GTTCTCCCCGTCGCCTCCGTCCAGTTTCCCATGGCGCCCGACAGCCCCGGCTGCGTCAGCGCCCGAAGCGCCCGACGCCGAGCGCCACGCAGCGCCGGCCGCTACACGTAATGCTCGGCCAGCGGCCTGAACCCGTTGAACCCCTGGCTGGCGTAGGTCGTCACATACGCCCCCGTCGCCAGCAGCTCCACGCGGTCCCCGGCGTCCAGCGCCAGCGGCAGGCGGTAATTCGACTTCTCGTACAGCGTGTCCGTGCTGTCGCAGGTCGGCCCCGCGATCGTCACCGGCCCTTCCGCGCCGCCGTCGTGCGGCGTGCGGAACGCGTACTTGATCGCCTCGCCCTCGGTCTCCGCCAGGCCGCCGAACCGCCCGATGTCGAGGTACACCCAGCGCACCGGGTCGTCCGTCGCCTTGCGGCTCACCAGCACCACCTCGGCCGAGACCACGCCGGCATCGCCCACGATGAACCGCCCCGGCTCGATCACGATCTCGGGCAGCGCGTTGCCGAAATGCTCGGCCATCGCGCCCATGATCGCCTGCCCGAAGCGGTCGATCTCCGGCACCTCCTGGCGGTAGCGCACCGGGTAGCCGCCGCCGAGGTTCACCATGCGCACGTTCACGCCCGCGTCGCGCAGGTCGGTGAACAGCATCGCGCACTTGGCGATCGCCGCCTCGTAGGCGTCCGTCCGCACCTGCTGGCTGCCGACGTGGAAGGAGAGTCCGAACGGGTCGAGCCCCAGCTCGCCGGCCAGCACCATCAGCCCGCGCGCCATCTCCAGCTCGCAGCCGAACTTGCGGCTCAGCGGCCACTCCGCGCCGTCATTGCCCACCAGGATGCGGCAGTACACGCGGCTGCCGGGCGCCGAGCGCGCCAGCTTGCGCAGCTCCCCCTCGGAGTCGAAGGCGAACATCCGCACCCCGCGCGCGTAGGCGTCGCGGATCGCGCTCTCCTTCTTCACCGTGTTGCCGTAGGAGATGCTTTCGGGCGCCGCGCCGGCGTCGAGGCACGCCGCCACCTCCTCGTAGGAGGCCGCGTCGAAGCAGGAGCCGAGCCCGACCAGCCGGTCGAGGATCGGCGCCGCCGGGTTGGCCTTCACCGCGTAGTAGATGCGCGCGAGCGGCAGCGCCGCGTGCAGCCGGGCGTAGTTCTCCGCCACCCGGTCGACATCGACCACGAGGCAGGGCGTCGCAGGCGCGGAATCGCGCAGGAACCGTGCGACCTTGGGGGTCATCGCACCATACTCCCGAGGACAGCGAGGACCGTCCCGGCGTGCGGGTGCGGCCCCAAGTTGACGAAACGGTCGAACGAACCAGCGACCAGAGAAACCGGCGGCCAGGGCCACCGGGGTTGCCAGAACGCTTGACGTCGTTGCGTAAACCTTTGGCCGCGTTGGATTCTGCGGCCTGGGGCCAGAGGCACGTGCGTACTGCGTCTGCGGCGCATATACGGCCGCCCCACCCCCCTGCAAAGCGGAGATTTGGCGACGGCGCCGGATTTTTTCAGTTCGATGACACCGCGCGCAGGGGCGCTTTCCCGGGCCGCGGGGCAGGCATGCGCCCCTCGCCGGACGCGCGATCGGCTCCGCGATTCCGCCGCCCGGCAGCTCGCGGCATGCGCAGGGGCAATGGCGGGACGGCGCCCGCCCGGCCTGGCCGGCGGCCGTTCAGCCCCGCCGCGCTATTCCCACTCGTCCGCCGGCACCAGGTCGACGCCCACCTTCAGGCTGTCCGTCCCGCCGCCCAGGATCACGCCGCGCACCGGGCTGATGTCGCCGTAGTCGCGCCCCCAGCCCAGCACCACGTGCTCCTCCTTCACCACGATGCCGTTGGTGGGGTCGAGGTCCACCCAGCCATGCTCCGGCCCCATCCAGGCACCGACCCAGGCATGCGACTGGTCCGCGCCCTGCCGGCGCTTCTGCCCCGGCGGTGGCCGCGTGCGGATGTAGCCCGAGGTGTAGCGCGCCGGGATGCCGAGGCAGCGCAGCGCCGAGCACATCAGGTGCGTGAAGTCCTGGCACACCCCCTCGCGCCGCTCCAGCACCTGGCTCACCGGCGTCGAGAGGGTGGTGACGCCGGCGCGGAACTTGAACTCGGTGTAGATGCGCTCGTTCAGCTCCAGCAGCCCCGCCAGCACCGGCCGGCCGGGCGTGAAGGACTTGCGCGCATACTCGCCCGCCCCCGCATGCGCCGGGCACATCGGGCTGCCGAAGCGGAACTCCGCGGCGCGCCAGGCCTCCCTCCCCGGACCGCCCCCCGGGCCGCCCGCATTCGCCGCCTCCACCACCTTCTCCCAGGCCGGCGTCGCCTCGGGCGGGGGCGGGTCGGGGAAGCGCACCTCCACCTCGGAGACCGCCGTCACCTCGAAGCTCGGATGCGCCGCGTCGTGGAACAGCCACGTCACGTGGTTGCCGAAGTGGTCGAGCGCGTCGCGCCGCCGCGCGGGCGGCGGCTCCACCAGCAGCTCGGTCGCGACCACGCGCTGGAAGGGCAGGGCGCGCGGCTGCACCCGCACCGTGTGCACGGCGAGGTCGACCGGGCTGCCGTAGACGTAGCGCGTGGCGTGGCGAACCTTGTAGATCACGGAACGCCCCTCACGCCGTGCCGCGCAGCCGGTGCGGCCCGCCCTCGACGCCGACGGCGCGCGGCGTCGGCAGCAGCACGAAGTAGCGCCGCACGATCGCATCGGAGAGCGACGCGGCCTCGGCGCCGATGGCGCGCAGCCGCTTCGGCAGCCGCGCCGTCGCCTCCAGTTGCTGCGGCGAGTCCGCCACCTCCGCCACCAGGGCCCGCCCCTGCGCCAGCAGCGCCGCCGCGCGCACCGCGAGCGGCGCCTCCGCCTCGCCGGCGATCTCGGTCAGCGCGTCGCGCATGGCGATCAGCTGGAAGGCGAGGCCGCGCGGGTTGCCCTCGTCGGCGAGCAGCAGGTCCAGCACCGGCGCCGGCTGCAGCACGGTCAGGTAGCGGGTGCGGTAGGTGATGGCGGAATCGCACAGCTCCAGCATCAGGCGCAGCGCCATCTCCATGCGGCCGGCCTGCGCGACCTCCGGCTGCTCCAGCGCGCAGGCGAGGTCGGCCGCGACCGCCTGCGCCCGCTCGATGCGCCGCCCGAGATCGAGGAACAGCCGCCCGCCCGAGCGCACCATGTTCTCCGCCGCGAGGCCGGAGACGGTGGCCACGAATTGCAGCAGCCCCGCCGTCGCCTGCGAGAGCGGCTCCAGCCCGTGCCGGCCGTCGCGGCTGGCATGGGCGGCGCGCAGCGCCTCGGTCATGTCGCGCAGCGCATGCGTCACCGTCGCGTGCATCTCGCCGCTGAGCCGGTCGCGCAGTACCTCGGTCAGCCGGCCGATGCGGTTGAGCTGGCGCAGCAGCGTGCCGTTCTCGCGCGCGGCGAGCGGCAGGGCCCGCAGCAGCGGGCCGAGCGCGCCGCTCTTGGCGATCTCCGCCTCCAGCAGCCCGCCCTCGACGAGGCAGGCGGCCAGCGCCCGCACCTCCGCCGTCTCGCGCGGCGAGGGGTTGTACCGGTTCAGCCGGTTGACCATGGTGCGCAGCCGGCGCGCCGCGCCCTCCAGCCGCTCCAGGTACCGGCCGAGCCAGAAGAAGTCGTCGGCGACGCGGCTCGGCATGTCGCCCTGCGGCCGGCGGATCGAGAGCGGCGGCATCGCCACGCTGCCCGGCCCCACCACGTGGGTGCCCTCCTCGATCGCCACCCAGACGTCCTTGCACAGCGCCCGCCGCGGCAGCTCGCCGGCGAGGGAGTCGCCCGGCTCCAGCGCGCGCGCGAGGCCGCCCTGCAAGGCGCGCCAGGTGGTGCCGTCGAACACCAGGAACAGGCGCATCACCACGGGCTTGGGCACGAAGCCGCCCGCCTCGACGCAGGGCGCCACCGAGGGCTGGATGGCGGCCGAGACGGCGTGCTCCCACGGCGCCTCGTGCATGCGCCGCAGCAGCCGCTCGCGCGCCGGCGGGGCCAGGGCGGAGAGCGGCTTCGGCGCCACCGAGCCGTCCAGCGCCGGCCGCACCAGCCAGTCGCCGAGGTCGCCGACTCGCCCGCGCATCGCCGCGTCGCCGAGCCAGAGGGTCGGCACGCTCGACAGCAGCAGCCGCTCACCCAGCAGCCGCTCGGCCAGGCCGGGCAGGAAGGCGGCCAGCGCCGGCGCCTCGGCGAAGCCCGAGCCCGGGTCGTTGACGATGCGCACCCGGCCGGAGCGCGCCGCGTCGAGCAGCCCGGCGACGCCCTGGCTCGGTCCCGGCTCCAGCTCCAGCGGGTCGATGGTGCGCCCGTCCTGCCGGCGCAGCAGCACGTCCACGGGCCTGAGCCCGCGCAGCGTCTTGACGAACAGCCCGCCGTCGCGGGCGGTGAGGTCGCCATCCTCGACCAGCCCGCAGCTCAGCTCGCGCGAGAGCATCACGTGCTCGAACCAGAGCGGGTCGCGCGGGCCCGGCGTCAGCAGGGCGATGCCGGGCGAGCGGCCGGCGACGGGGGCGAGGCGCTGCAGCGCGTCCTGCCAGATCTCGAAGAAGGGGCGCAGCCGCTGCACCTCGCGCCCGCCGAACAGCTCGGGCAGCACGCGGGTGACGACGCGCCGGTTCTCCAGCGCATAGGCGACGCCGTTGCCGCGCGCCGTGCGGTCGGCCAGCACCCGCCACACCCCGTCCGGCCCGCGCAGCAGGTCGGCGGCGTAGAAGGAAAGGAGCTGGCCGCGCGCCCCGCCGTCGCGGGCGCGGTCGGGCGGCGGCGCCTGGATCGGGCGCAGGAAGGCGGGGTTGGCGTAGGCCAGCGCGGGCGGCAGCGTGCCGTCGGCGAGCAGTTCCTGCCGGCCGTACACGTCCTGCAGCAGCGCCTCCAGCAGCCGCGCGCGCTGGGCGAGGCCGGCCTCCAGCATGGCGAATTCGGCGGCGGCGAGCGGCAGCGGGATCGGGTCGCAGCGCCAGGCGCCGGCGTCCGGCTCGATGCCGCTGGCAACCTCCTCCAGCAGGGCGCGGGAAAGCTGGCGGCTGCGCTCGGCCACCTCCTCGCGGCCGAGGCTGGCCAGGATGCCCAGCAGGCCACGCCATGACGGGCGCAGGCCGCCGCGCCCGTCCACCATCTCGTCGAGGGGCGCGGTTTTCGTCGTCACGACTCCTAGCTTATGCGGGATTCATGGCGGGGAAGAAATGCCCCCGGCGCGGGTCTCCCGCCGCATTGATGCGCCGGCGTGGAAGCTGTGGCGCGGAGGCCACTGTGTGGCATGGGCGCCTCGCGGTCGGCGCCCCTTCCCGAGGCGGGTGCCGCCCTTCCTGGGCCTGCTCCCGCCCCAGGATCCAACCGGGGCGAAGCCTCCTCGGACCCTCCCGTTCGGCGGATGGGTCTCGCGCCTTTCGGCATCGGGTACGCCGAGCGTCGGCCGAGGGCCAGGAAGCCGGCGCTTCCCGGCGGATGGGGCCCGGGGAGGGCAGGGCCCTTCCCGGGGAGGGTGCGGGGAGGGCCCTGCCCTCCCCGCCGTCAGTACGCCCCGATCTGCACGCGGCGCAGGTCGAGCGTGCGCGGCTGCTCCAGCGAGACGACGAGCGGCGGCTCGGCCATCGGCCCCGGCGTGTGGCCGAAGGCGAAGAAGCGGGTGCGGCGGCGCGCCTCCGCCTCGTTGGCGTTGACCGGGCGGGTCTCGTAGCTGCGTCCGCCCGGGTGGGAGACGTGGTGCGTCAGCCCGCCGAGCGAGCGGCCGGTCCAGCGGTCGTAGATGTCGAAGACCAGCGGCGACTGGGCGGTCACGGTCGGGTGCAGGGCGGAGGGCGGGTTCCACGCCTTGAAGCGCACGCCGCCGACATACTCGCCCTGCCGGTCGGTGCTGGTCAGCGGCACCGCGCGGCCGTTGCAGGCGAGGATGTAGCGCTCGTCCACCCAGCCCGAGACGCGGGCCTCGACCCGCTCGGCCGAGCTGTCCACGTAGCGGACGGTGCCGCCGATGCCGGGCTCCTCGGCCAGGGTGTGCCAGGGCTCCAGCGCGTAGCGCAGCTCGAGGTTGACGCCGCGCACGGAGACGTCGCCGATCCGTGGGAAGCGGAACTCGAAGTGCGGGATGAACCACTCGTCCTTCAGCGGGGCGCCGAGGGCGCGCAGCTCCTCCAGCACGTCGCGGAAATCCTGTTCCACGAAGTGCGGCAGCATGAAGTCGTCGTGCAGGCGGGTGCCCCAGCGGACCAGGCGGCGCTCGTAGGGCTTCTGCCAGAAGGCGGCCAGCGCCGCGCGCATCATCAGCATCTGCGCCGCGGCCATGCGCTGGTGCGGAGGCATCTCCAGCGCGCGGTACTCGACGAGGCCGAGCCGGCCGGAGGAGGATTCCGGCGCGTACATCTTGTCGATGCAGAACTCGGTGCGGT
This sequence comes from Roseomonas acroporae, assembly GCF_023223525.1. Lineage (GTDB taxonomy): Bacteria > Pseudomonadota > Alphaproteobacteria > Acetobacterales > Acetobacteraceae > Roseomonas_E > Roseomonas_E acroporae. Next base: position 3,005 of record NZ_JALPRX010000167.1, on the reverse strand, counting down.
GCGTGTTGCCGGTCATGTCCGCGAGCAGGTTGCGGAACAGCCGGTCGGTCAGCCAGGGCGGCGTCTCGACGCCCGGCTTCACCTGGGAGAAGGCGATCTCCAGCTCGGCGACGCTGTCCTCGCGCGCCTCGTCCACGCGCGGGTGCTGCGAGGAGGGGCCGATGAACAGGCCGCTGAACAGGTAGGAGAGGCTCGGGTGGTTGTGCCAGAAGCCCAGCATCGACTTCAGCAGGTCCGGCCGGCGCAGGAACGGGCTGTCGGGCGCGCGGGCCGAGCCGAACACCACGTGGTTGCCGCCGCCCGTGCCGACATGGCGGCCGTCGACCATGAACTTCTCGGCGATGAGGCCGGTCTGGCGCGCCTCCTCGTAGAGCTGCTCGTTGCGCTCGATGAACTCGGCCCAGTTGTTGTACGGGTGGACGTTGACCTCGATCACGCCCGGGTCGGGCGTGACGGAGAAGTGCAGCAGGCGCGGGTCGCGCGGCGGCAGGTAGCCTTCGAGGATGACCTTGCGGTTGAACTCGGTCGCCGTGTCCTCGATGGCGGCGCAGAGGTCGAGCCAGTCCTCGGCCGTGTAGAGCGGCGGGAAGAAGACGTGCAGCACGCCGCCGCGCGCCTCGACGGCCAGCGCGGTGCGCACGATCTCGGGGTATTCGCGGTCGGTGTGCGGCCGGCCGTCGGCGAAGCGCAGGTTGGCGGGGCCCACCAGCGGCTGGCCGTAGCCGGGCTGCGAGCCGTCGCCCACGGACTGCGCGACGCGCAGCGGGCCGAAGCCGTCGCCGTACTCCCCGGAGGCGCCGGCGCCGTACTCGCTCTCGTCCTGCGGGACCGGCCGGAACGCCTCGGCGCCGCCGCCCGGGGCGGCGCCCGGCGCGCCCATGCCGCCGGTGCGGCGGTACTGCTGGCGCGCCAGCGCCGGGTGCGGCGGCAGCGGGGCCAGCGGCGCGAAGGGATCGCGCTCCACGTCGTAGTCGATGTCGCCCTGGTCGGCCCAGAGCAGGCTCTGCAGCGGCAGGCGGTAGCCGACCGGGCTGTCGCCGGGGACGAGGAACATCAGGTCGCCGCGGAAGAACCACTTGCCGGACTGCCAGCGGCGCGCGCCGTCGCGGATCACGCGGCGGATCGGCAGCACGCTGCCCACCACGCTGTTGAGGCCCTGGCCGTAGACGCGGGCGAGTCGCTCGCGCTCCAGCTCGTCCTTCAGCTTGGCGTCCTCGGCGATGACGTTGGCCGGCAGGCGGTGCTCGCGCCAGAGGTAGTAGTGGATGTCCTCGTAGGCGGGGATGACGTAGCCCGGATCGACCTGCAGCCGCTCGGCCAGGGCGTGGGCGAAGCGCGCCGCGTCGTCGGGCGTCGCGTTGTCCACCGTGTCGTCGGAGGCGAGCAGCTCGGGGTTGCGCCAGATCGGCTCGCCGTCCACGCGCCAGTGCGAGTAGAGCGCCCAGCGGGGGAGCTGCTCGCCCGGGTAGTGCTTGCCCATCGCGTACTGCAGGGCGGCGCCGGGCGACCAGAGCTCCTTGAGGCGGCGCAGCAGCCGGCCGGCATAGGTGCGCTTGGTGGGGCCGAGCGCCTCGGTGTTCCACTCCGGCGCGTCCATGTCGTCGGCGGCGATGAAGGTCGGCTCGCCGCCCATGGAGAGGCGCATGTCGCCGGCGTCCAGCTTCTGGTCCACGGCGCGGCCGGCGACCAGGATGTCCTGCCACTGCGCCTCGGTGTAGGGCTTCGTCGTGCGCGGCGTCTCCAGCACGCGCGTGACGGACATGGCGAAGTCGAAGGTGGTCTCGGCCTTCTCCAGCAGGCCGGAGATCGGCGCCGCCGAGGAGGGCTCGGGGGTCGCGGCGAGCGGGATGTGGCCCTCGCCCGCCATCAGGCCGGAGGTGGCGTCGAAGCCGACCCAGCCGGCGCCGGGCAGGTAGACCTCGGCCCAGGCGTGCAGGTCGGTGAAGTCGGCCTCGGGGCCGGTGGGGCCGACCAGCGACTTCACGTCCGCCGTGAGCTGGATCAGGTAGCCCGAGACGAAGCGCGCGGCGAAGCCGAGGTTGCGGAGCAGCTGCACCAGCACCCAGGCGCTGTCGCGGCAGGAGCCCTTCGCGTTGCCGAGCGTCTCCTCCGGCGTCCACACGCCGGGCTCCATGCGCACGATGTAGGCGATGCGCTCCTGCACCTTGCGGTTCAGGTCCACCAGCATGTTGACGGTGTGCTGCTCGCCTTTCGGCACCTCGTCGATCAGCGCCTGCAGCAGCGGGCCGGGCGTGTCGGTGCGCCGGTACGGGGCCAGCTCCTCGGCCAGCACGGGATCGTAGGCGAAGGGGAAGGTCTCCGCCTCGGGCTCGAGGAAGAAGTCGAACGGGTTGATCGTGGCCATGTCGGCCACGAGGTCCACCGTGACGTCGAAGTGCGTCACCTTCTCCGGGAAGACCACGCGTGCCTGGAAGTTGCCCGACGGGTCCTGCATCCAGTTGATGAAGTGCGGCTTCGGCTCGATCTTCAGCTCGTACGAGACGATCGGCGTGCGCGCGTGCGGCGCCGGGCGCAGGCGGATCGTCTGCGGGCCCAGGCTGATCGGGTGGTCGTAGCTGTAGGACGTGCGGTGGTTCAGGGCGACGTGCAGCGGCATGGAGCGGGCTCTTGGTCCAGCGGATGGATCAGGGCTGAAGGAGGGGGCCGGTTCGGTTCCGGACTAGCAAGAACCGGACCTGAACGCGTGTCCAGATCCGGTCGGCCGTCGGGGCCGGTGGCGGAGGGCGGTCCGGCGTGTTCTGTTCCCGCCGCGTGCCAAGTGTCGAGGACGCGGCCGACCCATCCGGGCGCCGATCGCGATGCGCGGCAAACAATCAGGTTTCCGTGAAGGCGTCCAGGCTCGCGCCGCGCCCGGCCGCGCATTCCAGTCCTGCCCGTTTTGCGGTCGCGGCGCCCAGATCTGCGGCGGGCGCGGGACTGCCGGCTCGGCGGAGCGCGCGGGGCGGGGGTGGGCAGGGCGGGGTGGGCCGGGCCGCCCTCGTCGC
>NZ_JALPRX010000166.1 GCF_023223525.1 Roseomonas acroporae | reverse complement strand
TTGCGGTCGCGGCGCCCAGATCTGCGGCGGGCGCGGGACTGCCGGCTCGGCGGAGCGCGCGGGGCGGGGGTGGGCAGGGCGGGGTGGGCCGGGCCGCCCTCGTCGCGCCAACTCTCGGCGCGCCACCCTCGTCGCGTCGCCGCCGGCCATGTCCCGCGGGTCGTTTCCCCGGGGCCATGTCCCTTGTCTCCGGCCGCGCCGTGCCGTTTCCTCGCGCCGCCGGCCGAGGCATGGCCGGAAGCCAGGGAGCCGGGCCGATGAGCCAGAGCGTCGAAGCAGCGATCCTCGCATGGCTCGCCGACCAGGGCGAGGCGATGCTGGCCGAGCTGGCCGCGATGGTGAACACCGACGGCGGCAGCTACGACAAGGAGGGGGTGGACGCGGTGGGCGCCCAGGTGCGCCGCTTCCTCGAGGCGCGGGGCATCCCGGTGGAGGTGCTGCCGCAGCGGCGCTTCGGCGACTGTCTGCGGGCCACGGTCGCGGCGCCGGGCGCGGACGGGTCGGGGGCGGCGGACGGCGCCGGCAACCGGGGACGGCGAATCGTGCTGATGGGCCACCGCGACACGGTGTTCCCGAAGGGCGAGCCGGCGCGCCGGCCCTTCCGCGTCGAGGGCGGCCGCGCCTACGGGCCGGGCGTGGCCGACATGAAGGCGGGGCTGGTGATGAACCTGTTCGTGCTGGCCGCCTTCGCCCGCTTCGGCGGCGCGCCCGGGCCGCTGGTCGGGCTGTTCACCGGCGACGAGGAGATCGGCTCGCCCGAGGGCCGCGCGGTGATCGAGGCCGAGGCGCGCCGCGCGCGCGTGGTGTTCAACAGCGAGCCCGGCCGCTACCGCGCCGACAACCCCGCGGGCGGGGTGGTGACGGGGCGCAAGGGCGGCGTGTTCCTGCGGCTCGACATCGCCGGGCGCGCCGCGCATGCGGGCGGCAATTTCGAGCACGGCATCTCGGCGATCGGCGAGCTGGCCGAGAAGATCCGCGCCATCCACGCGCTGACCGACCTCGCGCGCGGCATCACGCTGAACGTCGGGCTGGTGAGCGGCGGGCAGAGCGTCAACACCGTGGCGCCGGCCGCGCAGGCCGAGATCGACCTGCGCTACGTCGAGCCGGCCGACCGCGACGAGATCGTGGGCAGGCTGCATGCCATCGCGGCGCGTTCCTTCGTGCCGGGCACGAGCGCCACGCTGACGGTGCGGGGCGAGTTCGTGCCGCTGAACCGCACGGCGGCATCGGACGCGCTGTTCGACCTCTACCGCGACGCGGCTGCCGAGGGCGGCACGGCGCCGGCCGCGGAATTCTCCGGCGGCTGCGCCGACAGCGGCTTCACCGCGGCGCTCGGCGTGCCGACGATCTGCGCGGTGGGGCCGGTGGGCGGGATGGCGCACAGCCCGGAGGAGTTCCTGGTGGTGGACAGCCTGGTGCCGCGTGCCCAGGCGCTGGCCCGCAGCATCCTGCGGCTGGAGCGGGCCGGGCTGTAGCGCGGCACGCCCCGGGATTTCTTCGGGTATCTCCTCCGGGACGACCCGGAGGCGCCCCGAGGGGGAGAACCCTGGGGGGAGAACCCCGGGGGCGGCGGGCACCCGGGTGGCTGCCGGGTGCGCGGCCGCCGTCAGCGCTTGCGGGTGCCCTTGGGCTTGGTCGGCGCGGCCGTCTCGGTCCCGCCGGCGGCGCCGGCCTTGCCGGCGGCCGGTGCCGCCCTGGGCTTCCGGACCTTCGGGGCGGGCTTCCCGGCCGCCTCCCCGGTCGCGTCATCCGCCTGCGCCGACGCCCTGGGCTTGCGTCGCGCGGCAGGGGTTGGGGAAGGGGGAGGGGACGCCGTCAGGTCGGCGGGGATGTCGTCGCCGGGCGAGGCGTCGGCGGGGGTGTCGGGGATGTCGTGGCCGGCCTCGTCCGGCCGCGCGGCCGAGAGCGCCGCATCCTCGGCGGCGATCTCCCGGCTGGCCTGTTCCCAGTGCCGCCGATGGTCCCCCTCCGGGCGTCCCTCGCCCTCCCAGATCGCGTAGGCGCGGGCGCGGACGCGCTCCTCATCCTGCATGACAGACTCCATCCCGTGCTCGCCGCCCCCGTGCCCCGCCGCCCGTGCCCCGCCGCTCATGCCGCGTCCTCCGTGCCGCGGCGCCCATGCCATGGCCGGTTGTCACGACACGATGCCACCGACCCATACGACGAAGGAACCCGGTGGTTCCCGCCCCGGTGACGGGTGCCGGCATGGGGCCGCCGCCTGTCGCGGGGCCTCGCCTGCGGTGTGGATTCGCGGCGCCGGGCGCCTCCGCCGGCCGGCGATCCGCCCCGCCCCGGTACCGCTCAAGCCCGCCCGTATCGGGCCTGACCGTATCAGGCCGCGGTGGCGCGACGCGCCAGCGCCGCCGCCACGGTGTTCTCCAGCAGGCAGGCGATGGTCATCGGCCCGACGCCGCCGGGGACCGGCGTGATCGCGCCCGCGACCGCGGCGGCCTCGGCGAAGGCCACGTCGCCGACGAGGCGCCCGTCCGGCAGGCGGTTGATGCCGACGTCGATCACCGTGGCGCCGGGGGCGATCCAGTCGCCGCGCACCATCTCCGCCCGGCCCACCGCCGCCACGAGGATGTCGGCGCGGCGGCACTCGGCGGCGAGGTCGCGGGTGCGGGAATGGGCGAGGGTGACGGTGCAGTCGGCGCCGAGCAGGAGCTGCGCCATGGGGCGGCCGACGATCTGCGAGCGGCCGAGCACCACGGCGCGGGCGCCGGCGAGCGGCGTGCCGGTTTCGCGCAGCAGGATCATCACCCCCTGCGGCGTGCAGGGCACCAGCGCCGGCCGGCCCATGGCCAGCAGCCCGGCGTTGAGCGGGTGGAAGCCGTCCACGTCCTTGGCCGGATCGAGCGCCGCGATCACCGCCTCGGCGCGGATGTGCGGCGGCAGGGGAAGCTGGACCAGGATGCCGTCCACCGCCGGGTCGTCGTTCAGCGCGGCGACGGTGGCGAGCAGCCCGGCCTCGGTGGTGGCCTCCGGCAGCACGATGGTGGCCGAATCGAGCCCGGCCGCCTGCGCCGCGCGGTCCTTGTTGCGGACGTAGACGACGCTCGCCGGGTCCTCGCCCACGCGCACCACGCGGAGCGCGGGGCGGAAGGGCAGGGCGGCCACGCGTTCGGCCAGCGCCGCGCGCCGCGCCGCCGCCACCGCCTTGCCGTCGATCAGCCGTGCCGTCATGCCGTCCGTTCCAGCCTCTCCAGTTCCGCCGCCAGCGCCGCCGGGTCGCCGGCGACAGCGAGCAGCTTCTCGCGCGAGGACGCGCCCTGCAGCAGCGCCACCGCCCGCGCCGGCAGGCCGAGCGCCCCGGCCAGGGTCGCGCAGGCGGCGCGGGTGGCGCGCCCGTCCTCGGGCGGCTCGGTGACGGCGACGCGCAGGCGCGGCCCGTCGGCCGCCGGGGCGAGGCCGCCGCAGCCCGCGCGCCGCGCCCGCGGCTGCACCTTCACCCGCACCGCGAGCCCGCCCGCCGCCGGCTGCCAGCAATGCGCGGCGGCCGGGCCGGCGGCGGGTCCGGGCGGCGCTTCGGCGGCGGGCGGGCGCGAGGCCATCAGTGGGGGCGCATCAGAAGCTGTAGACGCCGAGGCTCGGCGCGATCTCGCGCAGCAGGATGCGCAGCGCCTCCAGCAGCAGGATCAGGATCAGCGGCGAGATGTCGATGCCGCCGAGGTCGGGCAGCATGCGGCGGATCGGCCGCAGCGCCGGCGCGGTCACCCGCTCCAGGAAGTCGGCGATGCTCCAGACGATGCGGTTGCGCCCGTCGAGCACGCGGAAGGCGAGCAGGAGGCTGATCACGGCCGCCAGGATCAGGGCCCAGATGTAGAGCGAGATCACCCGGTCCACGAGCCAGAACAGCGCTTGCATCCACACCCCCGGTCAACAGGCGCGGCACCCTATCGACGGGGCCGCGTGCGGGCAAGGATGGCGGGCGGCCGCCCGAGGGATGGGGCCGGGGGATGGGGCCGAGGGATGGGACCGGGGGCTGGGGCCGGGGGATGGGGAAAGGGTGGTGGGGAGGGCCGACGGCCGGCCCGCGCGTCCCGCCCCGTGCGACGCCGGCCCGGCCTTTCGCGCCGGTCGCGCCGCGCCGCCGCCGGTCGCTCCGTCATCGGTCGCCCCGTCACCGGTCGCGCCGCGCCGGCGGCCCCTGCCGGGCGGCCTGCCGGCCTCGCGCCGGTCCCGGGCACCGGCCGGGATCCGGGGAAGCGGGCAGCCGGCGCGCGCGGCCGCCTGCCCGGATGGGCGCCGGGACATGCCCGGCGCCGGCCTCTTGCGGGCGGCCGGACCGCCCGGCCGGTCCCGCGTCAAGGCGAGCGAAGGGAGCCTCGCTCCCGGTGGGCCGCCGCCGCGGGGTCCGGGGCGGCGCCCCGGACGGGATGGCGCCGGAAGGGACGGCGCCGGAAGGGGCGGCGAAGGCCGCCGCGCGTGTCAGATGAACCAGTGATCGTCGACGGCGGTGACGCCTTCCAGGGTGATGGCGCCGTACCTGCCGCCCGCGCCGAGGAGGACCAGCGTGCCGTCGTCGAGGCTGATCTCGGTGTGCGACATGCCGTTCAGCGCGATCCGGTCGCCGAGGTCGCCGTGGAAGTTGGTGATGGTGTCGGAGCCGTTCTTGACGTTCGCCAGGTAGACGAAGGTGTTGTGGCCGCCGGCCGAGCCGGCGAGCGTGTCGTTGCCCAGGCCGCCGGTGATGCTGGCCGACCTGGCGGCGGTGATTCCCGACAGGTCGATCGTGTCGTTGCCCGCGCCGCCGTCGATGGTCAGCGCGGTCAGGTGGCCGTCGACCACGCCGGCGCCGCCGAAGGCCGAGCCGTTCTTGATCGTCACGACGTCGCTGCCCGCCCCGGTGGAGACGGAGACGGCGTTCTGCCAGTCCGCGTTGTTGGCGAGCAGGCTGATGTCGACGGTGTCGTTGCCGGCGCCGGTGCCGATCGTGCCGCGCTTGAGGTTCGCGAGCGAGACGCTCGAATCGCTGCCGCCGCCGAAGCTGACGTCGACCTGGACGAAGTTGGACAGCGCGACCTTCGCGCCGGTGTCCGAGGTCACGAGGGCGTTCTTGACGGCGTTGTAGGTGCTGCCGAGCACGTCGAAGTCGAAGGTGTTGCTGGCGGTGTCGTAGGAGACCCCGACCGAGCCGCCGGTGCCGCCGCCCGCGACGCCGGCCACGGCGATCGGGGCGCCGTTGACCAGGGTGCCGACGCTGCCGCCGGTGCCGCCGGTGCTGCTGGCCGCGGCGCCGTCCTGGAGCGTGCCGTCGCCGATGCTCAGCGAATAGCCCTCTGCCCTGCCGTTGTTGCCGAAGGAGACCGTGAAAGCCATCGCGTCCTCGCCGAAGCCGTTAGAGCATGCTGCGTTTGATCGGAATCGGGGTTCCGAAACGGGT
>NZ_JALPRX010000165.1 GCF_023223525.1 Roseomonas acroporae | reverse complement strand
TCGCGATCAAACGGATCCACCGATCACGATCGACCGGATTACGCACTTCGGGAGCGCCACGCCCCATGTGGATCACTACGTGCCGCTGGCCCTCGGCGGCAGCAACGATCGTAGCAACCTGCGCCTGCTCCATGCCGCCTGCAACCTCAGCAAGGGCGCGCGCCATCCCATCGAACATGGCCGCTCTCTCGGCCTTCTCTGCTGGTAGGGAGATCACCCAGCCATGACCATCATGGACGCCCTCAACACCTTCGACAACGCGATGGCGCTGACCGTCTCGCGCGCCTCGACCGACACCATGGACCTCGGCGTGAGCCGCGACATCGGCATCACCGAGACGCCACTGCTGCTGCTGTTCCAGTTCACGACGCTGCCCACGGCGGCCGGCGCGGCGACGGTGCAGGTGGACCTCCAGACCAGCCCGGACAACTCGACGTGGACCACGATCCAGTCGAGCGGCCCGGTGGCCTACACGGCGTTCACCGCGCGCGACCCGGCGGGCGGCATCCGTATGGCGGTGACGGGCCCGACGCAGCGGTACGTCCGCTGCAACTACACGATCGCCGCCGGCCCGCTGACGGCCGGCGCCGTGACCGCGAGCCTCGTGCGCGATCGCGACATGCAGCGGTTCTACAACCGCAACTATGCCGTCTGAGGGGGATGAGATGCCGATCCAGCAGTTCCGCGTCCTCGTGCCCTCCTACATCGGCGAGCGCCTGGTGGAGCCCGGCGCCGTGGTGGAGGTGGACACGGACGTGATGGCCCCCGGTGCCAACCTGGAGCCGGTGCGGGGCGCCACCACCATCCCCGAGGCGGGGCAGCCGGCCCGCGTCATCGCCGCGCCGCGCACCCCGAACGACCCGCTGCCGATCGTGCCCATGCCCACGCCCGACGCGGCCCGCGTCGGCGCGCAGGCCGATGCCGTCGAGGCCGGCGAGGCGCCCGCGTCCAGCCTGGAGGCGGCCAAGGAGACGGCGGCGCAGGAGCAGGACGCCCAGGAGAGCGCCGCGCGCGCCAAGGGCCAGAAGAAGGGCGGCTGAGCCGCGCGCGCCATGGCGGTCATCGACCTCGGGATCGTCAACCGCGCGCTGTCCCGGCTGGCCGCGCGCACGCCCGTCTCGTCCATCGACGAGAACAGCACCGAGGCCGCCTATGCGCGGACCTTCTACCCCTCGACGCTCGCCGCCACCCTGGCGATGCTCGATTGGGGGTTCGCCAGGGCGGTGCAGGCGATGCCCCTGGTGGGCACCGCGCCGCCACCGTGGGCCTACCAGTATATGCGGCCCGACGACTGCCTCACCCCCCGTGCGGTGCTGGGGCAGGCCGCGACGTTCCCCGGCGCGTGGCCGGTGGAGGACTGCACCATCCGCGTCCCCTTCGCCGCCGGCAGCGCGCGCGACGCCGGCGGCGCCATGGTGCCGGTCATCCGCACCAACATGCCGGGCGCCAGCCTCCTCTACACGCGGCTGGTGGAGGAAACCGGCCTGTGGGAGCCGGGGTTCGCCGAGGCGTTCACATGGGCGCTGGCGGCCGACCTGGCGCTGCCGATCACCGGCAAGGCGGACATCCAGCGCGCCATGCTGGAAGGGCGGGCCGCGGCGCTCTCGCAGGCGGCGGTGAACACCATGCAGGGCCGCACCGTGACCGCGCTCCATGAGCCGGACTGGCTGGCCGGGCGCGACCCCGGCGCCGGCGGACGCTGCCCCGGCCCGGCGACCACGACGTTGCCGGTCACGCCCGGCGGGCCGGACGAGACGATCCTGATCCTGGGATGAGCACGCTCTATCAGCCGAGCTTCGCGGCCGGCGAACTGGCGCCCGGCCTGCACTACCGCTCCGACCTCGCGAAGTGGCGGGCCGGCGCCAAGCGGCTCGTCAACTTCTTCGTCCACCCGCAGGGCGGCATCAGCAACCGGGCCGGCACGCAGTACACGGGCACGGCGAAGGCGACGGCCGCGGTCCGGCTGATCCCGTTCACCTTCAACGTCGACCAGACCTATGCGCTGGAGTTCGGCGCCGGCTACATCCGCTTCATCTCGGGCGGCGCCTACCTGACCGTCGCTGGCGCACCGCTGGAGGTGGCGACGCCCTACGCGGCCGGCGAGCTGTTCGCCCTCAAGTACGTGCAGTCGAACGACGTGCTGACGATCACCCACCCCGCGCACGCGCCGCAGACCTTGCGCCGGCTCGGGGTGACGACCTGGGATTTCGGCCCGGTGGATTTCGGCGCGCAGCTCGGGCAGGTGACGGGCCTGACCGCCACGGCGCAGAGCGACAGCGTGCCGGGCGGAACGCCGACGCCTTCCATGCGGGGCTTCCGCTACGCCGTGGCGGCCGCGCGCCGCTCGCCGCCGGACTATGGGCCGCTGAGCGCCGACGCGACGTGCAGCAACTACGACCTCGGCTACAACGGGACGAACGGCACCCGCAACACGCTGCACTGGGACACGCTGCCCGGCGCCTCGTTCTACAACGTGTACCGCTTCTACCAGGGCGGGTGGGGCTTCATCGGCGCCACCGAGGACCAGACCTTCGTGGACACCAACGCGCTGCCCGACCTGGCGGACGGCCCGGTGGAGGCGAACGACCCGTTCGTGGATGGCTGGCCCGCGACGGTGGGCTATTACCAGCAGCGGCAGGTGTTCGGCGGCGGCACCGCGACGCCGCAGACGCTCAACTTCAGCCGCTCGGCCAACTTCACCAGCTTCGACACGGCCAATCCGTTGCAGCCGGACGACGCGATCACGGCGACCCTGGCCTCGCGCGAGAGCAACAGCATCCGGCACCTGATCGCCTTGCAGGACCTGATCGTGCTGACGGCCTCGGCCGCATGGTCGGTGTCCGGCGGCGACAGCGGCGTGCTGACGGCGGCCTCGATCCTGGTCAAGCCGCAGGTGTTCGTCGGCGCCAGCGACGTGCCGCCGCTGACGGTCAACTTCGACCTGCTCTACGTGCAGGCCAAGGGCGCGGCGGTGCGCGGGCTCGCCTACAACAACGTCGCCAACGGCTACGTCGGGCAGGACCTCTCGGTGCTCTCGGCACACCTGTTCACCGGCTACACCATCGTGGACTGGGCGTGGTGCGCCGAGCCGCACAAGGTCGTGTGGGCGGTGCGCAGCGACGGCGTGCTGCTGGGCTTCACGTTCCTGCGCGAGCAGGAGGTGTACGCCTGGCACCGGCACGAGACGGACGGGCAGTTCCTCTCGGTGTGCAGCGTCTCGGAGGACGGCGAGGACGTGCTGTACTGCGCGGTGCGCCGCGGCGGCGCCATCACCGTCGAGCGGATGCGCTCCCGGCGGATCGGACCGCAGGGCACCAACCCGGCCGAGGCATGGTTCGTGGACTGCGGCTTGCAGTACCGCGGCGCGCCGGCGACGACCATCTCCGGGCTCGGGCACCTGGAGGGGCGGACGGTCGCGATCCTGGCGGACGGCAACGTGGTGACGCCGCGCGCGGTGGCCGGCGGCACGATCACGCTCGACCGGCCGGCCAGCATCGTGACCGTGGGCCTGCCCTTCACGGCGCTGGCCGAGACGCTGCCGCTCGACCTCGGGCAGCAGGGCGGGACCATCATCGGCAAGCGCAAGCGGGTGTCGCAGGTGCGGCTGGCGGTGGAGAACACGCGCGGCCTGGAGGTGGCGATCTCGCCGGAGCGGGCCGAGCGCGAGCCGCAGTGGCGCGAGTTCAAGGAGCGGCGCTTCGAGGCATGGGGCGCGCCGACGGCGCTGCTGACCGGGACGGAGGAGCTCAACGTGGCCGGCGAGTGGGACCACTACGGGTCGATGCTGATCCGGCAGACGCGCCCGCTGCCCTGCACGGTGCTGGGGATCATGCCCGAGGTGGAGGTGGGGTCGTGACCCGGCGCCGTCGCAAGCCCTACACCGCCCTTGGCATCCGCCGAGTGCCCTGCTTCCGCTGCGGCGAACCGTCGCGGTTCCAGTGGGACATCTGCGCCGACGGGAACACGCCGCGCGGACTGTGTGTCGCCTGCGATGTGGCACTGAACGAGATGGTCCTGCGCTGGGTTGGCGACCCGGAAGCCGACGCGAAGATGGCGTCTTACCGCCAGCGGGTGCTGTCGTGATCGCCTACCGACCGGCCGAGGCGGCCGACGTGGCGTGGATCGGCCCGCGCCTGCGGCCGGCCGACGTGGCCGAGGTGGCGGCGTCCTCCGGCATCCCGGCGGCGCGCGGACTGGCGCTGTCGCACGCGGCCAGTTCCATGGCGATCACGGCCGAGGCGGACGGCGAGCCGGCGGCGATGTTCGGCGTGGTGCCGGGCTCGGCGCTGCTGGGCGAGGCGGTGATCTGGATGCTGGCGACGCCGGCGGCCGACCGGCAGGCGCGGGCGTGGCTGCGCGAGGCGCCGCAGTGGATCGCGCTGCTGGGCGACGGCTGGCGCGTGCTGCGGAACCACGTGGACGTGCGGAACCGGGCGTCGGTGCGCTGGCTGGTGCGGATGGGGTTCCGGCTGGAGCCGGCGGTGCCGTTCGGGGTCGAGGGGCGGCCGTTCTATCCGTTCTGGAAGGAGGTCGGCCATGTGTGACTTCACAGGCGCCACCTGGGTTGCCTTGGCCGGGCTCGCAGCGTCAGCGGCCAGCACCGGCGTCGCCTATGCGGGCTCTCAGCAACAGGCAGCGGCAGCGCAGTACAGCGGCAAGGTCGCGCAGGTGCAGGCCGAGAACCAGCGCCGGGCCAACGAGTACCAGGCGCAGGTGGCGAGCAACAACGCCGACGCGGTGCGCAAGCAGGGCGAGGCGGCGGCGGCCGAGCAGCAGCGGCAGAACGCGGCGCGCCTCGGGCAGCAGCGCGCGGTGTTCGCGGCCAACGGGCTCGACCCGAACAGCGGCTCGGCGCTGACCATCCAGGAGGACACGGCCGAGGCCGGCGGGCTGGACGTGGCGAACACCCGGTACAACGCCGGGCTGCGGGCCCTGGGGCTGAACCAGGAGGCCGACATGTACCGGCAGGCCGGGGCGAACGCGGTCACGGCCGGCAAGATCAACGCGGCGACGGCGAGCATGCAGGCCGACAGCGCGGCGCTGAGCGGGTACGGGTCCCTGCTCTCGGGCGCGTCGCAGTTCAGCAGCCGGTGGGACACGTTCAGCAAGACGGCCGGCTACCAGAAGATGTTCGGGTAGGAGCGGCGCATGCCCCAAGTCCCCGGAGCCTTCGAAGGCAGCCGCGTCCGCGCGAACGGCACGGTCATGCCCAACATCCCCGCCGGCGCGTTCGGCGAGGGCATCACGCAGGCGGCGCAGCGGCAGGCCGGCGCCATGGCGCAGGGCGGGCAGGCGCTTGAGCAGGGCGCGGCGCGGCTGGATCAGGCGGCGGCCGGGCTCGACCGGATGGCGCGGGAGCAGATCCAGCAGGAGACGGTCAACCGCCGGACCACGCAGCTTGCCGGCATGGTCACTTCGCTGGCTGAACTGGAAACCCAGGTCGAGCAGCAGCGCGACCCTGATGGGGTTCGCAACACGTGGAAGCAGGGCGTGGCCCGGTTGCGGCAGGCGGCGGTTGACGGCGCCGGCAACGAAGATGACCGCACCTGGATCGGCGCGCAGTTCGATCAGCAGGCAGCGGGGCGCCTACGGTGGGTCGAAGGACAGGCTCGCGGGCGGGCGCGCGACAGCGGCCTAGCGCTGCTGGGCGAGGCCGAACGGGCACAATCGCGCAACGCAGACATGGCCCGAAGCCCGGAAGGGCGGCAGGCGGCAATCATGGCGTTCGATGCCGCAGTGGCCGGGCAACTCGCGGCCGGCAACATCGGCCAGGACGACGCGCAGCGGCTCCGTACCCGCTTCGCCGGCAGCGTCGAGTTCCTGGCCCTGAACCGGCTGGTGGGCGACGACCCACATGCCGGGCTGCGGGCGCTGAGCGACCCGCGCCTGACCGGCAACCTGTCCCCGGAGCAGCGGTTGCGGCTGGAGGACCGGGGTCAGGCCGGCGTCCTGCGGCTGGAGCAGCAGGCCGAGGCCGCGCAGCGTCGCGCCGAGGCCGACATGAACCGCCGGGAGCGGCGGGCTCTCGTGGCGCTCGGCGAATGGAACGCTCTCGCGGCGCAGGGCATCGTCCCTGCCGACCGCGCGGCGCAGACCCTGGAATTGGCGCGGGGGACAGACGCCGAGCCCCTGGTGCGGGCGACCATCGCCAATGCCCGGTTGACGGACCAGTTCCGGATGGCCCCCCTCCCGCAGCAGCGGGAGATGTTCGCCGCGGCGCAGGAGCGGATCCGGGCGGGCGCCGCTTCCGATGCCGACCTCGCGGTCCGCGACAGGATGCGCGCCACCGCCCAGCAGCAGCGGGAGGGCTACGCGACGGACGGGCTGGGGCAGGCCGTGCGGGACGGACTGGTGCGGCAGGACGAGATCCCGCCGCTGAACCTCGCGGATCCGTCCACCATCAACCAGCGCACCGCCTTGGCGCAACGCGTGATGGCGGCGCGGGGGCGGCCCGTGTCGGCGCTTTCGTCCGGCGACCTCCAGGAGATCACGCGCCAGTTCGTCCAGTCGCAGGCCGATCCAGCGCTCGCCACCCGCGTCATCGCCACCGTGAACGGCATCCAGGACCCGGCGGTGCGGCAGCAGACGATCGAGGCGCTGGAGAAGGCGCGCGGCGACGCCGGCCGGATGCCGCGCGGATCCATCGCCGTGATTGCTGACCTCGCCCGAGGCGATGCCTCGCAGCAGCGAGCGGCCATGGAGTTGACGCAGCAACTCACGTCGGAGGCCGATGACCGGGTGCGGCGCGCCGGCGAGGCGCCGCAGCTGCGGTCGGCGATGGAGCGGGTGTTCTCCGACCCGCGCATGCAGGTGGCGCGCGCCGCCGGCACCCTTATTGGGCGGGAGGGGCGCGCCGGGACGAACCGCCTCGATGCCTATGCCGACATGGTGCAGGGCGTCGCGCAACGCCTTGTGGCGCAAGGGGAGACGCCCGACCGCGCCGTGTCACGCGCCATGGACACGGTGTTCGCCGGCTCCCGGCCGGTGGTCATTCCGGGCGTCGCCACCATGACGCTCCAGCCGGGGATGGAGAGTGGCGACGGGCTGCGGCGTGGGCTGGTGGCGCTGCGGGATGGGTGGATCGCCCGCCTGCCGACCGATGTTTCCTCCGGCCGGACCGCCGACCAGCTCGCCATCAACCGCGAGGTCGTCCGGAACGCCCGCAACGGCGAGTGGGTGGATTTCGGGCAGGGGCAGTACGCCTTCGTTGGCGAGGGCGAGCGCGGCATCCGGGGCGTGCTGTTCACGGCCACGGCGGATCAGATCAATGAGGCGGCGCGGCGCGGTGTCACCCAGGGCTTGATCGGCAACCTCGGAACCAGGACGGGCGCGCAGCGGATCGAGGGCTGGGATCTGCCCGACCCGCCACGCCCGGCGGCGCCGGCGCCGCCCGCCACCCCCGGCCCGCGCGCCGCCGCCGACCCGCGCAACGGGAACCTGCCGGACACGGAATTGGTGTCCATCGGCGGCAACCACCGGCTCGCACCCGCCGTGGCCCCCGCCTACCAGCAGATGGTGGCCGAGGCGCGGGCGGCCGGCTTCGACCTCGCGCCGTCCGACAGCTATCGCACGCTGGACCAGCAGCGCGACCTCGCCGCCCGGAAGGGGCGCTACAGCCAGGGCGGCTTCGCGGCAGAGCCGGGGCACAGCCGGCACGGGCTGGGCGAGGCAGTGGACCTCGGTGAGCGCGGGCCCGGCGGGCAGGTGCGGCCGCTGACCCCGCAGGCCGTGGCATGGCTCCAGGCCAATGCCGGGCGCTTCGGCTTCGAGACCATCCCCCGCGAGCCCTGGCACTGGCAGTTCCGGGGCCAGCAGGTGGCCGGCCGATGAGCGAGACGGCCGCCCCCGCCCCCGACTTCCTCCCGCAGGACGAGATCGACCGCCTCTCGGCGCTTCTCGGCCAGCGGCGCCCGACCATGGGCGAGAGCCTCGGCGCCGCCGTGGACCAGGGGTTCCAGGGCAGCCTGTTCGGCGCGCTCCGGACCTATGGCGGCGAGGTGCGCGGGGCGCGGCTGGACCCCACGCCGATGAGCCGGGAGGAATGGCAGGCGTCGGGCCTCGCCCGGCCCGACGTGCCCTACCGGGAGGGCCTGACGCGCGGCCAGGCCGAGGCCATCGCGCGCGAGTGGGACGACCGGCAGGAACGGGCGCGGGTGCAGCAGGCGCGTGACCCCGGCCTGTTCGAGCGCGGTCTCGGCTTCGGTGCCCAGATGCTCGGCGGGGCGTTCAGCCCGGAGAACTACATCCCCTTCGCCGGCCCCCTCTCGCGCGGCCTCGGGCTGATCGGCCGGGCCGCCGAGGTGACGGCGGCCACCCGCGCTGCCGAGTTCCTGGCCGGGCCGGGCCTGTCCGCCGGCATGGCGCGCGGCGCCATCGAGGGCGTGCTCGGCAACGCGGCCGTGGCGCCGATCACCTACGGCTCGGACGCCCGCTACGGCGAGGAGATCACCTTCGGCCGGGTGCTCGCGGACCTTGCCATGGGCGCCATCGTCGGGGGGGCGTTCGGCGGCGCCGGCGCGGCGCTGTCTCGGTTCGCCGACCCGGTGGCGTCCGGCCGGGTGCTGGATGCGGTGGCGCGCGACGTGGCGGCGGGCCGGCCGATTGATGCCCCGCCGGTGGCCGGGCGGCTGGCCGAGGATGCCGCGGTGCGCTCGGCCCCGCCCGAGGTGGAGGGCATGATCCGGCGGGACGCGCCGCCGGGCGAGCGACTGGCGCTGCCCCGCGCGCCGGATGGGACGCCGCTGACGCGGGAGGGTTTCGAGGCGGCGGTCGCGGCGCGGGTGGAGGAGCAGCGCGTTGAGGCGGCGCCGCGCGCGGCCGGCGAGCCCGAGACGGCTCCGGCGCGGCTGGCCGAGGATGCCACGCCACCGGGTGAGCGCGGGGCCGAGCCGATGGCGCCCCGCCCGGTCGAGGCGCCTCCTGCCGCTCGCGCCGCCGATGACATGGGCGCGGCGCCAGAGGTGGTGCCGGCAACCCAGATCGGCGGCGAGGCTGTCCGCGCCCCGGAGCAGGCTATCCAGCCGGCGGGGGCCGAGGCCGCACGGGCGGCCGACAATGCGTCCCCGGCCGGCGAGGCGCCAGCCGGCGTCAGGCAGAAACCGGCGGAAAAGGGCGGAAACCCGGTTTCCGACCTTTCCGCCCCCGAAGCCGCCGCCCTCCACGCCGCCAACATGAACGACGCCTACCGCTGGTACCGCGAGGCGATCCAGGCCGAGGACCACATGCGCCGGCAGAGCCTCACGCCGGCCCCGGCCGAGACGCCGCCGGCCCAGCAAGCGCGCCCCACGCCCGACAAGCCCGGCCAGGCCAGCGCCGAGCGGACCGAGGCTGCGGAGGAGACGGCCGCGGCTCTGCGCGACGTGGATGCCCTGCGCGCCGAGGGCCGGGTCACGGCGGCCGACGAGGCGGCGCTGCGCGCCGGCGACGAGGCTGCCGCCGAGGGCGAGGCGCTGGCGAAGGCGCTGGAAGAGGCCGCCGCCTGCACGCTGAGGAACGCCGCATGAGCTGGAAGGACTGCGCCGCGGCGATCCGCTCGGCGGCCGGCCGCGACCTGACCGATGATCAGGTGGCCGACGTGTTCGAGGCCGTGGACCGGCGGAAGAAGGCGCTGGAGGCCGAGGGCCGGATCGACGGCCTCGACCAGCGGCTCCGCGAGGCCGTGGCGGAGGATGCCGAGCGGGTCCGGATCGACGCCGCGCTGGCGAAGAAGCACGCGGCCCTGTCGGTGCTCGCGCGGGACCGGGCGACGCGGCACGTCGAGGCGCTGGTCGAGGCCGGGGTCGGGCCGGCGTTCCGGTGGTCGCCCGGGAACAAGTACCGCAACGCCGTGCTGGCCATGTTCGAGGGCACCACGCGGGGCGTGGAAGGCGGCCGGCACTCCATCGCCGCGACCAAGCAGGCCTATTTCGGCCGGTACGTCGGCACGATGCAGGCCAACCTGATCCGCGAGGTGCCGCACGTCGAGGGCATGCTGCGCGACCGCGCGTTCCTCGACGACGTGGTGCGCGAGATGATGGAGTTGCGCGAGAACGGCGCGCCCGGCCGCACCGGCAACACCGATGCACAGAAGGTAGCCAAGGTGCTCGCTGATGCGGCAGAGATGAGCCGCACCGACCTGAACCGGCTGGGCGCGAACATCGGCAGGCTGGACGGCTGGGCCGGTTCGCAGATCCACGACGCGGACAGGATCGGCACGGTCACGAAGGACGCGTGGATCGACGCCATCCTGCCGAAGCTCGACCTCGACCGCACCTTCGAGGGTGTGACCGATCCCGCCGAGGTGCGCCGCATCCTCGGCAACGTCTGGGAGAACATCGTCTTCCAGCCGGATCGGGGCGCGCCCAGCCCGGGCGACGGCTTCGTCGGCCCGCGCAACGTCGCCCGCGCGCTGGAGCGGCACCGCGTCCTGCACTTCAAGTCGGCCGACGACTGGCTCTCCTACAGCCAGCAGTTCGGCCACGGCCACATCTTCGACGGCATGGTGGGGCATCTGTCGAAGGCGGCCCTGAACGCCTCGCAGATGGAGATGCTGGGCCCGAACCCCGGCGCCACGCTCGATGCCGTTCTCGACGGCCTGCGCCGACGGGTGGACCGGGACGACACGATCCCGCCGGCCGAGAAGGCGAAGGTGAAGGCGTCCCTCCGCGCGGACGCCGGGCTCGGCATCGGCGCCGCCTTCCGCATCGCCTCGGGCGCGAGCCTGATCCCGACCAGCAGGACCATCGCGGACGTGGCCGGCAGCATCCGGGCGGTGCAGTCCCTCGGCAAGCTGGGCGGCGCCACGGTCTCCAGCATCACCGATCTGCCGACCGCGGTGCTGAACCTGCGCTTCAACGGGCTGTCGTTCGGCGAGGCTATCGCCCAGCAGATCGGCGGTATCCTGGCCGGCCGCGGCAAGGGCGAGGCGCGGGAACTGGCCTACCTGATCGGCGAGGGCTTCGAGGGCCTGCTGGGTCACATCGTCAGCCCGCACGTCGCCAACGACAGCACGCCAGGCGCGATGCAGTCGGCCATGAGCCACTTCTTCCGCTGGACGGGCCTGACGTGGTGGACCGACGCGAACCGGGCATCCGTGGCGCGCATCCTGTCGGCGAACCTCGGCGGCAGCGCGCATCTGCCGTTCGGGGAACTGAACCCACGGCTCCAGCATGTGCTCAGCCAGCATGCGATCACGCCGGATCTCTGGGACGCGATCCGGACCCATGGCGCGACGCAGATCGAGGGGCGCACGTACCTCTCGCCCGAGGGCATCGCGGCAATGCCCGACGATGCCGCTCGGGCATTCGGCCGCAGCGCCGCCGATGGCCGCCGCACCGTGGAGCTCGCCCTGCGCCGCTACTTCGCCGACGAGGCCCGGTCCTCCGTGCTGGAGGCGGACGCCGCGACCCAGCGCTTCACCACCGCCGGCCTGTCGCGCGGCACGGTGCCGGGCGAGGCCATCCGCTTCATCATGCAGTTCAAGGGCTACCCCATCGCCTTCACGCAACGCGTGCTGGGGCGTGCCTGGCAGGGTGGCGCGGGCGGGGCCAGCGCAGGCGGGGCGCACATCGGCGCGCTGATCGCCGGCACGCTCGTCATGGGCTATGCTGCCATGACCGCGAAGGACGCCCTGCGCGGCTACACGCCGCGCGAGGTGGTGGACGAAGATGGCGTTCCGCGTCTCAAGACGATCCTGGCTGCGCTCACCCAAGGTGGTGGTCTGGGGATCGCTGGCGACTTCCTTTTTGGTGAAGTGTCTCGCAGCGGCAATACTGCTCTGGAGACGGCGGCAGGTCCCGCCGCCGGCGAAATCGCGGGCTGGCTCAACCTCTATGGAAAAGCCCGCTCTGGTGAAGCCAGTGCGGGCGAGGTTCTGAGCCGCGCGCTCGCCTCCACGCCGTTCATCAACATCTGGTACCTGCGCCCGGCCCTGAACTATCTCGTCCTGAACGAGCTGCGCGAGGCCCTGTCGCCCGGCTACCTCACCCGCCAGGACCAGCGCCGACGGCAGGACTACGGGCAGGAGCCGTTCCAGCAGCCCTACGACCGGATCGGTCTCGACCTGTTCTAGCCTGGGTGGTGGAGTGCCATAGGCCGACGCCGGGAAAATCCCGGCATGTCGGTCCTGACGACGAACACGCAGAACGTTTCGGCTGGCAACGGGGTGGCGACCGCCTTCCCGTTCACCTTCCGCTTCCTGTCCGCCAATCAGGTCCGCGTCTGGCGGACGGTGGCCGGGGCGTCGCCCGCGCTGGTGCCGCCCGCCGGCTACCTGCTGTCGCCCAACCCGTCCGGTGTCGGCGGCTCGGTCACGATCTACGGGCCCCCGCCCGCCTCCGGTGAGCAGATCACCGTCGAGCGTGTGGTCGAGTACACGCAGAGGCTCGCGGTCAACAACCAGGACGGGTTCTACCCGCAGGTCGTCACCGACAGTCTCGATGCGCTCGCCATGTCGGACCAGCAGCTTGCGCTGGGCATCGCGCAGTCGATCCGGGCCCCAGCCCCGGAGGCGTCAATCGGCTCCCTCCCGGCGGCGCCGCTGCGGGCGAACCGGGTGCTGGGCTTCGACAGCGCCGGCGCCGTCATCGCCGTGGACCCGGCGAGCGCGAGCATCACCACCGTCATCGCCGCGGACGGCACCACGCCACGCCTGCTGGCCGACCGCTTCGCCGAATGGGTGAACGTCCGGGACTACGGCGCGGTCGGCAACGGCCTCGTGGACGACACGGCTGCCATCCAGGCAGCGGTGACGCGGGCAGTGCAGACCGGCAAGGGCTTGCGCATCCCGCGCGGCACCTTCCGCCTCACGGCGCAGATCACCGGCGGCGCGCTCGTCGCCATCGCCGGCGACGGCAAGGCCGCCTCGGTCCTGATCTGGGACGACCTCCCCTCCTGCGGCATCTCCCTCGTGTATGCCGCCTACGGGCAGGCGCTCCACGTCAGCGGCGTCACCTTCCGCCAGAAGGGCACCAACCGCGGCACGGCGCTGCTGGCCGACTTCTCGGCCGCCTCGCTGACCTGGCCGGGCATCTGGCCGCGCCTGCTGGTAGAGGGCTGCTCCTTCGAGGGGCCCGACATCCCGGCGCAGCTCACGGGCTGGACCATCGGCATCGACACCGTGGCGGCCGCCTTCGGGCACATCGTCAACTGCGACTTCAACGGCGTGGCCGGCGCGCCGCACACCGGCCTCGCGCGCGGTGCGGTGGGCGTGCGCTTCCGGGGCACTGCCGGCGGCCTCTACCACAACGGCCATCCGGTCTACTGCACCGTCAGCCGGTGCAACATCAACAACTGGCAGATCGGCGTCCACTTCTCGGGCTGCGAGGGCGTGGTCGCGCGGGACAACAGCATCGTCGAAGTGGAGCGCGGCATCGTCACCACCGGCGACACCACGTCCGGCGCCGGCGCGCGGCCCTTCGTGCTGA
>NZ_JALPRX010000164.1 GCF_023223525.1 Roseomonas acroporae | reverse complement strand
CTCGGGCTGCGAGGGCGTGGTCGCGCGGGACAACAGCATCGTCGAAGTGGAGCGCGGCATCGTCACCACCGGCGACACCACGTCCGGCGCCGGCGCGCGGCCCTTCGTGCTGATCGAGGGCAACCACGTCAACGCCTACCTCGAGAACGTCGCCGTCACCGACATGTGCGACATCAAGGTTCTGGCGAACGAGCTGTACCGCATCGCGACCGCGACCGCGCACACCACCGGCATCGGCATCTACGCCTCGACGGCCACCGGCGTGGGCGACCTCTCCATCACCGGCAACACGCTGATGGACACCACCGGCGCGGTGGACTTCGACGGGGTGAACGTCGGCGCTGGCGTGGCGCGCGGGCTGATCGACGGCAACGACTTCAAGGCCGTGCGCTACGGCGTGACGATGCAGGCCGGGACCTCCGGGATCCGTGTGGGCGACCGCAACCTCTACAACGCCTCGCTCGCGCCGATCATCGACAACGGAACCGGCAACGTGGTGACGAGCGCGTGGCTCGCGGTCTCCGGCCACCGGCGCGACCTCACCGGCTGCGAGGTGAAGTGGGGCAGCGCCACCGTCACTCTCGATGGATCGGGCAACGGCACCGTCGCCTTCCAGCAGCCATTCAAGGCGACGCCGCTGATGGTGCTGGCGAACTGGACCAGCCCGGACAGCACGGCGCGCAACATCGGCGTGCCGGTTGGCGGATGGACCGTGGCGGGCTTCGGCGTCTCGGTCCGGCCGAGCCCCGGATCTGGCACGGTGCAGATCGCCTACGTCGCGGTCGGCTACTGAGGCGGCGCGAGCATGACCCGGCGCACGGTCCTCTTCACCTCGGGCGAACATCTCCCGGCCGCGAAGCTGAACAACGCGCTCGACGAGGCGATTGACCTCGCCGGATCGTCCGAGGCCGCGACCGAGGCGGCGACGGCTGCGGGCGCCGCGGCCGGCGAGGCTGCCGCCGCCACCAAGGCGGCGCGCGCCGCGAACGGGGCGGACTTCGCCGACCCCGCGGCGGTCACGAGCAACCTGCTGTTCCGGCGCAGCGGGGTCGTTGGCGCCGACCGCAGCGTGCAGTCGCGGCTGTCCGATCTGCCGAGCGTGCTGGACTTCTTCGGCGCTTCGCCGTTCGCCAAGGCGCAGGCGGCGCTCAACAGCGGCCTCAGCTTCTACATGCCGGACGGGCTGGTGATCGACTGCCCGGACACACTCTGGATGTCGATGCCGAGCCAGATGGTCTACGGCTCGGGCGCCGGCTGCGGTTTCCGCCTGGTGCGCGCGGCCGGGCAGCCGGTGACGCCGATCCTCGTGCAGCTCCCCAGTTCCATCGGCTCCGGCCTGCGCGGCCTCATGTTCGACCACGCGGCG
>NZ_JALPRX010000163.1 GCF_023223525.1 Roseomonas acroporae | reverse complement strand
GTCGGCGATGGCGCGCTCGATGCGGCGGCACTCGTCCTCGGGGCCGGCGCACATCTTCTCGTCGAGGTCGTTGATCGCGGCGATGGACATGATCCCGGTCGCCACGGCCTCGGCCAGCAGGTCGTAGGCGCACTGGCGGACATCGGCCACCGACTGCCAGGAGGCGCAAAGCGCCAGCAGCGCGGCGTCGGGGTTGGGCGCGGCAGCGGGGAAGTCGGTCGCCATCGGCCGGGACGTGACCGCGCCGGCCGGCACCGCCGTGGCGAGCGCCAGGAGCGACGCCGTGCCCCCGAGCATGCCACGGCGGGCGGTGGTAGAAGCAGAGGAAGCCACAGGCATAGGGGCTGTA
>NZ_JALPRX010000162.1 GCF_023223525.1 Roseomonas acroporae | reverse complement strand
CGGGGAAGTCGGTCGCCATCGGCCGGGACGTGACCGCGCCGGCCGGCACCGCCGTGGCGAGCGCCAGGAGCGACGCCGTGCCCCCGAGCATGCCACGGCGGGCGGTGGTAGAAGCAGAGGAAGCCACAGGCATAGGGGCTGTATCCCTTGCTGGTGGTCAGGCGCGGGTGGGTGCTGGACACACCCGCCTGCGCCGCCTGATGCCGGGGAGCCGCCCCGGCGCGGACGGCTCAGCCGGCGGTGGGTGCCGGCTGGGCAATGGGGTTGGAACCGGGCGCGAGGTGATTTCCTCCAGCGCCCGAAACCTCAGAAATCGGCAGCAATCCGCCGTTTTTGCCGATTTCCTCTGCCGGCACGCGCCGCGCGGGCGCCTGCTTTGGGCAGCGGGCCGGCACCGGCCGGGACCGCGGCCCATGCAGCGCCACCTCGGCCCGGCGCAAGGCGGCGCGGGCGGCGTTCAGCGCGCGGAAGGCAGCGGCCCGGGCTGCACGGCGCGCCTCGGCACCACCGGGCGCGCGGTTCGCCACGCGCAGGGCCTCGACCGCCTCGGCCATCGCCTCGCGCCGCGTGTCCACCGCCGCCTCGGCCGCGACCGCCGCCAGGGCAGCGCGCACCGCGGGGTCGTGCTCGACCATGGGCGCCAGGTGGGCGACGCGCTCCAGATGTCCGGCGACGGCGCCCAGCACCGCCTCCAGGCTGCCGGCGGCCAGCGGCATGTCGCCATACGTCGGGTCGTAGTAGGCGGCCGCGTGCCCTGCCGCCGCCTCGCGGACGTACCAGCACCGACACCGGTGCATCACCACCACCACAACGCTGCGGTCGCGCGGCAGCGGGTCGGGCAGGACCGAGGCGTTGGGGATGGCGGAGAAGCGCAGGCCCAGCGCGGCGGACACCAGCCCGGCGGCGTGGACCTCGCGGCGGATCGTGGGGGTGGTGTCGAGGGGCATGGGCTTTGGCCTCAATGCTTTGCGTTGGCGTCACCACAAATAGCGACTATGCTATCAAAATGTCAACGTAAAGTATTGAGGTAAACATAAATGTCTGGCGCTTCACCCTCCCCGGCGCAGGTTCGCGCCGCGCGGGCGCTCTTGGATTGGTCGCAGTCAGATCTCGCGCAGCGGGCGCAGGTCTCCCTCAGCACGGTCCGAGATTTTGAGGCGGGGCGGCGTCAGCCGATGCGCAACAACCTCGACGCCATGCAACGGGCGCTTGAAGGCGCTGGCGTCGCCTTCACCAATGGCGGAGAGCCTGGAGTGAAGATGCGGAGGGCGGAGGGATAAGCGGCCGGCGCCGGCCGCCTTCGGTCCGGCTGGACAACGGGTTGGTTACGGATACGATGCTACCAGCCGGTCCTTCTTCGGCGCGCCTGGCCGCTGCCATCCAGGCTAGAATCATGCGTCTAGATCGGGAGCTCCAGGGACCGTGGCGACGCTGGCTGACATCGACGGCGAGATCACGCTGGAGATCAGCGGTGCCGCAGTCACGCCGGCCCGATTTCGGCGCGCCGTCATTGGCTTTTTCGATATCCTGACAGAGGTAAGCGACGCCGCCGCGGCCGAGAGCGGCGAGCACGTAGAGTGGCGCATCCAAGTGAAGAAGGGCAGCAACCTCATAGGCGCCAGCCCTGCGCCTGGTGTGTCCCCAGCAGTTGTTGCGTGGGTACAGGCGCGCGTCATTCGCGGCCTAGAGCAACTAGAGCGCGAGCCTCTTGACCCTCCAGCGTTCAGCGAACGTGCACTGACCGGGGCTAGGCACTTGGCTCAGTCCGCCAGTGACAAGCCCGGCGAGGATACCACTGTCCGAGTTTGGAGCCGGCAAGAAGTTGTCCCGGTCACGCGCCAGACGGTTGAACACGTGGCATCTGTACTTGAAGGCGAATACTCCGATCACGGCACGGTAGAAGGTCAACTCAATACCGTTACCTCGGCAGGCGGCTATCGAGTTGTCATTTATGAGCCCGTGTTTGGTAAGGCGGTTCGATGTGATGTGCCTCAGGACATGATGCCGCTTGCCCTCAAACTGTTTGGCCGAAGAGTGGAAGCACACGGATCCATACGTTACAGACGAGACGGCACTATTGCGCGTGTGAGGGTGGAGGAGCTTGTTCCTTTTCCACTAGACAATGATTTGCCGACGCATGAAGAAGTGCGTGGCATTCTGCGCACACTCACATGACGAAAGAACGCTCGCGGGTCTATTGGGACTCCGATTGCTTCCTAGCATGGCTACAAGAGGAGGCTGGCAAAGTAGACGGCTGTCGTGCTGTGCTCGATGAAGCCGATGCAGGTCGGACGCTCATCGTTACGTCTGCACTAACCATTGCAGAGGTACTTTCAATGCGACACCGACAAGCGATCTCAGCCAGTCAGCGTAGCAAGGTTCAAGCGTTTTTTCGCCGCGACTACATCGCCGTCGTCAATGTCACCCGTCGGCTTGCTGAAGCAGCCCGCGATGTTGTTTGGGATCATGGGGTGATGCCAAAAGACGCTTTGCACGTAGTGACGGCGATAGATGCTAAAGTGTCGGCACTGCACACCTTCGATGAAAGACTCTTGAAGAAATCAGGTAAACTGGGTGCTCCTGCTATAGAAATTTGCCACCCGTTCGTGTCACAGGCTTCTCTAGATTTCGGCAAGAAGAACTAAAACTTGATGTGCTGGAAACTTAAACTTTTCGTTCTGGTGTTCCTAACATCTCCGGCACTTGCTCAGCCTCGGCTGGCGGTCCATGAAAAGACCACAGGCGTATCGCAATCGGATGATTACGTGCGTTTTGGCACAATTTTCGAGAGAGCTGCGGCTGCGCTGCTCGCTTCTGGTCGTTGCAAAGCGGCAGATTTTTCGGAAATGGGCGGCTTTATCCGATCAACAAATATAAGAAATCGACGTGCTTACTTCACCTATTGTGGCGCAATGGACCCGCAGCATCGCATCTATCTTTTCATTGATAATGAGAATTTCAGATTAGAATAAAAGAATAATTGGCACACAAGCCTGATCCACGACTGTTCACCATACCAGCACGGGTGCGTGATCTTCATCCCCGGCAACGGCGAGGGACCGGGGGTCAGGCTGCGGAGGCCAGCCGAATGATCACCAGCGAGCAGTGCCGGCAGGCGCGGGCGCTGCTGAAGCTGCCGCAGGAACGGCGCGCCGCAGGATGCTACGATGTCCCTGGCGCCGAAGCCGCCGGCCGCCTTGCCACGGCAATGCCCGCCCCGGCGATGCAATGCGCGGTTGCCCAGCTTCCGCGCCCGATCAGGTCGAGCGCCATGCCCTCGATCAGGGCGCCGAGCGAGGTCACCGCCGCCGAGGCGCGCCGTTCCCTCGCCTCGGTCAGCGCCCAGTTGATGCGCAACTCGGCCAGCGGCGCGGCGGAAACCTCCCCCTGCAGCAGCACGCGCGCAACCGCCGCATAGGTGAAGACGGACCAGCCGACGCCCAGCCGGACCAGGTCCATGGCCGTCGCGACGTTCTCGACCTCCGCTCGCACCTCCGCGCGCAGTCCCTGGCGCGACAGCGCCGTGTCGAGAATGGTGCGGATGCTGTTGGGCGCGGAGACGAGGACCAGCGGCCGCCCCATCAGGTCGGCAAGGCGCAGCGGCCGTTCCAGGCGTAGCGCGGCCTCCGGCGGAGCGATGGCCAGCAGCGGCTCGCCGATGAAGGTGCGGGTCAGCAGCGGCGCGGCCTCCTCGCCGGTGGCGATCACGGCGAAATCCGCGCGCCCCGCCAGGACGGCGTCACGCATCGCGCGGGAGGTCCCCTCCAGCACGCGCACCCGCACGTCGGGATGCAGCCGCAGGAAGGTCGCGACCGCCGGCGTCACCAGCAGGTCCCGGAGGGAGCTGACCACGCCGACGGCGACCTCGCCGCGGATCGCCTCGGCGGCGGCGCCCACCTCGGCCGCCACGCGCTCGGCGTCGCGCAGCAGGCCGGCGGCACGGTCCCGCAGCGCCTCGCCGGCCGCGGTCAGGCGGACCCCGCGCGCATGGCGCTCCAGCAGCCGGACGCCCAGCCCGGCCTCCAGCGCCGCGACCTGCTTGCTGATCGCCGGCTGCGACAGGTTCGCGCGCAGGGCCGCCGTGGCGAGGCTCGACGCCTCGCAGACATGCAGGAAGTTGCGCAGCAGACGCAGGTCGGTGAGCCTTGCCATTCCTTCCGGTTATCGCTCCCGTTCCCCGAAAGAGTTTCCGGCAGGGCTGCGCTCCGGGCAAGGTTCGGCGCGAAGAAGCACGAATGGCCCGGATCGGGCCGCTGGCCCGCCCGTCCCGGGCCATGCGTCGGTAGGGGAGACGTTGCCGGTGATCCACCGTCGGACCTTGTTCGCGACCATGGCTGCGGCCGGCTTGGCGGCCACCGCCACCGCCAGGGCCGATGCCGCCTTCCCGAGCCGGCCCATCCGCGTGCTCGTGCCGCAGGGCGCCGGTGGCTTCGACGTCTATGCGCGGCTGATCGGCCCCCGGCTCCAGGCGACGCTCGGCCAGCCCATCGTCATCGACAACCGCCCGGGCGCCAACGGCAACATCGCACTCGGCGAGGTCGGGCGGGCGGCGCCGGACGGCCACACGCTGCTGCTCGCGCCGACCGGCACCCTGACCGCCAATGTCAGCCTCTACCGCAACATGCCGCTGGAGCCGGTGGACGACCTCGCCCCGGTCGTTCTCGCCACCACCACGCCGATGGTCTGGCTGACGCATCCGGGCAGCGAGATCGACACGCTGGCCGACCTCGTCCGCATCGCCCGCGCGCGGCCGGGGCAGCTCAACTACACCTTCCCCGGCGTCGGCACGCTCAACCACCTGCTCGCCGAGGCCTTCAAGCAGCGGCACGGGATCGAGATCGAGGGCATTTCGGTCAGCAGCCCGACCGTCTCCATGACCGAGTTGGTCGCCGGCCGGGTGCCGGTCGCGGTGGAGGCGCTCGGCAGTTGCGCCGACTACGTGATGAGCGGGCGGCTGCGCGCCCTCGCGGTCACGACGCGCGCGCGCGCGCCGCAACTGCCGGCGGTGCCGACCGTCATGGAGCTCGGCCTGGAGGAGCGGGAATATCTCGGCTGGTACGCCTTCGTCGCGCCGCGCGGCACGCCGGCGCCGGTGATCGCGAAGCTGAACGCCGCGATCAACGAAGCGCTCACCCAGCCCGACGTGACGGTGAAGCTCGCCGGGCTCGGCGCCGCCGCGCATGGCGGCACCCCCGAGGCGCTGCACGACTTCATGGTGTCCGAGCGGGCCACCTGGCGCGAGGTGATCCGCCGGGCCGGCATCCAGCAGACCTGAAGGCGCCGGCTTCCAACACCCGAAACGACAGGAGAGACGGCCATGGCACACGGCATTCCCCCGGTCCGGACCTGGACGCGCGAGGAGATGATGGGGCGGATCGCGTTCTTCCGCGACCTGACGGGCAGCAAGGGCGGCCTGCCGGACAGCCCGCTGCCCGAGTGCGAGCGCGAGTTGATCAACGTCATCGGCTTCCGCCCGCCTTCCGACGAGGGCGGCGCCACCACCAGCCCGGTGGGCGGCGACAGCGCGCGCGCGGCGGCAATCCCGATCGACGAGGGCTTCAACCTCGGCTTCGCCCGCGCCAGGCCCGGCTGCGGCCCGCTGATGCACAACCACGACACCAACGAGACCTTCATGCCGGTCACCGGCCGCTGGCGCTGCTCGTGGAACGAGGGCGAGGCGGAGGAGCATGTCGATGTCGGCCCCTGCGACGTCGTCTCCTTCCCGCCCGGCGTCGCGCGCCGCTTCATGAACATCACCTACGACCAGCCGGAGCAGGAGCACGTGCTGCTCTTCGTCATCGCCGGCAACCAGCCCAAGGCGGAGTTCACGCCGCTGGCGATGCGGCGCGTCGCCGAGTGGCAGGCCTCGCAGGGCGGCCCGGCTTGATCCCCGAGCCGGCAGGCGGCTGGGCACGGGCCCTCGCCGCCCTGCCGCCGCGCCGGACGGTCCGGCCGGCGCCGGGCGGCGTGGTATGGCAGGTGCGGGACACGGGCGGCACCGGCCTGCCGCTGCTCCTGCTGCCCGGCAGCCTCGGCACCGCCGACATGTTCGTGCGCCAGCTCGCCGCCCCGCCCGGCGGCGGGCGGCTGCTGGCGGTGGACTACCCGGAGGGCGCCGACCCGGCGCCGCTGGCCGCCGGCTTCGTCGCCCTGCTGGACGCGCTCGGCCTCGCGCGCGCGCGGGTGCTCGGCTCTTCCTTCGCGGCCTACTGGCTACAGCACGCGGCAGCGCTGGCGCCGGCTCGGTTCGACACGTTGTTCCTTTGCTGCGGCTTCGTGGATGGTGGCGCGGTAGCCGGCAACCCGCTGTTCGACATCCCGTCCCTACACGCGGCGACCGGCGAGGCGGTGAAGCGGCAATGGGCTGACCGGCTGAAGGCCACCGCGGCGACGCCGCTGGTGACACTCCAGCGCCTGCTGCTCGCCGAACAGCCGGGCGAAACCCTGCGCTCACGCCTGCTCGGCGCCGCCGAAGCCAGACCCGCCCCACCCGTTCCCGCTACGGTGCGGACGGTGCTGCTGGAAGGCTCCGACGATCCGCTGATCCCGGAGCAGGCACGCGCCACGCTGCGCGCCCATGTGCCACACGCCGCGGTATCGGTCATCGAAGGTGGCGGGCACTATCCTCATGTCTTGGCCCCGGCGGCCTTCCAGGATGCGATCGAGAGTCGCCTCTGGGCCATGGCCGCCCTGCGGTAGAGTTCATCCTGGAGAACGGGGGGGGGGGGGTTGGCGTTAGGCTGCGGAAGTGACTGCCTTGCTCTATAGGGCCATCGGCCCTATATCCAGAGCTGTCAGGGCGAGCATGCCCGGCAGGAGTTCCGCTGATGCCCACGGTCGCGATCGTCGCCGGCGTGCTGATCGTCCTCTACTTCAACGACCACGATCCGGCGCATTTCCACGCCATCTGCGGGCGGGACAAGATGCTGGTCCGCATCTCCGACCTCGCCGTGATCCGCGGTGATCTGCCCCGCGACAAGCGTCGGGCGGTGCTGGAGTGGGCAGCGGCGAAGCAGGCCGACCTGGCGCTGGCGTGGGTGCGGGTCCGCCAGGACGAGAACCCGGGGAGGCTGGATTGATCGAGGAACAGCGCATCACGGGCGCCCACATGGCGCCGGGCTACCGCCTCCATCTCACCTTCGCGGACGGCGCGCAGGGGGTGGTGGACCTCGCGCCACTGGTGGCTCGGGGCAAGGTGTATCGCGCGATCGAAGCCGCGCCGGGCGCCTTCCGGCTGGTGTTCGACGGAACCGCGATCGAGTGGCCGGACGGCGCGGGCGACGTGGTGGACTTCTGCGCCGACGCGCTGCGCATGCAGATGGTCCCGGCACGGGCCGCGGCGGAATGAGCGGCGCCGCGCTGCGCGCCGCCCTCGATCGGCTGGGCCTGTCTCAGGAAGGCGGCGCCCGGCTGCTGGGCGTGGACGGCCGGACCATGCGGCGGTGGGTCGCCGAGGAGCGCGACATCCCGCCGCCGGTGATCCGTCTGCTGTGGGCCATGGAGCGGGACCGGACGCTGGTCGAGGCCCTCCACGGTTTCAAGCCGGCCGCTGCCGCAGCGGCGTGATCGTCAGGCCTGGCAACGACGTGGGTGCGGCAGGGGAGGACGACGGAATGAGCGAGCCGACGACGATCCCGACCCACCCCGAGGAGGTGACCGCCAGCGTGGACCTGCGCCTCGGCAGCAGCGTGTCGGTGCAGGCCCGTGCCCGAGCGACGCCGGCCGGGCTGATCGCCGCGGGCATCCTGGCCGCCGCCGTCATCCTGGCCATCGTGCCGCTGGTGCGGGCAGCGCGGCGGTAAGGCGCCAGCATCGCGCTCTCCTACCGGGAGGCCTGGCCCGCACGCTGCGGCACGTCGGGGTGGTCGGCCGGTGCGACCCGGCCTACAGCGGTCAGCGGGTTCGCAGCAGGCCGAGTGGCCGCAGCACACCGGCCATGCGCTCGATCTCCTGCGGAATGAGCGCCGCGAACTCAGCTTGGCTGTTGCCCACCACCACCAGCCCCAGCTCGTCCAGGCGCCGGTGCGTCGCCGGCTCGGCCATCGCCGCCACCGTGTCCTGCTGCACCCGCGCCAGGATCGCCGGCGGCGTCTGCGCCGGCGCGATCAGCCCGAACCAGGCCACCGCCTCGAAGCCGGGAAAGCCGCTCTCGGCGATGGTAGGCACGTCCGGCAGCACCGGTGCGCGGTCGCGCGAGGTGACGGCGAGAGCCCGCACCTCGCCCGCCTGCACGCGGCGGATGATGGCCGGGCCGCTGCCGATCATCACCTGCACCCGTCCCTGCATCAGATCGGTGAACATCGCACCCTCGTTCGCGTAGGGCACGGCGGTGATGTCGATGCCGGCCGCCTGCTTCAGCATCTCCATGCCGAGGTGAGTGGAGAAGCCGACTCCTGAATGTCCGTAGGCGAGGCTGCTGGGCCGCGCCTTCGCCAGCGCGACCAGCTCCGCCAAGGTCGCCGCCGGCACCGAGGGGTGCACCACCAGCACGTTGCGCGTGCGCACGAGCAGGCTGATCGGGGCGAGGTCCCGCCACGAGTCGTAGGGCGGCGGCGGATCCATGCTGACGCGCACCACCATGGCGCCGTCGCCGGTGAGGCCGAGCGTGTACCCGTCCGGCACCGACCTGGCGACACGCTCGACGCCGATGGTGGACGAGGCCCCGGGCAGGTTCTGCACCACCACCGGCTGGCCCCAGGTGGCGGCGAGGCGTTCGGCCAGCACGCGGGCCACGACATCGGGCGACGCGCCCGCGGCGAAGGGTACCACCAGCATCACCGGCCGACTGGGCCAGGCGCTCGTCTGGGGCTGTGCCAGGACGGCCGACGCCGCGATGGCCAGTGGCACGGCCAGCAGGGCGCGTCGTCGCGGTGCGGTGCGGTGGTACATGGGCGGCCTCCGCCGACAGGCTACCCGCGGCCACGCGGTCGTTTCATCCCCCGATCGGGTGAGGCGGCGCTGACGCCGCCCTCTTTGCCGCGTGACGCCAAGCTCTCGTGCTGCCTTCCTGATGCCCTGCTCCTTCGGTTGGGTGCCCCCTGGCAGAGGTGCGTCAACTTGACGCACCTTCTCCTCCGTCAGCCGCACCCACTCGGCCACATGCTCGTCACGCTCCAGGGCCGTCAGCTCGGCCCGGTGCAGGTTCTCCGCGATCTCCCAGAGGCGGGCGTCCTACTCCGCCCCCACCTCCGCATCCCTCGGGCTCCTGCCGAACTGCCGCCGGAAGTCGCGATCCCGCTCGACCCGCCGGGCGAGGTCCGGGCTGTCCTCCAGCACGCGGCGGCGGGCGGCCTCCCAGCGCCGGTCGCGGATGGTGCGCAGCGCCTGGATCTGGTCCCCCGGGTCCATGTCGAGGAAGCTGCCCGTCCCGATCCGCTCGGCCATCTCCTCGCGCATCGTCTGCCCGCCGCGCGCCGCCGCGTTGCCCGCGCTGTTCATCTCGCGGAGCAGCGCGTTGTACTGGCGGGCGTCGAGCGCCACGTTGGTGCCGGGGAAGTTGCGCCCCGGCAGTTGCAGCACCCCGCCGAGGCGGTACAGCACGGCCTCCAGCTGGTCGGCCCGCCCCGAGGTCGAGCGGATCGGCCAGAACAGCTGCCACAGCCCGTCCTCGGTGGGCCGCACCGTCTCGCCCCAGACGTTGAGCAGCGGCTGGTCGCCCTGGCGCAGCATCGGGTTGCGCTCCAGCGCCTCGTAGAAGCCCCGCGTCAGCGGGTTGCTGCGGGCGATGTCGCCCGTGGGCGGCATGGCCGAGCGCCGCTCCGCCTCGGTGGCGCGGGCGAGGCTGCCGCCCAGCGTGCCGCCGGTCAGCGGCGAGATCACCGCGTTGGTCGCCGCCCGGCTCAGCGCCTGCACCGTCGCCGCGAAGCGCTGGCTGGCGTCGAGGTTGGGCGAGCCCATGGCGCGGGCGAGGTCGGACACCCCCTGCATGAAGGGCTGATCCAGCGTGTACTGGTACAGCCCGAAGGCCGAAGCCACGGCGGCGTTCTGCAGCGTGTCCAGCACCCCCGGATCGGCGTCGGGGTGGTCGAGCAGGTAGTTCGCCGTGTCGGCCGCCATCGCCACCAGCCCGGAGAGCGGGTCGGCGCCGGCGTAGCTGCGGCAGGTCCAGCGCCCGTCCTCGCGCCGGCAGACGGAATGCTCCTGGAACCCCTGGCGCCGCCAGGCCTGCGCCCGCGCCGGGTTGCCGGGGGCCGAGCCGGTGAGGCGGAAGTTCGGATCGCCCGCGCCGTCCATCACCGCGCTGCTGAACCACCACATCAGCGTCGAGCCGAGCGCGATGCGGCTCATGGCGAGGTCGGCCCGGGCGCCACCGGCCGAGATGTCGGCCCAGACCTGCGGCGAGACGGCGAGCCCGAGCGGCGAGCGCTGGATCACCGCCCGCGCCACGTTGGTGGGTGTCGAGAAGAACGGCACCACCAGCTTGGCCGCCGGGTGCTGCATGGCATCCGCCAGCGCCTGCAACGCCGGGCCCATCTCCTGCTGGAAGGTCATGTTCCTGGCGGTAGCGTCGGCGGCGTCGCGCCAGCGCTCGGGCGGGTGCGCCAGGTACTCGGCCACGCGGTCGGCGGCATCGTCGGCCGACAGGCCCGCCTCCATCAGCCGGTTCCGCTCGCGCCAGGCCTGGGCGTACAGCTCGCCCCGCTCGCCGAAGGTCCGGAAGAACACGTCCGCCGCCCCGAGCGCCCGGCCCGGGGTGCGCATCACCGTGCCGAACAGGTCCATGGCCCGGCCCGGCGTGCCGCTCAGCCCCAGCGCCTCGGCGCTGATGCGGCTGCGCTGCGGCAGGTCGAGCTTGGAGGTGGCGCCGGCCGGCATGCCGGTCCGCAGCGCCTCGGCGCTGAGGCGGAAGGCGTCGCCGAGGCCCTGGTACATGCCGAACAGCATGGCATGCGCCTCGCCCATGTAGGCCTGCTCGGCCGAGCCGAGGCGCACCGCGCGCCGGCCGGTGCCGATCACCCCGGCCAGGAAGCGCTCGGGCAGCTGCCACAGCCCCATGGTGGCGTTGCCCATGAGGTTGCGGATGTGCGTCGCCGGCGACATCAGCAGGCTGTTCACGTAGGCCTCGATGATGGCATCCGCCGTGCGGCGCAGCAGGCCGCGCTGGGCCATGGCGGTGCGGGCGCGCGGGTCGGGCAGCGCCATCCACGACGCCGCGGTGGTGCGCAGCACCTCGCCGCCGCCGAGCAGGTCCACGATGGCCTCGTCGTTCGGTGCCGGCCCGACCCGCAGCGCGTCCGGCCCGGCCTGCCCCAGCACGCCGAGGCGCTGGGCCATCTGCCCGAGCTGTTCCGGCGGCGAGGCGTTCAGCGCGTGCTGCACGTGCCGCAGCGCCCCCAGCGCCCGCCCGGCCTCGGCCACCGCGCCGTTCAGCTGCGCCGCCACCGCCGAGGTCAGCGCGAAGTTCAGCCCGAAGCGCCGCTGCGCCTCCGGGCTCGGGTTGGTCAGCAGCGCGGCGGCCGCCTCGGTGGTCTCGCGCTGCAGGTTGACCAGCGCCACCGTGCCGGCGATCAGCTCCTCGCTGTTGTGCGCCTGCCCGGGCGTGCGGCGCAGCATCCGGTTCACCGCCCCGTCGAGGCCGATCCGCTCGGCCAGCGCGATCTGCTCCTCGGCCGTCTGCGTCGAGCGGCGCATGCGGTCGAACAGCGGCCGGTTGGCCTCGCGCACGGCGCCGATGAACTGCCCCACGTCGGTGGGCATGTACGCGCCCTGGGTCGAGACCATGCGCATCGGCGCGCCGCCGGGCCGGCCGAGGATGTCGGCCACCTCCTGCGCCTCGGCCTCGGTCGCCTCGCGCACCGCGATCCGCCCGCCGGCCGTGTCGATGAAGTCCTGCGCCCGCGGCAGCGGCATGCTGTCGGGCGTGATCCGACCCAGCCGCCGCAGCAGGTCCAGCACCCCGCGCGCGGGCACCACGTCGTCCGTGGTGCCGGCCACCGTGCCGCGCGGGCCGGCGGACAGGCGCACCGGGCGCCCGGCCACCAGGTCGGCCAGCATCGCCTCGGCCGTCCGGCCGCGCGCGCGGGCCTCGGCCTCGCGGCCGGCGGGGCGCTCGTAGAGCAGGCTGAACGCCTCGGCCGCCTCGGCGGCGGTGCCGGCGGCCCGGAGGCGCCGATAGGCCTCGCGCTCCTGCGGCCCGCCCTCGCGCAGCTCGTGCAGGATGAAGCGGACCTGCGTCTCCTCCGGGATCGGACCTTCGGGGATGCCGGCGAACTGGCGCAGCGCGGCGAGGCGCGGGCCGTTCCACTGCGCGATGAACTGGCTGGCGCCGCCATCACCCGGCCGGGTGTCCGCATCCACCCCGCTCTCGTGGTGCAGGTTGGCCACGATGCCGGCGGCGGCGGCCTCGCTGAGCCCCTCGCGCCGCAGCTGCTGGAAGACGCGCACGTGCCGGTCGGTGACGGCATCGGGGCTGGCCGGCGCCGGTGCGCCGTTGGTCGCCCGGCCCGACCGGGCATCGTCGGTGCGCTGCCACTGCGGGTAGTTCCGCTGGCCCGGGCGCCGCGCCGCCGGGTCATAGCCCTCGGCCGGCGACACCTCCCAGCCGTCGCGCGTCTCGGTCGGGGCCGCGCCGGGTGTCGCCGGCGCCGCCTCATCCGGCACGAACGCCACCGGCGGCGGTGCGGCGTCGAGGGGCACGCTGCCACTGCCGCCGCCGCCGGCACCACCATCGCCCCCACCGGTGGGCGGCGCGCTGCCGGCACCGGCCGCGGCGGGTTGCTCGCCGGGCACGCGGGGCGCCACCTCGATCACCGGGCCCGGCTGCGCGGCGGCGCCGCCTGCCGGCACCTGCGGCAGGTTGACCCGCGGACCGGGCAGCCGCGCCGCCTCCTCCGGGGTGAGCGTCGTCAGGCCGGCGTTGTCAGCCATCGGCGTGTTCCTTGAACGCGCGGAGGCCCGCGCCTACTGTCTCGGTCGGTCTGGCCGAACGCGGGAAAATCGCTGGCCACGCGCGCGCTCCGGGGTGACCCGGACTGTGGATCTGAGGGTGCCGGTGTTCGAGCCGGGGAAGCGTCTCAGCGGCCAGACCACGCATCACGGCGCAGCCCTGCGGATCACGGTGTAATGGTTCGGGTCCTCCAGGGACCGGAGCGGTACGCCGCTGCCCGAACGCACCATGTTCACGCGCCCGAAGTCGCGCGCGTCAAAGCCGACGCGCACGATGAGCTTGCCGGTGCGGTCCGAGCCCGGACGGTCGAAGGCATAGATCAGGCCGGGGCTCATCTCGTCCCAGTAGATCGCCGACGGATCGCGCAGCACTTCGGGGATGCGTGCCACGTCAGCCGGAGCCAGCGCGTTCACGCCCTTGCTCGCCCGCACCATGCGGAACGGCGTGTCGTCGCCGAGAAGGATGTCGCGCGCTGGGAGCGCGATGTCGTGCTGGGCGAGGAAGCCGGCCACGTCATCCTCGATCCGCCCGACCGAGAAGGTCTGCCCCGCCGGCCGGGGACGCTCGCCACGGGCAAGCCGCGCGGACTGCTCCGCCCACCAGGTCCGGAAATCGTCCGCCGACGCCACGGCACGGCGCGATGCTGCCGCCGCCCCACCGCCTGCCGGCTCCTCCGCCGCCATCGCCATGGCGCCCGGCGGCATCCCGGCCGGCGCCGGCTCGGGCCCGAAGCCGCCCTGCGCCAGCCGGTGCGCCGCGTGCCGGCTGGCCCGGACCAGCTCCACCAGCCCGTCGATCGCAGCCCCCGCCGCCGCGCCCTCGACCACGTTGCGCAGCCGCGCGCGCAGCTTCTCCTCGGCCGCCGCGTCGTCGCCGGTGCGGCTGTCGAGCAGGCGCGTCACCTCGTTCTCGACCCCGAGGCTGCGCGCCAGGGTGGACAAGTTGCCGTCCGCCGGGTCGGCCAGCATGTCGGCCACGGCGCCGCCGGCCATGGTCGCCACGTACCGCCCGAGGCCCGCCGCCCGCATCGCCCGGGCCGTCATCCTGAACGGGATCGCCAGCGCCACCAGACCGCGTGCCACCTCGTCGGCCGTGCCGCCGCGGGCGTCGGGCAAGCGGATGCGCACGTCCCGGTCCAGCAGGCTGGCCCACTGGCCCAGCTCGCTGCCGAGGTCGAGCGCGCCCTGCGCCACGTCGCGCACCGCTCCACCGGCCACCGAGGGGCGCGCCTCGGCCATGGCCTGCGTCATGCCGCGCAGCCGCTCCAGGAAGCCCGCCGAGGCCGGGGTGGCGGGCGCGGGCGTCGGGGCTGGTGCAGCGCCGGCATCACCCGGCGGCCCGGACAGGCCCAGCGCGGCGAGGCCCGCCTGGTAGGGATCGGTGGCGGTGGGGGCAGCAGGAGCGGCCGGAGCCGGCGCGGCCTGCTCGCCGGGGGTGGTGGCTCCGAGGCCGGCCGCTCCCGCCGCCTCACCCGGCCGGACTGTCGCCGGTGTCGGCAGCGCCACGTCCGCGCCCGGGAACTGGCGCATGTACCACTGCGCCTCGTACCGCTCGGCGATCTCGTCGGCCGTGGGCGGCGGGGGTTCCGCTGGCCCGACCGGCATCGGCGCGGCAGCGGCAGCACCGGCGGCCGGGGCGCCACGCGGCGTGGTGATCTCGATGACCTGGCCGCCGCCTGGGGCAGCGGCGGGCGCGGCCGGCACGGTGGGCAGGTTCACCGGCGGGCCGGGCAGCTGCCGCGCCTGCTCCGGGGAGAGCGTGACGAGGGACGTGTCGGACATGGCGGCGGCCTATCGCTGAGCGCCGGGGGCGAAGGGCGACGGCGTCTCGTCCACCCGGGCGCCGGGTCGCGGCGGCTGGCCCTGCGGCAGCCGCGGCCGCGTCGGCTGGTTCGACTGCTCGATGTCGCGCGTCCACTGCGCGAGCCGGTCGGCGTCCACCGGGATCACCGTCCCGTCCGGCATGGTCACGCGCGGCGGCGGCACCGTCGTGGCGCTCTGCCGCTCCCACCAGCCGAGGCCGCGATACTCCTGGTACGCCGCGAACCGACCCCGCACCGCCGCCAGCCCCTCGGGCGTGCGCACCTCCGGCGGGTTGCGGCTCACCCGTGCCTGCGCGTTCTGGATCTCGTTCTGCTGGATCGGATCGGCCAGCGCCCGCAGCTGATCGTTGACGAAGGCCCGTGGGTCGAACGACTCGTTCGCCGCCCGACGCCGCTCCATCTCCTCGCCCAGCCGGTCGCGCAGGTTGGCGTACTCGGTGCGCGCGCTGCGCTGCCAGGGTTGCAGGTCGTCGTCGCGCAGCAGCGGCGACGGCACGCTGAGGCGCGAGCGCGCCGCGCTGAGTGCATCGCGCACGTCGCTGCGCTGTTCCACGTCGAGCCGGCGCAGCGCATAGGTAAAACTCGCGTCGCTGAGGTCGCCGCGCGCCCGCATCTGCTGCAGCTCCTGCCGGCTCAGCGGGTTGGTCATGTCCTGGAACCGCTCCTCCAGCATCAGCCGCTCGCGGTCGCGCTGCGCGCTGGTCACGCTTTGCGGGCGGCCGTTGATCCGGTCGGACCATTGGGCATAGGTCCCGACCTCGCCGCTGGCACGCAGCTCGGCGAGCCCGGCCTGCGCCGCCTGCGCATCGCCCCGCCGCTCGGCATCGATCAGCTTGAGCACCGCCTGATCGGCCGCCTGCCGCCGTGCCCGGGTCTCCTCCTGGCGCCGGGCGTTGTCCTCGACCTGCGCGCGCGACAGGTCGGAATTGTTCCGCGCCTGCGCCCGCATCAGGTAGTCGCCGCGCCGCGTCGCCGGCAGGTTCGGGAAGTTCGCCGGGTTCGACAGCATCGCCTCGGCCCGCGCCGGGTCCGTGGCCAGGATGCTCTCGAACTGCGCCTCGTCGGCCCGCGACAGCACCCGCGCCTCGCGCCGCTGCACCTCGTCGGCGCCGATGACGCCGAAGCCGGCGGCCGCACCGAGCATCTGGTGGTAGTCCTCGCGGGCCTGCCGCAGCTGCTCCGGGTTGGTGGACTGGACGGCGAGGTTGACCACGTTGTTCTCGGCCGCGTCGAGCGCCGCCGTGGTGCCCTGCGCCCGCCGCGTCCGCGCCTGCCCGTCCAGCCAGGAGAGGTGCCCGGAGGCGGCGAGGTCGAACCGCGCCCGCCGCCAGTCCTTCTCCTCCTGGTCCCGCCCGCCGCGCACCACCACGTCGCGCGCCTCGGCGAGACCCCGGTCCCACGTGCTGTAGACGGCATCGGCATCCGGCGCCGCCGAGACGCCGCGCAGCACACCGGCGACGGCGGTGTTGATGTCGGTCAGCGCCGCGGCGTTGCGGTTCAGCTTCTCCTGCGCGAGGCCCGCCTGCACGTAGCGGTCGGCCTCGGCCGCGACCTTGTCGAGGCCGCCGGCGACGCGCTGCAGCGCCTGGCCGCCTTGCGCCAGCGCCTCGGCCTGGCGCTGCGCGGCCTGGCCGATCTGCTCGCCGAACGCGCCGGCGGGGATGGTGGGGGAGACGGTGCCGTTCGCGCGGACGCGGCTGCCTTCGAAGGCATAGGGAACCTGGGGCATGTGGGGATGGTGGTGCCCGGGGAGGATGCGTATTCCGGTGATCGCGATCGGCTGTTCCGGTGGATCCTGA
>NZ_JALPRX010000161.1 GCF_023223525.1 Roseomonas acroporae | reverse complement strand
CAGCCTGATACGGTCAGGCTGGAACGGCTCTAGACGGAAGACAGCCGGAATTTGCGCCCGGAGATCGAAGATCCGGGTCCGGTTCCCATCCAGGCCAAGCCGGCCTTGCCGGTATCGCGCAGGGTTGGGACGGCCGCGCGCCGAACCGACGAATCCTGCGGGTCCGAGCCTGTGCGGGCTCGCGTGAGACCCTGTTCCGGTGGCCGGCGGCGGAGGGGCGGCGGGAGTCTCTTCACGCTGGGACCCTGACGCTCCTCCTCGCTCCCCGGGACCGGAAAGGGCCCGCCGGCCCGGCCCGCGGGCCGCTCGAACCGGCTCCGAGGCCGAGCGGCGGCGCCGCGCGGCCGCATTCTCCGGTTGCCAAGGCAACAGCGCCGGTTCCATGTGGTTTAAGGTTTGCGGCCCGGCGCGGCTCGGGCTAGATGCCGGGCGCGTGCCCTACGATCTCAAACGCCTTCCGACCTCCCAGACCGCAGCCGGCGAGCCGGCGCGGGTCGGCGAGGAATTGCGCGACACCCGCATGTCGCTCGGCTACTCCGTGGAGGAGGTGGCCGAGGCGCTGCGCATCCGGCGCGCCTACCTGATCGCGATCGAGGAAGGGCGGGTCGCCGACCTGCCCGGACCGGCCTACGCAGTCGGTTTCGTGCGCGCCTATGCCCGCGCCCTCGGCCTCGACGAGCAGGAGATGGTGCGCCGCTTCCGCGACCACAGCGGCGCCGCGGTGAAGGCCAGGACCGCCCTGGTCTTCCCCGAGCCCGTGCCGGAGCGCGGCGTGCCGGCCGGCGTGGTGATGCTGGTCGGCGCGGTGCTGGCGATCGGCGCCTATGCCGGCTGGTACCACTGGTCCGGCAGCGGCGACCGCACCGTGGACGCCGTGCCGCCGCTGCCGTCGCGCCTGGAGCAGGCCGCGCCGCAGCCGGCCCCGGCCGCAATGCCGCCTGCCGCCCCGGCCGTCGGCCCGACCCCCGCCGCGCCCCCGGCACCCACCGGCCTGGCCGCCGCGCCGCCGCGCCCGGCGCCGCCGCCGGTGGTGCCGCCGGTGTCCGCGCCGATGGCGCCGCCCGCCGTGCCCGTGCCGCCGCCGGTCGGCTTCCCGCCGGGTACCGCCCCGGGCGGTGCGCCGGCCCCGACCCAGGCCCAGGCCGCCACCGTTCCCGCCGCGCCGGTCGCTCCCGTGCCGGCGCCCGCCGCGCCGCCCCCCGCGGCACCCGAGGCGCCCGCCACCCGCATCCAGCTTCGCGGCGGCAGCGGCCGGGTCTGGGTGCAGGTGCGCGACACGCACAGCAACCAGACGCTGATCAACCGCACCCTGAATCCGGGCGAGACCTACGACGTGCCGCCGCGCGAGGGGCTGGTGCTGAACGTCGGCGCCGCCCAGTCGCTGGACCTGCTGGTGGATGGGCAGGCGGCGCCGGCCCTGACCGGCGCGGTCGGCGCCCGGCGCGGCGTGCCGCTCGACCCCGAGGTGCTGAAGGCCGGCCCGCTGCGCCAGGAGGCCGCCCCGCGCCCCGCGCCGACGCCGCGCCCGGCGGCCCCGGCAACGCCTCGCCCGGCCGCGCGCAGCGCGGGCGAGAGCGAGGCGGACGCGCTGATGAACCGGATGAACCCCTCGCTGCGGCGGAGCGAGTAGCGGGCGGCGGCGTCCTCCCGTGGCCATCCGGCGCCGGGCCGCGCTCTGCCCGGAAGGCGTCGGCGCCTGGACGGGGCTGCCCATTCCATCCCGGCCCGACCCGGCAGCCGGCCGGTTCAAACTCCGGCGCCGGATGCCACATCGGGGGAAGGGGCGCGCCGCCCCGGGCGGGGGGAGCCCTTCCTTTGTCCGGCTCCCCGCTTCCGGCCTATAGTCGCCCCAGCCACGGGATAGCAGCGAGCAGATGAGCTACCGCCCCTACCAGCAGATCCTCCGCCGCAAGTCGCGGCAGATCATGGTCGGCAAGGTGCCGGTCGGCGGCGACGCCCCGATCACCGTGCAGACCATGACCAACACCCCCACCGAGGACGCCGAGGCGACGATCGCCCAGATCCGCCGGGCCGAGGTGGCCGGCGTCGACATCGTGCGCGTCTCCTGCCCCACGCCGGAATCCACCGCCGCGCTGGCCGAGATCGTGCGCGAGGTGAACGTGCCGGTGGTGGCCGACATCCACTTCCACTACCGCCGCGCCATCGAGGCCGCCAAGGCCGGCGCCGCCTGCCTGCGCATCAACCCCGGTAACATCGGCAGCGCCGATCGCGTCAAGGAGGTGGTGAAGGCGGCGCGCGACCATGGCTGCTCCATCCGCATCGGCGTCAACGCCGGCAGCCTGGAGAAGCACCTGCTGGAGAAGTACGGCGAGCCCAACCCGGAGGCGCTGGTGGAAAGCGCCCTGTGGCATGCCGCGCATCTCCAGGAGAACGACTTCCACGAGTTCAAGATCAGCGTGAAGGCGTCCGACGTGTTCCTCGCCGTCGCCGCCTACCAGCAGCTCGCCGAGGTGTGCGACCACCCGCTGCACATCGGCATCACCGAGGCGGGCTCGAAGCGCGCCGGCACGGTGAAATCCTCGGTCGGCCTCGGCTCGCTGCTCTGGGCCGGCATCGGCGACACGATGCGCGTCTCGCTCTCGGCGGAGCCCGAGGAGGAGGTGCTGGTCGGCTGGGAGATGCTGAAGACGCTGGGCCTGCGGCACCGGGGCGTGAAGATCATCTCCTGCCCCTCCTGCGCCCGCCAGGGCTTCAACGTGATCGAGACGGTGAGCCGGCTGGAGGAGCGCCTGGCGCACATCCAGACGCCGCTCAGCCTTTCCATCATCGGCTGCGTGGTGAACGGGCCGGGCGAGGCGCTGATGACCGATCTCGGCGTCACCGGCGGCGGCGCCGGGCGGCACATGGTCTATGCGGCGGGCAAGACCGACCACACGGTGGATGCCGACCGGATGATCGAGCACGTCGTCGAGCTGGTCGAGGCCAAGGCGGCGCAGATCGAGGCCGAGAAGGCCGCCGAGGAGGCTGCCCGCAAGGCCGCCGCCAACCCCGCCCCCATGGCGGCGCAGGCGGCGGAGTAGCCTCGCGCCCGGATCCTGGCCCTGGCCGCCGCGCCCCGCCATCGCGCGGGCCGCTGCCATCCGCCCCGTCGTGCCGTTGCGGGACGGGCATGGCCGGGGCGCGGCCCTGGCGGGGATCCGCCCGAGCCGGCGGCT
The DNA here is from genome assembly GCF_023223525.1 of Roseomonas acroporae. GTDB lineage: Bacteria > Pseudomonadota > Alphaproteobacteria > Acetobacterales > Acetobacteraceae > Roseomonas_E > Roseomonas_E acroporae. The sequence continues at coordinate 16,337 of NZ_JALPRX010000161.1, read as the reverse complement.
TGCCCTCCCATGCCCGGCGATCACATTGTAATGTGATGGATGTGCCGGCCCGCCCGCCAGGCGGCCCGACATCGACCTGCCTCCGACCCGCCGCGCGGCAGCCCCGCGCCGCGGCCTTCACCGTTTCCGGAACGAAGTCCCTTCCAGCGATGTCCCTGCAACCCGCGCGCGGCACCCACGACCTCATCGGCGAGGAATTCCGCCGCCACCGGCACGTGATCGACACGGCGCGGCGCATCGCCTCCCTCTACGGCTTCGAGGAGTGGGCGACGCCGGTCTTCGAGGATACGCGCGTCTTCGCCCGCTCGCTGGGCGATACCTCGGACGTCGTGACCAAGGAGATGTACACCTTCGAGGACCGGGGCGGTGATTCCGTCACGCTGCGGCCGGAGAACACGGCCGGCGTCTGCCGCGCCCTGGTCTCCAACGGCCTCACCCAGAGCAACCTGCCGCGCAAGGTGTTCTACGCCGGGCCGATGTTCCGCTACGAGCGGCCGCAGAAGGGCCGCTACCGGCAGTTCCACCAGATCGGCTGCGAGATCCTCGGCGCCGCCGAGCCGCTCTCGGATGCCGAGGCCATCGCCTGCGGCTGGCACATCCTGACCGAGCTCGGCATCGAGGACGGCACGGTGCTGGAGATCAACACGCTCGGCGACACGGAATCCCGCGACGCCTACCGCGCCGCGCTGGTCGCCTACTTCGCGTCGCACGCCGAGCGGCTTTCCGCCGACAGCCGCACGCGGCTGGAGAAGAACCCGCTGCGCATCCTCGACAGCAAGGATGCGGGCGACCGGCGGCTGATCGAGGACGCGCCCACCATCCACGACCACCTGACGCCGGCGGCGGCCGATTTCTACGCGACGGTGAAGCGCCACCTCGACCGTCTCGGCGTGCCGTTCCGCGACAACCCGCGCATCGTGCGCGGCCTCGACTACTACGGCCACACGGCGTTCGAGTTCGTCACCGACCGGCTCGGCGCGCAGGGCACGGTGATGGCCGGCGGCCGCTACGACGGGCTGGTGGAGGAGATGGGCGGGCCGCACACCCCTTCGATCGGCTGGGCGAGCGGCGTCGAGCGCCTCGCGCTGCTGCTGGAGGCATCCGGCCGCACCCCCGCCGCGCCGCGCCCCGTCGCGCTGGTGCCGGTGGGCGAGGCGGCGGAGGGCCCGGCGCTCGACCTGCTGCAATCGCTGCGCCGCGCCGGTGTCGCCGCCGAGATCGCCTACAAGGGCAACCTGAAGAAGCGCATGGAGCGCGCCAACCGCATCGGCGCCCGCGCCGCCGTGATCCTCGGCGAGTCCGAGCTGGCCGAGGGCGTCGCGCAACTGCGCGACCTCGATGCCGGCACGCAGGACCGCGTGGCGCTGGACGCGCTGGTGCAGCGCCTCGCGGGAGGCGCCGCGTGAGCCTTCCCGCCCGGCTCGACCGGCTGCTGACCCGCGCCGACGAGCTGAAGCACCTGCTCGCCACCTCGGACGGCTCGCAGATCGGCGCGCTGTCCAAGGAATTGTCGGATCTCGACCCGCTGGTCGAGAAGGTGCAGGAACTGCGGGCCGCCGAGCGCGCCCGCGACGAGGCCGAGGCGATGCTCGCCGATCCCGACATGCGCGAGCTCGCCGAGGCCGAGTACCGGGAGCAGAAGGAGCGCGTGCCCGTGCTGGAGCACGAGGTGCGCCTGATGCTCCTGCCCAAGGACGCCGCCGACGAGCGCAGCGCCATCCTGGAGGTCCGCCCCGCCGCCGGCGGCGACGAGGCCGCGCTGTTCGCCGCCGAGCTGTTCGGCGCCTATCGCCGCTACGCCGAATCCCGCCGCTGGAAGTTCGAGCTGCTGGAGGCCGACGAGAACGAGCTGGGCGGCCTGCGCTACGGCAGCGCCGAGATCACCGGCAAGGGCGTGTTCGCACGGCTGAAGTACGAATCCGGCGTGCACCGCGTGCAGCGCGTGCCGGCGACCGAGACGCAGGGCCGCATCCACACCTCCACCGTCACCGTCGCGGTGCTGCCGGAGGCGGAGGAGGTGGACGTGCAGATCAACGAGAGCGACCTGCGCATCGACACCTACCGCGCCTCCGGCGCCGGCGGCCAGCACGTCAACAAGACCGACAGCGCGGTGCGCATCACGCACCTTCCCTCCGGCGTCGTCGTCGCGATGCAGGAGGAGCGCAGCCAGCACAAGAACCGCGCCAAGGCGATGAAGGTGCTGCGCGCGCGTCTGTACGAGGCGCAGCGCAGCAGCCTCGACGCCACGCGCGCCGCCGACCGCAAGTCCCAGGTCGGCACCGGCGACCGCTCCGAGCGCATCCGCACCTACAATTTCCCGCAAGGGCGCGTGACCGATCACCGCATCGGCCTGACGCTGCACAAGATCGACCGCGTGATGCTGGGCGAGTTCGACGAGCTGGTCGACGCGCTCACCACCGAGGACCAGGCCGCCCGGCTCGCGGCCGAGGCGGAATAGGCCGTGGCCGCCTGCCCGGACCCCGACGGGACCGTCGGCGCCTTCCTCTGCCGCGCCGGGCAGCACCTGCGCGCCGCCGCCATCCCGAATTCGCGCCTGGAGGCGCGGCTGCTGCTCGGCCACGCGCTGGCGACCGATCCCGGCCGGCTGGTCGGGGAGTCGCGCCGCCCGGTGCCGCCGGCCGCCGCCGCGCACTTCGCCGACCTGCTGCGCCGCCGCCTCGGGCACGAGCCGCTGGCCTACCTCACCGGCAGGACGGAGTTCTGGTCGCTCTCCCTCGCCGTCTCGCCTGCCACGCTGATCCCGCGCGCCGATTCCGAGGCGCTGGTCGAGGCCGCGCTGGCCGCCTTCCCGGCGCGCGGCGCGGTGCGCCGCGTGCTCGATCTCGGCACCGGCACGGGCTGCCTGCTGCTGGCGGCGCTGGGCGAGTTCCCCTGGGCCACCGGCCTCGGCGTGGACCGGGTGCCGGAGGCCGCCGCCCTGGCGCGACGCAACGCCGTCGCGCTCGGCCTCGGCGGCCGCGCCGCCTTCCTCGCCGGCGACTGGGCGGATGCCGTCGCCGGGCGCTTCGACCTGATCCTCTGCAACCCGCCCTACATCGAGACCGGCGACATCCCCGGCCTGATGCCCGAGGTGGCGGCACACGAGCCGGCCTCCGCCCTCGACGGCGGCACGGACGGTCTCGACGCCTATCGCGCCGTGCTGGACGCCCTGCCGCGCCTGCTGACCGAGGGCGGCCGGGCGGTGCTGGAACTGGGGCAGGGGCAGCGCCCGGCGGTCTCGGCACTGGCCGCGGCCAGGGGGCTTGCGGTGCGGGGCTGCCATGCCGATCTGGGTGGCATCGAACGCGCCCTGGTGCTGGGTCCCGGCTGACCCTGCCGGATTCGCCGCCGGTGCGTCCGGCTTTCGCCACCGGCGGGAGCGGCGACGGAAAAAAGCGTTTGGCGTTGCGGCCGGGCGAGGCTAGGGTCCGGCCGTCGCCGCCATGAATGGCCCGGCGCCCGGCAGGGCCGGGGCCGGGAAAGCCCGAAGAAGAGCCTCGGGTCAGGCAGCAGCGACGGAGCCGTACCGGGCCTGCCGAGACAGGGCACGCCGGCCGGCCCCTACGGACCGTGAACAACGCTACGAGCACAGCCGTCTGCGGTACGGATGCGCAGGCCTTCTCCCGGCGACCATCGTGTCCGCCGCCAGACAACCCTGCCACATCGACCGCGCGGCGAGATTCGCGAGACGACAGACGCAAAATCCATGAACATGAAACGTATGCGTGGCCGCGGTCAACGACATGGCGGCGGGGGCGGGGGTGGCGGAGGTGGTGGCGGCCAGTACCGCCAGCAGGGCCACCAGCCGACCAACCGCAACCACGTCTTCGACTCCAACGGCCCGGACATGCGCATGCGCGGCACGGCGCAGCAGTTGTTCGAGAAGTACCTCCAGCTCGGGCGCGACGCGACCTCGGCCGGCGACCGCGTGATGGCCGAGAGCTACTTCCAGCACGCCGAGCACTATTTCCGCATCCTGAACGCGATGAGCCAGGCGCAGCAGCAGCATCAGCCCTCGATGCAGCAGCGCCGCTTCAACGGCCCCGAGCAGGCCGAGTACGAGGGCGAGCCGGCCGAGTATGCGCCGCGCCACGGCGGCCATGGCACCAACGGCCATGCCGTCGAGCATGACGCCGAGATCGAGGCCGGCGAGGCCGAGGCGCGCGAGCAGGCGTGAGCCGGGCGGAAGCGGCGCCGCCGGCGGCCGCTTCCGATCAGCCTTCGCCCACCTGTTCCTCGCCGGCGGCAGGCGGCGCCCGCCGCCTGCGGCGGTTCAGCGCAGCGCGGCCGCCGCCGCCTCGCCCGAGCGGATCGTGCCCTCGATCGTCGCCGGCAGGGCGGGCAGGGTCCAGTCCCCGGCCAGGGCCAGGTTGGCCAGCGGCAGGCGGGGCGGCGCGGGTGCCGGGCCGGTGCCGTGGCGCGGCGTCGCCCGTCTTTCCTTCACCACCCGGCAGGCGGGCGCCGCCTCCGGCCAGGGGCCGGGCAGGCCGAAGGCCAGCGCCGCCCGGCGCAATTCCGCCCAGGCACGCGCCATCAGCGCCTCTTGCGGTGCGTCCATCGCGGCATCGGCGGCGCTGACCGTCACCGAGACCCCGGTCGGCCGCACCAGCACCCATTGCGCCAGCGCGTCCAGCAGCCCGAGGAAGCGAACGGGTCCCGCCGCGACGCGGGCGTAGTGCAGGTTCAGGATCGGCGCGAAGCGTTCCGGCGCCGGCAGCGCCGGCAGCAGCCGCTTCGCCTCCCAGGGCGGCAGCGCCAGCACCACCCGGTCCGACGGGCTCACCACGATCCGGTCCTCGCCGAAATCCAGCGCCGTGGCGCGGCCATCCGCCTGCTCCAGCCGGCGCAGCCGCGCGCCGTGGCGCAGCTCGACTCCGGCGAGGGCGAGCGTCGTCAGGGTCGGCGCGATCAGGTCGGGCCCCAGCCCCTCGCGCGCCACGAACAGCCGCGTCGCCCCGGGCCGGCCGAGCCGGCGCAGCACCGGCGCCAGCCAGCGCGCGCCGGCCTCCTCGACCGGCGTGTTCAGCGCCGCGATCACCAGCGGATCGACCAGGTGCCGCAGCAGCGCCGGGTGTGCCGCCATGGCCGGCCCCACCGCGCGGTCGCCGCCGCCTGCGAGCCGCAGCAGCGCGCCCATGCCGCCCAGGCCCAGCCCGGGCGGCCGCAACGCCGGCTGCCGCAGCCATTGCCGGGGCGACAGGCCCACGCGCCTCGCCTCGCCGCTGGCGAGGTCGAGCACCGGCAGGCCGTCCGGCTCCGGCTCGATCCAGCCGTCCCGCGCGCCCACCTCGCCGAGGAAGCGCAGCGCGGCGCGGTTGGCGCCCAGCAGCGCGTGGGTGCCGTTGTCGGTGCCGTCCGGCAGGGCGCGGCAGCGGCCGCCGGCCTGCGGCGAGGCCTCGTGGACCACCACGCGGCGCCCGCCGCGCGAAAGGCGCAGCGCGGCCGCGAGGCCCGCCAGCCCGGCGCCGACGACGTGGACGGTGCGGCTCATGGCGCGGGGCTGCAGCGAACCGCAGTCCGGTCGGGACTGCGGTTCGCCGTAGCTCGTTGTTCCCGGCGCGGCTTCACGCCGCCGGGCTTGCCCGCCTGCCGGCGATCCGCTCCAGGCCGCTTTTCGGGGAAGGCCTTGCCTTCCCCGGACCCCATCCACCAGGAGGGCGAGGCCCTCCTGGACCTCTCTTCGTTGGGTCTACGCTGTGGAAGCACCCGAGCCGTCTCTTCGAAAAAGGGGTTTCCAAAGGGGCTTCGCCCTTTGGTGGGAGGGGTGCGGGGGAGGGCAAAGCCCTCCCTGCCGGGGTTCGGGGCGGAGCCCCGACGCCCGAACCTGTCAGCCGCAGCCCGGCACCCCGAGCGCCTGCGCCGCCATCCGCAGCTTCTCGCCCTTCGTCAGGCGAGGGCGCACCCGCGCGCCGTCCCAGCCGCGGGCGACCATCCGTTCCAGCAGCCGCCGGTAGCCCCACATCATCACCCGTGCCGGCCGCAGCGCCTTCGGGTCGAAATGCGGCAGCTCCGCCTCGGCCGCCGCGAAGCCGGCGCGGGCGCGCTCGGCGAGGTCGCGGCAGATCGCCGCGAAGCCGGGCTGGCGGACGATCTCCGCGGCCGGCCCGTCCGCGATGCCGGCATGCGCCAGCATGTCGAGCGGGACGTAGACGCGCTCGCGCAGCGCGTCCTCGTCCACGTCGCGCAGGATGTTGACGAGCTGGAAGGTGCGCCCGAGCGCCAGGCCGAAGCCCTCCGCCTCCGGCGCGCCGAAGATGCGCACCGACATGGCGCCGACGCTGCCCGCCACGCGCCGGCAGTAGAGGTCGAGCGCCGGCGCGTCCGGCAGGCGCAGCCGGTCGGCGGCATCCGTCTCCATGCCGGCGATCATCGCCTCGCATTCCGCGACCGGCACGCCGAAGCGCTCGCGCGCCCAGGCCAGCTCGCGCGAGACGGCGTCGCGCGGCTCGCGCAGGGCGGCGCGCCACTCGGCGAGGAAGCGGCGCTTCTCGGCCTCGGGCATGGCGGCGTCGGCGATGTCGTCCACGTCGCGGCAGAAGGCGTAGACGGCCCAGAGGGCGCGCCGCCGCTCGCCCCGCAGCGCCGCCATGCCGCGCGCGAAGGAGGAGCCGGCGCGGCCGACCCGGCGCTCCACGATCGCCGCGTCCGAGGGGCCGAGGCCGAGGCAGCCGGCGAAGGCGCGGGCGAAGTCGGGCTTCGAGAGGGCGACGCGCCCCGTCACCGGGTCGGCGGCGCGCAGCCGCGCCAGCAGCCGGCGGGCGAGGGCGATCGTCACCGTGGATTGCAGGGCGAGGCGGCGCGAGGTCAGTCGGCGCGGCAGGTCGGCGGCGCGGTCCAGCGCCGATTCCACCCGGTCCAGCGCCGCGTCCAGCACGGCGCGGCGTTCCGGGTTGTCGGGCCGGAAGAAGGCGGCCTCGCCGCCGGCCAGCGCCATCCAGGGCTCGGGCAGGTAGATGCGGTCCAGCGAATCCCGGTCCGGCACCAGGTCCTGCAGATGGTTGAGGAGCTGGAGCGCGGTGCAGAGCGCGTCGGCCGAGGGGATCGCCCCGGCCGGCGAATCGTGCAGCCGCAGCAGCATGCGCCCGACCGGATCGGCCGAGCGGGTGCAGTAGTCCTCCAGCTCGGCCCAGTCGGCGTAGCGCTTCTTGGTCGCGTCCTGGCGGAAGGCGGAGAGCATGCGCCGCGCCTCCGCCGTGCCGGTGCCGGCCGCGTGCAGCCGGGCCGCCTCGGGCTGGGCGGTACGGGGATCGTCGAGGCCCCGCTCCATGAGGTCGAGCCGGGCGATCTTCTCCGCGGGCGGCATGGTGGGGTGGTCGCCGATGTCGTCGGCGGCGCGGACGAAGCGGTAGAAGGCCATCACCTTGGGCCGGACCTCGCGGGCGAGCAGCACGGAGGCGACGGGGAAATTCTCCTCGTCGTGGTCGCGGGTCGGCTTCGCGGGCGGCGGCGCGTCGGTCCGCGGGGCGGCGATGTGGGTCACGCGGTCATTTAGCGGGGCGGGCCAGGGGGGGCAAATGGCCCGGCGGCAAATGGCGGGGCGGGCGCCGGCGAAGGTCGGGGATCCGGGGAAGGCTCGGCGGGGAGATTGACCGCCGGTGACATCCTTGCCACCCATCGCCGCCGAACCAGAAGCGGAGGAACGGGCCGATGGCCGTCGAGTACGAGAAGCTGCTCCACTACCCCATCCCGGAGGCGCGGCAGCGCCTCTCGCCGAAGGACGCGATGTTCTACGCCCTCTCGGTCGGGCTCGGGCAGGACCCGATGGACCGCGAGCAGCTTCCCTTCGTCTACGAGAAGGGGCTGCGCGTGCTGCCCTCCATGGCGGTGGTGCTGGCGCATCCGGGCTTCTGGATCGCGAAGCCGGACACGGGCGTGGACGCGGTGAAGGTGCTGCACGGCGAGCAGAGCCTGACCCTGCACAAGCCCCTGCCGGCCGAGGCCGAGCTGGTGGGCCGGTCGAGGATCACCGGCCTGGTCGACCGCGGCGACAAGGGCTCGCTGCTCTACTCCGAACGCGAGATCATCGATGCCGCCTCGGGCGAGGTGCTGGCCACGGTGGGCCAGACCACCTTCATGCGCGGCGACGGCAATTTCGGCGGCCCCTCCGGCCCGGTGGCGAAGCCGCACCCGGAGCCGACCCATGCGCCCGATCTCTCGGTGGAACTCGGCACGCGGCCGGAGCAGGCGCTCTACTACCGCCTGAACGCCGACATGAACCCGCTGCACGCCGACCCCGACATCGCGGCGGCCGCCGGCTTCAAGCAGCCCATCCTGCACGGGCTCTGCACCTTCGGCGTGGTCTGCCACGCGCTGCTGAAGGCGCTGTGCGGCTACGACCCGGCGCGCTTCGGTCGCGTCGACCTGCGCTTCTCCTCGCCCGTCTATCCCGGCGAGACCATCCGCACCGAGATCTGGCACGAGGAGGGCGGCGCCGCCTTCCGCGCCTTCGTGGCGGAGCGGGAGAAGCAGGTGATCAGCAACGGCCGCTTCCGCTTCGCCGGCTGAGTCGCCGCGGGGACCGGGCGTGCCGGGGTGGCATGCCCGGTCCCGATGGCGGTCCCGGTGACGGTTTCGGAGGGGGCGGCGTCAGAACGCGTAGCGGATCCGGCAACAGGGCAGGTGCCGTGCCACCAGATCGCGGAACACGGCGAGCATCCGCCCCTTCTTGCCGTGCCGGTAACGCAGGTTCACCGCGCCGCTCTCCGACAGCTTCTCCTCCTGCAAGGCCGGCTGCCACAACAGATCCTCGGCGCGCGGGTGCCAGCGCAGGTTGGTCTCGTGCAGCGCCGCGCCATGGGTGAGGAAGATCACCTCGGCCGCGATCTGCGCCCGCGCGGCCGGCGAGAGCGACGCATCCAGCCGCTCCAGCAGCGCCGACCAGTCCGCCGTCCAGCCCTCGTACACCACGACGGGCGAGAAATTGACGTGCACCTCGTAGCCGGCGCGCACGAAGTCGTCGATCGCGGCGATCCGCTCGGCGACCGGCGAGGCACGCACGTCCAGCACGCGCGAGGGCGCCTCCGGCATCAGCGAGAAGCGGATGCGCGTCCGCCCTTGCGGCTCGTAGCCGAGCAGCGCGCGGTTGACGTACTTGGTGGCGAAGGAGCCCTTGGCGTTCGGCATCGCCCGGAACGCCTCGACCAGGTCCCGCACGCCGCCATACAGCGCCGCGTCCACGGAAAGGTCGCCGTTCTCGCCGATGTCGTACACCCAGTCGCGCGGATCGACCTGGTTGGGCCCGGGCTTCGGCCCCTGCCGCGCCGCGTGCCGCGCGATGGCGGTGGCCACCGCGTCGGTGTTGACGAACAGCGTGATCGGGTTGCCGTGCCCCTTGCGCCGCGCGACGTAGCAATAGGCGCAGGCCATGGCGCAGCCGTTCGAGGTGGAGGGGGCGATGAAGTCGGCGCTGCGCCCGTTCGGGCGCATGCCGAGACCCTTCTTGATCCCGAGCACCAGCGTCCCGCGCTTGGTGGCGAGCCAGCGTTCCGCGTCGCCTTCCTCGCCGTGCAGGCCGGGGATGTTCCAGTGGGACGGCACCTCGATGCGCTCGGCGTGCGGGAAGCGCGCCAGCACCTCGGCGCCGCGCGGGTGCAGCGCCGCCGCCGGCTCCAAGTAGATCCGCCCGATGTCGAGCAGCGTGGCCGGCAGCGGCGGGGAACCGATGGCTAGCGCCATGCGGGAAGCCGCGGCCGGCGCGCCGTGGCGCGGCGCGGCGCGGCCAGACCGGCCAGCAGCCGCACCGGCGCCGCCAGCGCGGCCAGCCCCAGCAGCCCCAGCGCCGCGGCGCCCGCCACCGCCGCGTCGCGGTGCCGGCTGGTCCAGTACTCGGTGCGGGTCGGCTTCACCCGCTGGCCGAAGCGCCCGTCCACGCCGGGATCGCCGGGCACCGGCGCGAACAGGTTGCCTTCCGGGTGCGGCGGGGGCCGGTCGCCGAGCTGCGCCTCCCACATGCGGCCGGCGTAGCGGTCGAGCAGCCCCGGCGCCACCGCCTGCCCCAGCACCATCTCCGCGGTGGAGCGGCCCACCCATACCTCGCGCCGCGGGTTCTCCGCCGCGAACAGCACCGCATCGGCGCAGAGTCGCGGGTCGAACACCGGGTCCGGCGCCTTCTGGATGCGGCCGGTGCGGTTGCGGGCCCAGTCGAATTGCGGCGTGTTCACCGCCGGCAGGTAGACCACCGTCAGGTCCACCTTCACCCCGTCGTGCAGCAGCTCCGCGCGCAGGCTGTCGGTGAAGCCCCGCACCGCCGCCTTGGCGCCGCAATAGGCCGATTGCAGCGGCGCCGAGCGTACCCCGATGCCGGAGCTGATCTGGATGATCCGCCCCCGGTTGCGCGGCGCCATCCGGCGCAGCGCCGCCAGCGTGCCGTGCACCTGGCCGAGATAGGCGACCTCGGTGACACGCCGGTACTCCTCGGGCGTCACCTCGTGCGCCGGGGCGATCACCGTGGCCATGGCGTTGTTGACCCAGGCCTCGATCGGGCCGAGTTCCCGCTCGAAACGCGCCGCGGCCGCCTCCACCGCCCCGGCATCGGCCACGTCGGCGGCGATGCCGAGGGCGGGCACGGCCAGCGTGCGCAACTCGGCCTCTGTGGAGCGCAGCCGCGCCGGGTCGCGCGCGATCACGCCCACCGCCCAGCCGGCCCGCGCGAAGGCCCGCGCCGTGGCGCGGCCGATTCCGGCCGTGCCCCCCGTCACCACCGCCACCCTGCGCATCCCGTCCCTCCGCCATGACCTGCCCGGATGTATGGGCGCGGGGCGCCCCGTCACCTCACGGGATGGCGACGCATGGGATAGTGAAGCACGGGACCGGTAGCCGGGGCTCCGGGAGAGCCGGGACAGAGCACGAACACCCATCTCGGTCATTCGCCGCCTTGGTGCTACGCTGCCGCCGATGCCGCGCCCGCCCCGTGCCGCCCGCCCTTCCGCCTCGGCACCGCCCGGCGCGCCCCGCCTGCTGCTGCCGGCCGCCCCCGCGCTGGTCGCCGGCCATGGCCGCGCCGCCCTGCTGACCGAGGAGGGCGAACTCGAGACCCTCACGGCCGAGGCGGCCGCCGAGCGGCTGCGCCACCTGCCGCCGCCGCTGCTGGTCCACGCCACCGCCACGGCGCGCCGGCTCGGCATCCCGCGTCCGCGCGGCGCCTGCGACCTGCTGGAGCTGTTCGCCTTCGCCATGCCGGCGCAGCCCGCGGCCCCCACGCCGCGCGGCCTCGCCCTGGCGCTGGGCTGCGACGCGCCGCGCGACGACGAGGCCGCCGTCGCCCTGCTGCCGGAACTCGCCACCCGCCTGCTGCGCCATCTCGCCCTGACGCGGGAAGGGCGGCTGGGACAGGAGGCGGCACGCCTCGCCGCGCGCATGGGGCAGGCGGGCTGGCCCTGGGCCGAGCCGGTGCTGGCCGCGCTCGGCTGGCCGGAAGCGCCGAACCTGCCCCCCGGCGCCGACCCGCTGCGCGTCTGGCGTCTGCTGCCGGAATGGGAGGAGACGGCGCCGCCGCCGCCGCCCGCCAGCCTCGGCGTCGCCCCCGCCGAATCGCGCGCCCGCCTCGCCGCCATGCTGGGGGAGGGAGCGGAGCAGCGCCCGAGCCAGGCCGACTACGCCTCGGCCGCCGCCGCCGCCTTCGCCCCGCGCGACATGGCCGGCGCCCCGGCGATGGTGCTGGCCGAGGCCGGCACCGGCACCGGCAAGACGCTGGGCTACATCGCGCCCGCCAGCCTGTGGGCCGAGCGCAACGGCGCGCCGGTCTGGATCTCCACCTACACGCGCAACCTGCAGCGCCAGATCGACGGCGAACTGGCCCGCGTCTACCCCGACCCGGAGGAGCGCCGCCGCCGCGTCGTGGTCCGCAAGGGGCGCGAGAACTACCTGTGCCTGCTGAACTACGAGGAGGTGCTCTCGGCCGCCCCGCCGGGCATGGCGGTCCCGCTCGGCCTCGTCGCCCGCTGGGCCGTCGCGACGCGCGACGGCGACATCCTGGCCGGCGACTTCCCGGGCTGGCTGGTGGAGCTGTTCGGGCCCGCCGCCATCCTGCCGCTCGCCGACCGGCGCGGCGAGTGCATCCACTCCGCCTGCCCGCACTGGAAGACCTGCTTCGTCGAGCACTCCATCCGCCGCGCCCGCACCGCGACGCTGGTGGTGGCGAACCACGCGCTGGTGATGGTGCAGGCGGCGCTGGGCGGCGACGATTCCGGCGAGGAGTCGCGGCCGCCGCGCTACGTGTTCGACGAGGGGCACCACCTGTTCGATGCCGCCGATTCCGCCTTCTCGGCCGAATTGGGCGGCGCCGAGGCGGCGGAATTGCGCCGCTGGCTGCTGGGCGCCGAGGGCGGCCGTTCCCGCGCGCGCGGCCTGCGACGGCGCATCGAGGAACTGGCGACGGAGCGGCCGGAACTGCTCGCCCCGCTGGATGCGGCGTTGCAGGCGGCGCGCGCCCTGCCGGCGGCGGGGTGGATGACGCGGCTGGTCGAGGACCTGCCGGAGGAGGCTTACGGGGAAGGGGACGGGCCGGACGGACACCCGTACCCGAAGCAGGCGCACCCTGCGGGGCAGGAAGAGGCCGAGGCTGCTTCGCCTCGCCGCCAGCCTGCCGTCGCGCACGCCAACCCCGCCGAGGCGTTCCTTCGCGTGGTCCGTCGCCAGGTCCTCGCCCGCACCGCCCGCGACGACGGCTACGACCTGGAATGCGACCTGCACCCGCAGCTCGCCGAGCTGGCCTCCGCCGCGACCACCCTGGCCCGCGCCCTGTACCGAATCGAGGAGCCGCTGGCCCGGCTGCGCGAACGCCTCGCCGCGCGGCTCGACGAGGAGGCCGAGGAGATGGAGCTCGGCGAGCGCATCCGGATCGAGGCGGCCTGCCGGGGCATCGAGCGGCGCGCCCTGATCCCGCTGCGTGCCTGGCGCGACATGCTGGACGGCCTCGCCGCCCCGCCGCCCGAGCCCGGCAGCCGCCCCGCCGCGGTGGACTGGCTGGCCCTGCACCGGCGCGAGGGCCGCGACGTGGACGCGGCCATGCACCGACACGCGCTCGACCCCACCATTCCCTTCGCCACCGCCGTCGCCGCGCCGGCGCACGGGCTGCTCGTCACCTCGGCCACGCTGCGCGACATCGTGCGCGGCGAGGCGGCGTCGGGGGGCGGCGGGGCAGGGGAGGGCACCCCGGATTCCGCCGCCGAGGCCGGCGCGGAATCCGTCGAGGCCTCCTGGCGCGCCGCCGAGGCCCGCACCGGCGCCAGCCACCTGCCGCGCCCGGCGATCCGCGCCGCCGTGCCCTCGCCCTTCGACTACGCCGCCGCGACGCGCGCCTTCGTCGTCACCGACGTGGCACGCGAGAACACGCAGCAGGTCGCGGCCGCCATGCGCGCCCTGTTCCTGGCCGCCGGCGGCGGCGGGCTCGGCCTGTTCACCGCCATCCGCCGGCTGCGCGAGGTGCACCGGCGCATCGCCCCGGCGCTGGAGCAGGCCGGCATCCCGCTCTACGCCCAGCACGTGGACGCGATGGACAACGCGACGCTGGTGGACGTCTTCCGCGCCGAGGAGGAGAGCTGCCTGCTCGGCACCGACGCGATGCGCGACGGGGTGGACGTGCCCGGGCGCTCGCTGCGCCTGCTGGTGTTCGACCGCGTGCCCTGGCCGCGCCCCTCCATCCTGCACCGCGAGCGCCGCCTGCACCTCTCGGAAGGCCGGCCCAAGGACTACGACGACGCGCTGGCCCGCCATAGGCTGCGCCAGGCCTTCGGCCGGCTGATCCGGCGTGCCGACGACCGCGGCGTGTTCGTGCTGCTCGACCGCTCCTGCCCCTCGCGCCTGCTCGCCGGCCTGCCGGCCGGGGTGGAGACGCGCCGTGTCGGGCTGGCCGAGGCGGTGGCGGCGACGCGGGAATTCCTCTCCATGCCGTGACGCGGCAGCGTCCGGTGCCCCGACCCTGGGTGCCCGATCCTGGGCACCCGACCCTGGTCCGCCCGACCTTGGCACGCTTGGCCCCGGGGCGGCATCCGCCCGGACCGTGCCGTCCCCCTGTCATGCGGCCGTCACAGGGCTATCGTAAGCGTCGCCCGGTCCGCTATCATGCTTGGCTGTCGCCGCGCGCTGTCGGAGCCGTGATGTTCCGCCCGCTCCGCGGCATTGACGCCGGCCCGCCATCGGGCGACCACGCTGGCGACACGGACCGCGCGGCTGTGCCGCGGCCGCGAGGGAGTTGATCGACGATGTCCGAGGTGCTCACTCGGTTCAGCGTTCAGGAGGCGCTGGTCTGCGCCATGGTGCTGATGGCCGCCTCCGACCGCCAGATGTCGGATGCCGAACTCGGGACGATGTCGCGGCTGGTGCAGGAGCTGCCCGCCTTCTCCGACTTCCACCCGACCGACATCGCCGTGGTGACCGAGACCTGCCTCGGCCTGCTCGACGAGACGGAGGGGCTGGAGCGCGCCTACGGCATGATCCGCGACGCCCTGCCGCCGCGCCTGCGCGAGACCGCCTACCTGCTCGCCTGCGAGGTCGCCGCCGCCGACGGCGAGGCGACGCAGGAGGAGCTGCTCTTCCTCCAGAGCTTCCGCATCGAGATGGACATCGACCGGCTGATCGCCGGTGCCATCGAGCGCGCCGCCAAGGCGCGCTACCAGGTCATCTGAGAGCAGGCGCGAATGACGGCGCCGGAAGGCGCCGCCGGCGCCGCCCCCCTCGACGACTCCGACGCACTGCCGGGCCCGCTGCCGGGCTTCGCCCCGGATGCCGCCCCGCCGCCGCCCGGCGCGCGGCACCGCCGCTTCGACCTCGCCACCGCCTTCGACACCACCGGCCGGGTCCGCCGGCCCTCCTGGCGCGCCCTGCTGACCGACCTCTCGGCCATGGCGGAGGGGCGCGTGCCGCCCGACGACCCGGCGGATGCCGCGCACCCGCCGGACGGGCGCGGCCGCCCCGTGCTCGTCATCCCCGCCTTCCTGACCGACGACGACTACACCTGGCCGATGCGCGACTTCCTGGAGCGGCACGGCTTCCGCTGCTTCGGCTGGAACCTCGGCATCAACTGGGGCCCGACGCCGCGCCTGCACGAAGGGCTGCGCGCGCGGCTGGCCGAGGTCTGCGGCGAGGCCGGCGGCAGGGTGGCGGTGGCCGGGGTCAGCCTGGGCGGCATGCTGGCGCGCGACCTCGCGCACGACCGGCCGGCGCAGATCAGCCACGTCGCCACCATGGTCAGCCCGATCACCATGCCGACGGCGAGCACCATCCAGCCGCTGTTCCGCCTCTGCGCGCCCTTCTACAGCCCCTCGGTCGATCCGCGCCGTCTGGCCCGCCCCACCGCCATGCCCGCCACCGCGATCTACACGCGCGAGGACGGGGTGGTGGCCTGGGAGAGCTGCGGGCCCGGCGTGCCGGGCTGCGAGGCCATCGAGGTGCCGGGCGCCCACATCACCGTCGTCCGCAACCCGCTGGCGCTGCGGGCGCTGGCGCGGCGCCTCGCCGCGGACTGACCCTTCGGGCATCGTCCTCACCGAACGGAGGCGTGCCGCCGGGCGTTGCGCCTCCGCCCTCACCGCGTCGGAGACCCCGGATGCCCAGCCGCAAGCGGCTCATCGTGATCCTCGCCCTGCTCGTGCTGGTGGCGCTGCCGGCCGGGCTGTTCCTGCACTACAACCTGCCGCGCCACGACGTGGTGCGCATCGTCAGCACCGACGTCAAGCGCGTCGACCTCGACGGCAAGCCCGGCGGCGACACGCGTGACGTCTTCTACATCTACGCCGAGGACAACGAGACGCAGCGTCCGCGCGTCTATCGCAACGAGGACACGCGCTGGGGCTTCCCCTTCTACTTCAAGTTCAATTCCGCCGACGTGCAGGCCGTCGCCGCCTCGATCGCGGCCGACCGCGGCACCGCCGTGGTGACCTACTACGGCTGGCGCGTGAACATGTTCTCGTCCTTCCCGAACGCCGTCTCGGTCCGCCGCGCGCCGCCCGACGCCAGCCCGTTTCCCTGGTTCAACACCTTCTTCTTCATCGCCGTCGCCGTGCTGGCCTTCCTCGGCTGGCGCGCGCTGCGCCGGAGACGGGCCGCGCGCATCGGGTGAGGCCAGTCCCGGGGCGCCGCCCCGGGTCCCGCCAAGGGGCGCTGCGCTGCCCCTTAGAGCATTTTCAAGCTGAGCGTACTCGCTCAGCGGCTCGGAAAATGCGCTGGATCAAAGGCTAGAGCCGTTCCGGCCTGATACAGTCAGGCTGGATCGGCTCTAGCACCCCGGTCCGGGATGACAAAAAGGGGCCGGTCCTCGCAGACCGGCCCCTTCCTCGTTCCGTCGGTAGGGTCGGCTCAGCCGACCATGCCGCGCTTGTGCTCGGCGAGCTGCACGCGCT
>NZ_JALPRX010000160.1 GCF_023223525.1 Roseomonas acroporae | reverse complement strand
GTCGCGCGCGGCCTTCGCCATCAGCAGCGCCCCGGTGGACAGCCGGCACCCCACGGCGGTGGCGCAGTGCTGGGGCCTCGCCCGGCTCGTCGTGGCCGGGCTGCTGACCGAGAGCGAGGTGATCCGCACCGTCGAGGGCGCCCTGCAGCAGGCCGGCAAGCCCGAGGGCGAAGGCGAGGCCATCGCCCGCTGGGCCGTGTCGCAGCGGACCGACGCCGGCAACCTCCGGGCGGAGGGCGCGCGCTGATGGACACGGCCATGCCCACGTCCGGCCGA
>NZ_JALPRX010000016.1 GCF_023223525.1 Roseomonas acroporae | reverse complement strand
GGGGGCGCCGGGCCGGGCCCGCCCCCCCCGCTCGGGGATGCCCACGGCGCTCCCGCCCGTGGCGAACGGGCCCTGAACGATCGAAACGATTTCGGAGCGATGCCGCCGGGCAGGAGCGGTTGGGATGCCCGGCCGCCTGGACGATTCGCACCTTGCCCGGCGGTTGCTGGTCCTTCTGGTCGGCGTGACGGCCGGTGCCGCACTGCTGCCGACCGTGACGATGGCGCAGGGGGGCAAGCCTCCGCCTTTGCTGAGCCCGGCGCCCTCGATCCCCCCGGCATGGTCCGCCCGCCACGGGGCGGCATCAGCGACAACGACCCGAGCGATCCGCCCGGCCAGGGGCGCGGGCAGGGCCGCTCCGGAGAGCCGCCGAAGTAGGCGCGGCGCGGCTGGCCACCGATCCCGGCGCCGATGGCGCCGGCCCCGGCCCTGGCCCCGGCCCCGGTTCCGGCCCCTGGGGCTGTATCCATGCCGAAGATTTCAGATCACACTCGCACATGTTCTGCGCCCGCAGCGGTTCCGCACATGGATCGGGCCTTAGTCATTCTTTACCCCGATGTTACAGTTTCGGCGTGAACCGCGGCGATCCTCGCCGCTGACGAACAGGGGTGCTCGACCATCATGCAGGAAAGGAAGACCGGGATGGCGCGCTGGTGCCGCCGGTTGGCCGGCGGCGCGCTCGCTACCGGGCTCGCCGCGGCGCCGGCCATGGCGCAGCAGGAGATCTCCAGCCTCGGCCTGACCGTCACCACCACGCCGGCCTTCACCAGCGACTACATCTTCCGCGGCATCAGCCAGACCCGCCGCAACGTCGCCGGCCAGCTCACGCTGGATGTCGCGCACAGCAGCGGCTTCTACGTGGGCGGCTTCATCAGCAACGTCTCGTTCCTCGGCACCAATGCCCGCCAGGAGACCGACGTCGTCGCCGGCTACCGCACCGAGCTCGCCGGCTTCAATCTCGACGCCGGCATCGTCTACTACGCCTATGCCGGCTACAACCGCCGCGGCGGCTACAATCTCGACTGGCTCGAGCTCGCGGTCCGCGGCTCGCGCACCTTCGATCCGGTCACCGTCACCGTGAGCGGCTTCTACACGCCGAACTTCCAGCTCCAGTCCGGCAACTCCTTCTATCTGGAAGGCCAGGCCGACGTGAAGCTGCCCTACGGCTTCACCGCCTCCGGCCGCGTCGGCTACCAGTGGATCGAGCGCAACCAGCGCTTCGGCGTGCCGGACTACCTGAACTGGTCCGCCGGCCTCTCCTACGACCTGCCCGCCGGCTTCACGCTCTCGGCCGGCTACTACGACACCAACGTCGCCCGACGCGACTGCGCCGGCGGCCAGGACATCTGCGGCGCCACCGGGATCGTCTCGCTCTCCCGCAAGTTCTGAGCATCGCCGCCGCGACACGCCAAGCAAAGAAACGCCAGTCACCAGCGGTCGTCGGCAGGCCGGGACCGGGCTTCCGGTCTCCAGCGAAGAACCAGGATGGCGGGAGGGATCCGGCAGGACCCGATCCTCGCCCCCGAAGCGGGACGGCTCCGTCCGCCCGGGCGGGAGGCTTGCGACGGCGCGGGGCGCACGCATATCCCTGGCGATGCCGCCCGATCCCCGACAGCGACCGCTCCTCATCGGCTCGGAGATCTACCGGCACTCCACCTACGGGCCGAAGCACCCGCTGGCCATCCCGCGCGTCTCCACCGCCCTCGACCTGATCCGCGCGCTCGGCTGGCTGCCCGCCGCGCAGTACCTGGACAGCCCGCGCGCGACGCCGAAGGCGCTGGCCCGCTTCCACCATCCGGACTACGTCGCCGCATTGCTGCGCGCCGAGGCGACGCAGCGCGTCGATCCGGCCGACCGGGAACGCTTCCACATCGGCGCGCACGGCAACCCGGTCTATCGCGAGGTCTTCCGCCGCCCCGCCACCGGCGCCGGCGGCGCCATCATGGCGGCGCACCTGACGCGGGAGGGCGGCATCGTGCACGTTCCCGGTGCCGGCACGCATCACGGCCGGCCGGACCGGGCGAGCGGCTTCTGCTACCTGAACGACCCGGTGCTCGGCCTGCTCGCCTGGTGCGACCTCGGCCTCGGCAATATCCTCTACGTGGACATCGACGCGCATCACGGCGACGGCGTGCAGGACGCCTTCCACGACGACGGCCGCGTCTTCACCCTGTCCGTCCACGAGACGGACCGCTGGCCGCGCACCGGCCCGGCCACGGACCGTGCCGGCGGCCACGCCCGCAACCTGCCGGTGCCGGCCGGCTTCAACGACACCGAGATGGCCTGGGTGCTGCACCACGCCATCCTGCCCATCGCCCACCACCTGATGCCGGACGCGATCATGCTCCAGTGCGGCGCCGACGCGCTGGAGGAGGATCCGCTGTCGCGCCTCTCGCTCTCCAACAACGCGCACTGGTCGGTGGTGCGGGCGCTGATGCCGCTCGCGCCGCGGCTGGTGGTGCTGGGGGGAGGGGGCTACAACCCCTACACCGTCGGTCGCTGCTGGGCCGGCGTCTGGGCCACGCTGAACCACCTGCCGGTTCCCGAACGCCTGCCGGCGCCGGCCGAGGCCGTGCTGCGCGCCCTGCGCTACGACCGCGCCGCCGGCCGCGACCCGCCGGCGCACTGGTGCACCACCCTGCGCGACTCGCCGCGCCCGGGCCCGGTGCGGGAGGCGGTGCGGGCGGTGGCGGCGCTCGCCGTCGAGGACCTGCCGCCGCCGCCGCGCGAACACCCTGCCGTGACGGCCGGCGCCGTGGCATAAGCGGAACATGCGCCGACGCCATCTCCTCGCCCTGCCGGGCCTGCTGCTCCCGGCTCTCGCCGCCCCGCCCGCCGCCCGGCCCGCCCTGGCCCAGACCGAGGCGCAGCCCCGCCTGCCGACCGAGCCGCTGACGATCGTCGGCCGCGAGGGCAAGCGGCACGAGTTCAAGGTCGAGATGGCGCTGGAGCCGCAGCAGCAGACGGTGGGCCTGATGTTCCGCCGCAGCGTGGCGCCGGACGAGGGCATGCTGTTCGACTGGGGCCGGCCCATCGAGTCCATGATGTGGATGCGCAACACGCTGGTCCCGCTCGACATGGTGTTCATCAACGCCGACGGCACGATCCGCCGCATCGCCGAGCGCACCGTGCCGCTCAGCCTCGCCACCGTGTCCAGCCAGGGGCCGGTGCGCGCCACGCTGGAACTCGCCGCCGGCACCGCCGAGCGGCTGAACCTGCACCCCGGCGACCGCGTGCTGCACCGGCTGTTCGGCACGGCGCCCTGAGAGGGGGGCTTCCTGAGTCGGGGCTTCCCGCCGCGGCGCGCCGGTCCCGGCATTCGCGGCGGCCCGCCGGGCGGCCGTTCACGAACCCCGTGCGCTGTGCTAGAAGCGGGCGCACGTCGGAAATGCTGGATTTCCAACGTTTTCCGCTGACGGGGCGTGGCGCAGTCTGGTAGCGCGCCTGTTTTGGGTACAGGAGGTCGTGGGTTCGAATCCCGCCGCCCCGATGCTTCCTGCGATGCAGAGGATCAACGCGTCGATGTCTCGTTCAGGGATCGCCCGCATCTACGTGCCGCCGCGCTCGGCCATGACCTCCGGCCGTGGCCGCACCCATGTCTGGGTGCTGGAGCACGAACTGGCGGAGGCGAAGCGGATCGACCCGCTCACCGGCTGGTACGGCTCTGGCGACACCGAGGCCCAGCTCCGCCTGCGCTTCGAGACGCGCGAGGAGGCGGTGGCCTACGCCGAGGCCAACGGCATCCCCTACGAGGTGGAGGAGCCGAAGCCCAAGGCCCCCATCAAGCCCAAGGCCTACGCCGATAATTTCCGTTTCGGTCGCGGCGAGAACTGGACACACTGACGCCACCCAGGCGGCGCCCTTAGCTCAACTGGACAGAGCAACCGGCTTCTACCCGGTTGGTTGGGGGTTCGAGTCCCTCAGGGCGCGCCATTCGAATGCCTGCGCGGCACTCGAGGCGACCGCGTCGAACGGCCGGCAGGCGGCCTGCGCCGCCGCAGCCCGACCGGGCCGCTTCCGACCCGATCGGCTTCGCCCGGCCATCCGGCGATCGGGTCCGGCGATCACGCTGGCCTGCCCGTGCATCCGCAACGCGGTGTTCGCCGACCCGTCCGGGACGCGGTCCGGGGTTCCGGAAGGTGAAGGCCCCTTGTCCCTCCTTTCCGTAGGGTGGGCCGGGCATCCGCGGCATATGCCGCGGCATTCCGGACCGGGCGTATTCGCCCCGCACCCCCGGCAAGGCCGTGAAACGACGGCTGGAGCGGCACGCCGCGGCCGGTCCGCACCGAGCCCCGAACTTTCCGCGACTCAAACCGATCTTACTTCCTGGCGCCCGGAATAATAGTACAGAACAAGCGCCACGCTGATGGCCGCCTGTCCCTGATCGCGCCGAAACGTTCCAGACAATTGGAGCAAGGTTGTCTGCTGTCGTCCTGTCTTCAGGATCGACTTGACTGTATGCCGCATGTAATCGTCACGACAATTCATTGAGATGTCATCACCTGCGAAGCATGGTCCGGTGCAGGGCGGGCGAATTCGCGGATCACGCCTCTTTCTCGATGGTTCATCACCCAATCCCGTTTCTCCCCCGCGAGAGGGGATTTCCGCTTTTCGCGTCTTTCAGGAACGCCACACAGGAAAACACAGGAAGGGCGAGGACGATGTCCGACAAGGCCGTTGTGATCATGTTCGACAACCAGAGTGCCGCCTACGATGCCGCGTATGCATTGAAGGATGCCGAGAGCGACGATGCGGACTTCCATGTCGAGGCGGGCACGATGATCGCCAAGGACGGGAAGGGCAACATCGAGTTCCTCAAGGAGAAGGATCGTCCGCTCTGGGGCACGATCACCGGGACGCTCGTCGGCGCGCTGGTCGGGCTCATCGGCGGGCCGGCGGGCTCGGTGGCCGGAGCGGTCGTCGGCGCGACGGCCGGCATCGGAGGTGATGCCGTCAGCGGCGCGATCGACGAGGACTTCGTCAGCGCGGTCACGGCCGATCTCTATCCCGGCACGACGGCGATCATCATGGAAGTCGAGGAGGACAGCACGGCGGCGATCGACGCCATTGCCGCCCGCTTCAACGGACGGGTCCGCCGGCAGGTCGTCGACTAGAGCCGATCCAGCCTGACTGTATCAGGCCGGAACGGCTCTAGCCTTTTGATTTTTCGCATTTTCCGAGCCGCTGAGCGAGGACGCTCAGCTTGAAAAGCCTCCCGCGCGGATCGCCGTCGGGCGGACCCGCCCGGCGGCTTCCAGCCGCGCCGAGAACAACGAGCGACAGCGAACCGCAGTCCCAACCGGACCGCGGTTCGCTGGAGGGAAATCCCAAGCCGGGCGCACGCGCTCAGCGGCCCGGAAAACGCGCCAGATCGAAAGGCTGGCGCCGCCATCGGCGAACGATGGAAACGATCGGCGGTGTGGCCGGGGCGGCGCGTCACGGCCGCCGATGGCGGACGACAGGCACGCGCCCCGGCGCGGAAACGTGTGCCGGGATGGGCGTGGCAAGGCCGGCCGGTGCCGAACCGTGCACGGGGCCGGACGTTCACTGGGCCAATCGAACCCAGGGTCCGTCATGCCAGTCACCGCGTTCCGCCTGCCCCGCCGCTCGCTTCTGCTCGGCGCATCCGCTGCCGTCGCCACTCCCGGCCTGCTCGGCCTGGCCGGCTGCGCCTCGCCGATGGAGATCGCGCAGCGCACCATCGCCCGGGCGCAGCCCGACATGGGGGCGGTGATCGCGGCCTTCGAGTCGCTCGGGCCGAAGCCGATCGAATCCCTCAGCCCCGCCGAGGCGCGGCGCCAGCCCACCATCGCCGATGCCGTGCGCCGCGTTCAGGTCCAGCGCGGCATGCCCACCACGCCGCTGCCCATGGCCGAGGTGCGCGACCTGCTGATCCCAGGCGGCCCCACGCCGCTCCAGGCGCGGCTCTACGTCCCGGCCCGCGGCGCCGGGCCGCTGCCGGTCGTGGTCTACTTCCACGGCGGCGGCTGGGTGATCGCCGATCTCGACACCTACGACGCCTCGGCCCGCGCCATCGCGGCGCAGTCCGGCGCGATCGTGCTCTCCGTGCACTACCGGCAGGCGCCGGAGAACCGCTTCCCGGCGGCGCATGACGACGCGGTGTTCGGCTACAACTACGCCGTCACCCACGCCCCGGAATTCGGCGGCGACCCGCGCCGCGTGGCGCTGGCCGGCGAGAGCGCGGGCGGCAACCTGGCGATCAACGTCGCCATCGCGGTGCGCGACCAGCACCAGCCGCAGCCCGTCGCGCAGGTGCTGATCTACCCGGTGGCCGGCACCGACATGGACGTCCCCTCGGTGCGCGAGAACCGCGACGCGGTGCCGCTGAATGCCGCGATGCTCGACTGGTTCCTGAGCTTCTACGCCCGCAACCCCGGCGACCTCGGCGACCCGCGCCTCGACGTGGTGGGCAAGGCCGACCTGCGGGGCCTGCCGCCCACCACGATCATCCTGGCCGACATCGACCCGCTGCGTTCCGGCGGCGAGATGCTGGCGCGGAAGCTCCAGGGCGCCGGCGTGCCGACGGAGATGCGCCTCTATCCGGGCGTCACCCACGAATTCTTCGGCACCGGGGCGGTGGTGCAGCAGGCGGCGCTGGCCCAGGCCTATGCCGGGGAGCGCCTGCGCGCCGCCTTCGCCGCGCCCCTGCCGGCGGTGGCGCCCGTCGCGGCGGGGCGTCGCGTCCGACGCTGAGACGGAGGGGCGGCCTCCCCTGCCGGGGGCCGCCCGTCAGCGGCTCGGCGGGATGCAGGGCGGCAGCGGCGCCAGCCCGCAGGGGCCGCCGCGCGGCAGGGGCTGCCCCGACAGGCCGCTCGGTCCGAGCGACTGCCCGCCGCCCGGCCCCAGGGACTGCCCGCCGCCGGGGCCCAGCGACTGGCTGCCCCCGGGACCGAGCGGCGAGAGCGGCCGGCGCGGCGGGTCGGCCGGTGGCTGCTGCAGCGGGGTCAGGAACCACGTCACCTGGGCGAAGGCGGGCCGGGCGACGGCGGGAAGGGTCGCCGCCACCGTCGCCGCCAAGGCGATCCTCACCAGTCGCATCCGCCCGCTCCCCTGCCCGACGCGGCCCGCGGCCGCATCCCATTCAACGCCACGCCGTTCCACTCTATCCTGCCCCGAACGCACGGAGGAGAACGGGAATGAGCGGTTCGAGCAACGAGGCGGCCGGCGCCTGCATCGTCGGGTGGTCGCACACCCCCTTCGGCCGGCTGGAGGACGCGCCCGACATCGAGGCGCTGCTCGGCCGCGTCGCCCGCGCCGCCATCGAGGATGCCGGCATCGAGCCGGCCGAGATCGACGCCGTCCATGTGGGCGTGTTCAACGCCGGCTTCCAGAAGCAGGATTTCCCTGCCTCGCTGGTGTTCCAGTCGCTGCCGGAGCTGCGCTTCCGGCCGGCCACGCGCTACGAGAACGCCTGCGCCACCGGCTCCGCCGCGATCCACGGCGCCCTGACCGGCATCGCCGCGAGGCGTTCCCGCTTCGCCCTGGTGGTCGGCGCCGAGAAGATGACGGCGACCCCGGGGCCGCAGATCGGCGACGTGCTGCTCAACGCCTCCTACCGCAAGGAGGAGGGCGACATCCCGGCGGGCTTCGCCGGCGTGTTCGGCCGCATCGCCGAGAGCTACTTCCAGCGCCACGGCGACCAGTCCGACGCGCTGGCCGCCATCGCCGCCAAGAACCACCGCAACGGCGTGGACAACCCCTACGCCCAGATGCGCAAGGATCTCGGCTACGAGTTCTGCCGCCGGGAGAGCGAGAAGAACCCCTTCGTCGCGGGGCCGCTGAAGCGCACGGACTGCTCGCTGGTCTCGGACGGCGCTGCCGCGCTGGTGCTGACCGACGAGGAGACGGCGCGCGCCATGGGCAAGGCGGTGCGCTTCCGCTCGGCGGTGCAGGTGAACGACTTCCTGCCCATCTCGGCGCGCGACGTGATCCGCTTCGAGGGGCCGCGCGAGGCCTGGTCGCGGGCGCTTTCCGGTGCCGGGGTCGGCCTCGGCGACCTCTCCTTCGCCGAGGTGCACGACTGCTTCACCATCGCCGAGCTGCTGGCCTACGAGGCGATGGGCCTGGCGCCGGAAGGGCAGGGCGCGCGCGCCGCGCTGGAGGGCTGGTCGGCGGCGGACGGGAAGCTGCCGGTGAACCGCTCCGGCGGGCTGAAGTCCAAGGGCCACCCGATCGGGGCGACCGGCATCTCCATGCACGCCATCGCGGCGATGCAGCTCACGGGGCAGGCCGGCACGATGCAGCTCCCGAAGGCGGAACTCGGGGCGGTGTTCAACATGGGCGGGGCGGCGGTCGCCAACTACGTCTCGGTGCTGGAACGCCTCGGGTGATCCTGCACCCGCCCGACACCGTCCTCTGGGTCTACGTCACCGCCGCCGACGCGGCGGAGGCGCGGCGGATCGGACGGGCGCTGGTCGAGGGGGGGCTGGCCGCCTGCGTCAACCTGCTGCCGGGCCACACCGCGATCTACAAGTGGCAGGGGAAGGTGGAGGAGGGGCCGGAAGCCGCCTTCCTCGCCAAGACCACGGCCGGCGTCTTCGAGGCGCTGCGGGCCCGGGTCCGGGCGCTGCACAGCTACGAGCTGCCCTGCATCCTGGCCGTGCCGGCCGAGGGCGACCCGGAATTCCTCGCCTGGGTGCGGGCGGGGTGCGCGGGGGGCGGTAGCGTCGAGGCCTGACGGGGAGGGCGCGCGGGCGGAACCGCCCGGGGAAGGCGTTGCCTTCCCCGGCCCCCATCCACCAGGAGGGCGAGGCCCTCCTGGACCTCTCTTCGTTTGGGTCCCGACCGTTGCAACGGCCGGGCCTTCTTCCGGAAAGGGGGATCCAAGGGGGCTTCGCCCCTTGGCGGGATGGGTCCAGGGAAGGGCAGCGCCCTTCCTGGCGGGGTCCGGGGCGGAGCCTCGATGGCGCCCCGGTCTCAGCCGAACGGCACCAGCACCGTCGCCGCCGCCTGCGCCGCGATGCCCTCGCCGCGCCCCGGGAAGCCCAGCCGCTCCGTGGTGGTCGCCTTCACGGAGACCCGCTCCACCGGCACGCCCATCAGCTCGGCCAGCCGCGCCCGCATCGCCGGGGCGTGCGGCGTGATCTTCGGCCGCTCGCAGATCAGCGTCACGTCGGCGTTGGCGATCACGCCGCCGCGCTCGGCCACGCGCCGGGCCGCATGGCGCAGGAAGCGGGCGCTGTCGGCGTCCTTCCACTCGTTCTCGGAAGGCGGGAAGTGCCGGCCGATGTCGCCGTCCGCCAGCGCGCCGTAGATCGCGTCGCACAGCGCGTGGATGCCGACATCGGCATCGGAATGCCCGTCCAGGCCGAGCGGGGAGGGGACCGTGACCCCGCACAGGATCATCGGCCGGCCCTCGACGAGGCGATGCACGTCGAAGCCGGTGCCGACGCGCGGCAGCAGGCGCGCAGCCAGCGATGCCTCGACGCGGGCGAGGTCCTCGGGGAAGGTCAGCTTCACGTTGTTCTCCGATCCCTCGACGATCGCGACCGGCAGGCCGGCGGCCTCCAGCAGGGCGGCATCGTCGGTCGCCTCGGCGGTTGCGGCCTCGTGCGCCTCGCGCAGCACCTCGTAGCGGAAGGCCTGCGGCGTCTGTGCCCGGAACAGGCCGGCGCGCGGCACCGTCTCCAGGATGCGCCCGCCCTCGGCGCGCTTGAGGGTGTCCGCCACGGGCTGCGCCGGGATCGCGCCGGGGAATTCGCGCAGCGCCTCCAGCAGCCGGGCGACCGTGCCCGGCGGCACCACGGGACGGGCGGCGTCGTGCACCAGCACCAGCTCGGGCGCGGCACCGGCCAGCGCGCGCAGCCCGGCGCGGACGCTCTCCTGCCGGGTCGCGCCGCCCGCCACGGGGGGAAGGACCGGCAGCCCCTCCAGGATGGCGGCGACCCGCCCCGACTCGCCCTCGCCGCAGACGGGCTGGATCGTCTCCACCAGCCCGTCGGCGAGCAGTGCCTCGGCGGCGCGGCGCAGCACGGGGCGGCCGAGCAGCGGCAGGTATTGCTTTGGCATCTCGGCGCCGAACCGGGTACCCCGGCCCGCGGCCATCAACAGGGCGGCGACTCGCATGGGGGCGGAAGCTAGTGCGGATCGGCGCCAGTGGAAATCACAGGGGAAGTCGCGGGGGAAATCACGGGGGGAAATCCGCGTGGAGGGCGCTGCCGGGAGGATGTCGGGAGGGACGCCGATGCCGCTGACGGCCGGCCCGCGCATCGCCGCCCTGCTCGGCGGGGCCGTCGGGCTGGTCTGGCTGCTGGCCTGCCTGGCGTTGTGGGGATTGCAGGAGCACCTGATCTTCTTTCCGGACCCGCGCGTCCTCACGGCGACCGGACCCTTCCGGCCGGTCACGATCGGACCCGGCCTCGTCGCCCTGGCCACGCCGACGGCATCGGGCGGGCCAACCGCGGACGGCGCGGTGCTGCTCTACCTGCACGGCAATGGCGGCAACGCGGCGGACCGTGCCGGTCTGCTGCGGCCGCTGGCCGAGGCCGGCCACGGCGTGCTGATCGCCGGATATCGCGGCTATGGCGGCAATCCCGGCCGGCCCACCCAGGCCGGGCTGGAGGAGGATGCCGAGACCCAGCTCGGCTGGCTGCGCCGCGCCTGGCCGGGGCGGCCGGTCGTCCTGGTCGGCGAGAGCCTCGGGACCTATCTCGCCATGTGGCTGGCGGCGGCGCATCCCGACGCCGTCGCCGGCGTGGTGCTCGACGCCCCGTTCACCTCCCTGCGCGAATTGGCGGGGGAGCGCTTTCCCCTGGTCCCCGTCCGGCTGCTGCTGCGCCATCCGTTCGACACGCTGGCGCTGGCGCCGCGTGTCGCGGCGCCGGTGCGGGTGCTGCACGGTGCCGGGGACGGTCTCATCCCGCCGGCGATGGGCGCGCGGGTGGCGGCCGCCGTGCCGAATCCGGCCGGCTTCACGCTGGTGGAGGGGGCGGGCCACCCCGTCGGCGGCCAGGGTGGCGTCATGGCGATGCGCCAGGCCATCGCCGCCATGCTGGCGGGTGCCCCAGAGAGCGATGGGGCGGAGGGCGATGGGACGGGGGCCCATGAGGTGGGGGGCCATGAGGTGGGGGATCACGGGACGGGCGCGCGTGGTCCATGGCAGGACCACCGGTGAGACCCGATCCGGCGGCGTGTCGCCGCGACCCGGCGAGTCGCGAATGGGAGACCGTGTTGCGTGGGACGGCCCACCTTTCATCGGGGGCGGCGGGGCGGATGGGCGAAGGCAACAAAGCGGACATCGTTCCGCTATCGGCAACGCAGCATGCCTTGCGAGACGGCGGCCACTCGACTAGCTTGCCCAAATCATGAGCAATATGATCGGCGCCGGCCCTCGGCCGCTCGACCTCGGCGGGGGCGTGCGGATCGAGACGCCGGTAATTCTCGCGCCCATGTCGGGCGTCACCGACCTGCCCTTCCGCCGTCTGGCACGCTCGCTCGGCACCGGCCTGGTCGTCTCCGAGATGATCGCCTCCCAGGCGATGGTCCGCGAGAACCGCCAGACCCTGAAGATGGCGGAGGTGGACGGCTTCGGCAGCCCCTCCTCGGTCCAGCTCGCCGGCTGCGACCCGGCGGTGATGGGCGAGGCGGCGCGGCTGGCCGAGGATCGCGGCGCCCGCATCATCGACATCAACTTCGGCTGCCCGGTGAAGAAGGTGGCGATCGGCCAGCAGGCCGGCTCGGCGCTGATGCGCGACGAGGTGGCCGCCGCCCGCATCCTGGAGGCGACGGTGCGCGCCGTCTCGGCGCCGGTGACGCTGAAGATGCGCATGGGCTGGGACCACAACAGCCTGAACGCGCCCCGACTCGCGCGCATCGCCGAGGAGTGCGGCATCCGTCTCGTCACGGTGCACGGCCGCACCCGCCAGCAGCTCTACACCGGCACCGCCGACTGGTCCTTCATCCGCCGGGTGAAGGAGGCGGTGTCGATCCCGGTGATCGCCAACGGCGACATCGTGACGGTCGAGGACGCGGCCGAGGCGCTGCGCCTCTCGGGCGCGGACGGGGTGATGATCGGGCGCGGCGCCTATGGCCGGCCCTGGTTCCCGCGCCAGGTGGCCGCCCGTCTCGGCCTCGCCCCGGCGGGCGACGCGGCCGCGCCGGGCCTCGCCGAGCAGATGCGGATCCTGCTGGAGCACTACCGGGACATGCTCGCGCATCACGGCCGCGACGTCGGGCTGCGCCTCGCCCGCAAGCATGTCGCCTGGTACTCCAGGGGCCTGCCCGGCTCGGCCGAGTTCCGTGCGGCGGTGAACCTGGCGACGGAGCCCGAGGTGGTGGAGCGGCTGGTCCACGCCTTCTACGGCCCCCTGCTGCAGGGTTGGGACACGGGAGCGGCGGCATGAGCGGCGTGGTGCAGCGACTGACCGCCGCGGCGCGCAACGCGCGCGGCCCCCGCGCGGCGAAGCCCGCGGCGGTGGAGAAGCGCGCGGCGCCGCTGCCGGACGCCGCGGCGATCCTCGGCGCGCTGCCGGTGCCGACGGTGGTGCTGGACGCCGGCAACCGCTTCTGCTTCGCCAACTCCGCCGCCGAGCAGTTCTTCCAGCTCTCCATCGCCACGCTCAACGCGATGCGGCTGGAGGACCTGGTGCCGCAGGACAGCCGCCTCTTCGCGCTGGTCGAGCAGGTGCGCGCCGCCGACGCGCCGGTCTCCGACTACGACATCACCCTCGACTCGCCCCGCCTGCACCGGCGCGACGTCGCCGTGCACGGCGCCCCGATGCAGGAGCTGCCGGGGGGAGCCACCGGGGCGGTGGTGCTCACGCTCAACAGCGTCTCCACCGCGCAGATGCTCGACCGCTCGCTGAATTTCCGCGGCGCGGCGCGCACCGCCAGCGGCATGGCGGCGATGCTGGCGCACGAGGTGAAGAACCCGCTCTCGGGCATCCGCGGCGCCGCGCAATTGCTGGAGCAGGCCGCCTCCGACCCCGACCGCGAGCTGTGCCAGCTCATCTGCGACGAGGCCGACCGCATCCGCACCCTGGTGGACCGGATGGACATGTTCTCCGACCACCCGATCGAGCGCGGCGCGGTGAACATCCATCAGGTGCTCGACCATGTCCGCCGCATCGCCAGCTCCGGCTTCGCGCCGCATATCCGCTTCGTGGAGCATTACGACCCCTCGCTGCCGCCCGTGTACGGCAACCGCGACCAACTGGTGCAGATCCTCTTGAACCTCGTGAAGAACGCCGCCGAGGCGATCGACCCGATCAACGGCGAGATCCAGCTCTCCACCGGCTACCAGCACGGCGTGCGCATCGCCGTGCCCGGCTCGCGCGAGCGGGTCCATCTGCCGCTCCAGGTCAGCGTGCGCGACAACGGCCCGGGCATCCCGGAGAGCGTGCGCGCGACGCTGTTCGAGCCCTTCGTCACCACCAAGCGCACCGGGCAGGGGCTCGGCCTCGCCCTGGTGGCGAAGCTGGTGGCCGACCAGGGCGGGCTGATCGAGTGCGACAGCCGTCCCGGCCGGACCAATTTCCGCCTCTCCCTCGCCGTGGCGCCGACCGGGTCGCCCCCCGGCAAATCCCCCGGCTCGGCATCCCTCCCGCACACGGCCCGGGGGGACCTGTCGTGAGCGACGAGAACGGCGCCCGCACCATCCTGATCGCGGATGACGACCGGGCCATCCGCACCGTGCTGAGCCAGGCGCTGGCGCGCTCCGGCTATCAGGTGCGCGCCACCTCCTCGGCCGCCACGCTCTGGCGCTGGGTGGAGGATGGCGAGGGCGACCTCGTGCTCACCGACGTGGTGATGCCCGACGAGAACGGGCTCGACCTCGTCCCCCGCATCCGCCGCGTGCGGCCGGAGCTGCGGGTGATCGTGATGTCGGCGCAGTCCACCTTCATCACCGCGGTCAAGGCGGCGCAGCGCGGCGCCTTCGAGTACCTGCCCAAGCCCTTCGACCTGAAGGAGCTGCTGGCCGTGGTGGCGCGCGCCCTGGTGCCGCAGCAGGCCGTGGCCGCGCCCCCCGGCGAGGAGGAGACGGGCGAGCGGCTGCCCCTGGTCGGCCGCTCGCCGGCCATGCAGGAGATCTACCGGACGGTGGCGCGCCTCACCACCACCGACCTCACCGTCATGATCACCGGCGAGTCGGGCACCGGCAAGGAGCTGGTGGCGCGCGCCCTGCACGACTACGGCCGCCGCCGGCCCGGCCCCTTCGTCGCCATCAACATGGCGGCCATCCCGCGCGAGCTGATCGAGAGCGAGCTGTTCGGCCACGAGCGCGGCGCCTTCACCGGCGCCCTGGCACGCGGGGTGGGACGCTTCGAGCAGGCCGCGGGCGGCACGCTGTTCCTCGACGAGATCGGCGACATGCCGCCCGAGGCGCAGACCCGGCTGCTGCGCGTGCTGCAGGAGGGCGAGTTCACCACGGTCGGCGGCCGCACCCCGGTCAAGGCCAATGTCCGCATCGTGGCGGCCACCCACCGCGACCTGCGGCAGGCGATCCGGCAGGGGCTGTTCCGCGAGGACCTGTTCTACCGGCTGAACGTGGTGCCGATCCGCCTGCCGCCGCTGCGCGAACGGATCGAGGACATCCCGCTGCTCGCCCGCCACTTCCTGGAGCGCGCCAAGGCCGCCGGCCTGCCGGCCAAGCAGCTCTCGGTGGATGCGATGGAGCGGCTCAAGGAGCATCGCTGGCCGGGCAATGCCCGCGAGCTGGAGAACCTGATGCGGCGCCTCGCCGCCCTCTACCCGCAGGAGACGATCGACGCCGACGCCGTCGCCGCCGAGCTGTTCGAGGCCGAGCCCGCCGCCGAGCCGCGCGGCGAGTCGCCCGAGACGCTGGAGCAGGCGGTGGAGCGGCATCTGCAAAGCTTCGTGTCGGCCCAGCGCGACGGGCTGCCGGTGCGCGACCTCTATGGCAGGGTGCTGGCCGAGGTGGAGAGGCCGCTGCTGCGCCTGGCGCTCGCCGCCACCCGGGGAAACCAGATCAAGGCGGCTTCCATGCTGGGCCTGAACCGCAACACGCTGCGCAAGAAGATCCGCGAGCTCGACCTGCCCGTGGTGCGCGGGGTCTCTTGACCAGGGCGGCACGGGCCGGGGCGGCGCGGGTCGCGGCCCCGCCGGCCGCCTCGCCCGCCGCCGGCCGGCCTGCGGCCTCCGCGCCCGGCAGCCGGTTGCCGGGCGGGCCTTCCGCGCCGGGCCCCCGGGTGCCCGGCGAGCCTTCCTCCGCGCCGGGCCCCCGGGTGCCCGGCGAGCCTTCCTCGCTGCTGCGCCGGCTGGTCGACTTCCTGCTCGGCCGCGTGGTCACGCTGGGGCTGGCGGTGCTGGCGCTGGTCTTCGCCGTCGCCACCTTCGCGCTGCTGGCCGACGGCAACCCGTTCGGCCCGACGCGCCCCGGGCAGGTCACGGCGCTGGTCTTCGTCAACCTCGCCGTGCTGCTGCTGCTCGGCGCCATCCTGGCCGGGCGGCTGGTGCGGGTCTGGGCGGAGCGTCGGCGCGGCTCGGCCGGCTCGCGCCTGCATGTGCGCCTCGTGCTGCTGTTCGGCGTGGTGGCCGTGGTGCCCTCGCTGCTGGTGGCGGGCTTCGCGGCGCTGTTCTTCAATGTCGGCGTCCAGGCCTGGTTCAGCGACCGGGTGCGCACCACGCTGGAGGAGAGCCTCGCCGCCTCCCGCGCCTATCTGGAGGAACATCGCGGCAACATCCGCGCCGACGCGCTGGCCATGGCCAACGACCTCAACCGCGCCGCGGTGATGCTGCCCGACAACGGGCTGACCTTCGCCCGGGTGCTGGCCACCCACACCGCGCTGCGCGGGCTGACCGAGGCGCTGGTCTTCGAGCCGACCCTCGGCCGGGTGCTGGCGCATGCCGGGCTGACCACCGGCTTCGTGCTCGACCCGCCCCCCTCCTGGGCGCTGGAGATCGCCCGCTCCGGCGACGTCGCCGTGCTGCCGGGCGAGTCGGAGGGGCGGGTGCGCGCCGTGGTCTCGCTCGACATCCAGCCCGGCCTGATGCTGCTGATCGGCCGCCCCGTCGACCCGCAGGTGATCGAGCACATGCGCCGCACCGAGCAGGCGGTGGAGCAGTACCAGCTGCTCGACCGCAACCGCTCGGGCCTGCAGATCACCTTCGTGATGATCTTCGCCGTGGCGGCGCTGCTGGTGCTGCTGGCGGCGGTGCTGGTGGGGCTGGTGCTCGCCAACCAGCTCGCCCGGCCGATCTCGGGCCTGATCAACGCCGCCGAGCGGGTCCGCTCGGGCGACCTGACGACGCGGGTGGAGGAGGGACGGGCGGACGACGAGGTCTCCTCGCTCTCGCGCGCCTTCAACCGCATGACCAGCCAGCTTTCCGCCCAGCGCGCCGAGCTGATGGCCGCCTACCGGCAGATCGACGACCGGCGCCGCTTCACCGAGACGGTGCTCTCGGGCGTCTCCGCCGGGGTGGTGGGGCTGGACCTGGACGGGCGGATCAACCTGCCGAACCGTTCCGCCAGCGTGCTGCTGGGCCTCGACCTCGACTCGGCGATCGGCCTGCCGCTCGCCGCCACCGTGCCGGAGATGGCCGAGCTGCTGGCGGCGGTGATGCGCGACGGCGTCGCGCGCACGGCCGAGATCCGCATGGGCTCGCCCTCCCACCGCCGCACCCTGCTCGCCCGGATCGGCGCCGAGCGCCAGGAGGCGGGGGAGGCGGGCCAAGGGGGAGGCCAAGGGGGAGGCCAAGGGGGAGGCCAGGGGAGGAGCCAGGCGGGCGGCAGGGGAGAGGCCGGCGGCGAGACGGGGGGCGCCATCGCCGGCTACGTGCTGACCTTCGACGACATCACCGAGCTGCTCTCGGCCCAGCGCAAGGCCGCCTGGGCCGACGTCGCCCGGCGCATCGCGCACGAGATCAAGAACCCGCTGACCCCGATCCAGCTCTCGGCAGAGCGGCTGAAGCGGCGCTACCTCAAGGAGATACAGTCCGATCCGGACACGTTCCGGGCCTGCACGGATACCATCGTGCGGCAGGTGGGCGACATCGGCCGGATGGTGGACGAGTTCTCCGCCTTCGCCCGCATGCCGCAGCCGGTGATCCGGCCCGAGGACCTGCGGCAGGTGGTGCGGGACGCGCTGGTCCTCCAGCGCGACGCGCATCCCGAGATCGCCTACACCACCACGATGCCCGAGACGCCGCTGAGCGTGCCCTGCGACCGCCGCCTGCTCGGCCAGGCGCTGACCAACCTGCTGCAGAACGCGGCGGACGCGGTGGGCATGCGCGAGGGGGCGGGGAGCATCGCCGTCCGGATCGTCCCCGCCGACGACTCCGTGTCGGTGGTGGTGGAGGATGACGGCGTCGGCCTGCCGGCGGGCGAGGAGCGGGAGCAGCTCGCCGAGCCCTACGTCACCCACAAGGCGAAAGGAACCGGCCTCGGCCTTGCCATCGTCAAGAAGATCATGGAGGACCATGGCGGTCGCCTGACCCTGGAGGACCGACTCGACGGTGCCTCCGGTGCGTCGCCCGGTCCGTCGCCCGGTCCTCTGCCAGGGGCGCGCGCGGTGCTGACCCTGCCCTGGCGCCCTGCCGCGGCGGATCGGCCCGCGGTGGCGGACGGCGCGGGCCAGCGGGCCGCGGAGGGAGGCGGGACCGGGGCCGGAACGGCGCCCGGTGCCGAGCACGGAGTGAGTGTCGCGCATGGCGCATGAGATCCTGATCGTCGACGACGAACCCGACATCCGGGCCCTGATCGAGGGCATCCTGACGGACGAGGGCTACGAGACGCGTCAGGCGCACAACAGCGACACCGCGCTGGCGGCCTTCCGCGCCCGGCGGCCGTCGCTGGTGGTGCTCGACGTCTGGCTGCAGAATTCCCGCCTCGACGGGCTCGGCATCCTCGACTCGATCTCGCGCGAGGACCCCCAGGTCCCGGTGGTGATGATCTCGGGCCACGGCACGATCGAGACCGCGGTGCAGGCGATCCGCCAGGGCGCCTACGACTTCATCGAGAAGCCGTTCAAGACCGACCGGCTGCTGCTGGTGGCCGAGCGCGCCCTGGAGGCCGCCCGGCTCAAGCGCGAGAACAGCGAGCTGCGCCTGCGCGCCGGGCCGGAGACCGACCTGGTCGGCGTCTCGGCCGCGATCTCGCAGATCCGCGGCGCCATCGAGAAGGTGGCGCCGACCGGCAGCCGGGTGCTGATCTCGGGCCCCGCCGGTACCGGCAAGGAGGTGGCGGCACGCATGATCCATGCCCGCTCCCGCCGCGCCGACGGGCCCTTCGTCGCGCTGAACTGCGCCACGCTGAACCCGGCCCGCTTCGAGGAGGAGCTGTTCGGGGTCGAGCCCGGAACGGACGGCGTGGCCCAGCCGCGCCGCGCCGGCGTGCTGGAGCGCGCCCATGGCGGCACGCTGCTGCTCGACGAGGTGGCGGACATGCCGCTGGAGACGCAGGGCAAGATCGTCCGTGCCCTGCAGGAGCAGGGCTTCGAGCGGGTCGGCGGCGCCACGCGGGTGAAGGTGGACGTGCGGGTGATCGCCACTACCAACCGCGACCTCGCCGCCGAGATCCAGGCCGGGCGCTTCCGCGAGGACCTGTTCTACCGGCTCTCCGTCGTGCCGCTGCGCATGCCGCCGCTGCGCGAGCGCCGCGACGACGTGCCGACGCTGGCGCGCCACTTCATGCAGCGTTCCGGCGAGACCTCCGGCATGCCGCCGCGCGACCTCTCCGAGGACGCGCTGGCCGCCATGCAGGCCTATGACTGGCCGGGCAATGTCCGCCAGCTCCGCAACCTGATCGACTGGCTGCTGATCATGGCCCCGGGGGCGGCGAGCGACCCGATCCGCGCCGACATGCTGCCACCCGAGGTGGGCTCGGCGGCGCCGGCCATGCTCAAGCTCGACCGCTCCTCCGAGATCATGACGCTGCCGCTGCGCGAGGCGCGGGAGCTGTTCGAGAAGCAGTACCTGGAGGCGCAGCTCCTCCGCTTCGGCGGCAACATCAGCCGCACCGCCAATTTCGTCGGCATGGAGCGCAGCGCGCTGCACCGGAAGCTGAAATTCCTCGGCGTGCAGGCGGACGAGCGGACGCCGACGCCGATCGCCTGAGAGTTTGTGAAAGAATGCCCGTCAGCGTTGGAACCGGCCGAAAAAGACGGGTCTTTTCAACGGGCATTCTTTCACGGGTTCGATTTCTTCACACACCATGAGCGTGCCGGGGCCGGCGCGGCCCCGCGCCGGGTCAGGGGCCAGTTCCGATGCATCCCCGCGCGCCGGCCGCTGCCGTGCCGCGCGGGGTGCTCAGCCGCAGAGGGCACCATGTCGCGTATCGCCTACGTCAACGGACGCTACCTGCCGCAGCGCGACGCCGCGGTGAACATCGAGGATCGCGGCTACCAGTTCGGCGACGGCATCTACGAGGTGGTCCACGTCCAGGACGGCCGCTTCATCGACGAGGACGCCCACCTCTCCCGCATGGAGCGCTCGCTGGGCGAGATCCGCCTCGCCCAGCCGATGGGGCGACGGGCGCTGCGGCAGGTGCTGCGCGAGGTGGTGCGGCGCAACCGCATCACCGACGGGCTGGTCTACATGCAGATCACCCGCGGCGTCGCCCGGCGCGACCACGGCTTCCCCGCCGCCGCCGTGCCGCCCGCCTTCGTGGTGACGGCCCGGCGCATCCCCGGCTTCCCGGCCTCGCTGGAGGGCTGGAACCTCAGGGCGATCACCCATCCCGACCTTCGCTGGGCGCGGCGCGACATCAAGAGCGTCAACCTGCTGCCCAACGTGCTGGCCAAGCAGGCGGCGCGCGAGCAGGGGGCGGGCGAGGCGATCCTCTACGAGGAGGGCACCGGCCAGGTGACCGAGGGCTCCTCCACCACGGTATGGATCGTGGACGAGGAGGGGGTGCTGCGCACCCGGCACCTCGACCATGCCGTGCTGCCGGGCTGCACGCGCGGCGCGCTGATGGAGCTGCTCACCGGGTCCGGGATCGACTTCGAGGAGCGCGGCTTCACGGTGGAGGAGGCGCGTCGGGCCCGCGAGGCCTTCCTGACCTCGGCCACCAGCTTCGTGAAGCCGATCCTGGCGATCGACGGCGAGTCGGTGGGCGACGGGCGGCCCGGCCCGGTGACCCGCCGGCTGTTCGAGATCTTCGCGCGGCACGTGAAGGGGCTGCCGAGCAACTCCCGCCCCGGGGCCGCGGCGTGACGGCACCCGCCGTGGAAGCGGGGGCGGAAGTCCCGGCCCCGCCGCGCCCGCGCGCCATCCTCTGGGACTGGGACAACACGCTGGTGGATGGCTGGGCCGCCATCGCGGCAGGGCTGAACGCGGCCTTCGCCGCCTTCGGCCTGCCGGCCTGGACGGTGGCGGAGACCAAGGGGCGCGTCCGCCGTTCCCTGCGCGAGAGCTTCCCCGAGATCTTCGGCGGGGAATGGGAGCGCGCCCGGGACCTGTTCTATGCCGAGGTGCGCGCCCGCCATCTCGCCGTCCTCGCCCCCATGCCGGGGGCGGAAGCCGCGCTGCGCGCCGCGGCGCGCTGGCCGCAGGGCGTGGTGAGCAACAAGCAG
This sequence comes from Roseomonas acroporae, assembly GCF_023223525.1. Taxonomy (GTDB): domain Bacteria; phylum Pseudomonadota; class Alphaproteobacteria; order Acetobacterales; family Acetobacteraceae; genus Roseomonas_E; species Roseomonas_E acroporae. The sequence goes on along the minus strand of NZ_JALPRX010000016.1, from coordinate 67,967 downwards.
GGGCCGCTGCTGCGCGCCGAGGCGGCGCATCTCGGCTGGGGCGGCTATTTCGGCGCCCTGGTCGGCGCCGGCGACGCCGCCTCCGACAAGCCCGACCCGGCGCCCTTCCGCATGGCGCTGGCGCCGCTCGGCATCGAGCCCGGCCCGGCGGTCTGGTATGTCGGCGACACCGGCATCGACATCCAGGGCGCGCGTGCCGCCGGCTGCACCGCGGTGCTGCTGGGCGATGCCGCGCATGACGGCGGCGTCGCCAGCCTCGCCCCCGATGCCGCCTTCCCGGATGCGCCGGCCCTGGCGCGCCATCTCGAGACGCTCGCCCGACTCGAAACGCTTGCCTGAACGGTTGTGGATCGCCAGATTGGGCATTGGCTGGCCGCCGAACACTGGCGGGGCCGGGCGGGGTCTTCCCGCCGCATCCACCAACCCATGGTGCGCGCCCGGCGCGCGCCATCAACAAGCTGGCGACGATCCGCCCCTCGCGGGGACGGGCGTGCCGCCGGCGCGAAAGGGCCTACGGCCATGGCCGCAGAGAAATCCCAGAACGTGCAGGACGTGTTCCTGAACCACGTGCGCAAGAGCAAGACCCCGGTGACCATCTTCCTGGTCAACGGCGTGAAGCTCCAGGGCATCATCACCTGGTTCGACAATTTCTCGGTGCTGCTGCGCCGGGACGGTCATACCCAGCTCGTCTACAAGCACGCCATCAGCACCGTGATGCCCGGTGCGCCCATCCAGCTCTTCGACGCCAGCGCCGCGGGTGCCACGGCCCGGCCGGAGGGCAACACCCTGACCCGCGAGGCGCTTTCCCTGCCGGTGCGGGAGACGGCCACGGCAAGCGGGAGCTGATACTGCAACCTGCCAATTCGACCGACGGCGGCCGCGCGAAGGCCGCCGTCCATCCGACCGATGGCGGCCACACCAGGGCCGCCGTCATCCTGCCCTTCGAGCGGCCGCATCGCCCCGCCGCCGAGGGGTTCGGCACCCGCCCGGCCTCCGACGCGTCCGGGCAGCGCGCCGCGGAGGCGCGGCTCGCGGAGGCGGTGGGCCTGACCGCCAGCATCGGCGTCACCGTCGTCCACAGCGCCGTCTACCCGCTGCGCCTGCGCCGCCCCAGCACCCTGCTGGGCGAGGGGCAGGTGGAGATGGTGCGCCAGTCGATCGAGGAGCAGTCGGTCGCCGTCGCGGTGGTCGACGCCGCGCTGACGCCGGTGCAGCAGCGCAACCTGGAACGCGCCTGGGACTGCAAGGTCATCGACCGCACCGGGCTGATCCTGGAGATCTTCGGCGAGCGCGCCCGCACGCGGGAAGGCACGCTGCAGGTCGAGCTCGCGCATCTGGAGTACCAGCGCACCCGGCTGGTGCGGTCCTGGACCCACCTGGAACGGCAGCGCGGCGGCTTCGGCTTCCTCGGCGGCCCCGGCGAGTCCCAGATCGAGATCGACCGGCGGCTGATCGGCGAGCGCATCGTCAAGCTCAAGCGCGAGCTGGAGCAGGTGCGGCGCACGCGCGGCCTGCACCGCGAGGCAAGGCGGCGCGTGCCCTACCCGGTGGTGGCGCTGGTCGGCTACACCAATGCCGGCAAGTCCACCCTGTTCAACGCGCTCACCGGCGCCGGCGTCTACGCGCAGGACCAGCTCTTCGCGACGCTCGACCCGACCATGCGCGCCATCCGGCTGCCCTCCGGCCGCGTCGCGATCCTCTCCGACACGGTGGGCTTCATCTCGGAGCTGCCGACCGAGCTGGTCGCCGCCTTCCGCGCCACGCTGGAGGAGGTGGCCGCCGCCGACGTGATCCTGCACGTCCGCGACGTGGCGCATCCCGACACCGCTGCGCAGCGCGCCGACGTGCTCGGCGTGCTGGACGACATGGCCGAGGGGCCGGACGCGGCCCTCGACGCCGGCTGGCGGAGCCGCGTCATCGAGGTGCTGAACAAGGCCGACCTGCTCGGCGGCACCGATCATGTGCCGGGTGGCCAAGCCCCGGTCGGCGCCCAGGCTGGCGCGCCGGGGAGCGTCGCGCCGGGGCAGGACGGGCAGGCCGTGGCCGTCTCGGCGCTGACCGGCGAGGGGCTGGAGGCGCTGCGCGCGGTGCTGGACGAGCGGCTCGCCGCCGGCATGGAGACGGTGGAACTGGCGCTGCCGGCCGCGGACGGCGCCGGGCTCGCCTGGCTCTATCGTCATGGAGAGGTGCTATCGCGCGAGGATGGCGAGCACGATATTCAGCTCCGCGTCCGCCTTTCGCCCGCCGACCGGGCACGATTCGAGCAGCGGGCGAGCTGAAGAGGACGATCCCGCATGTTCGACCGCGCGACTCTGACGGAGGTCGCCTCGCTGCTGCGCGAGGCGGCGCGGACCGAGATACTGCCGCGCTTCCGGCGCCTGGGCGCCGACGGGATACGGGCCAAGAACGGGCCGTTCGACCTCGTCACCGATGCCGACGAGATCGCCGAGCGGCGCATCGCCGCGGCGCTGGAGGCGCGCTTCCCCGGCTGCCTGATCGTCGGCGAGGAGGGCTGCGCCGCCGACCCGTCGCTGCTGCCCCGGCTCGCGGGGGCGCCGCTCGCCTTCATCCTCGATCCGGTGGACGGCACCGCCAATTTCGTCGCCGGCGTGCCGCTGTTCGGCGTGATGGCGGCGGCGGTGCGGCACGGCGAGATCGTGGCGGGCTGGATCCACGACCCCTTCGTGGACGACACGGCGATCGCGGCGGCCGGGCAGGGGGCCTGGCTGGAGGATGCGGCGGGGGCACGGACGACGCTGCGGGTCGCGCCGGCGCGGCCGCTGGAGCAGATGAAGGCCTCGATCTCCTTCCGCTACCTGCCCGAGCCGCTGCGCCAGCGCGTCGCCTGCCGCATGCCGCGCTTCGGGGCGCATTTCGAGTACCACTGCGCCGCCCATGCCTACCGCGTGGTGACGGCCGGGCACGCGCATGTGCTGCTGTTCAACCGCACCATGCCCTGGGACCACGCGGCGGGCTGGCTGCTGCACCGCGAGTCGGGAGGCTACGCGGCCCGCTTCGACGGCTCGCCCTATTCGGTGCTGGAGACCACCGGCGGCCTGATCGCGGCGCCGGACCGGGAGACATGGGAGGCGGTGCGGGCCACGATGCTGGACCCGTGAGGCCCGCGGCAGCCCCGGCTGCCACGGTCTCCCATGGATCCCGGGGACTTCCCGGGCCCCGGAGTCACCCCGTCCCGAGCCGGACGAGGAAATCGCGGGTGCGGGCGTTCACCGCGTTCCACTCCGGCGTGCCCTCGGGCTGCGAGGTGGCGAGGTGGCCCTTGTCGGTCTCGACCCGCAGGTAGTTCACCAGCGGCAGATGCTGCATCATCTCGGCGGTGAGGTCGGGCGCGATGGTGCGGTCCGTGCTGCTCGCGATCACCAGCGCCTGGGCGCGGATCCGGCCGAGCGCCGCCGCCATGTCGCCGCCGAAAGGCTTCGAGACGTCGTGGTTGCGGCTGGCGTGGTAGCGCCAGAGGATCGAATTGGCGTCCCAGTTGCGCGCCCAGTTCTCGCCGAAGGCGAATTTCGCCCGGTCGAAGACGGCATCGTCGCGCAGCGCCGCGGAGGTCAGATAGGCATCGCTGTAGAGCCAGGGGAAGTAGATGATGCCGGCCCGGCGTATGCCCTCGGTCGGGTTGCCGGCGTAGCGGCCGCCCTGGTAGCCGGGATCGAGCGTGATCATCGCCTCGACCGTGTCCACGACCGTCTGGAAGCGCCGGTCGCTGCGCGCCGCCGGCACCCAGAGGATGAGCGCCCGCATCATCTCCGGATGCGCGATGCCCCATTCCAGGCCCTGGAAGGAGCCCATCGAGGAGCCGCCCACCGCCAGCAGCCGCTCCAGCCCCAGCCCGCGCGTGACCAGCTCGTGCTGCGCGCGCACCATGTCGCGGATGGTGTAGCGCGGGAAGTCGACGCCCATCCCGTCGGCGGGCTTCGAGGAATTGCCGCCGCCGATCGGGTCTGCCCCGATGACGAAGTAGCGGTCGGTGTCGAAGGCCTTGCCCGGTCCGATGTAGCTCGCGGCGAAGTGGCGGCCGCTGCTGGTTCCCGGCACGAGCAGGATGGCGTTGTCCCGGCGCTGGTTCAGCCGGCCCCAGGTGGCGTAGCCGACCTTCATCCCGTCCAGGCTGCGGCCGTTCTCGAAGGTGAAGCGGGGAATGGTGTGGACGGCCTCCGCGGGTGCGCCGGCGGGGGCAGGGGCGGGGGCAGGGGCGGAGGATGAGCCGGCGGCGGAAGGTGCCGCACCGGTCTGCGCCAGCAGCGGCGTGGCCACCAGGCCGAGGGCGAGGCCAAGGCCGGCTCGCCGGGTGAGATCGTCCATGATCGCTTCCTCCGGGCACCTCTCGTCGGGTGCCAGGAGGCAAGGTTACGGTGCCGCGGGATTCGCGCAACGGATGCCGGCGGCGTCCGCCCGGTCAGGTCCTCCCCTGTGCGGTCCTCTCCGCGCGCTTCGCCGCGGCCCATTGCGCCTCCATCTCGTCGAGCGTCGCGTCGCCCGGTGCCTTGCCCTCCGCGGCGAGGGCCTGCTCCACGGCGCCGAAGCGGCGCTCGAACTTGGCGTTGGCGCCGCGCAGGCATTCCTCGGGGTCGAGGTCGAGCTTGCGCGCCAGGTTGGCCAGCACGAAGAGCAGGTCGCCCATCTCGTCCTTGAGGCGGGTCCGGTCGCCGTCCTCGCCTTCCCGGGGAAGCTCGGCGCGCAGCTCCGCCACCTCCTCGTCGAGCTTTTCCAGCACGGCCTCGGCATCCGGCCAGTCGAAGCCGACGCGGGCGGCACGCCGGGTCAGCTTGGCGGCGCGGGTGAGGGCAGGGAGGCCGGCCGGCAGGCCGGCCAGCGTACCCGTCTCGGCCCGCGCGGCGCGCTCGGCGGCCTTCTGCGCCTCCCACATGCCGCGCACGGCGCCGGCGGCGCGCGCCGCCTCGTCGCCGAAGACGTGCGGGTGGCGGCGGAGCATCTTGTCGGCGATCGTCCGGGCGACGTCTCCGAAATCGAAACGATTGGTGGCGGTGCCATCTCCCTCTGGACCGTCTCCCTCGGGCCGCTCGGACGCCATCTGCGCGTAGAAGACGACCTGGAACAGCAGATCGCCCAGCTCGTCCAGCAGGGCGGCGCCGTCGCGCCGGGCGATGGCGTCGGCGACCTCGTAGGCCTCCTCGATCGTGTAGGGAGCGATGCTGTCGAAGTCCTGCGCCTGGTCCCAGGGACAGCCGTCGCGCGGGTCGCGCAGCCGCCGCATCACCGCCAGCAGCCGGCCGAGCGCCGCCTCGGGATCGCTCATGGCCGGGCTCCCAGCAGCCTGATGTCGCGGGCGATGTTGGCCCGCGCGGCCGGTTCCCAGGAGGCGGGGGTGCGGGGCGAGCGGAACAGGCGCGGGGCGCGGTCCAGGCCGATCAGGAAGCGGCGGCGGCCGTCGCGGAACTCCGCGTCGCTGGCCGCGGGGTGTTCCCGGCGCAGCCGGCGCGTGTTCTCGCAGAAGCATTCCCAGTCGCTGGCCATGCCGGCGAGGTCGAGGTCGCAGAAGCGGGTCTCGTCCTCGCCCTCGGCCGCGAGGTGGTCGCCGGTGGCGCGGATCATGCGCGCGGCGCGGGCCGTCAGGGCGGGATCGAGGCGGAGCCGCGACGCGGTGCGCTCGAAGGCCCGGGCCGAGGCTTCCTCGTTCTCGCCGCGCGGCGCGCCCGGCAGCAGGATCAGGTCATGATAGGCCGCGGCCCAGAGCACGGCCTGGTCCCCGGGGTCGCCGCCGGTCTCCAGGTGCATCTGCCAGATGGCGCCGATGTGCCGGGCGTCGTGATAGTGGCGGTCGGGCGCGGTCATGGCGGCGCGGACCTCGTCGCGCATGCCCGGCTCCAGACGTTCCAGCAGGTCGTTCCAATGCTCAAGCGACATCGAGGCGGCGATTCTCCAGGGCGTTGGGCGTAACCGATCCGACGCCCGGGCGCGTGAACGGTTCCAGGCCGGCAGGGCGGCCATGGCGATCCGACGGTGACATCCGGATGCGGGGATCGGCAACGGGGGCGGCAACCCTGGTCGAAGGGCCCGATCGAAGGGGCTGCCCGCAATGACCGCATAAGATATATTATGTAAACTGATATCGATCCGCCATCGGGTGCCGCCGGCTCCCCGGCCTCGATCCGGCCCAGCCTGATCGGTTCAGGCCCGATCGGTTCAGGACGGCACCTCCAGCCGCATCCCGTCGTAGGCGGGCTCGATCCCCGGCGGCAGCATCTCGCGCAGCATGGCGTAGTCCATGTCGGGTCCCATGTGGGTCAGGACCGTCCGGCGTGGCCGGAGGCGTTCCACCCACTCCAGCACCCGCCCGATATTGGCGTGCACCGGATGCGGGTCCCGCTGGAAGCAGCCGACCACCCAGGTGTCGATCCCCTCCAGCGTCGCCAGGCTCTTCTCGGGCAGTTCCACCACGTCGGTGCTGTAGGCGAAGCCGCCGATCCGCAGGCCCAGGGTCCGCATCACCTTGTGGTCCTGCTCGAAGGTCCGCAGCGCGAGGCCGGCAGCGGTGAACTCGCCCGCCAGCGGCACCGGCAGCGCCACCAGGGCCGGCCGGTAGAAGGTCGGCGTGGGCGGCAGGAAGGCGTAGTCGAAGCGCCGGCCGACATCCTCCAGCGTCTCCTCGGTGCCGTAGGCCGGGATGACGCCGCCGATGCTGCGGTTGAGCGGCCGCATCTCGTCCACGCCCATGATGTGATCGGCGTGCTGATGGGTGAACACCACCGCGTCCAGGCGCCCGATTCCCGCCGTGAGAAGCTGCTCGCGCAGGTCCGGGCCGGCATCGACCAGCAGCCGCCCGCCCTCCGGCCCCTCCACCAGGATGGCGCTGCGCAGTCGCCGGTTGCGCGGCTCGGCCGGATCGCAGACGCCCCAGTCGCCGAAGCCGTCGCCGGGCCCTGCCCCGCCGCCCAGCCGCGGCACGCCCGCGGAGCCGCCGCAGCCGAGGATCGTGACCTTCAGCACGGCTTCGGTCGGCATCGGTTCAGGCCACGGCTCTCGGATAGAGCCGCCGGAAGTTCGCCGTGGTCAGCGCCGCCAGCGCCTCCGGCGTCATGCCGCGCACCGCGGCCAGCACGCTGGCGGTGTGCGCCACGTAGGCCGGCTCGCAGCGCTTGCCGCGCAGCGGCACCGGGGCGAGGTAGGGCGAGTCCGTCTCCACCAGCAGCCGCTCGGCCGGCAGGTCGCGGGCGATGTCGCGTATCTCCTGCGAGCGCGGGAAGGTCAGGATGCCGGAGAAGCTGACATAGCCACCCATTTCCACCGCCTTTTCAGCCAGTTCCCGCCCCGAGGTGAAGCAGTGCAGGAGGAATTCGAACGGTCCGGCCTCCCGCTCCTGGCGCAGGATGGCGAGCGTGTCCTCGTCCGCCTGCCGGGTGTGGATGGCGAGCGGCAGCCCGGCCTCGCGCGCGGCGCGGAGATGCCGGCGGAAGCTCTCCTGCTGCCGGTCGCGCGGCGCCTTGTCGTAGAAGTAGTCGAGGCCGCTCTCACCGAAGCCGATCACCTTCGGATGGTCGGCCAGGGCCACCAATTCGGCCACCGTCGGCAGTTCGCCTTCGCCGGCATTGTGCGGATGCACGCCGACGGAGCACCAGACCCCGGCGAATCGTTGCGATATCGACTTTACCTTCTCGGCCTGGGCGACGCTAGTGCCAATCGTCACCATCCGCTCCACCCCGGCCTCGCCGGCGCGCGCGACCAGTGCCTCGATCTCGGCGTCCTCGAAATAATCCAGATGGCAATGACTATCGATCAACATCAGCCTGCAGCCGTATCATCCTGGATTTTCGTGAAAAGCGGCGCGGGCGATGGCAGCGCCGCGCCATCCTCCAGCACCGTGCCCAGCGCCGCCAGCGACCGGGAATCGGGCGGCACGCCAAGCTGGTCCAGCATTCGGTACATAGTATCCGGCATGAAAGGTTGCAGTACCGTTGCCACGATGCGCAGCGCATCCAGCAATGCCCGCAGCACGGAGGTCATCCGCTCCGGATCAGTCTTGCGCAGCGACCAGGGCTTCTGCGCGTCGATCCAGGCATTGCCCAGCCGCACCACCACCCAGACGCGCTCCAGCGCCTCGTGGAAGGCCTGCCGGTTCAGCGCCTCGTCCACCACGGCCGGCAGTGCCCGCGCCGGGCCGAGCAGCTCCTCGTCGGCCGGGTCCGGCTTCGGGTTGCTGGGGCGGCCTCCGCCGCAATTGCGCGCGACGAGGCTCAGCGTGCGCTGCGCCAGGTTGCCAAGATCGTTCGCCAACTCGTTGTTCAGGCGGGAGATCAGGGCGCGGCGGCTGAAGTCGCCATCATTGCCGAAGGGCACCTCGCGCAGCAGGAAGAAGCGCACCGGGTCGAGCCCGAACTGGTCCACCAGGGCCAGCGGGTCGATCACGTTGCCCAGCGACTTGCTGATCTTCTGCCCCTCGTTGGTCCACCAGCCATGGGCGAAGACGCGGCGCGGCGGTTCCAGCCCGGCGGCCATCAGGAAGGCCGGCCAGTAGATGGCGTGGAAGCGGAGGATGTCCTTGCCGACGAAGTGGACATCGGCCGGCCAGAACTTCCACTTCTCCGCATTCTCATCGGGATAGCCGACGGCGGTGATGTAGTTGGTGAGCGCGTCCAGCCAGACATACATCACGTGGTCCGGGTCGCCCGGCACCGGCACGCCCCAGCGGAAGCTGGTGCGGCTGACCGAGAGGTCCTGCAGCCCGGACCGGACGAAGCTCAGCACCTCGTTGCGCCGCGTGGCGGGGGCGATGAAGTCCGGGTTCGCCTCGTAGAAGGCGAGCAGCCGCTCGCCCCAGGCGGAAAGGCGGAAGAAGTAGCTGGGCTCCCTCACCCACTCCACCGGCGCGCCGGTGGGCGCGAAGCGCTGGCCGTCGCGCTCCACCAGCTCGTCGGGGCCGTAGAAGGCCTCGTCGCGCACGGCGTACCAGCCCTCGTAGTCGCCGAGATAGATCTCGCCCCGCTCGCGCAGCCGCTCCCACAGCGCCGCGCAGGCCGCCTTGTGGCGCGGCTCGGTGGTGCGGATGAAGTCGTCGTTCGAGTAGTTCATCCGCGCCGCGAGGTCGCGGAAGTGCTGGCTCACCCGGTCGGTGAAGGCCTGCGGGTCCATGCCGGCATCGGCGGCGGCCTTCTCCACCTTCTGGCCGTGCTCGTCCGTGCCGGTCAGGAAGAACACCTCGTGCCCGTCCAGGCGGCGCCAGCGCGCCAGCACGTCGGTCGCGAGCGAGGTGTAGGCGTGGCCGATATGCGGCCGGTCGTTCACGTAGTAGATCGGCGTGGTCAGGTAGGTGCGCGGGCGCGCGCCGCCGCCTTGGCTCTCGGGCATCTCGATATCCGGCATTGCTAAGGGTCCCCGGCCCGGGGCGCTCACCGGTCGGACAGGCGGAGGCGCCGACTCAGGGGGTGGGAAGCCAGCCCAGCCCGGTCAGCACGGCCTGCTTGCGGTCGAGGTTGAGCCGCTCCGTTTCCTCGGCGAGACTCCCCAGCTTGTCCCACAGGGCCGCCCACTCGGCAAGCGGACGGTGGCCGAGCCAGGACGCGGCCTCGCCGCCGCGCGCCGCCTCGCCCAGCGCGGCGGCCAGGGCCCGGCGCAGCAGCGACACGAAGGTCGCGAAGGCGGCGGCGTCGCGCCGACCGGCCACCTTCTCCGCGACCGCGAGGTCGTGCCGGCGATCGCCGCGCGGCAGCAGGGCGAGAGTCGCGGCGACGAGGCGGTGCAGCTCCAGCCCCTCCGCGTCGGCGAGCTGCAGGGCGCGGCCCGGCGAACCCTCCGCCAGCCGCAGCAGCTCGTCGCGCTCGCCGGCGGGCAGGTCCGGCAGCCAGCGCGCCAGCAGCGGCGCCAGCGCGGCATCCGGCAGCGGCGCCAGGTCGAGGCGGCGGCAGCGGGAGCGGATGGTCGGCAGCAGCCGGCTCGGCACGTCGGTGACGAGCAGCAGCACGGTGCGCGGCGGCGGCTCCTCCAGCGTCTTGAGCAGGATGTTGGGCGCCACGTCGCGCTCGGTGCGCTCGGCCTCGTCCACCACCACGACGCGCCAGCCGCCCTCCGCCGCCGTGTGGGCGAGGAAGCGGACGGCGGCGCGGGCGTCGTCGGCGCGGATCACCTCCTTGCGCCCCTTCTCGCCCGCGTTCGGCGCGACGGTCAGCAGGTCGGGATGCGTACCGGCCGCGATCCGCGAGACGGCGGGATGGCGCGGATCGACGGCGAGCGGCGGCTCGCCGGGCCGCGGCGCGGGGCGCCCGGCCAGCAGCCAGCGGGCGAAGCGGTAGGCGAGCGTCGCCTTGCCGATGCCGGGGGCGCCGGCGAGCAGCCAGGCATGGTGCAGCCGCCCGGCGCGGGCGGCCTCCTCCAGCGCGGCGGCGGCCGCGTCGTGCCCGACCAGCGCGGTGTTGGCGCGCGGCGGCGGCGGCAGGCTCATGCCGGCAGGGGATCGACGAGCGGAACGCCGAGCCGGCGGCCCACGGCCTCCCGCAGCGAGGCGGCGACCACGTCGGGCGGCCGCGCCGCCTCGACCAGCTCGCAGCGTTCCGGCTCGGCCGCGGCGATGGCCCGGAAGCCGGCGCGGATCCGCTCGTGCGTCGCGTCCGGCATCCGCTCGTAGCGGTCGGCGCCGCCGCGCGTGGCGACCCGGCCGAGGCCGATCGCGGGCGGCAGGTCCAGCACCAGGGTCAGGTCCGGACGCAGGCCGTCCAGCGTCAGCGCCGCCAGCCCGTCCACCAGGGCGCGCGGCACGCCCTGGCCGAAGCACTGGTAGGCGACGGTCGAGTCGAGGAAGCGGTCGCACACCACCCAGATGCCGGCCGCGAGCGCGGGGCGCAGCGTGTGCGCCAGGTGCTCGCGACGCGCCGCGAAGTGCAGCAGCGCCTCGGTGACTGGGTCCCAGGGCTCCGACGGGCCGCGGCCGAGCAGCACGGCGCGCAGCGCCTCGGCCCCCGGCGCGCCGCCGGGCTCGCGGGTGCGCAGCACCGGCAGGCCGGCGGCGGCGAGCGACCCGGCGAGCCTGAGCGCCTGGGTGCTCTTGCCCGCCCCCTCCCCGCCTTCCAGCGTGATGAACCGCCCGCCGGGCCGCCCGTCGGGCGGCGGCCCGGCGCGGCCCGGCGCCGCGCTCAGGAGCCGGAGACCCAGCGGCCGATCAGCGTCGGCACGCGCATGACGATGCCGAGACGCGGCACGTCGGCGCCCGCCAGCAGCGGCAGGCTCATCGGCGGCACGCCGGTGCCGGAGACCTCCAGCCGGCCGACCTCCTGCCCCCGGGCGACCGGGGCCGGGATCGGCGCGTCGTAGCGGATCTTGGCCTGCATGGTGCGGCGCCACTGGCGCGGCAGGGTCAGCACCAGGTCGCGGCCGCCGACCAGCGGCACGGTCCGGCTGTCGCCGAGATAGACCGGCGCCTGCTCCACCACCTCGGCGGCGCGGAACAGCACCACGTTCTCGAATTCGCGGAAGGCCCATTCCATGAGTCGGGCGCCCTCCTCGGTGCGCTCGCGCATGGACTTCGTGCCGTTGATCACCATGATCACCCGCCGCTCGCCGCGCTTGGCGCTGCCGGTGATGCCGAAGCCGGCCTCCTCGGTGTGGCCGGTCTTGAGCCCGTCGGCGCCGGCGACGCGCGCGAGCAGCGTGTTGCGGTTCTCCTGCGTGATGTCGTTCCAGCGGAAGGAGCGCTCGTTGAAGTAGCGGTAGTCGTCCGGGAAGTCGTGGATCAGCCGGCCCGCCAGGGTGGCGAGGTCGCGGCAGGTCATCAGGTGCTCGGGGTCGGGCCAACCGGTGGCGTTCTTGAAGGTGCTGTTCTGCAGGCCGATCTTGCGCGCCGTCTCGTTGAGCTGCTCGGCGAACTGGGTCTCGGAGCCGGCGATGCCCTCGGCCAGCACCACGCAGGCATCGTTCCCCGAATGGACGATCACGCCCCGGATCAGGTCCTCCACCTTCACCGAGGTGCCGACCTGCACGAACATGCGCGAGCCGCCCATCTTCCAGGCGCGCTCGGAGACCGGCAGCTCCTGGTCCAGCCGCAGCCTACCCTGCTTCAGCATGTCGAAGACGACGTAGAGCGTCATCAGCTTCGACATGGAGGAGGGGTGCATCCGCTCGTCGGCGCTCTTCTCCAGCAGCACCGCGCCGGTGTCGAAATCCACGATGATCGCCTGCCGCGCCACCGTGTCGAACGGCCCGAGCGGCGTGCTGGCCGGCGAGCCGACGGGGGCGGGCGGCGTGCGCTGGCCGCCGCGCGCGCCCCGCGCCGGCGGCGCCGCGGCGCGCTGCGCCTCCGCCTGGGGCGGGAGCAGGCCGGCCGCCGCGAAGGCGGCGGCGGCACCCATCAGGGACCGACGGTGCGGCATGGCTGGTATCCTGGTCTTCTCGAAGGTCCGTGGCGGGCGGGAGGGCGGAACGGCCGGGACGGGCGAGTCGCCGGTCATTCGACGGTGATCCGCGCCTCCGATACGCCGGAGCGGAGGACCTGCTCAAGCGTCCTGTCGGCGGCGGCGGGGTCGGGGAGCGGGCCGATGCGGACGCGGAACTGCTCCCGCCCGCGCGGGCCGCCCGCCTGCACCGTGGCGCCCGCGCCGGCGAGCGAGGCGGCCTGCCGCGCCGCCATGTCGCGCCGCGAGAAGGTGCCGGCCTCCACGTAGAGGCTTCCCGGCGACGGCGCGCCCTGCGCCACCTGCTCGGGCAGCCGGTCGGGCACGACGGGAGCGGCCTCCGTCACGCCGGCGGCGGGGCGGGCGAGCGGCGCCGCCTCCCGCACCCGCTCGGCGGCGCGCGCGCCCGGCGGCGGGGGCAGCGCCTCGGTGGCGACGGCCCCGCGCGGCGCGGCCACCGCCGGCGGCGCGTTCTCCTCGCCGGGCAGCGCGGCGGCCAGCGCCTGGCTCTCGGCCGGCCGCACCGCGACACGCACCTGGGTGCCGTCGCGCACGCCCAGCAGCTCGGCGGCGCGGCGCGAGAGGCCGATCACCCGCCCCGGCGGCGCCGGGCCCCGATCATTGGCGCGCACCAGCAGGGAACGGCCGTTCTCCAGGTTGGTCACCTCCAGGATCGACGGAAGCTGGAGCGTGCGATGGGCGGCGACCAGGGCGGCGGGGTCGTGGATCTCGCCGTCGGCGGTCCGCCGCCCGGCCCGGCGGTCCGGCAGGATCGTCGCGAGGCCCGACTGGACCAGCGTGGTGTCGGCGCGCGGGTAGGACCAGACGCCACCCATCTCGTAGGGGGCGCCGACCGTGTATCGCGGCGCCGCGGCCGGCGACGCGGTCGGCGCCGGCCGGCAGCCGGCCAGCGCCAGCACGGCCAGTAGCACCGCCCCGGCCGCGGCGCGGCGATGTCCTTTCGGCGGGGGGATGGCGCGGAATCCTCCGTGCCGGGAAGCGAGGGCCGCCGGCGCGATGCGGCGGATCGTGCCGGGCCCCCGACGCTCACCCTCCTCCCCCGGACGCGGGAAAGACCGGCCGGACCGGCCCGCGGACCACTCGAACAGGCGCCGAGGCGTCATGTCGGGGGCAGGCGCCGAGCCGGTCAGGCGACCCGGTCGGACAGGATCCCGACGGCGAGGGAATAGAAGTCCGACGGGTTGTAGCGACGGATGGCATTGAAGTTCGGATAGACCGCGAAGGCCTGCCCGCCGAGCCCGCCCGGGATCAGGATCGCGGCCTGGACCTCGGCGACCGGCAGCGGGCTGCCATCGGCGCGGCGGACGCCCATCCGCGACCATTCGGCGACGGAGCGCGTGTTGCGCCGGTCCGCGAGCGAGGGGTCGAAGCCGCCGGGCAGAATCACCTCCCGCCCCCACAGCTCGTCCTCGCGCCAGCCGGAGCGGGCGAGGTAATTGGCGACCGAGGCAAGCGCGTCGGCGCGGCTGTCCCAGATGTCCTTGCGGCCGTCGCCGTCGAAGTCCACGGCCAGGCGCTCGAAGCTGGTCGGCATGAATTGCGGCTGGCCCATGGCGCCGGACCAGCTTCCCTTCATCCGCTCCGGCGTGATGTGCCCGGCATCGAGGATGCGCAGCGCCGCCAGCAGCTCGCGGCGGAAGAATTCCGCGCGGCGGCCGTCCCAGGCCAGGGTGGCGGTGGCCTCGATCACGTTGAAGTTGCCGGTGCCGGCGCCGAAATTCGACTCCATCCCCCAGATCGCCAGCACCACGCGCGGGGAGACCCGGAAGCGGGCGTTGATGGCATCGAGCAGGCTGCGGTTCTCGACGTAGAGCCGCCGGCCGTTCTCGACCCGCTGCGGCGAGACGATGCGGTCGCGGTACTGGTCCCAGGTCATGGTGAACTCGGGCTGGCGCCGGTCCAGCTCCAGCACCCGGCTGTTCGGCTGCACCCCGGCGAAGGCGCGTTGCAGCGTGGCGGCGGAGATGCCGCCGCGGCGCGCCTCGGCGCGCAGCCCCGCCAGCCAATCGTCGAAGGAGCCGGCCGCGAGCCCCGTGCCCGGCAGGGCGAGGAGGCCGGCGCCGGCGAGGAGGAAGCGCCGATTCACCATGCGCGGAGAGGTGCCATGTCCACGGAGGCTCTGCAACGAGGCAGGTGCGCGAGCGGGCCGCGCCGCATGGTGCGCTCTTTAATAAGAGCATCACCATTTTTCGGCCATGATGCCGACATGACGGGATCCGGAGCCGATTTCCTTCCTGATGGTTGAGGAACCATGAAGGTACCGTCCCCGCTTCGTGCCGGGGCGCGCCCCTGCCGCGGCCAAATCATGGTTTTTTTGACATCAACCGCGAATAGCGCTTTCGAGATACACCCATGGGTTGTATAGAAGGGAAGACGCTTCCAACCCTGGCTGGTGAGACCTGCGATGCGTGTTCTCCTGGTTGAAGACGATACCTCCGCGATGCGTGGCATTTCGCTGATGCTCCGGCGATCCGCGATGGTCGTCGACACCGCCGACACCGGCGAGGAGGCAGGCGAGCTGCTGCGTCATTATGATTACGACGTGGTGGTTCTTGATCTGATGCTGCCCGACATGAGCGGCTACGACGTGGTCCGGCAGATGCGTGCCAACCGCAACGAGACGCCGGTGCTGATCCTGTCCGGCCTGTCGCGGACCCAGGCGCGGGTGGACGGGCTTTCGGCCGGCGCGGACGACTTCCTCTGCAAGCCGTTCGATGCCGACGAACTGGTGGCCCGGCTGCAGGCCATCGTCCGCCGCGCCCGCGGCTTCAGCCAGCCGACCCTGTCCGTCGGCGCCCTCACCCTCGACCTCAGCTCGCACGAGGTGCGGGTGGGCACGAACCCGGTGCCGCTGACCGGCAAGGAATACGCGATCCTGGAACTGCTCACCCTGCGCAAGGGCACGGTGCTGACCAAGGAGGTGTTCCTGAACCACCTCTACGGCGGGCTGGACGAGCCCGAGGTGAAGATCATCGACGTCTTCATCTGCAAGCTGCGCAAGAAGCTGGCGCAGGCCGGCGCCAGGGACCTGATCGGCACGGTCTGGGGCCGCGGCTACCTGCTCAAGGACCCTGCCAGCCCGCTGCGCCTGTCGCCGCGCGCGGCCGAGGCTCCCATGATGGGCGCCGCCGCCTAGGAGCATTCTCAAGCCAGGCGTCCCTCGCCTGGCGACTCGGAAGATGCGCCAGACCGAAGCCTGGCGCCCTTCCGGCCCGAGACGGTCAGGCCGGGAAGTCTCCCAGGATGCTGCTAGGGCCGGCAGGCCGCCGGCCACCCTCATTCTGCAGGGGCCTGAGGACAAGGTGCCGAACCGGGCGACCTGCCGTTGCCGCCGCGGAAGTCCCTGCCTCGGCGGGGCGGCACCCATCCGCGCAGCTCTTGTCCAATCTGGACGAGCTGTCCAATTTGGACAAGGCATCGGGTCCGGAATAGCCTCCCTCACCGCAACGCCACTTTCGGCGGCGCACTGCCTTGGCCCGTGCAGGCTCACCGGTCAGGAGGCGGACGCACCCGCGACCTCTCGCGGCATGGTCGTTGCTATAGGCGACCGACAACGGGCGGATACGCCCGGCGGCGTGGATCCGCGCCGGGAACAACGCGCTACGGCGAACCGCAGTCCCAATCGGACCGCGGTTCGCCGCAGGGCGTCGCTGGCACGATGCTTGAAAGGACGCGCCCCTGTCCGCCGCTCGGCGGCCGGCTCCGTCCCACGAAAGGCTTCCGATGCAGCGCCGCGACCTTCTCAAGGCCGTTCCGGCCGCCATGGCCCTCTCCACCCCCGCCTTGCGTTCCGCCGTGGCGCAGCCCGCGCCGACCCGCAACGAGACGCTGCTGCTGGTGCAGGAATACGGCCCCAACAGCCTCGACATGCAGGGGCTCGGCGCGGCGCAGCCGGTGAACGGGGTCTCCCTGAACTGCTACGACCGGCTGGTGCGCTTCAAGAGCGTCCCCTTCTCCGACGGCTTCACGCGGACCTTCGACATCAATGCCCTGGAGCCCGAGCTTGCCACGGAATGGCAGGAGTCGAGCGACGGCTCCAGCGTCACCTTCAAGCTGCGGCCGGAGGCGCGCTTCCATTCCGGCCGCCCGGTCACGGCACGCGACGTGAAGTGGTCGCTGGACCGGGCCGTCTCGATCGGCGGCTTCGCCACCACCCAGATGGCCGCCGGCAGCCTGGAGAAGCCCGAGCAGTTCGTGGCGCTGGACGACCACACCTTCCGCATCGACTACCTGCGGCGCGACAAGCTCACCATGCCGGACCTCGCCGTCACGATCCCCTTCGTGATCGACAGCGAGCTTGCCATCCGCAACGGCGGCGGCGACCCCTGGGCGAAGGAGTACCTGAAGAACAACGTCGCCGGCGGCGGCGCCTTCCGGGTGGAAAGCTGGCGCCCCGGCACCGAGACCATCTACACGCGCTTCGACGACTGGAAGAACGGCCCGCTGCCGAAGCTGCGCCGGGTGATCGCCCGCGACATCGCCTCGCCCAGCACGCGGCGCGCCCTGATCGAGCGCGGCGACGCCGACATCTCCTACGGCCTGCCGCCCAAGGACTTCGCCGACCTCGCGGCGGGCGGCAAGGTGCGGGTGGCCGGCGTGCCGGTGCCCAACGCCATCTGGTACGTGGCGCTGAACACCGCGCATCCGCCCTTCAACGACGTGCGCCTGCGCCGTGCCGTCGCCTGGGCCATGCCCTACGAGCGGATCATGGCCGCCTCGCTGTTCGGCCGCGGCGTGCCGATGTGGGGCGGGCCGCCGGAGGCGACCACCCTCGCCTGGCCGCAGCCCACGCCCTACCGCACCGACCTCGATCGCGCCAAGGCGCTGGTGGCGGAGGCGGCGCCGAACGGCGCCACCGTCTCGCTGGTCTTCGACGCCGGCGTCGCCACCATCGCCGAGCCCATGGCGGTGCTGATCAAGGAGAGCCTCGGCGCCATCGGCATCACGGTGGAGCTGAACAAGGTGCCGGGCGCCAATTTCCGCGGCGAGCTGACGAAGAAGACGGCGCCGATGGTGATCAACCGCTTCGGCGGCTGGCTGGACTACCCGGACTACTTCTTCTTCTGGACCCTGCACGGCAACAATTCGATCTTCAACGCCTCCTCCTACCAGAACCCGGCCAACGACCGGCTGATCGACGCCGCCCGCTTCGCGCCCGACCGCGCGCGCTACGAGCGCGACGTGCTGGGCTTCCTGAACCTGTTCATGAGCGAGGTGCCGATGGTGCCGATCGCCCAGCCGCTGCACGACGCGGCGATGCAGAAGACGATCGGCGGCTACCAGTTCTGGCCCTGCCGGGAGCCGGATTTCCGCGCCCTCACCAAGGGCTGACGGGCTTGGCGGCGGGGCCTGCCGCGGCCCCGCCGCCGCGCCTTGCTCAGCCGCCCAGGAAGTCCCTGGTCCAGCCCTGGTAGTCCGACTCGCGCGTCACCTGCCGCATCAGGGCCGGCGGCGCCAGGTTCTGCAGGTCCTTCGGCGCCGTCCCCTCGCGCAGCGCCTTCAGCGTCGCGTACACGGCCTGCACCGCCGCCTGGAAGGGCTGGTGTCCCTGGAGCCCGACCCTGACGCGGTTCGCCCGCAGCCAGTCCTGGTCCGCCAGCTCGCCGGTCGCGGACGCGATCACCAGCGGCAGGTCGATGGCGGCGGCGATCGGCTCCACCTCGGCGCGCCGGGTGACGCCCGGCAGGAAGAAGCCGTCCACCCCGGTCACCGCATAGGCCTTCGCGCGCGCCACCGCCTCCTCGGTGCCGGCGATGGTCACGGCGCTGCTGCGCGCCAGGATCACGAGGTTCGGGTCCTGCCTTGCCGCCACCGCCGCGCGCATCTTGCCCAGGCCCTCCTCGACGGAAAGCAGGCGCGGCTGCCCGGCGCCGTAGGGCTGCGGCAGCGCCGTGTCCTCGATGGTCATGCCGGCGACGCCCGCCGTCTCCAGCTCCTGCACGGTGCGCATCACGGAGAGCGCGTTGCCGTAGCCGTGGTCGGCATCCACCAGCAGCGGCAGCCCGCCGGCGCGGTTGATGCGCAGCGCCTGCTGGGCGAATTCCGTCAGCGTCAGCACCACGAGGTCCGGCGCGCCGAGCACGGCGAGCGAGCCGGTGGAGCCGGCGAACATGCCGAGCTCGAAGCCGAGATCCTCGGCGATGCGGGCGGAGATCGGGTCGTACACCGAGCCCGGATGCACGCAGCGATCGCCCGCCAGGATGGCGCGGAAGCGCCGCCGCCTATCGGTCCAGTCCAACCCTTCCTCCTCAACGCTTGTCGTAGGGCGAATAGGGCGGGTGCGGCCCGATCGCGTTCATGTCCACCTCGACCAGCACCGGCCCGGCCGTCGCCAGGGCGCGGCGCATCGTGTCGCCGAAGGCGGTCGCCTCGGCGACGCGGTGGAAGGGCAGCCCGGCCAGCTTCGCCAGACCTTCGAGGTCCGGCCCCAGCAGGTCGCCGTAATTCCGCCGCCCGCCATAGAGCGCGTCCTGGATGTGCCTGATCACGCCGTAGCCGCGATCGTTCATCACCAGCACCACGAGGTCCGGCCGCTCCTGCGCGGCGGTCCAGAGCTCCGGCAGGTTCAGCGCGAAGCCGCCATCGCCGACCATGGCGACGGTCCTGCGCCCCGGCCGCGACTCGCCCGCCGCGATCGCCGCGCCGATGCCGAGCGGCAGGCCGGGGCCGATCGCGGCGCTCACCGGATGCACCGCGTCGCGCGGGCCGTACACCGGGAACAGCCGGTTGCCCCAGGAGCTGTTGCTGATGGTCACGTCGCGTACCCAGGCGGCGTCGCGCGGCATCGCCTCGCGCAGCATCGCCGGGAAGTCGGCATAGGGGCCGAGCGTGTCGCGGAAGGCCGCGCGGGCGCGCTCGCGCATGGCGCGGAATTCGGTGCCGAATTCGGGGTCCGGCGAGAGCCGGCCGCGCAGCCGCAGCGCCAGCCCCTCCAGCGCCAGCCCGGCATCGCCATGCACGAAGGCGGCGGAGGGGCAGGTGCGGCCGCGCGCGGCGGGATCGACGTCGATCTGCACGACGTTGCGCGGCAGCCTCACCGAGAAATCCGCCAGCTCGTGCCCGCGCAGGCGCGAGCCCGCCACCAGCAGCAGGTCCGCCGTGCCGTAGAATTCCTGCACCAGCGGCGCGCCGTTGCCGTTCAGCCCGCCGAGATGCATCGGCTCGTCCTCGGCCAGGATGCCGCGGCCGTTCCAGCTACTCACCGCGCCGAAGCCGAGCTCCAGCAGCGCCCGCGCCCCCTGCCCCGCCTCCCGGGCGCCGTTGCCCAGCCACAGGATCGGCCGGCGCGCCTGCGCGATCAGGTCGGCCGCCACGTCCAGCTCGGCGGGATCGGGCGCCTGCGGCGGCGGCAGCGGCAGGATCAGCGTGTCCAGCGCCTCGGGCCGCGCGATGGCGGTGCGCTGGATGTCGATCGGGATCTCGACGCTGACCGGGCCGCGCGGCGCGGTCAGCGCCTCGGTGGCGGCGCGCACCAGCACGCCGAGCGCCTGCTCCGCCGAGCGCACCTGGTGCACCGCCTTGCACACCGCGCCCAGCATGGCGCTCTGGCCCGGCAGGTCGTGCACCGTGCCCATGTCCCGCCCGGCGAAGCGGGTCGCGGTCGCGCCGGTGAGGTGCAGCACGGGCGAGCCGGCGAAGCGCGCCTCGGCCAGCCCGCCCATGGCGTTCGCCGCCCCCGGCCCGGTGCTGCTGAACAGCACGCCGAGCCCGCCGGAGACGCGCGCATAGGCATCCGCCATGTGGCCGCCGCCCATCTCGCCGCGCGCCATCACGAAGCGGATGGCGTTGCGCCGGGCGATGCCGTCCAGCATCGGGATGTTGTGGACGGAGACGATGCCGAAGGCGGTGCGGACGCCGATCCGCGCCAGGAATTCGGCGACGAGGTCGCCGACATCGTAGCTCCCGCTCATGCCGTTCAGTCCGCCCGCAGGTTGGCCGAGCGCACCACCTCGCGCCACTTGGCGATGTCGGCGGCGAGGAATTCGCGGAATTCGGTGGGCGGCATGCCTACCGGCTCCAGCCCCTGCGCGAGCAGTTGCGGCCGGAGGTCCGGCGCGCCCAGCGCCGTCACCAGCGCGGCGTGGATCCGCGTCACCACCGGCATCGGCGTGTGGGCCGGGGCGAACAGCCCGTGCCAGGCGCTGACGTCGAAGTCGGCGACGCCCTGCTCGATGGCGGTCGGCACCTCCGGTGCCTGCTCCAGCCGGCGCGCCGAGGTGGCGGCCAGGGCGCGCAGCTTGCCGTCCCGCACGAAGGGCAGCACGGCCGCGACCTGATAGACCGTCATCGGCACGTGCCCGGCCACCACGTCGTTCACCGCCTGCGCGCCGCTGCGGTAGGGCACGTGCGAGAGCGGCGCGCCGGTCTTCAGCCGCAGCAGCTCCCCGGCGAGGTGGCTCGACGTGCCGTTGCCGGCCGAGGCATATTCCAGCCCGCCGCGCTGCCGCGCCAGGGCCAGGAATTCCTGCAGGCTGTTCGCCGGCAGGCCCGGCGTCACCACCAGCAGGTTGGGCGCGTTGGTCACCAGCGAGACCGGCACGAAGTCGCGCAGCGGGTCGTAGGGCAGGTTCGGCATCAGCGAGGCATTCACCGAATGCGAGGCGATGCTGCCCATGCAGAGCGTGTGGCCGTCGGGCGGCGACTTCGCGACGGCCTCGCTGCCCACCACGCCGCCGGCCGCCGGGCGGTTCTCGACCACGATCGGCTGGCCCAGCGCCTGGCCCATGCGCGGCGCCAGCAGGCGGGTGACGATGTCGGTGCTGGTGCCGGCGCCGAAGGGGACGACCACGCGGATCGGCCGGTCGGGGAAGCCCGCCGCCGCCTCGGCACGGGCCCCGGCACGGGGCGTGACCGCCAGCCCGAGCAGCGACGCGCCCAGCAGGCGGCGGCGTGTCGATCCGGTGTCGGTCGGTCCGTTGCCCTGCGCCATGGCGGCCCCCTCCCCGTTCGCCGCGCCGTCGGTGCGGCGCCGGTCCTGTGGGCGCGAGTGTCGCATGCCGCCGGCATGGCGCAAGCCGCCGCGGGCCGGCGGCGCCGTCAGGTCAGGCCGGCTTCCTCGCGCCGGCGCTTCTCCAGCTCCTCGCCGTAGCGGCGCAGCAGGTGCGCCTCGGTCAGCAGGCCGAGGACCCGGCCGCCGCCGGCGCTGTCCAGCACCACCAGCGCCTCGGCCTCCGCCGCGTCGAAGGCGCTCATCGCCTGCCGGACGTTCATCGTCGCCAGCAGCGCGCGCTTCTGCAGTTGCAGCAGCGGCGCCACCGTCGCGACGTCCGTCGCATGCGCCTCCGGCACCGAGACGATGCCGGCATACCGGCCCGCCGCGTCCACCGCCACCACGCGCTGGGTCGAGCCGAGGGGGAAGTCGTGCCGGAAACGCTGCATCGGGGTGTCGTCGCGCACCGTGCGGACGTCGCGGCGCATCATCCGCTCCACGGTGAGATCCTGCACCCAGCCGATGTCGTGGGCGCTGCGGATGGTCTCGCCGCGCAGATGGAAGCGCCAGGTGGCGAAGGAGTAGCCGAACAGCCGGCGCACCACGAGCGCCGCGACGACGACGGCGGCCAGCACCAGCCCGGCCACCGGGAAGCTGCCCGTCGTCTCCAGCGCCAGGAAGGTCATGGCGAGCGGCGCGCCGATCACGGCGGTGCCGAAGGCGCTCATCCCGACCACGGCGAAGAGCAGCGGGTCCGGCCCGGGCGGCGCCAGGAAGGCGAGGCCGGCGGCGAACAGCTTGCCCAGCAGCGCCCCCATCAGCAGCGAGGCGAAGAACAGGCCGCCGCGGAAGCCGGAGCCGAGCGAGACGGCCGAGGCCGCCACCTTCACCGCCAGCAGCAGGGCGACGCCGCGCGCCGCCATCTCCGTGTCGAAGGCGAGGTGCAGCGCGCCGTGGCCGGCGGAGAGCGCGACGGGCGAGACCAGCGCCAGCGTGCCGACCACGAGGCCGCCCGCCGTCACGCGCCAGAGCGGCACCGGGATCAGCCGCCCGAGCAGGGCCTCCGTCACCGCCACGCCGCGCATCAGCGCGATGCCGGCGAGGCCGCAGAGCAGGCCGAGCGGCAGGGCGAGCAGGTACACCCCGTAGCCGACCGGCTCGGCGATGTTGCCCGGCTCGACCAGCCAGATGTCGCCGTGCAGCGCCCGCATCACCAGCGAGCCGACCACCGCGCTGGCGATCACCGGGGCGAGGCCGAGCAGCGAGTAGGTGCCGATCACGAGCTCGAAGCCGTAGAAGGCACCGGTCAGCGGGGCGCCGAAGGCGGCGGCGATGGCCGCGGCCGCGCCGCAGCCCACCAGCGTGCGCAGGTCGCTGCGCCGCAGCCGGAAGAACTGGCCGAGCCGCGAGGCGATGCCGGCACCGACCTGGGTGTAGCCCGCCTCCAGCCCCACCGAGGCGCCGAAGCCGTTGGAGAGCACGGTCTGCGTCGCCACCACCGCGCCGTCCGCGAGGGTGAGCCGGCCGCCATGCAGCGCGTTGGCCTCGATCGGGTCCACCGGCGATTTCGGCCGCCAGCGCGCCAGGGCCAGATTGACCAGCCCGAGCACCAGCCCGCCCAGGGCGGGCACCAGCAGCAGCCAGATCGCCGGCAGGTGCCGGAGCTGGCTCAGCTCGCCGGTGCTGATGCCGAACAGGACGACGTGCATCAGGCGCGCCAGGGTACCCATGGCGACGGCCAGCAGGCCGGCCGCCAGCCCGACCAGGGTGGCCAGCGCGACGATGCCGACCTCGCTGCCGCGGATCCAGCCGCGCAGCACGACCCCCTCGCGGCCGGGGTGCCTCAGGGGGCGCAGACGACTCATGGCGTTCGACGTCGGATGACTTGTGCGGACCGGTATCAGCGCGGCTTCACGTCGCCGGGCGTGTCGCCCCGAACAGCCCGGGACGAAGGACCGGGCGCGGGCCGTCGCATGGGACGCGCCGCAGGTGGGCGCCAGGCGGCGAAGGCAGAGCCTCGAACGAAGAAGGCAGGGCCTCGAACGAAGAAGGGCCCCGGCGCCTGGACGCCGGGGCCCGCATCGGTCACCGGGGCGGCCCGGGTCTCCCCGCGGGCCGCCATCCGGCGCGGATGCTCAGGACTTCAGCTCGACCGCCTGACGGCCGCGCTGGCCGTCGCGCACCTCGAGGTTGACCTTCTGGCCCTGCTGCACGTCCGGCACGCCGGCGCGCTGGAGGACGGAGGAGTGCAGGAACACGTCCTGGCCGCCATCGTCCGGGGTCACGAAGCCGAAGCCGCGCACCTGGTCGAACCACTTCACGGTGCCGCCCACGGCGTAGGTGGGGCCACCCTCGTCGCGGCCGCCGAAGTCGCGACGCGGCGGACGGTCGCCGAAGCGGCCACCGCCGCCACCGAAGCCGCCGCCACCACCGCCGAAGCCGCCGCCGCCACCGAAGCGGCCGCCGCCGCCGCCGAAGCCGCCACCACCGCCGCCGAACTCGCGGCGCGGCGGGCGATCCCCGAAGCCGCCACCGCCGAAGTCGCGACGCGGCGGACGGTCGCCGAAGCGGCCACCGCCGCCACCGAAGCCGCCGCCACCACCGCCGAAGCCGCCGCCGCCACCGACGCGGCCGCCGCCGCCGCCGAAGCCGCCACCGCCGCCGAACTCGCGGCGCGGCGGGCGATCCCCGAAGCCGCCACCGCCGAAGTCGCGACGCGGCGGACGGTCGCCGAAGCCGCCGCCACCGCCGAAGCCGCCACCGCCGCCGAACTCGCGGCGCGGCGGGCGATCCCCGAAGCCGCCGCCACCGAAGTCGCGGCGCGGCGGACGACCCGCGCCGGCGGCCTGGGCGCCGTCGCCCGGGCGGCGCTCGATGATCTTGGTGACGAGGCGCCGACCCTGCCGGTCGGTACCGATCTCGCAGACCAGCGTATCACCGGTTTCGGGCGGTTCGATTCCGGCCTCGGTCAGCGCCGAGGCGTGGAAGAACACGTCCTGACCATCCGGTCCGAGCACGAAGCCGAACCCCTTGCGGCCATTGTACCACTTCACCTGAGCCTCTACGGCTCCGGCGCCACCCTGCTGATCGTTATCGGGAAACACGTCTTTACCAGTCCGTACCAGTGTGCCGCGGCGCCGCGACATGCAGCACCACGCGCCGCATGATGACATTCCGCCGAAGGCAAAGCGAGCGGGAATTCGTGTTCTGGGCAATCACCGGCTTGCCTTGTCAAGGCCGATGGGCCCGATCGCGAAGCCGTACCGCGATAGAGATGCGGATTGTTGCCCAAACTCCGCGCCTCCGCCGAACCGGGCGCGCCGCGCCGGCGCGGCGGCGATGCCACGGCCCCGGGTCACCGGACCGTCACACCGGCTTCCTCGAAGCGTCATCCCGGCATGGCAAGGCTGCCGCCCTTCGCAAGGGAGCCCCGGGCCATGACCCGTTTCCGACTCACCCGACGCGCGACCCTGGCCGGCGCCACGCTGCTCGGCACCGGCCTCGGCGCGCGCCTCTCCCGCGGCCAGGGGATCGCGGCCGGCAGCGCGCCGGCCGTGATCCCGGCCGACGCCACCCGCCCGCGCGCCGAATGGGGCGCCATGGCCGGCGACGTGGCCGCCGACCGCGCGCTGATCTGGAGCCGCGCCGACCGCACCGCCCGCATGCTGGTGGAATGGTCGCCGCGCGAGGACTTCGCCAACGCGCAGCGCCTGCTCGGCCCGCACGCCACGGAGGCGAGCGACTTCACCGCCCGCCTCGACCTGCGCGGCCTGCCGGCGGATTCGGAGATCTTCTACCGCGTCTCCTTCCTCGACCTCGATTCGCCCGGCGCCGCCTCGGCGCCGGTGACCGGCCGCTTCCGCACCGTGCCCCGCCCCGGCGCCGCCGGGACACGGGACGTGCGCTTCCTGTGGTCCGGCGACACGGTGGGCCAGGGCTGGGGCATCGACGAGAGCCGCGGCGGCATGACCACCTACGAGACGATGCGCCGCACCGGCGCCGACTTCTTCATCCACTGCGGCGACACGATCTACGCCGACGGCCCGCTGCAGGCCGAGGTGCGCATGGCGGACGGCTCCACCTGGAGGAACCTCGTCACGCCGGAGAAGAGCAAGGTCGCCGAGACCCTGGCCGAGTTCCGCGGCAACCACCGCTACAACCTGCTCGACCGCAACGTCCGCGCCTTCCATGCGGAAGTGGCGCAGATCTGGATGTGGGACGACCACGAGGTGACCAACAACTGGTCCGACAGCAAGGACCTGACGGCCAACCCGGCCTACGCGCAGAAGCACATCCGCCGGCTCAGCGCCAACGCGACGCGCGCCTTCCTCGACTACGCGCCGATCCGCGGCAACCCCGACGAGCCGGAGCGCGTGTACCGGCGCATCGCCTACGGGCCGCACCTCGACCTGTTCATGCTCGACATGCGCTCCTATCGCGGCCCGAACAGCTTCAACCGGCAGGAGCGGCCGGGGCCGGAGACGGCCTTCCTCGGCGCCGAGCAGCTCGCCTGGCTGCGCCAGGGGCTGCGCGACTCGCGCGCGACCTGGAAGGTGGTCGCGGCCGACATGCCGATAGGCCTGCAGGTGCCGGACGGCCGGGACCCCGACGGAAGGCCGCGCTTCGAGGCGATCGCCAACGGCGACGGCCCGCCGCTGGGGCGGGAGCTGGAGATCGCCGCGCTGCTCTCCGGCATCCGGCAGGACGCGGTGCGCAACGTGGTCTGGCTGACCGCCGACGTCCACTACACCGCCGCCCACCACTACCACCCGGACCGGGCGCGGTTCCGCGACTTCGCGCCGTTCTGGGAGTTCGTCAGCGGTCCGCTCTGGGCCGGCGGCTTCGGCCCCAACCCGCTCGACGACACCTTCGGGCCGGCGGTGGTCTGGCAGAAGGCGCCGGGCCGCGACAACGCGCCGCCGGGCGAGGGCACGCAATTCTTCGGGCAGTGCGAGATCGAGGGCGCCAGCGGCAACATGACCGTGCTGCTCAAGGACCTGACCGGCGCCGTGCTGTGGCGGCGCACGCTGGAGCCGGAGCGGGGCTGAGCCCCGGGGAGCCGCGTATCAGGGGCGCTCTGCCTCGGGGGCGCCGCGCATCGGGGCATCCGGGCCTCCACCCGGCGCCGCCCCGCGTCGCCTCCCGCCTCCGCCTCGCGCCTCCGGGCGCGGCCCCGGGACCGTTCCCCGCCCGGAAGCCTCGCCGCGCCGGGGTTGCGCGGCCGGGCACCGGCGGGCATGGGCACCCTGCCCTGCCGCCGGGATCCCATGCCGCTCCTGCTCGCCTATCTCGCCTTCATCGGCTTCGCCCTGCCGGACGGCGCCTTCGGCGTCGCCTGGCCCTCGCTGCGCGACGAATTCGGCCTCGGCCAGTCGGCGCTCGGCATGGCGCTGGCCGCGCTCGCCATCGGCTACGTCGCCGCCAGCAGCACGACCGGCGGCGCGATCCGCGCCCTCGGGCTGGGCGGGCTGCTCTGCCTCAGCATCGGCGCCACGGCGCTGGCGGCGCTCGGTCAGGCCGCCGTGGGAAGCTGGGCGGGCTTCCTGCTGCTCGCCCTGCTCGCCGGGCTCGGCGCCGGCGCGGTGGATGCCGGGATGAACAGCTACGCGGCGCGGCATTTCTCGCCGCGCCACATGAACTGGCTGCACGCCTGCTACGGCATCGGCGTCACCGTCGGCCCGGCGCTGCTGACGGCGGTGATCGCGGCCGGCCTGTCCTGGCGGCTGGGCTACGCGCTGATCGGCGCGGCGCTGGCGGCGCTGGCGCTGGTCTTCGCCCTGTCCCGCCGGGTCTGGGACGGCGCCGTGTCGCCGCCCGGCCCGCCCGGCCTCTCGGTGCTGCGCAACCGGCTGGTGCGCCGGCAGATGCTGCTGTTCTACCTGTATGTCGGACTGGAGCTGACCCTCGGGCAATGGAGCTACGCGCTGCTGCACGAGGCGCGCGGCGCCGGCACGGTGCTGGCCGGGGCCGGTCCCACCCTGTTCTGGGCCGGCGTGACCGGTGGGCGGATCGGCGCCGGGCTGCTGGTCGGGCGGCTCGGGGCGGACCGGCTGCTGGCGTTCGCCGGCCTAGCGGTCCTGCCCGCCACGGCGCTGCTGCTGCCGCCGCTGCCGGTGCTGAACGTGGCGGCGCTGGCGCTGTGCGGCCTGGCGCTGGCGCCGATCTTCCCCACGCTGATGGCACGCACCCCGGACCGGCTCGGCGAGGCCGTGGCGCTGCACGCGGTGGGGTTGCAGGGCGCGGCCGGCGTGGTCGGCGCGGCGACCCTGCCCTGGTGCGCGGGGGTGCTGGCCGGCTGGCTTGGCCTCGGCGTGGTGCCGTTCTTCGCGCTGCTGCTGGCGATCGGCGTGCTGGCGCTGCTGCTGAGCCTGCCGCGTTGAGGCGGGCCTGCATGCCGCCGGCGACGCGGCCGGAATCGACGTGGCCGGAATCGACATGGCCGGAGTCGGCGCGGCGAAGCGGCCGGGTCCCTGGGCCGGGCAGGCGCCGTGACGTAGCCTCCGCCGCCATGCGCCTTCTCCCTCGCCTGCGCCGGGCCGGCCGGGTGCTGCTCCTGGCCTGGCTGCCGGCCGCCTGCGCGTCGCCGCGCTACCCCGCGCCAGCCTCGGACGCGCCGCCGGTCACGATGCTCACGGTGATGACGCGGGAATGGCACACGGATCTCGGACTGCCTGCCGCGGCGCTCGGTCCCGAGCTGGCGATGGTGGCGGACCGCTACCCCGGCGCCACCGACTTCGTGTTCGGCTTCGGCCAGCACGCCTGGATGATCGAGCCGCATCCCGGGCCGCTCGACGTGCTGCGCACCTTCCTGCCCGGCAAGGGCGTGGTGATGGTGACGGCGCTGCGCGGACCGCCCTCGCGCGCCTTTCCCGCCGCCGAACGGCAGGAGGTGCCGCTCTCGGCGGAGGAACTGGTTCGGCTGCGCCGCTTCCTGCGCGATTCCTTCGCACTGCGGCCGGACGGCACGCCGGAGACGGTCGCGCCCGGCCCCTATCCCGGCGGCGACTTCTACGCCGCCTCGTACCGCTACACGCTGTTCTACACCTGCAACACCTGGACGGCGGACGCGCTGGGCGCCGCCGGGCTGGCGATCGAGCCGCGCTGGGTGGTCCTCGCCTCGCAATTGCGGGCGAGGACCGCGCCGCTCGCCGGATCGCCGCCGGCGGAGGAACGCCTGGCCGCCCGTCAGTCGCAGGGCGGGGGCCGGCCGGTGCCGGTGCAGACGACGGTGGTGCCCGGCGGCAGGTAGACCGTGTCCGGCGCGGGGCGGGAGGAGCTGGAGCTGCCGCTGCTGGGGCTCGGGCTGCTGTAGGTGCAGCCGGCCAGCGGCGGCAGGGCGAGCAGGAGCAGCACGGCAAGGGCGGGATGCATGGCGTTTCCTTCGGGTCCTGGCGTTCGAGGGGGCGCTTCCAGCCCGGATGGGCTGCACCGGCGCAGAACGCGACGCGGTCGGGACCGCGTTCCGCTCCAGCCCGCTGCTTTCGGAACGGCGCCGCGCCGCCGGGCGTATCCGCCCGCCGGCGATCCGCTCTAGCCTGCCCATCCCCAACGAGGAATGAGGGAGGCCTTACGATGATCCACGAATTGCGCGTCTACCACTGCCTGCCGGGGCGGCTGCCGGTGCTGCTCAGGCGCTTCGAGGCGGCGACTCTGGCGATCTGGGAGCGGCACGGCATCCGGCAGGCCGGCTTCTGGACGGTGGAGATCGGCGAGTCGAACCAGGATCTCTACTATCTGCTGGAATGGGATTCGCTCGCCGAGCGCGAGCGCAAATGGACCGCCTTCATGAACGATCCCGAATGGCAGGCGGCGCGCGCCGCCTCGGAGAAGGACGGCCCGATCATCGCCTCCTACAGCAACACGATCCTCAGGCCGACCGCCTTCTCGGCGCGTTAGAGCATTTTCAAGCTGAGCGTCCTCGCTCAGCGGCTCGGAAAATGCGAAAAATCAAAAGGCTAGAGCCGTTCCGGCCTGATACAGTCAGGCTGGATCGGCTCTAGAACCGCCCGCCGGGAGCGGCGCAGGCGGGGCGGGCGCGGCGGAGACCCCGCCGCGCCGTGCCGCCTCCGGCTCAGCCCGCCTCGGCCAGCGCCCGCTTCGCCATCACGCCGACGAGGTGCGCGCGGTACTCGGCGCTGCCGTGGATGTCGCCGTTCAGCCCGTCCGGGTCCTGCCGGATGCCGGCGATGGCGTCGGCGGACCAGCTCTTCGCCAGCGCCGCCTCCATCTCCTCCTGCCGGAACACGCCGGGGCCAGCGCCGTTCACCGCGACGCGAACGCTGCCGTCGGCGAGCTTCGCCACGAACACGCCCGCCATCACGTAGCGGCTGGCCGGGTTGCGCATCTTGGCGTAGCCGGCCTTGGTGGGGATCGGGAACTCGATCGCCACCAGCAGCTCGCCCGGCTCCAGCGCCGTCGCGAACATGCCCTGGAAGAACTCGTCGGCCGGGATGCTGCGACGGTCGGTGCGGAAGGTGGCGTTCAGCGCCATGGCGGCGGCCGGGTAGTCGGCGGCGGGGTCGTTGTTGGAGAGGCTGCCGCCCATCGTGCCGCGGTTGCGCACCTGCGTGTCGCCGAGGTTGCCGGCCATCTTCGCCAGCGCCGGGATGGCGGTCTTCACCACGTCGCTGGTCTGGATCTCGTAGTGCTTCGTCATCGCGCCGATGACGAGCCTGTCGCCGTCGCGCTGGATGCCGCGCAGCTCGGCGATGCCGGAGAGGTCGACCAGCGCCGTCGGGTGCGCGAGCCGGTGCTTCAGCGCCGGCAGCAGGGTCTGCCCGCCGGAGATCGGCCGCGCCTCCGGGTCGTCGGTGAGGATCTTCACCGCGTCGGCGATGCTGCCCGGCTTGTGGTAGGCGAAATCGTACATGCTGCCCTCACGATGTTGTCCGGTCCGCCGGCCGGCCGCTATGCCGCCGCGATGGCCGGCGCGCCCTTCGGCCCGCCGCCATGGATGATGCCCCAGATGCGCGCCGGCGTCGCCGGCATCTCGACATGGCGCACGCCCCGCTCGCGCAGCGCGTCCACCACGGCGTTGATGACGGCCGGGGGCGAGCCGATCGCCCCCGCCTCGCCGCAGCCCTTCACCCCGAGCGGGTTGGTCAGGCAGGGCGTGTCGTGGTGCGAGAGCGAGAGGCTCGGCAGGTCTTCGGCGCGCGGCAGGTTGTAGTCCATGATCGAGCCGGTCAGGAGCTGGCCATCCGCGTCGTAGACGCAGGCCTCCAGCAGCGCCTGCCCGACGCCCTGGGCGACGCCGCCATGCACCTGGCCCTCCACGACCATCGGGTTGATGACGCGGCCGAAATCGTCGGCGGCGGTGAAGTTCACCACCTGGACATGGCCGGTCTCGGGGTCGATCTCGACCTCGCAGACATGGCAGCCGCCGGGATAGGTGAAGTTCTTCGGGTCGTAGAAGGCGGTCTCCTCCAGACCCGGCTCGATCTCGGCCAGCGGGTAGTTGTGCGGCACGTAGGCGGCCATGGCGATCTCGCCGATGGTCTTCTCGCGGTCCGTGCCGGCGACGCGGAATTTGCCGCCCTCGAACTCCACGTCCTCGACCGCCGCCTCCAGCAGATGCGCCGCGATCCTGCGCCCCTTGGCGACGATCTTGTCCATCGCCATGGCCATGGCGTTGCCGCCGACCGCGAGCGAGCGGCTGCCATAGGTGCCCATGCCGAACGGGATCTTGCCCGTGTCGCCGTGCACCACCTCGACCTGCGAGACGGGCAGGCCGAAGCGGTCGGCGACGAGCTGGGCGAAGGTGGTCTCGTGCCCCTGGCCGTGGCTGTGCGAGCCGGTGAGCACCGTGACGCTGCCCGTCGGGTGGAAGCGGATCGTGCCCACCTCGTACAGCCCGGCCCGCGCGCCGAGCTGTCCGGCGAGGTGGCTCGGCGCCAGCCCGCAGGCTTCCAGGTAGGTGGAGACGCCGATGCCGCGCAGCTTCCCGCGCGCCTTCGCCTCGGCGCGGCGTGACTCGAACCCGTCCCAGTCGGCGGCGCGCAGGGCGGCTTCCAGCGTCGCCGCGTGGTTGCCGCTGTCGTACTCCAGCGCGACCGGCGTCTGGTGCGGGAACTGGCTGACGAGGTTGCGCCGGCGCAGCGCGATTCGATCGATCCCGGTCTCGGCGGCGGCGACGTCCACCAGCCGTTCCAGCAGGTAGGTCGCCTCGGGCCGGCCGGCGCCGCGATAGGCGTCCACCGGCACGGTGTGGGTGAAGACCGCCTTCACCTCCACGTAGATGGCGGGCGTGCGGTACACCCCGGCCAGCAGCGTGCCGTAGAGGTAGGTCGGGATCGAGGGCGCGAAGGTCGAGAGATAGGCGCCCATGTTGGCCCTGGTGGCGACGCGCAGGCCGAGGAAATTCCCCTCCCCGTCCAGCGCCAGCTCGGCGCGGGTGACGTGGTCGCGGCCATGCGCGTCGGAGACGAAGCTCTCGGTGCGGTCGGCCACCCACTTCACCGGGCGCTCGAGCCTGGCGGCGGCCCAGGTGACGATCGCCTCCTCGGCGTAGTGGTAGATCTTGCTGCCGAAGCCGCCGCCGACATCCGGCGCCACCACGCGCAGCCGCGATTCCGGGATGCCGAGCACGAAGGCACCCATCAGCAGCCGGATCACGTGCGGGTTCTGGCTGGTGGTGTAGAGGGTGTGCTCGTCGGCGGACGGGTCGTAGTCGCCGATCGCGGCGCGCGGCTCCATCGCGTTCGGGATCAGCCGGTTGTTGACCAGCTCGAAGGTGACGACCCGGTCGGCCTTCGCGAAGGCGGCATCCGTCACCGCCTTGTCGCCGAGATGCCAGTCGAAGCAGAGATTGCCCGCGACCTCGTCGTGCACCGCCGGCGCGCCGGGGCGCAGCGCCTCCTCGATGGTGGCGACGGCGGGCAGCGGCGCGTAGTCCACCACGATGGCCTCGGCGGCGTCGCGCGCCTGGGCACGGGTCGCGGCCACCACCACGGCCACCGGATCGCCGACATGGCGCACGCGGTCCACGGCCAGCACCGGGTGCGGCGGCTCGGCCATGGGCGAGCCGTCCTTGTTCTTCACCCCCCAGCCGCAGGGCAGGCCGCCCACCTTGCCGGCCGCCATGTCGGCGCCGGTGAACACCGCCGCCACGCCGGGCATGGCGCGCGCCGCCGTGGCGTCGATCCCCCGGATGGCGGCATGCGGGTGGGGGCTGCGCAGGATGTAGGCGTGCGCCTGGCCGGGCCGGTCGATGTCCGCGGTGTAGCGGCCGCGGCCGGAGAGGAAGCGCAGATCCTCCTTGCGGCGCACGCTGGCGCCGATCCCCTCGAACGGGGTCACCACGTTCATGCGGACGCCTCCCGAGGGACCTTGCCGGCCCCTTCCCTGCGATCTTGCTTCCCGGCCCGTCGTCGCGGCCGACTTCATGGGCCGCCGGGGCGGCCGGTTTCCCGGGCGGCCCCGGCGACAGAGGACGCGGCGCCGGCCGCTGGACGCCTCGTCGGGTCAGGCCGCCGGCGGGGCCGTCCGGGGTTCCCGTGGAAAGCCGGCCGGCGAGGCTACTCGGCGGCCTGGGCCAGCTCCGTCCGGCGGCCGTGCATCACCTCGGCGGCGGCGGCGATCGCCTTGACGATGTTGTGGTAGCCCGTGCAGCGGCAGAGATTGCCCTCCAGCCCCTCGCGGATCTGCTTCTCGTCCAGCCCCTCGGGGTGCTTCATCACCAGGTCGATGGCGCTCATCACCATGCCCGGGGTGCAGAAGCCGCATTGCAGCGCGTGGTACTCGCGGAAGGCCTCCTGCATCGGGTGCAGCGTGCCGTCCGCCGAGGCGAGGCCCTCGATGGTGGTCACGTCCGCGCCCTCTGCCTGCACGGCCAGCATGGTGCAGGACTTCACGCTCTCGCCGTCCACATGGACGACGCAGGCCCCGCATTGGCTGGTGTCGCAACCCACATGCGTGCCGGTCAGGCGCAGCTTCTCGCGCAGCAGCTCGACGAGCAGGGTGCGGCCCTCGACCTCGACCGAGTGCGGCTTGCCGTTCACCGTCAGCGATACCTGTGGCATTCGCGCGCCTCCCGCATCCGATCCGCCCGCGCCCGTCTCGACGCGTGGCCCCATGGCGGCAGGGTCCTCCGCGGACCGGACGGCGTCAAGACGGGGCGCCATGCCGGAGACAGCCCCGCCCGCCGCCACGACCCGGCAGGCGCGCCGCAGGGCCGGCGGGGGGACGGGCCGGGGCCTCGGCCGGCCCGCCTCTGGCAGCGGGGCGGCTCCCGTCCGCCCCTTCAACAAGGCCCCTTGCCCCGCCGGGCCGCGGGACCGGGCCGGGATGTCAGGCCGCCAGCGGGTTCTGCGAGGCCGGCAGGTCGTGCAGGTGGCACGCCGCCCAGTGCCCGGCATTGACGCCGGCATCCGGCACCAGCTTCAGCACCGGCCGCTCCGTCTTGCAGCGGTCGAAGGCGTAGGGGCAGCGCGTGTGGAAGCGGCAGCCCGAGGGCGGGTTGATCGGGCTCGGCACGTCGCCCTTGAGGATGACGCGCTGCCGCGCCTGGCCCGGCACGGGCACCGGCACGGCGGAGAGCAGCGCCTGGGTATAGGGGTGCTTCGGCGCCGCGAAGAGCGAGCGGCGCGGCGCCACCTCGGCCACCGCGCCGAGATACATCACCGCGACCCGGTGCGTCATGTGCTCGACCACGGCGAGGTCGTGGCTGATGAACAGCAGCGCCAGGCCCAGCTCGCTCTGCAGGTCCTGCAGCAGGTTGACGATCTGCGCCTTCACCGAGACGTCGAGCGCCGAGACCGCCTCGTCGCAGACGATCAGGTCCGGCTCCGGCGCCAGGGCGCGCGCGATGCAGATGCGCTGCCGCTGGCCGCCCGAGAATTCGTGCGGGAAGCGGCTCAGCGCGTCGCGCGGCAGACGCACCGTGTCCATCAGCTTCTCGAGCCGCGCCGTCAGCTCCGAGCGGCTGCCGGCCATGCCGAAGGAGCGCAGCGGCTCGGCCAGGATGTCGCGGACCCGCAGGCGCGGGTTGAGCGCCGAGAACGGGTCCTGGAAGATCACCTGGATGCGGCGCCGCAACGGGCGCAGCCGGCCCGCCGGCAGGTCGTCGATGCGCTGGCCGTCCAGCACCACCTGCCCGTCGGTCAGCGTGAACAGGCGCAGGATCGCCTTGCCCACCGTGGACTTGCCGCAGCCGGACTCGCCCACCAGCGACAGCGTCTCGCCGCGGTCGACGTGGAAGGAGACGCCGTCCACCGCGTGGACCTGCCCGGTGCGGCCGCCGAAGAAGCCGCCGCGCAGCGGGAAGTACTTCTTGATGTCGTTGACCTGCAGCAGTGGCCGCGCATCGGCGGCCTGCGGCCCGGCGAGGGAGATGCTCATGCCGCGACCAGCTCCTCCTTGTCGGCGTAGTGGCAGGCGGCGACGTGGCCGGGCGCCTTCTCCTCCAGCGCCGGTACCACGGTGCGGCAGAGCTCCGTGGCCTTCGGGCAGCGCGAGGCGAAGACGCAATGGTCGATGCGCTGCTTGAGGCTGGGCACCTGGCCGGGGATCTCGGCCAGCCGCGTGTGCTCGCCGGTGAGCGAGGAGCCGAGCCTGGGCACCGCGCCGAGCAGCCCCTGCGTGTAGGGATGCTTGGGATCGCGGAACAGCGCCACCACCCCGGCCTCCTCCACCTTGCGGCCGGCATACATCACGATGACCCGCTCCGCGACCTCGGCCACCACGCCGAGGTCGTGGGTGATCAGCACGATGGCGGCGCCGACGCGCCGCTTGAGGTCGCGCATCAGGTCGAGGATCTGCGCCTGGATGGTCACGTCGAGCGCCGTGGTCGGCTCGTCGGCGATCAGCAGCTTCGGGTTGCAGGCCAGCGCCATGGCGATCATCACGCGCTGGCGCATGCCGCCGGAGAGCTGGTGCGGGTACTCCTTCACCCGCCGCGCCGGCGCCGGGATGCCGACCAGCTCCAGCATCTCGATGGCGCGCGCCTCGGCCTGCCGGCGGCTCATGCCCTGGTGCAGGCGCAGCGACTCGCCGATCTGCTGGCCGACGCTGAGCACCGGGTTCAGCGAGGTCATCGGCTCCTGGAAGATCATGCCGATCTCGTTGCCGCGCAGGTCGCGCATCTCCGCCTCGGAGGCGGCGAGCAGGTCGCGGCCCTCGAACATGATCCGCCCGGCCATCTTCCCCGGCGGGGTCGGCAGCAGGCGCAGGATCGACATCGAGGTGACGGACTTGCCGCAGCCGGACTCGCCCACGATGGCGACCGTCTCGCCCGCGTCCACGTGGAAGGTCAGCCCGTCCACGGCGCGGTTCACCCCGCCATCCGGGGTGCGGAAATGGGTCTGCAACTGCTCGACCGAGAGCAGCGGCGCCGCTGCCCGGCCGGCCGGCGCCGCCGCGTCGGCGGGCGCCTTCTCAAGCGTGATGCCGCTCATCAGACGCGCTTGGCCATGCGCGGGTCGAGCATGTCGCGCAGCCCGTCGCCCAGCAGGTTCACCGCCAGCACCGTGATCGAGAGGAAGATGGCGGGGAAGAACACGATGTAGGGCTTGACCTGCCAGAGCGCGCGGCCCTCGGCCATGATGTTGCCCCAGGAGGGCGTGGTCGGCGGGGTGCCGGCGCCGATGAAGCTCAGGATGGCCTCCACGATCATGGCGCTGGCGCAGATGTAGGTCGCCTGGACCGTCATCGGCGCCAGGGTGTTGGGGAGGATGTGCCGCCACATGATCACCGGCACGCGGGTGCCGGTGGTGATGGCGGCATCGACGTAGGGCTGCTCGCGCAGGCTCAGCACCACGCCGCGCACGAGGCGCGCGACGCGCGGGATCTCGGCCACGGTGATGGCGAAGATCACGTTCTGCACCGAGCCGCGGGTGGCGGCGGCCAGCGCGATGGCGAGCAGGATGGGCGGGATCGACATCAGCCCGTCCATCACCCGCATCACGAACCAGTCGAGCCAGCGCACGAAGCCCGAGACGAGGCCGATGGCCAGCCCGATCACCGAGGCGATCAGCGCCACCGAGAAGCCGACGATCAGCGAAACGCGGGCGCCATAGAGCACGCGCGAGTAGACGTCGCGGCCCAGCATGTCGGTGCCGAACCAGTACATGGCCGAGGGCTCGCGGGTGCGCCGCGCCGGCGAGAGCGCGGTCGGATCGACCGTCCCGAGGAACGGCGCGAAGACCGCGACGCCGATCATCAGCAGCAGCAGGAAGCCGCCCACCGCGATGGTCGGGTTGCGGCGGAGGAAGCCGACCACGCCGCCGATGCGGCGCATCGGCGGCAGCACGTCGGGCATGGGCGCCGCGACGGCGACCCTGCCCTGCGGCGCGTCGCCCTGCGGCACTTCGATGGTGGAGGCGCTCAATACCGGATCCTCGGGTCGAACAGGGAGTAGGAGAGGTCGATGAGCAGGTTGATGATGACGTAGACGAAGGAGAACATCAGCACGACGCCCTGGATCACCGGGAAGTCGCGCCGCAGGATCGCGTCCACCGTCAGGCGGCCGAGGCCGGGGATGGCGAACACGCTCTCCGTCACCACCGCGCCGCCGATCAGCAGGGCGATGCCGATGCCGATCACGGTGACGATCGGGATGGCGGCGTTCTTCAGCGCGTGGACGAACAGGATCTCGCGCTGGCCGACGCCCTTGGCGCGGGCGGTGCGCACGTAGTCCTGCTGCAGCACCTCCAGCATGGTGGCGCGGGTGATGCGCGCGATCAGCGCGATGTAGACGCCGCCGAGCGCGATGGCGGGCAGGATCAGGTTGGAGATGAAGGGGATGAAGCCCTCGGAGAGCGGCGTGTAGCCCTGCACCGGGAACCAGTCGAGCTGCAGCGCGAAGACCCAGGCCAGGATGTAGCCGACCACGAAGACCGGCACCGAGAAGCCGAGCACCGCGATCACCATGATGGCCCGGTCGATCCAGGTGCCGGCCTTCCAGGCGGCGACCACGCCCATCGGCACGGCGACGCCGACCGAGAGAACCAGCGTGACGAGCATCAGCGAGACGGTCGGCTCGATGCGCTGGGCGATCATGGTGGTGACCGGCAGGTTGGTGAACACCGAGGTGCCGAGGTCGCCCTGCATCACCCGCCACAGCCACTCGACGAATTGCTGGATCTTCGGCCGGTCGTAGCCGAGCGCGTGCTCGATGCGCGCGATGTCCTCCGGCGTCGCCTGGTCGCCGGCGAGCAGCGCCGCCGGGTTGCCCGAGGCGTAGACCATCATGAACACCACCGCCGCGACCACCAGCATCACGGGGATGGTGGCGATCAGCCGGCGCAGGATGTAGGCGAACATCGCGCGCTCCTCCTCAGCTCTTGGAGACGCCCCAGAAGAAGGGCAGCGGCCCCTTCACCACGCCGGAGACGTTCTTCCGCCACGCCTGGTAGGCGAGGAAGAAGCCGGTCGGGTTGTAGATGGCGAAGTCCATCAGCGCCTTGTTGTAGCGGGCCATCACCGCCTTCTCGGCGGCAAGGTCCGGCGCGGCGAACCACTCGTTGCGTAGGGCCTCGCATTCCGGGCTGTTCGGCCAGCCCCACCACGCCGTGTCGCCGCCGGCGCGCACGCCGTTGTTGGGCGCCGGGTTGATGCAGTCGGCGCCGCCGAACCAGGTGAAGAAGATGTGCCAGCCGCCCTGCGAGGGCAACGCCTTGGAGGCGCGGCGCTGGCCGACGGTGCCCCAGTCGGTCGCCACGTAGTCCACGTTCACGCCGATCTTCTTCAGCATGTCGGCGGCGACGTCGCCCTGGGCCTTGGTGATGGGCTGGTCCTGCGCCACCAGCATCACGATCGGCTCGCCCTTGTAGCCGGATTCCTGCAACAGCCGCTTCGCCTCGTCGAGCCGGCGCGGGCCCTTCATGATCTCGCCGCCCGCCTCGGTGTAGAGCGGCGTGTTCGGGGTGAAGAAGCTCGGCAGCGGCTTCCACAGCGCCGCGTCGTCGCCGACGATCGCCGCCATGTAGTCCTCCTGCGAGGTCGCCATCAGGATGGCGCGCCGGGCCCGCACGTCGTTGAACGGCGGGTGCAGGTGGTTCATGCGGAACACGCCGATGTTGCCCAGCGGGTCGGCGATGTCCACCGCGATGTTGCGGTTGCGCTTGAGGGTCGGGATGATGTCGGAGATCGGGTTCTCCCACCAGTCCACCTCGCCGTTCTGCAACGCGGCGGAGGCGGTGGCGGTGTCGGGCATGATCACCCACTCGACGCGGTCCACCAGCATCCGCTTGCCGCCGGCGAGCCAGTTCCCCGGCTCGTCGCGCGGCACGTAGCCGGCGAACTTCTCGAACACCGCCTTGGCGCCCGGCACCCACTCGTCACGTTTGAAGCGCATCGGGCCGGAGCCGACGTATTCCGTGATCTGGCTGAAGGGATCGGTCTTGGCGATCCGCTCGGGCATGACGATGCCGAAGGGCGAGTTGGTCTTGCCCAGGGCGAACTTCATCTTCGGGTAGGGCGACTTCAGCTTCCACACGAAGGTGCGGTCGTCCACCGCCGCCACCTCGTTCTGGATGGCGCGGATCATCTGGCCCATGGAATCGCGCGCCGACCAGCGGTTCAGGCTGGCCACCACGTCCTTGGCCAGCACCGGCTCGCCGTCGTGGAATTTGAGGCCGGGACGCAGCCGGAAGGTCCAGGTCAGCCCGTCCTGCGAGACCTCCTCGCCCTCCACCATCTGGCGTTGCGGCTCGAGCTTGTCGTCCACGCCGTAGAGCGTGTCCCACACCAGCGCGCCGGCGTTGCGCACCACGTACTGGGTGCCCCAGACCGGATCGAAATTCGCGAGGTTCGCCTGCGGCACGAAGCGCAGCGTGCGCGCCGCGGCCCCCTGCGCCAGCGCGGGGGAGGCCAGGCGGCCCGAGCCCAGCCCGCCGAGCGCGCCGGCAGCCGCCGTCGCCTTCAGGAACCCTCTACGATCCATCAGTGGAACCTTCTTCTCGCGGATCTGCGCCCGAATTCACGCCAGCCTGCCTCATGGATGGGCGGATCGCCAGCATCACCTTGCGGTGCCTCTTGCGGCGCCCTTCCCGGCGATCCGTGGCGCGACGCCCGGACCATGTGTCAGCCGCGTCACAACGGGCCAACGAGCCGTTCAGGAAGCACGTCTCATGCCAGGAGAGACGCGACGACATGCCGGGAGCCACCGGCCAGGCCGGCACCGCCATTCCGTTGCGGGTTCGGTCCTTGAAACTGAGTGCCCCGGCGCGACTGCGCCCGATGGGCCCGGCGCGGCTGCGCCTGATGGGCCCGGCGCGACTGCGCCCGATGGGCCCGGCGCGGCTGCGCCAATCGACTCAGGCGCGGCTGCGCCTACTCGTCCCGCCGCGGCCGTGCCAGCAGCGCGTCCATCGCCTCGGCCACCGAGCACCGCCCGGCCAGCACCGCCGCCACCGCGGCGCAGATCGGCATCTCGACGCCGGCCGCCGCCGCGCGCGCCAGCAGCGCCGGGGCGGTGGCGACGCCCTCCGTCACGCTGCTCCGCCCGGCCAGCGCCATGGCCAGCGTCTCGCCGCGCCCGAGCGCGATGCCGAGCGAGGTGTTGCGGCTGGAAGGCCCGGTGCAGGTCAGCAGCAGGTCGCCGAGGCCGGAAAGGCCCGCCGCCGTCTCCGCCCGGCCGCCCAGCGCCACCGCCAGCCGCGACAGCTCCGCGAGGCCGCGCGTCACCAGCGCCGCGCGGGCATTCTCGCCGAGCCCGGCGCCGATCACGGCGCCGGCGGCGATCGCGACCACGTTCTTCGCCGCCCCGCCGACCTGCGCCCCCACCGGGTCGTCGCCGCCGTAGAGCCGGAAGGCGGCGGTGGCGAGGCGCGCCGCGACCGCGTCGCGCAGGGCCGCCTCCTCCCCCGCCACCACCGCCGCCGCCGGCAGGCCGGCCGCGACCTCGTGCGCGAAATTCGGCCCCGTCAGCACCGCCGACGGCGCGCCGGGCCGCAGCGAGCGCAGCACCTCCAGCGGCAGCAGCAGCGTGCCGCGCTCGACGCCCTTGGCGCAGACGACCGCCGGCGGCAGGGGCGGCATCGCCGCCAGCACCGCGCGGAGGTGCTGCGCCGGCACCACTAGCAGCGCGAAGGCGGCGCCGTGCAGCGCCTCGCCGGCATCGGCGGTGACGCGCACCGCCGCCGGCAGCACGGCGCGCGGCAGGTGCCGCTCGTTCACCCGCTCCGCCTCGATCGCGGCCGCGCGCGCCGGGTCGCGCGCCCAGAGCGTCACCGGCCCGCCCGCCCGCGCCGCCTGGATCGCCAGCGCCGTGCCCCAGGCCCCGGCGCCGAGCACCGCGACGGGCGACGCCTCACTCATCGGTGACGCGCCGGACCGACCAGCCCTGACCCGGCTCGCCGTCGCCGAGCCGCTCCAGCAGCGCCGCCAGGATCTCGCCGGCCTCCGCCTCGAAGCGGAAGGGCGGCGACAGCACGGCGAGGCCGCTGCCGTTCAGC
Organism: Roseomonas acroporae; assembly: GCF_023223525.1. Classification (GTDB taxonomy): domain Bacteria; phylum Pseudomonadota; class Alphaproteobacteria; order Acetobacterales; family Acetobacteraceae; genus Roseomonas_E; species Roseomonas_E acroporae. The sequence continues at coordinate 27,267 of NZ_JALPRX010000016.1, read as the reverse complement.
CGCTGCGGGTCGGTCGGCTCGCGCAGGAACAGCTCCGCCGCCACCACGTCGCCCACCCCCTTCGTCTGCAACGCCTCGTGGAAGGCGCGCACCGGGGCGCGGTGCTTGATCGGGTACCAGGCGGCGACGATGGCGGCGCGGAAGCGGTGCCGCAGCAGCGCCAGCGCCTCGGCCAGCCGCTCGAACTCGCCCGGCTCCTCGAAGGGCGGGTCGATCAGCACCAGGCCGCGCCGCTCCGGGAAGGGCGTCAGCGCCCGCAGCGCCTCCCAGCCGTCGCGGTGATGCGTGCCGACGCGCGGATCGCCGCGGAAGCGGGCGCGGAGCTGCGCATGGTCCTCGGGGTGCAGCTCCACCGCCGCCAGCCGGTCCTGCGGCCGCAGCACCGCCTGCACCAGCGCCGGTGAGCCCGGGTAGCGCAGCGGCCCGCCCGCCGCGCGCACCAGCCCGACATAGTCGGCGAGCGGCCCCGTCTCGATCTCCAGCAGCCGGCCGATGCCCTGGCGCCACTCGCCGGTGCGCTCGGCCGGATCGTCGGTCAGGTCGTAGGCGCCGGTGCCGGCATGGGTGTCGAGCACGGCGAAGGGCGCCGGCTTGCGCTGCAGCGCGCGCAGCAGCCAGAGCAGCAGCGCGTGCTTCATCGCGTCGGCGAAATTGCCGGCGTGGAAGGCGTGTCGGTAATTCACGGCTGGGGTTATCGGTGCCTCCGGGAGCCGACTCAAGAGGTGCCGCAACGGCCGGGGTGGCCGGCGCGTTGGCGCGGCGGGATGTCCGGCGCAAGTCGGGCCGGCGACGGGCACGAGGGCCACGAGATGAGCGAGTTCCTTTCCCGCATCGCGGGCGGCGGCCAGGCCGCGGGCGCCGTGCAGCAGCTCCTGGACAGCCAGGGCGGGCTGGACGGGCTGCTGTCGCGGCTGCGGCAGGCGGGCCTCGGCGAGCAGGTGGATTCCTGGATCGGCAACGGCGCGAACCAGCCCGTCTCGCCGCAGGCGCTGGAGCCGGCGCTGGGCGGCGACATCCTTTCGCGCATCGAGCAGCGGATCGGGCTGGACCGCGGCGAGCTGCTGATGCTGCTCAGCCAGGCGCTGCCGGTGCTGATCAACCTGCTGACCCCGCACGGGCGCGTGGAGCCCGGGCAGGCGGCGCCGCAGGGTGGGCAATCCGGCGGCGGGTCCGGCGGCCTGCTGGAAAGCGTGCTGGGCCGGGTGATCGAGGCGATCGGCCAGCGCGGCAGCGGCGGGGGATCGCGCCAGGCCTGAACCGCCGCCGGGCGGGCGCAGCGGCGCCCGGGCTTGCGCCGGGCGTGTCGCCACCGCATCCTGCCGACCTGTCACCGGGGGGAGCCGGTCCGCATCCGCGGCACCGGCTGAGAGGCGGCGCAACCGCGACTCCTGGAACCTGATCCGGGTCATTCCGGCGAAGGGATCGGTGGACCGCTTGCCTGCCCAGCACCCGACCGCCCCCCGCGCCGCCGGGGCGACGCCCCCCGGAACGCCGCCCATCGGTGCGCGACCCAACAGCGCGCGCCCCGCTGGTGCGTCCGCTGCCGACGCGCCCGCTGCCGGCGCGCCCGGCCTGCTGCTCGACTGCCCGGGCCTCGCCCTCGGCGGCCGGCCGGTGCTCGGCGCCTTCCGGCTGACGCTGGCGGCGGGCGAGACCATGGCGCTGCTCGGGCCGTCCGGCTCCGGCAAGTCCACCCTGCTGCGCCTCGTCGCCGGGCTGCTGCCGCCGGCCGGCACCCGCCTCGCCGCGACCGACGGCGCCCCGGTCGCCGGGCGCATCGCCTGGATGGGGCAGCAGGACCTGCTGCTGCCCTGGCGCGACGTGCTGGGCAATGTCGGGCTCGGCGCCAGCCTGCGCGGCGAGCCGGCCGATCCCGCCCGGATGCGCGCCATGATCGCCGCGGTCGGCCTCGCCGGCCACGAGCATGTCCGCCCCGACCGGCTCTCCGGCGGCATGCGCCAGCGCGCCGCCCTGGCCCGCACCCTGGTCGAGGACCGCCCCTTCGTGCTGATGGACGAGCCCTTCAGCGCCGTGGACGCGCCGACCCGCCATCGCCTGCAGGGCCTCGCCGCCGGGCTGCTGGCCGGGCGCACCGTGCTGCTGGTGACGCACGACCCGCTGGAGGCGCTGCGTCTCGCCCATCACGTGCTGGTGCTGCAACCCGCCGCCGGCGGCCCCGGCTGGGTGCCCGTGCCGGTTCCCGTCCCGCCCGGCGCGCCGCCACGCGAGGTGCGGGACCCGGCGGTGCTGGCGGCCCAGGGCCGGCTGCTGGAAAGCCTCGCCGCCGCCTCGGAGGCCGCGTGAGCGACGCCGCGCAAGCCGTTCCGATGAAAGCGGATCCGGCGGCACCGGCCGGTGCCGTGGCACAGGCCGGCGGCCCCATCGGCCGCCACACTGGCCGCCCCATTGGCCGCCTTTGGCGCGCCCTCGTCTCGGCGCTGGGCCTGCTGGCCGTCTGGCAGGGCCTGGTCTGGGCCACCGGCGCGCCGCCCTTCCTGCTGCCCACCCCGGCGCGCGTCGCCACGGCGCTGCTCGACCGCTGGGACATCATCGCCGGCCATGCCTGGATCACCCTGACGGAGATCCTGGCCGGGCTCGCCCTTGGCACGGCGTTCGGCGTCGCGACGGCGCTGCTGCTGGCCGCCTGGCCGGCGGGGCGGCGCTGGCTGCTGCCGATCCTGCTCGCCTCGCAGGCCGTGCCGGTCTTCGCCATCGCGCCGCTGCTGACGCTCTGGATGGGCTTCGGCATCGCCAGCAAGGTGACGATGGCGACGGTGGTGATCTTCTTCCCCGTCACCGCCACCTTCTACGACGGGCTGCGCCGCACCGAGCCGGGCTGGCTCGACCTCGCCCGCACCATGGGCGCCACGCGCCGCGCCGTGTTGCTGCGCATCCGCCTGCCGGCCGCCCTGCCCGCCCTCGCCTCCGGGCTGCGCGTCGCGGCCGCCGTCGCGCCGATCGGCGCGGTGGTGGGGGAATGGGTCGGGGCCTCGGCCGGGCTCGGCTACCTGATGCTGCACGCCAACGGGCGCTCGCAGACCGACGTGATGTTCGCCGCGCTGTTCGTGCTCGCCGCGATGGCGCTGGCGCTCTGGTACGCGCTGGACTGGCTGCTGCGGGCCCTGCTGCCCTGGCAGCCCGACCGGCTGCCAGGGGAACAGCCAGGGGAACAAGAGGAGGACCGCCGCCCATGACCACCCGCAGATCCGTCCTGGCCGGCGGCGCCCTCGGCACCGTGCTGGGACCGCTGTCCGGTCTCCGGCCCGCCCAGGCCCAGGCCCAGGCGCCCGCGCAACCCGCCACGGCACAGCCCCTCACCCTGCTGCTCGACTGGTTCGTCAACCCCGACCACGGCCCGCTGATCGTGGCGCAGGAGCATGGCGACTTCGCGCGCGCCGGGCTCGACGTGCGCATCGTGGCGCCCGCCGATCCCTCCGACCCACCCAAGCTGGTGGCGGCGAAGCGCGGCGACATCGCCGTGTACTACCAGAAGAACCTCTACCTCGCCGTGGAGCAGGGCCTGCCGCTGGTGCGAGTCGGCACGCTGGTCAACACGCCGCTCTCGACCCTGACCGTGCTGCGCGACGGGCCGGTGAAGACGCTGGCCGACCTGCGCGGCCGGCGCATCGGCTTCTCGGTGGCCGGGTTCGAGGAGGTCTATGTCGGCACCATGATCGAGCGCGCCGGGCTCACGCTGCGCGACGTGACTCTGGTGAACGTCAATTTCGGCCTCTCCTCGGCGCTGATGTCGGGGCAGGTGGATGCGATCATCGGCTCCTTCCGCAATTTCGAGCTGAACCAGCTCGCGCTGGAGGGCCGCCCGGGCCGCGCCTTCTTCCCCGAGGAATACGGCATCCCGACCTATGACGAGCTGATCCTGGTCGCCCACCGCGACCGCGTGCCGGACCCGGCGATGCGCCGCTTCGTCGACGCGGTGGAGGCCGCCGCCAACTGGATGATCAACAACCCGGACGAGGCGTGGCGCATGTTCGTCGCCGGCCCGCGCCGCGAGCTGGACAACGAGCTGAACCGCCGCGCCTGGCGCGACACGCTGGGCCGCTTCGCCCTCGCCCCCGGCGCGCTGGACCGCAACCGTTACGAGCGCTTCGGCCGCTTCATGCAGGAGCGGCGGATGATCCGCGCCGTGCCGGCCCTCGACAGCTACGCGGTGGAGCTGCCGCCGGCCCGCTGAGCCGCGGCGGCGCCGGCCGTGGTGGCGTTCCTCCAGGCGCATTCCTGGCTCTCGCACGCGGCGCTGGCGCTGGCGATCCAGGGCGCGGCGGCGCTGCCGCTCGGCCTGCTGCGGGTGCGCAACGGCGAATGGATCGGCGCGGCGCTGGCCATCGGCTTCTACTGGGGCCGCGAGAAGCGCGACCACGAGAACCGCCTGCACCGCCCCGCCGCCGAGGTCTGGGACCAGGGCTGGTTTCCCTGGGAATGGACGGCCAAGAGCGTGGGCGACCTGCTGGTGCCCGCCCTCGCCTGCCTCGCCCTGGCGCTGCTGCTGGGCTGGCTCGGGCGGCGCGGGCGGGGGCGAGGCGCGTGAGGCAGGCGCGGCCGGCCCAGGAAGGGCCAGGGGGCGGCCATGGCATGGCCGTTGCCTCGCGCGGCACGGCCGGGACGATCCGGCGATACCCCGGCCGGCGCCTCCAGGCCGGCGCTCCCATCAGGATCCGGACGGCACGCCGATGCCCGCCTCCCTCCCCCTCCCCCTCCCCCTGCCCAGGCGCGGGCTGCTCGCGCTGCCCTTCGCCGCCGGCCTGCCCGCCGGCACGCGGGCGGCCACCCCGATGCGCCTCGCGGCCCTGTTCGCCGGTCGGGTGGACGATGGCGGCTTCATGCAGGCCGGCCACCGTGGCCTGGAGCGGGCGCGAGACACGCTGGGCGCTGAGATCCGCACCATCCAGGGCATCCCGCCGGAGGCCGAGGCCCTGAAGGCGGCGCTGCGCCGGCTGGCGGCGGACTCGCCGGACCTCGTGATCGCCCATGGCGGCCAGAACAACGCCGCCGCGCAGGCGGTCGCGGCCGAATTCCCCGGCACGCGCTTCGTGGTGACGCAGGGCAACGTCACCGGCCCCAACCTCGCGAGCTACGAGGTGCTGCAGGAGCAGTCCGCCTTCCTGGCGGGCATGCTGGCCGGGCTCTCGACCCGCAGCGGCGTGGTGGGCCATCAGTCCGGCATCCGCGTGGTGCCCGGGCTGAAGGGGCGCGCCGCCTACGCGCACGGGGTGCGGCACGCCAATCCCGCGGCGCGGCTGCTGACCAATTTCTCCGGCAGCCAGGACGACCCGGCGCTGGCGCGCCGCATCGCCGAGGCGATGTTCGCGGCCGGTGCCGACATCGTCTTCACCATGCTCAACGCCGGCCGCAGCGGCGTCACCGAGGCGTGCCGCGCGGCCGGCCGGGCGCAGATCGGCAATGTGGGAGACTGGGTCGCGGTGGCGCCCGACGTGTTCCTGGGCTCGGCCGTGGCGGATTCCGGGCAGGCGGTGCTCGACGCCGTCCTCGACCTCGCGGCCGGACGATTCCAGGCGGGCGCGATCCGGCGCATCGGCCTGGAGCAGCCGGAGGCGGTGCGCCTCACCCTGGCGCCGCGCGTGCCGGCGGCGGTCGCGGCGCGGATCGCGGCGGCGGCCGAGGCGATCGCCGTGGGCAGGCTCGACGTGCCGGTGAGCTGGAGCGGCGAGGAATTCCCGACGCCCTGACGGGGCCGGCCGCGCGGCGACGAAGGCGGCATTGCCGGCATGCCGCCCCGTGGCCACGGGAATTTCTGTACAAATCGTGAACGAGAACCGCTATCCAGTATCCGTCCGGAGCCGGACGCGGGAGGGCAGCATGGCCGACGAACTCGTCTTCTACACCAACCCCATGTCGCGCGGCCGGGTGGTGCGCTGGATGCTGGAGGAGGTCGGCCAGCCCTACCGCACCGAACTGCTCGACTACGGCACCACCATGAAGGCGCCCGAGTACCTGGCCATCAACCCGATGGGCAAGGTGCCGGCGCTGCGCCACGGCGGGACGGTGGTGACGGAGGTCGCCGCGATCTGCGCCTACCTGGCCGATGCCTTCCCCGAAGCCGGCCTGGCCCCGCCGCCCGGCGACCGCCAGCGCGGCCCCTACTACCGCTGGCTGTTCTTCGTCGCCGGCCCGCTGGAGGCGGCCTGGGCCAACACCAGCATCGGCCTCGTCCCGCCCAAGGACAAGGAACGGATGATCGGCTACGGCAACCTCGCCACGGTGCTGGACACGATCGAGAATGCCGTCGCCGGCCGGTCCTTCCTGGCCGGCGACCGCTTCAGCGCGGCCGACCTCTACCTCGCCGCCATGCTGGGCTTCGGCATGCAGTTCGGCTCCATCGAGAAACGGCCGGCCTTCGAGCGGTACGTCGCGCGGCACGACGAACGGCCGGCCCATCGCCGGGCGGTGGAGATCGACGACGCGCTGATCGCCGAGCGGCAGCAACCCGGCCCGCCGGCCTGATCCGCCCCGCCGGCGTGGCGCCGGGGCCGCCCCGGCTTCGCCGGCGACATCAGCCGGAGATTCCAACCCGCTGATCCGGCATGTTTCCGGGCAGGATGGCCGGCTACAGCAGCCCTTCCGTCCGGAAGCTCAGCCAGCGCCCGTTGCCGACGATCACGTGGTCCTGCACGACGATGCCGAGCAGCGCCGCCGCGTCGCGCACCTCGGCCGTCATGTCGAGATCGGCCTGCGAGGGCGTCGGGTCGCCGCTCGGGTGGTTGTGGACCAGGATCAGCGCGGTGGCGCGCAGCTCCAGCGCCCGCCGCACCACCTCGCGCGGATAGACCGGCGTGTGGTTCACCGTGCCGCGCGCCTGCGCCTCGTCGGCGAGCAGCCGGCTCTCGGCATCGAGGAACAGGATCCGGAACTGCTCGATCCGCTCCCGCGCCAGGGCGGCGTTGAGGTAGCGCATCAGCGCGTCCCAGTGGTCGAGCACCGTCTGCCGCATCACCTCGGACCGCGCCAGGCGCAGCGCCGCCTCGTGCGTCAGCCTGATCGCCGCCAGGGCGTGGATCTCGATGCCGGGGATGCCCCGCAGCTCCTGCAGCGGCGCGGCGAGCACGGCGGCGAAGCTGCCGAAGCGCGCCAGCAGCGCCGCCGCGAGCGGCCGGACGTCCCGCCCCGGCGCGGCATTGGCGAGCAGCAGCGCCAGCAGCTCGCCATCGGGCAGCAGCGCGCCGCCGAGCTTCAGCAGGCGGCGGCAGCTTTCCTCGCGCTGCACCTGGGGCGGGGCCAGCGGCAGTTCGGGCACGACGGCGACCGACGCGCCGGGGCGGAAGCTCTCGCCGTCGGCGAAGCCGGTGCGCGTGCCGCCCACCGGCGACGCTTCGGCCGGGACGCTTCCGGCGATGCCGCTCACAGCAGCCCCTCGCGGCGCAGGCTGGTCCAGCCCGTCGACTCGCGCAGCAGGTGGTCGTGCACCGTGATCGCCAGCAGCCGTCCGGCCTCGCGCAGGCGCATCGTCGTCTCGACGGCCGTCTCGGCGGCGTCGCGGTCGCCGCCCGTGTGGATCAGGAGCAGCGCGGTGGCATGCAGCTCCAGCGCGCGGCGCATCACCTCGCGCCTCCAGGCCGCCTCGTCCGCCGCCGCCGGCCGCGCCGTCGCCTCGTCGGCGAGCAGCCGGTTGCGGTTGTCGAGGAACAGCATGCGGAAACGCTGCCCGGCTTCGGGGCCGGCGTCCGGCGTGCCGTCCAGATAGGCGGTCAGCCGGTCCCAGCGGTTCAGCAGCGGCCGTTCGCGCGCCTCGGCGGCGCCGAGCCGGGCGGCGGCCGCCTCCACCAGCTTGATCGCCCCGATCCCGGCGCCGCGCAGTCCCGTGGCCTCGTGCAGGGTGCGCGGCGTGGCCGACAGCACCGCGGCGAGGCTGCCGAAGCGGTTGATCGTCGCCTTGGCGAGCGGCTTGGTGTCACGGCGCGGAATGCCGAGGAAGAGCAGCATCTCCAGCAGCTCGTAGTCGGCGAGCGCGGCGGGGTCGGCGAGCAGCCGGGCCCGCATCCGGGCACGATGGCCCTGCGGCCCGGTGCTGGCGAAGGGCCGGCCGGGCGCGGCGGGCCGCTGCCCCGGTGGATCGCCGCCCGGCACATCGGGATCGGGCCTTGCAAGCAAGCCTGGGTGCCCCTGCCGAAATCCATCAACCGTAACGTGTCAAAACTATCGATGGAATACAACCAGAATATCGGCCCCGCACCGTCCGAAGCGCCCCCGGATCGCGCCCCTCGCAGGGGCGGCGGGGCCGACCGGGCGGTTCCACGGAAGGAAGGCGCGGAGGACGCTTCGCCTCCCGATCCCTCGGCAGCGGGGGCCGGGGAGAAGCGCGGGCGGGCCCGCGCACGCCGTCGCGGATGACGGACGGCAACCCCTCAGATGGCGAAGGTGAGCGGTTCCGAGGTCGGGCGGCGCATCCCGGCGGCGACCGCGCGCTTCACCAGGTCGTCCACCGTCAGCTTCGAGAGGTGCTCGCGGCACATGGCCTCGAGATCGTTCCAGAGCGGCACCACCACGGCGGCCTGGAGCTGGCCGGTGGGCACGTCGGCGTCTCCGTCCGTGTCCACCGCGGCGGCGATGATCTCGGCCACGGTCAGGCTGCGCTTCGGGCGCCCCAGCCGGTAGCCGCCGCGCGGACCGCGCAGGCTGTCGAGCAGTCCGGCGCGCGACAGGGCCTGGAGCACCGGCTCGATGCCGCGCCGCGCCTGGCCGAGTCGGTCGGCGATATCGGCGGCGCTGACCGTGGTGCCCCGCCCGGCATGGAAGGCCACGTCCAGCATGATCGCCACCGCGGTCATCGCGCGGTCCCGTCGCAGCAGCATCCTCGCTCCCCTTGCTCCCCTTGCTACCCTTGCCCCCGGCCCGGCCCGGCCCGGCCCGGCCGTGCCGTCGCCGCGTCCCGTCCCCGCGCGCGGCCGTCCCCACGACGGCCCGGGCCGTTTTGGCTGGTTTCCACGCCAGCGAGACGTGATAATGCCTCCTCCATGCCCGATGACGCCAGATCCCAGACGGGAAACATGAATCCCGCATCCGGTCCGGACGGAAGCCAGCGAGGCGGCGCGCCGCACCATGGCCGCCTCTACGAGAGCATCCTCGGCACGATCGGCGGCACGCCGCTGGTCGCCCTGCCGCGCCTGCGGGCCGCGGAGGGGCTGCCGGCGCGGCTGGCGCTGAAGCTGGAATTCTTCAATCCGCTCGGCTCGGTGAAGGACCGGATCGGCCTCGCCATGGTCGAGCAGGCGGAGGCGGCCGGGCTGATCCGCCCCGGCGAGAGCACGCTGGTGGAGCCGACCTCCGGCAACACCGGCATCGCGCTCGCCTTCGTCGCCGCCGCCAAGGGCTACCGGCTGGTGGTGACGATGCCGGAGAGCGCCTCGACGGAGCGGCGCAAGATGATGCGGCTGCTCGGCGCCGAGATCGAGCTGACCCCGGCCAAGCAGGGCATGGCCGGCGCCATCGCCCGCGCCGAGGCGCTGGTCGCCTCCACCCCCGGTGCCTGGATGCCGCGGCAGTTCGACAACCCCGCCAACCCGGCGATCCACGCCGCCACCACGGCCGAGGAGATCTGGGCCGACTCGGCGGGGGAGGTGGATGTGGTGATCGGCGGCATCGGCACCGGCGGCACGCTGACCGGCATCGCGCGCGCGCTGAAGCCGCGCCGCCCCTCGCTGCGGGTGATCGGCATCGAGCCGGCGGAGAGCGCCGTGCTGTCCGGCGACGAGCCGGGGCCGCACGACATCCAGGGCATCGGCGCCGGCTTCAAGCCGGCGGTGCTGGAGCTGGATCGCCTGGACGCGGTGATGCGCGTCTCCGAGCGCGAGGCGATGGCGGCGGCGCGCCGCTGCGCCCGGGTGGAGGGGCTGCCAATCGGCATCTCCTCGGGCGCGGTGCTGCACGCGGCGCTGGAAGTGGGGCGCGACCCGGCGATGCGGGACCGGCTCGTGGTCGGCATCGCCGCCTCCTTCGCCGAGCGGTATCTCTCCACCGACCTGTTCGCGGGGCTCTGACGGCGGTCGGCCGCCGTCCCGAGCCGCCCGGCAACGGCCGACGAAGCCGCCAGGCCGGCTGGCGCCCCCGCCTGGCCGGTCCCGGGCCGGCCGGAAGGGCATCCGTGGCGTGGCCATCGGGGCGTGGCCATCGGGGCGTGGCCATCGGGGCGGATCCCGGTCGGGCGGAGTCACCTGACCGGGTGAGGATGCCCGAAAAGCCGAGGAACTGGAGCCGTTCCGCGAGTCACGGCGAGCGGGACTCGCCCTGGTCGGCGAGAACGACGTCGGCGATCCGCTCCCGGGTGGTGAGCCACAGTTCGTCGTGCCCCAGGCAGAGGCGGGCGATCTCGGCGAAGGCCCAGGCGCTGGCGGGCCGGCCGTAGCAATGGGCATGCACGAGAACGTCGAGGACCACGGGGTGGTCCGCGTCGGCCAGGCAGTGCGTGACCGCGTCCTCGAACATCTCGATGAACTGCCGCGGCGTGCGGCCGTGGCGCATGGCATGGGCGAGGTCGTTCAGCTCGACGCCGAGGGGCACGCTCACCAGCGGCCGGCCCGCGTGATGCTCGACATGGGGCAGGTCCGCGTCGAGGCCGTCGGCGTGCCAGCGATAGCCGGCCCGTGCCAGGAGATCGCGGGTGGCGGGCCCCGGGGAAGCCCGCGGGCTGATCCAGCCCGAGGGCCGGCGGCCCGTGACGTCGGCGAGGCGCTCGGTGGTGAGGCGGATGCTCTCCGCCTCCTGCTCCGGCGTGAGCTTCGCCGGAATGGCGTCCTGCGTGTAGCCGTGCGCGACGATGCCGTGCCCCGCCGCCGCGATGGCCCTCACCTGCGCCGGATCGCGCTCGGCGAGGGCGCCGGAGGTGAAGACGTCGACGGGGACGCCCACCTTCCCGACGAGGCGCAGCAGGCGGCCGATCCCGGTCCGGGCGCCGTAGCGGCCATAGGAATCGGCGTTGGTGTCGAACACGCCCGGCGGCAGCGGATTGCCCATGGGCCCCACCCCAGAGACGTGCCCTTCCGCCCAGACCTCGTAGGCGATGCTCAGCACCACGGCCACCGAGCGGCCACCGGGCCAGCGGAAGGCGGCCCGGGCGCCGGGCTCCCCCGCCTGATGCAGTTCCGTCATGTCGGCTTACCCTCGCTGTTGTTCCTCGGCGTCCGGGCCGGCCGATCCCGCGCTCGGGGGAGCGGCCCGGACGTGAAGGGGGTTCAGGCCTCGGCGTCGAGGACCTTGCCGCGGGTCTCCGGGAAGGCGAAGGCGGTCAGGAAGAAGATGGCGTAGGCCGCGACCGCGAAGACCGTGATGGCGTTGGCGAGCGAGGTGTGATCCGCCATGACCCCGACGAGGGCCGGGAAGAGGGCGCCCATGCCGCGGCCGAAATTGTAGCAGAACCCCTGGCCGGACCCCCGCAGGCGGGTGGGGAAGAGCTCGGTGAGGAACGGCCCGATCCCCGAGAAGAAGCCCGTGGAGAAGAAGCCGAGCGGCAGCCCCAGCAGCCAGAAGGCCCCGGTCGGCAGCGGCGCCTTCATGTAGAGCAGGATCATGGCGATGGCGCCGAGCGAGAAGGTCAGGAACAGCTTGCGCCGCCCGATCCTGTCGGCGAGCCAGGCGCCGGTCAGGTAGCCGACGAAGCTGCCGACGATGAGCGTGGCGAGGTAGCCGGTCGAGCCCACCAGGGTCAGGCCGCGCTCGGTGGTGAGGAAGCGCGGGACCCAGGTGCTCATGGCGTAGTAGCTGCCCTGGGCGCCGCACATCATGAACGAGGCGAGCAGGGTCGTGCGCAGGTAGGGGCCGGTGAAGATCTCGGTGAGCGCGGGATGGTCGCCGGACTGCGCCCGGCGGGCGCGGGACGTCGCGGCGATCTCAGGCTCCTCGACGTAGCGCCGGACGAAGAAGATGAGGACGGCGGGCAGCGCGCCGACCGCGAACATGTAGCGCCAGGCGACCTCGGCCGGGAAGATCGAGAAGCAGATGGCCTGCAGCAGCACGGCGGCGCCCCAGCCGACCGCCCAGCCGGACTGCACGGAGCCGACCGCCCGTCCGCGATACTGCGGGCGCACCATCTCGCCCATCAGGATGGCGCCCACCGCCCATTCGCCGCCGAAGCCGAGGCCGAGCAGCGTCCGCACGATCAGGAGCTGGTTGTAGTCCTGCACGAAGGCGCAGAGCAGGCTGAAGAAGGAGAACCAGACGATGGTGATCTGCAGGGTCAGGACGCGGCCGATGCGGTCCGCGAGATAGCCCGCGAGCCAGCCGCCGACGGCCGAGGCCAGCAGCGTCGCCGTGGCCACGAGGCCGGCCTGCCCGGCGGTGATGTTCCACAGCGCCATCACCGTCCCGATGACGAGCGGATAGATCAGGAAGTCCATGCCGTCGAGCGCCCAGCCGGCGGCGCAATTCCAGAAGGTCCGCCGCTCGCCGACGTTCATGTCGGCGTAGAAGCCCAACAGGCTGGTGTCCTCGGCCGCCGGCGGGGCCTTCCCGAGCGTGGCCGCTTTCTCGATCGCCACCATGACGTTTCCTTTCGTTGTTCCGGTGCCTGTCCTGTCGTCCGGCACGCGGGCGCGGCGGCCCGCGGGCGCGCACGCGCCAGTGGCACGCGCCAGTGGCACGTGCTGGTGGCACGCGCCGTGTCCGGCGACCTGATCCTCGGGGTTCTTCCTGGCCGGGGCGGGCGCCCGCGCGCCAGTCCTCAGTCGAAGCCGTAGAGCCGGGCGGGATTGTCCACCAGGATCGCCTGCCGCAGCGCCTGCGTGGGCGCCCAGGCGCCGAGCAGGTCGAGCAGCCGGCCGTCATCGGGCATCTGCGTCGCGCCGAACAGGCTGGGATGCGGCCAATCGGTGCCCCACAGGCACCGCTCGGGCGCCGCCGCCACGAAGCGCCGGCCGATGGGATCGACATCCGGGTAGGGGAATCCCTGCGCGGAGCTGCGGTAGGCGCAGAGCTTCACGTAGGCGCGCCCCGACGCCAGCAGCCGCTCAGCCGCCCTGAAGCCGGCGCTGTCGACGCCGCGCGCGCCGGTCACGCCCGCCATGTGGTCGAGCACGACCGGCACCGGCAGGGCCGCGAGCACGGGCTCCAGGTCCGGCAGCCGCTCGGCGTCGCCATAGAACTGGATATGCCAGCCGAGGGGAGCGAGCCGCTCGGCGAGACGGGCGAGGCAGCCGAGGGTGGGCCCGTTGCCGTGGATGACGTTGTATCGCACGCCGCGCGCGCCGGCCGCGTGCATGGCGCCGAGCGTGGCCTCGCTCACCTCGTCGTCCACCACCACGACGGCGCGGGTGCGCGCCGGGCCGAGCGCCTGCACCGCATCGAGCGTGCAGGCATTGTCCGTGCCGAAGGTGCTGGGCTGCACCACCACCATCCGTTCGAGGCCCAGCCGCCGTGCCACGCGCAGATAATCCGGTATGAGCGCGGCCGGCGGATCGTAGATGCGGCCCTCGCTCAGAGGATAGCGATCGTAGGGGCCGTTGATGTGGAAATGGCAGTCGGTGGCGTGCGCCGGGGGAGTCCAGCCCGGGGCGGAGACCTCGTCGAGCGGGGCGAGGCATCCGGGTACGGCGCCCGCGACTTCCCGCCCTGGTTCCGACGGCGCGGACACGGCGCCCGGCGATCGGTTACCCCCTCCCAGGGAATGCATTCTTTTCTCCGCGAGTTCTTATTCTCGCGGCAATACTCGTTAACCGGCAATGTTATTGTCAATAATCGCTGGTTGTATAACAGATATAGCGGAATTCTATCTCCGCTGCCGCAGCCTGGACGAACCCCGTTGCCGGTCCCGAGGTATCCGGGCATGGCGATGCGAGCCGGAACACCGGCCCGGACGAGCGGAATGGCGGGTGTCGGCGCGGCGGCGCGGAGCAAGGTCCGCGCGAGCGGGATCGCGCCGGCGCGGCGGTCGTCTCCCCGCGGCGTGCCGGCGCACGGAACCGAGCCGGCACGCCGTGCCGTCGCCCGTCCGGCCCGGGCTCCGGCGCCTGCCCGGGGGACTCGGCCGCCCGGTCCGGACCTACGCCGGCACGGGCGGCGCCGCCTCGGCCGCGAGCCGCTGCGGAATCCCGTCATGCTCGCCGAAATCGGGCGCCAGCTTCCGGCGCTCGGGGAAGGAGAGCCACAGCCGCACCATCAGCCGGCGCCGTGCGGGCTCGGCGAAATCCTCGAAGCCGGTGCGGGAATGGGCGGTGACGTAGTTGTTGCAGAACTGCATGTCCCCGGGCTCCAGGTCCATGTCGAGGCGCAGTTCCGGGTCCTCGGTCAGCCGCGTCATCAGCTCCAGCGCCTCGGCCTCGGCCGGCTCGTGCGGGATGCCGGTGCGCCTCACCGCCATGTCGATGGGCGAGCGGATGAAGCGGCAGCTCAGCAGGCCGTCCTGGCGGCTGAACACCGGGATGCGGTGCGGCGTCACCCCGTCCGGCCGGTCGGCGGCCTCGCGCTCGCCGTAGCGGTAGCCGCGATACAGGTAGGGCAGCAGGTCCGGGCGGGTGCGCAGGATCTCGTCGTGCACCGCCATGGTGCTGACGATGCTGGAGAGCCCGCCCGCCTTCGCCTTGCGCTGGCAGAGCAGGCCGACGAGGTCGCAGCGATCGGTGTGGTAGGGCAGCCGGGCGTTGGTCTGGTAGCCGCGCGTGTTGGCGGCGCCGTAGGTGCGGCCCTGGTCGAAGACGTGGCCGAGCAGCTCGCCATGCGCGTTCTGCGAGACCGGGCTGCCGAGCCAGGTGCCGATGCCCCAGAAGATCGCCTCGCGCTCCGCCTCGTCGAAGCGGTCGGCGGGCAGGCCGCGGATCAGGAAGAAGCCGCGCCCGAGCCGCGCCTCCTCGCGCAGCGCCGCGAGACGGGGGCCGAGCGTCGGCAACGGGAAGTCGTCGCGGGTGATGGCGGTGGTGGCGAGGCCCCTGCCCTTTTCCCCGTCGCGCTCCCCCTTGGCCCGCGCGACGGCCAGCGCCGCCGCCAGCTCCTCCACCTCGTCGGCCCCGAGCCAGTGGATCCAGGCCGGGTCCCCGACCAGATCGGCGCCGCGCCAGACGCTGGCATCGGCCACAGGCCGGAACTCCGGTGTCTCATTCATGGCGCCTCTCCCACTCCCGGCTTCCTTCCAGGCTAGAGCGGATCGCCGGCGGGCGGATACGCCCGGCGGCGTGAATCCGCGCCGGGAACAATCGAGCTGCAGCGAACCGCAGTCCCGACCGGACTGCGGTTCGCTGCAGCCCGGATCGGCGGCCGGCGTGAGTCGGGGCGGGTCCGGGGGCCGCCGCCCTCAGGTGATGACCGCCACCTCGACGTCGCCCTCCCGGCGCAGCACGCTCACCGAGACGCCGCTCGGGTGGAATCGGCGCAGCAGCACGTCCACCGAGGCGTCGCCGAGCCGCAGGTTCTTCAGCCGCACCCATTCCAGCCATTGCGGCAGCACGCTGCGCTCGAAGCGGATCTGCCGCGCCTCCGGCCGGAAGCCGATGCCCAGCATGGCGCCGAGCGCGGCGAAGGCGGTGGCGCTGGCCCAGGCCTGCGGCAGGCAGGCGACCGGGTAGGCGGTCGGCCCCTCGCCGGGCCGGCGGGGGAAGCCGCAGAACAGCTCCGGCAGGCGCTTGGCCTCGGTCCAGATGGCGGAATCGAACATCCCGCCCAGCAGCCGCAGCATCGGGCCGTGCAGCCCGTACCGGGCCAGCCCCATGGCGATCAGCCCGTTGTCGTGCGGCCAGACCGAGCCGTTGTGGTAGCTCATCGGGTTGTAGCGCGACTCGCCCTCGGCGACGGTGCGCACGCCCCAGCCGCAGAAGAAGGACGGCTCCAGCATGGTCGCGGCCATGCGCGCGGCCCGCTCGGGCCCGGCGATGCCGGTGAGCAGCGTGTGGCCGCCATTGGAGGCGCGGACGCGGCAGGGCTGCCCGGAGCCGTCGATCGCCAGGGCGTAGAGGCCGAGTTCCTCGCACCAGAAGCGCGCCTCGAACCGCTCGCGCAGCCGCGCGGCGCGCCGCTCCAGCGCCCCGGCGCGCGGCGCGTCGCCGAGCAGCCGCGCCAGGCGTGCCGCGCCGTTCCAGGCGCCGTAGGCGTAGGCCTGCACCTCGGCCAGGGCGATCGGCGCCTCGGCGAGCCGGCCATCGGCATGGAACACCGCGTCGTGGCTGTCCTTCCAGCCCTGGTTCAGCAGCCCGTTGGAGGCGCGACGGTCGTAGGTGAGGAAGCCGTCCCCGTCCGGGTCGCCGTGGCATTCCATCCAGCCCAGCGCCGCCTCGACGTTGGGCCACAGCGCGCGCACCAGGGCGAGGTCGCCGGTGCGGGCGTGATAGGCGTCGAGCAGCACCACGAAGAGCGGCGTGGCGTCCACCGAGCCGTAGTAGAGGCCGAAGGGAACCTCGCCGAGCGCCGCCATCTCGCCCTTGCGGGTCTCGTGCAGGATCTTGCCCGGCTCGGCATCCAGCGCCGGATCGAGCCTCGTCGCCTGGCGCGCGGCGAGGTAGCGCAGCACCGCGCTCGCCAGGGTGGGGTCGAGCCAGAGGCATTGCAGCGCGGTGATGAGCGAGTCGCGCCCGAAGGCGGTACTGAACCAGGGGATGCCGGCATAGGGGAAAGGCCCCTCCGGCGCGCGCGTCGCCAGCATGTCGAGGTCGGCGCGCGAGCGGTTGATCCAGTCGTTGAAGGATTCGTTGGCGGTGTAGATGTCCACCACCTCGTCGCGCCGCCGGGCGGTCCACTCCTGGTGCGTGGCCAGCCAGCCGTCGAGGCCGAGGTCGCGCGGCGGCGGGGCGCCCTCGCGCTCGCAGCGGCAGGCGATGTCGATCACCCGCTCCTCGGCCGGGGCGAGGCGAAGGCGGTAGCGCACCTCCGTGCCCTGCGCCTCGTCCGGTGGCGGCGCGAAGCTCAGCCGGCTCCGGCGCGTCACGCCGTCCAGCCCGCGGTAGCCGAGCAGCACGCCGTCCGGCAGCGTCTCCGGCGGCAGCAGCGTGCCGCGCTCGGGCCGGTGCATGCCGCGCACCTCGAACAGGTCGGCGAAGTCCGCCGCCTGCTCCAGGTGCAGCTCGAACTCGATCGGCTCGGCGCCGAAATTGCGCAGCGTCAGGCGCTGGTGCAGCACGCCGTCGCCGCAGACGAAGGATCGCTGCAGGTGGACGGTGTCGCGCATCATCTGCAGCTGGCCGCGCTGGCCGAAATCCGGGTTGGTCAGGTCGATCGACAGCAGCGCGTTGTCCTCGCTGACCATCGAGGAGAGCAGCAGCGGCCGCTCCCCGTTGATCCGCAACGCGATGCGCGAGAGGTAGCGCGTGTCCTCGTGGAACAGGCCCTCGGCGGTGGCGGCGTGCCACTGCGCGTCGCCGAAGAGGTCGAGCACCACGAAGGTGTTGCCGCTCTTCAGCGTGCGTGGTCGGGCGATGGCGAGCGCGGTCGCCGCCGTGGCGGCGATGGTGAAGCTTTCCTCCGCCGACTCCGCCTGCGCCGCCGCCATCAAGTCAGGCGACCCGCAGCTGCGGCCGGCCGGCCTGGGCCAGCTTGCGGTACAGGGCGAGGTAGTCCTCGGCCATGCGGCGCGCGCTGAAGCGGGTCTCGAAGGTCTGGCGGATCGTGCCGCGGTCCAGGGAGGCGAGGCGGCGCACCGCGGCCACCGCGCTGATCTCGTCCTCGACGATGAAGCCGGTCACGCCATCCTCCAGCACCTCGGGCACGGAGCCACGGTTGAAGGCGACCACGGGGGTGCCGCAGGCCATCGCCTCGATCATGACGAGGCCGAAGGGCTCCGGCCAGTCGATCGGGAAGAGCAGGCCCGCCGCGCCGCCGAGGAACCCGGCCTTCTGCGACTCGCCGATCTCGCCGATGAACTCCACCTGGTCACCGGCCTCCTCGATCAGCGGCCGGACCGCCGTTTCGTAATACTCTTCATCGACCCGGTCCACCTTCGCGGCGATGCGCAGCCTCATGCCGGTGGCGCGGGCGATGCGGATGGCGGCGTCCGGCCCCTTCTCGGGCGAGATGCGGCCGAGGAAGGCGAGGTAGCCGTCCTGCCGGCGGCCCTGCGGCAGCGACGGGCGCAGCACGTCGGTCGGCAGCCCGTGCAGCACGGTGCCGGCCCAGTTCACGCCGTGCAGCGGCCGGCGCTGGGAATCGGAGATGGAGACGAACGGCGCCTCGGGATGCGCGGCGAAGAGCGGCGCGATCTCGGGCAGGTCCAGGCGGCCGTGCAGGGTGGTCAGGAAGGGCACCTCCACGCCGCGCATGGCGAGGAGCTGGAGGTGGTCGATGTGGAAGTGGATCACGTCGAACTCGTGCGCCCGCCGCACGACGCGCGAGACCTGGAGCACGGTGGGCGCCAGCGTGTCGCGCACCGACGGGTCGAGGCGCAGGGCGCAGGGGACGATGGCGTCCAGCTCGGCGGCGGTCACGCTGTCGCCGCTGGCGAACAGCGTGACCTCGTGGCCGAGGGCCACCAGCTCCTCCGTCAGGTTGGAGACGATCCGCTCCGTGCCGCCATAGAGCTTCGGGGGAACCGCCTCAGCCAGCGGGGCGACCTGCGCGATACGCATGCTCACACGACCTCCTGTGACCGGGAAGGCGAGACGCAGGCCGTATCCGGCCCGCCCTGGTCAACGGCGCCGCGCGCCGGCCGTTCCCGTTCGTGTACGCATCGTATCCGGGCCCAACGTGGCGCCTTTGCGGCACGCTTGCGGCGGAAATGACGGCGGCCCGGCTACACGGCGAAGCCGGCGGCCCGGCCAACCGGCGGAGGCCGGAGATCCGTTCAGCCGGCGGAGGCTGGCCGGCCGGCGCCTTCCACCCGGCGACGCGGCGGGCCGGCGCCGGAAACGCTACGGCCCGCGGGCACCGGCGCCACCCTCGCGAGTTAAGGCGTCACGGATGCCGCCGTGCCGGGACGTCGGCCCCATCTTCCCGAACGGATCGCCATGCCATGACCAATCTGTTCTCCCGGATCGCGCACGCCACGGCGCGCCAGGCCGGCCGGCCCTACGCCTTCGTCGGTGCGTGCCTGCTGGTCGTCGTCTGGGGCGTGACCGGGCCGCTCTTCCACTACTCGGACACCTGGCAGCTCGTCATCAACACCGGGACCACCATCGTCACCTTCCTGATGGTGTTCCTGCTGCAGCACACGCAGAACCGCGACACCCAGGCGATCCAGCTCAAGCTGGACGAGCTGATCCGCGTCACCCAGGGGGCGCAGAACAGCCTGATGGCGCTGGAGGACCGCACCGAGGAGGAGATGGAGGCGGTGCGCCACCGCATCGCCGACCTCTGCAACGACGACACGGCCGACGGGCGGCCGGACCTTGCCACCGCCGCCGGCTCGCCGGCAAGCTGAGGGCATGCCGGAGGTCGGCGGAGCACGTTCCATGCGGCCCATGCGACGCGGTTTGTTCGCCCTTCTCCTCCCGCTTCTCGCGGCCGCCTGTGGCGGCGGCGTGACGCAGGGGACGCCGAGCGAGCGCTGCGAGGCGAATTTCAGCCCGCTCGGCCCCGGCGGCACCGCGTCGACCACGCAGCCCGCCACGCGCGGCTGCTGAACGCGGCCCTGCGCCGCCCCTCGGCGGGCCGTGGCGGACGGGCCATGACGGACGGGCGCGGCGGGCGAGCGAGGGGTCCGCCCGCGCCATCCGACGCGGGCGGGATCCCTGCCACACCCGGCCTGATGCCCATCTCGGCATCCGCCGGCCCGCCCGGGGCGAAACCCCTTCCCCGCCTGGCGGGTCGGACGATCCCGCCGCCCGGGCCCGCCACCCGTGTCAGACGATCCTTGAGCGGCCCAGCAGGTATCCGATTCCCAGGCCGATCAGCACCGAGGTCACCGGCTGGTCCCGGATGAGGTCGCCGAACCGGCCGATGGCATTCTCGGCCTGCCCTTCCGCCTGGCGCAGCTTGCCGCGCGACTGCAACCGCGTGTCGCCGGCCAGCCCCCCGACCGCGTCCTGCACCTTTCCCATGGCATCCTTGGCCATGCCGGAGATGCGATGTTCGTCCATGCCTGTCCCCTGTCCTTCCTGCGGCACGCCCCACGCTGCCCCGGTTTCGGGCAGGGGGCGGCCGTATCCCCGGAACGCCCGGAACGCCCGGCGGATCCGGAGCGGGGCGCGGGCGGCCCGCGAAACGGCATGGCCGGCCTGCACTCTCCGGGGGCGAGGGTGATTTTCCCGCCGGAAAGGCCGGCAACGGGGCTTTCCCCCACCGGGCGGCTTTGCTATACGCCCGGCCGCGCCGCTGATCCCCGATAGCTCAGTTGGTAGAGCAAGCGACTGTTAATCGCTCGGTCGTAGGTTCGAGTCCTACTCGGGGAGCCACCGCCCTTCCGGGCCCGCCGGGCTCCGCGACGGCGCCCATCCCCGTTCCGGCCTCGTCGGCCCTGTCCCGCCGAGGCGTGGTGTCGCGGAAACGTCGCGGCGCCGGGGCTCCGCAAGGGCGTCGATTCATGGCAAGACCGGGCGCGTGACCGAGAGACTCCTCCCACCCGCCGAAACCGTCCTCACCAACGCGCTGCTGGTCCTGCCGGACGGGGTGCACCCCGGCACGCTGGTGCTGCGCGGCGGCCGCATCGCCGAGGTGCAGCCCGGCCGCTCCCACCTGCCCGGCGCCGAGGATTGCGAGGGGGATCACCTGATCCCCGGCCTCGTCGACCTGCACACGGACAACCTGGAGCGGCAGGTGCAGCCCCGTGCCTCCGCCCGCTGGCCCTCCCGCTCCGCCCTGCTGGCGCACGACGCGCAGACGGCGGCCGCCGGCGTGACCACGGTGTTCGACGCGCTCTGCCTCGGCGATCTCGGCTTCGATCCCGGCCGGGTGCAGACCTGCCGCGACGGCGCGGCCGATCTCGACGCGCTGGCCGGCACCGGCGCCCTGCGCGCCGAGCACTTCCTGCACCTGCGCTGCGAGGTCCCCGCCCCCGACCTGCCCGGCGAGCTGGACGCGCTGGCGGGCCATCCGCTGGTGCGGCTGGTCAGCCTGATGGACCACTCGCCCGGCTACGGCCAGTACGCCGACCTCGACCGCTACGTGACGCTGCGGCGGATCGGCAACGACCTCAGCGTGGCGGATGTGCGCCGCAAGATCGAGTCGCTGGTCGAGCGCCGCGCCCTGCTGCGCGACAGGCAGCGCCGCGCCCTGCTGGAACGCTTCGCCGGCACCGGCATCCCGCTCGCCAGCCACGACGACCGCACGGAAGACGAGGTGGCGGAGAACCACGCCGACGGCATCGCCATCAGCGAATTCCCCGTCACGCTGGTGGCGGCCGAGGCGGCCGCGGCCGCCGGGATGCGGGTGATCGCGGGCGCGCCGAACCTCGTGCGCGGCGGCAGCCACTACGGCAACGTCGATGCGGCGACGCTGCTGCGCGCCGGCCTCGTGGACAGCCTCGCCAGCGACTACGTGCCGGCGGCGCCGCTGGAGGCCGCCTGGCTGTGCGGCCGCGCGGTCGGAATCGCGTTGCACGAGGCCGTCGCGA
Source organism: Roseomonas acroporae (assembly GCF_023223525.1). Classification (GTDB taxonomy): domain Bacteria; phylum Pseudomonadota; class Alphaproteobacteria; order Acetobacterales; family Acetobacteraceae; genus Roseomonas_E; species Roseomonas_E acroporae. The sequence continues at coordinate 5,843 of NZ_JALPRX010000016.1, read as the reverse complement.
TGGTCAGCGACCGCCCGGCGCGGATGGTCGGCCTGACGGACCGGGGCCGGCTTGCCCCGGGGCTGCGCGCGGATCTGGTGCAGGTGCGCACCGTGCACGACCTGCCGGTGGCGAGGCGGGTCTGGCGCGAGGGGGAGCGCGTGGCATGAACACCGCCGGAACCGCGCGCGTCGCCCTCTACTGGGCGCCGGAGCTGGACGACCCGCTGCACCATGCCGCCTCCGCCTGGCTCGGCCGCGACGCCGAGACCGGCGCCGCGCTGGAGCAGCCGCCCCTGCCCGACATCCACGCCATCACCGCCGAGGCGCGCCTCTACGGCTTCCACGCGACCCTGAAGGCGCCGTTCCGCCCGCTCGCCCCCTGGGCCGAGGTCCGCGAGGCGGCGGCGGCGATGGCAGCCGGCATCGCGCCCTTCGACCTGCCGCCCCTCGCCGTGGCGGAACTGGGCGGCTTCCTGGCGCTGCGCGAGGCCGCCCCCTGCCCGCCCCTGCACGCCCTGGCCGACACGGCGACCGAGGCGCTCGACCGCTTCCGCGCCCCGCCCACCGAGGCCGAGCTGGCACGCCGCCTTGCCGCCGGGCTCGGCCCGTCGCAGGAGGCGATGCTACGGCGCTGGGGCTATCCGCACGTCTTCGCCGAGTGGCGCTTCCACCTGACGCTGACGCGGCGGCTCACCCCGGCGGAACGCGACCTGTACCGCCCGGCGGCCGAGGCCTGGGTGGGGCTGGCGGCCGGCCGGCCGCGCCGCGTCGGATCGGTCTGCCTGTTCACCCAGGCGGCGGCGGGAGCGCCGTTCCGCATCGCCGAGCGGTTGCCGCTGGGTGGGGCCGGGGGCTGAGCGGACAGAGGCAAGGGAGGGCTTTGCCCTCCCCTGCACCCCTCCCACCAAAGGGCGAAGCCCCTTCGGAAACCCCATTTGATTGGTAATACCAGCAGCTTGCACCATCGCGCGTCCTGACGAACGGGGTCTGGGGCCTCCCGGCCCCAGCGGATGGGTCCAGGGAAGGCAGAGCCTTCCCTGGTGGGGCCCGGGGCGAAGCCCCGAGTCCCGTTGACCACCACGCTCCGCCTGCCCCAATTCCCCGCACCACCCCGTGCGAGGCGAAGCAACGATGGCAACCACCCCGTCCCCCTCCTGGTCGCCGCCCGGCTTCACCACGCGCCCCGAAGTCGCCGGCACCTTCGGCGCCGTGGCCTCCACGCACTGGATCGCCTCGCAGGTCGGCATGGCCGTGCTGGAGCGCGGCGGCAACGCCTTCGACGCGGCGGCGGCGGCCGGCTTCACGTTGCAGGTGGTCGAGCCGCACCTGAACGGCCCGGCCGGCGACTGCCCGATCATCCTCCACTCGGCGGCGCTCGGCGCGCAGCAGGTGATCTGCGGCCAGGGCGTGGCGCCGGCGGCGATGACGGTCGCGCATCTGCGCGGCGATCTCGGCCTCGACCTGATTCCCGGCACCGGCTTCCTGCCCGCCATGGTGCCCGGCGCCTTCGACGCCTGGGCGCGGATGCTGCGCGACCACGGCACCTGGACCCTCGGCGCCGTGCTGGAATACGCGATCGGCTACGCGGCCAACGGCGTCCACTACGTGCCGCGCATCCGCGCCACCATCGAGGGCGTGCGCGCCCTGTTCGAGACGGAATGGCCCAGCTCCGCCGCGCTCTGGCTGCGCGACGGCGGGCCGGAGCCGGGCGGGCTCTACAGCAACCCCACGCTCGCCCAGACCTATGCCCGCGTGGTGCGCGAGGCCGAGAGCGCCGGCAGCGACCGCGTGGCGCAGATCGACCGCGCCCGCGACGCCTGGTATCGCGGCTTCGTCGCCGAGGCGATCGACCGGTTCTTCCGCGAGAACGAGGTGATGGACACCTCCGGCCGCCGCCATCGCGGCCTGCTCACGGCGGACGACATGGCGCGCTGGGAGGCGCCGGTCGAGGAGCCGCTCGCCTACGAGTATCGCGGCCACACCGTGCTGAAATGCGGCCCCTGGAGCCAGGGGCCGGCCTTCCTGCAGCAGCTCGCCCTGCTCGACGGCTTCGACCTCGACGCGATGGACCCGCTGGGCCCGGAATTCGTCCACACCGTGGTGGAATGCGCCAAGCTCGCCTTCGCCGACCGCGAGGCCTATTACGGCGACCCGGACTTCGCCGACGTGCCGATGACGCAGCTTCTCTCGCCGGCCTACAACGCCGTGCGGCGGAAGCTGGTGGCGCACGAGGCCTCGCTGGCGCTGCGGCCGGGGCAATTGCCGGGCTTCGCCGCCTGGGTGGACCACGAAGCGGAATCGCGCATCGCCCTGCTCACCGGCAACGCCGCCGCCGGCGAGCCGACCGTGGCGAGGCTCGGCGCGGTGGGCGGCGACACCTGCCACCTCGACGTGATCGACCGGCATGGCAACATGGTCTCGGCGACACCCTCCGGCGGCTGGCTGCAATCCTCGCCCGCCATCCCGGCGCTGGGCTTCGCGCTCGGCACGCGCGGGCAGATGTTCTGGCTCGACGAATCCCTGCCCAACGGGCTGCTGCCCGGCAAGCGGCCGCGCACCACCCTCTCGCCCTCCATGGCGCTGCGCGACGGCCGGGCCTGGATGAGCTTCGGCACGCCAGGCGGCGAGCAGCAGGACCAGTGGAGCGCCACCATGTTCCTGCGCATGGTGAACCACCGGCTGAACATCCAGCAGGCGATCGACCTGCCGAGCTTCCACACCGAGCACTGGCCGAGCAGCTTCTGGCCGCGCGTCGCCCGCCCCGGCAAGCTGGTGCTGGAAGGGCGCTTCCGCGATTCCGTGGCCGGGGATCTCTCGGCGCGCGGCCATCGCGTGGAGATGAACGGCGAATGGTCGGAAGGCCGGCTCTCGGCGGCGCGGCTGGAGGAGCGGCAGATCCGCGCCGGCGCCAACCCGCGCGGCATGCAGGGCTACGCCGTGGCGCGCTGACAGGTTCGGGCAGCGGCGAAGGCGGCCGAGCCGCCACGCCCGCCGCGGGGGATGGAACGACCAGCAGGCCGCGACCTGCCTCGCCGGAGGGCTGACCATGACCGTACGCAACCTCGATGCCCTGTTCGAACCGCGCGCGGTGGTGCTGGTCCGCGACGGCGGCGAGGCGGATGCGTCGGGCCGCACCCTGGCCCGGAACCTGGAGGCGGGCGGCTTCGCCGGCCGCATCATGCACATCGAGGGCGAGGCGACGCCCGACGCCGTCGCCGCCCTGCCCGAGAAGCCCGACCTCGCCATCCTGGCCACCCCGGCCGCCGTCGCGCCCGCGCTGGTCGCGGCGCTCGGCGCGCGCGGCTGCCGCGCCGCCATCGTCATCCCGCCCGGCTTCGGCGAGGGCGGCGACGCCGAGGGGCTGGCGCTGCGCGACGCGCTGCTGCGGGCGGCGCGGCCGCACACGCTGCGCCTGCTCGGGCCGAACTGCGTCGGCCTGCTCTCCCCCGCGCACGGGCTGAACGCCAGCACGGCGCACCTGATGCCGGCGCGCGGCGACATCGCCTTCGTGGCGCAGTCCGGCGCCATCGCGATGAGCGTGCTGGACTGGGCGGCCGGGCGCGGCATCGGCTTCTCGCACGTCGTGACGCTGGGCGACATGGCCGACGTCGATCTCGGCGACGTGCTGGACCACCTGGCGCTCGACCGCGGCACGCGGGCCATCCTGCTCTACGTCGAGAGCGTCACCGAGGCGCGGAAATTCATGTCGGCCGGCCGCATCGCCGCGCGCGCCAAGCCGGTGATCCTGGTCAAGGCGGGCGGCAGCGAGTCGGGGGCGCGCGCCGCCCTCGCCCATACCGGCGCGCTGGCCGGGGCCGACCTGGTGCAGGACGCCGCCTTCCGCCGCGCCGGCATGCTGCGGGTCGCGACGCTGCGCGAGCTGTTCGACGCGGCCGCCACGCTCGGCACCGGGCTGCGCGTGCGCGGGCCGCGCCTGACCATCGTCAGCAACAGCGGCGGCGCCGGCGTGCTCGCGGCGGATGCGCTGGAGGCCGAGGGCGGCGTGCTGGCGCCGCTGACGGACGCGGCGCGCGAGGCGCTGGACGCGGTGCTGCCGCCGCACTGGTCGCGCGCCAACCCGGTGGACCTGACGGCCGACGCCTCGCCCGAGCGGCACGCCGAGGTGATCGGCATCCTGCGGCGGCACGGCCAGCAGGATGCGATCCTGGTGCTGCACGGCCCGACCGGCACCGCCGACGGCACGGCGGTGGCCGAGGCGCTGGCGGCGCTGCCACGCGGCGGCGCGCCGATCCTCGCCTGCTGGGTCGGCGAGGCGACGGCCGAGCCGGTGCGCCGCTTCCTCTCGGAGAAGCGCATCCCGGCCTACGAGATGCCCGAGGAGGCGGTGCGCGCCTTCATGCACCTCGTCCGCTACCGCCGGAACCAGGAGCAGCTCATGCAGACCCCGGCGGCGGGGACCATGGCGACGCCGGCCGAGCGGGAGCGCGCGGCCGGCATCCTGCGCCGGGCGCTGGACGACGGCCGCACCGTGCTGACGGAGCCGGAGGCCAAGGGCATGCTCGCCGCCTACGGCGTGCCGGTGGTGGAGACGCGCATCGCCGCCAACCCGTTCGAGGCCGGGCAGCAGGCCCGTGCCCTGTCCGGGCCGCTGGCCAGGGCGCTGCCGGGCGCCCCGGGGACGCCGGTCGTGCTGAAGATCCTCTCGCCCGAGATCACGCACAAATCCGATGTCGGCGGGGTGCGGCTGGACCTGCGGGGAGCCGCGGCGGTGCGGCTCGCCGCCACCGAGATGCTGGAGCAGGTGGCGGCGGCGGCGCCGGGTGTGGCGGTGGCGGGCTTCACCGTGCAGCCCATGGTCGACACCCATCACGCGCCGGAGCTGATCGCCGGCATCGCCACGGACCCGGTGTTCGGCCCGGTGATCCTGTTCGGTGCCGGCGGCATCGCGGCGGAGGTGGTGCGCGACCGCGCCGTCGGCCTGCCGCCGCTCAACCTGCCGCTGGCGCGCGAGCTGATCGGGCGCACCCGCGTCTCGGCGCTGCTGGCGGGCTACCGCAACGTGCCGGCGGCGGATCTCGACGCCCTGGCGAAGACGCTGATCCGCCTCGCCGAGCTGGCGATCGACCTGCCCGGATTGCGGGAGTTCGACATCAACCCCCTGCTGGCCGATGCGAGGGGCGTGGTGGCGCTGGACGCGCGCGCCGTGGTCGGCCCGCCGGCGCCGGACGGATCGCGGCGCCTCGCCCTTTCCCCCTATCCCGCCGAGCTGGAGCGGGAGCTGGTGCTGGGCGACGGGCGGCACCTGTGCGTGCGGCCGATCCGTCCCGAGGACGAGCCGGCGCTGGTCGAGATGGTGGCGCGCTGCACGCCGGAGGATCTGCGCCTGCGCTTCTTCGGCGCGGTGCGGATGCTGCACCACGAGATGGCCGCGCGGCTGTCGCAGATCGACTACGACCGGGAGATGGCCTTCGTCGCGCTGGAGCCCGGCCAGGGCGGGGAGATCCTGGGCACGGTTCGGATCGTGATCACGCCCGACGGCGAGGCGGGCGAGTACGCGGTGATGGTGCGCTCCGACCTCAAGGGCATCGGGCTCGGCTACCGCCTGATGCTCGTCATGCTCGACTTCGCCCGGCAACGCGGCCTGCGGCACGTCTATGGCGACGTGCTGCGCGAGAACACGACGATGCTGCGCATGGCACGCAACCTGGGCGGCAAGATCGGGCGCTCGGAGGAGGACGAAGGCATTGCCAAGGTCGATTTCGACCTGGCGGCGCTGCCTTCCGGCGCCGGGGCGGCCCTGTCGGCCGAGGCCGGGATCGGGCCGTCCGGCCGGGCCACGCCGCGCGACGGCTGACCGGGCGGCCCGGCCGTTCACGCGGCACGGTCCCGGGGGGGGGGGGG
>NZ_JALPRX010000159.1 GCF_023223525.1 Roseomonas acroporae | reverse complement strand
GAAGGCGAGGCCATCGCCCGCTGGGCCGTGTCGCAGCGGACCGACGCCGGCAACCTCCGGGCGGAGGGCGCGCGCTGATGGACACGGCCATGCCCACGTCCGGCCGAGACGAGACGCCGATGGGACAGGTGATCAACCTGCCCATGGCCGAGGAGATCGCCCGCCTCGCCGCCCTGGCGCCCGTCGAGTACGACCGCGAGCGACAGGCCGCCGCCGCCCGCCTCGGCTGCCGCATCGGCACGCTCGACAAGCAGGTACGCGCCGCGCGCCGGCCGCGCGCCGAGCCACCGGAGCCGGACGCGGGGCCGGAGGAGACAGCGGTCCCCGAGCCGCCCGAGCCCGACCGGGCCGCCACCGCGCTGGAGATGGCGCGCCTCGCCAAGCTGTCGGGCGTGGAGTTCGCGCAGGAGCGCCGTGCCGCCGCCTCGCGCCTCGGCATGACCGTGAAGGACCTGGTGAAGGCGGTTCACGCCCTCCGCCGGCAGGCCTTCCAGGAGCGCGAGGCCGCCGAGCGGGAGCAGCTGCGCGGCACCGCCGGCGCCGTGATCTGGCCGCCCGGCTTCCGCATGGAGGCACGCGGGCTGGTCTTCCTCAGCGACGGCGACGACTCGATGCCGGTGCTGGTCAGCGCGCCCTTCGAGGTGCTGGGCGAGAGCCGCACCGGGGCCGGCCAGTCCTGGGGCCTGTGGCTGGCCTGGCGGGACCGGGACGGCCGGCCACACCGCTGGGCGATGCAGCGGCGGCTGCTCACCACCGACCCTGGCGTGCTGGAGGCCGAGCTGGCCGATGGCGGTCTGCGGATCGGCGCCACCGCCGAGGCCCGCGCGCTGCTGCGGCAGGCGCTGGGCGAGGTGGAGACCGCCACCCGCGTCACGGCGGTGCCGCGCACCGGCTGGCACGCCCCGGCCGGTGGCCCGCCGGGCTACGTGCTGGCCGACGGCACGCCGATCGGCGCCACCGCCGAGCCGCTGGTGCTGCAGGCCCCGGCCGAGGACGCCGCGCGCCGGGTCGCCACCGCCGGCACGCTGGAGGCATGGCGGGAGCAGGTGGCGGCGCTCGCCGTCGGCAACCCGGTGGCGGTGTTCTGCCTGTCGGCCGCCTTCGTCGGGCCGCTGCTGGAGATCGCCGGCGAGGATGGCGGCGGCGTCCACCTGTTCGGGCCCAGCAAGCGGGGCAAGACCGTCGCCATGAAGATGGCCGCCAGCGCGTGGGGCCCGCCCGACAAGGCCGGCGCCCTGCGCGATTGGCGGACCACGGCCAATGCCCTGGAGGCCGCCTGCGAGGAGGCGGCGGACGGGCTGCTAACCTTGGACGAGGTGCAGCAGGCCGAGCCGCGCGACGTGGTGGGCGCGATCTACGCGATGGGCAACGGCGGCGGCAAAGGCCGGCTGCGGGCCGATGCCAGTGCCCGCCGGCGGCGCACCTGGCGCACCTTCTACCTCTCGAACGGCGAAATCGACGTCCCCACTCTCGCTCAGAAGGGCGGGCAACGGGTCCCGCCCGGCGCCGAGGTGCGGCTGCCCTCCGTCCCGCTGCCAGCCGCGCTCTGGCCGGCGCTGCACAGCCGGGCGGACTTCCAGGCCCTATGCGCTGACCTCGCCATGGCCGCCAACCGCCAGCATGGCACCGCCGCCCGCGCCTTCCTGGCGCAGGTCGCTGCCTCCCGCGCCGGGGATCCAGACCTGCTGCCGGCCACGATCGCCGAGCAACGCACCGCCTTCCTCGCCACCCACGTCCCGGCCGGGGCTGATCCGCAGGTCCGCGAGGTGGCGCGGCGCCTGGCGTTGGTGGCCGCCGCCGGCGAGATCGCGGCCGAGTTGGGCGTGCTGCCCTGGCCGAGGGAGGCGGCGACGGCGGCGGCCGCCACGGTGCTCGAACTCTGGCGCGGCCGGCGCGGCGGGGACGGCAGCGGCGAGGAGGCGGCGCATCTCGCCAAGGTCCGGCTCTGGCTCGTCCAGCACGGGGCGAGCCGCCTTCAGCCGATCCGGATCAACCACGACGGCACCGTCGAGGAGGTACTCGACCCCGCCCGGCCGGTGGTCAACCGTGCAGGCTGGCGCCGACGGCAGCCCGACGGTTCCGACCTCTACCTGATCCACCCCGAGACGTGGCGCGCCGAGGTCTGTGACGGACTGGACGCGGCCGAGGTGGCACGGACCCTCCTGGCGGCAGGGCACCTGGAGCCGGGCGAAGGCAAGAACCTGGCGAAGCGGGCCGTCATCCCCGGTCTCGGCAAGACGCGGGTCTATGCGGTCAAGGCGAACATCCTGACCCCCAACGAGCCGGAGGGCAGGGCGGCATGACCCACCCCGCCCCCGCGAAATCCGTTCCGGTTCCGACCGGTTCCGACCTCCCAGAAGTGGTCGGAACCGCAAAGTTGCAGTCAGGATCAGCGGTTCCGACGGTTCCGACCGGTTCCGACCGGAAAACGATAGAGGGGGTGGAAAAACTGCGTTTGCCCTCTCGCTTGGCAAGGTGGCGCCTGCCCGGGGTGCCACCCCAGCCCCTGTCGGCGGCCGAGATCAGCCGCCGTGATGCCTACGAGGAACGGTCCGCGATCCTGGAATACGACGCCGGCCTGACGCGTGAGGAGGCAGAAGCAACTGCTCTGGCGGAGATAATCAACCAGTGATTGAATAATGATGGCGGACTCGATACGAGTTCTCTATCGGCAGCTTGGCGCTACGCCCGCCAGGGAGGCAGGCAGTGGAGCGCAAGGCTGCTTATCAGCCCGAGTATCCTGTTCATGAGCCACTTCAAGCAAATCTGCCTGCCGGCCATCGCGATCTTGGGTCTCCTGGCACCTGGACCCATGGTGCATGCGCGAGAGCCGTTCCTTTCCGATGAGCAGATCCGTGCACGCCTGATCACCGAGAGTATCGAGACCTACAACGCTACCGGCCGCCCATGTGCTTGCCCCTACCAATCGGCTCGTAATGGATCGAGTTGCGGCCGCCGCAGTGCCTACAGCCGGCAGGGTGGCGCGGTGCCGCTTTGCTACCCAGCCGACGTTTCCGCCGACATGGTTACCCGTTGGCGAGCGGCACGCGGGCAGTAGACTGGCCTTATGAGCAATGACCCGATCCCGCCCGCCCACATCCGGGAGGTACGGCGCGACAGCGCCGCCCTCCTTGCCCTGGCACTGGTGACGGAGCTGGTCAACGCGCTCCGCAGGAAGGGCTTGCTGTCGAACCAGGAAGGCATGGATGTGGTCGTGGAGGCCTTGCAGAACGTCGATGGGGGGCTGCTGGCGGAGTTGCAGGCTGACCGCGCCGGTGTGCCCGCTGACGATGTTGCCGATGCTGTTCGGGCGCTGCTGTTCCGGGCGGCAGGGCTGCACAACTAGCCTGGTCCGCGCCGCACGAGATCGAACCCCGCCGCTGCAACGGTCGCCAGAGCGACCTTCGCCAGATCCTCGGCGGTGATCACCGGGATACAGGTGCCGGGCAAGGTCTCCCCAGCCTCGACCAAGACCCGGGCGATGGCTTCGATCAGGTCCGCGTCCATGGTGTATCACTCCAGAAAAGCCGCCCTGGTTGGGCTGGTTCAGGGGCAACAAGTTGCGATCGCGTAATACCGCGGCACCCTGGCAGAGGTGTGGGAAGCGGTCGGCGGTGCGCTCTGACATGCGCTGCAAGGCGTGGCATCAAGCCGCCCGACACCGTCGGAGACAGGCGTCCAGCCACTACGCTCATTAGGGGATGGAATAGGGGACGGAACACAGGGCCAAACAGAAATCGGCGGAAATCTGCGGTTGCTGGCGGAACCACCTCCGCCCCGCCGCGCGCGCCTGCCGGATCGACACGGCCAGCGACCGCCCGGCCTCGACGGCGCCTGCCACGCTGCCCGCCGCCGCCCCGGCCTGCCCGCCCACCCCGGCCAGGGCCTGCCCGGTCGCCACCGCCGTCAGGTTGCTCTCCAGCTGCCGCGCGACCCGCTCGAACCCCTCCTGCTGGCGCTGCTGCACGCTGTCGCGCGTGAACACGGCGCCGTAGGGATAGGCCTGCGGCGTCAGCCCGCCGGCCCGGGCCAGCAGCTCGGATAGGCGCTCGCCGCGACGGATGTCGTAGGTGCCGGGCCGCAGCACCTCGCCCTGCACCGTCACCGAGCCGGTGTCGCGGTCGCCGAAGCCGCGCGGCATGCGCACCGCGTCGCGCGGGGAGAGGCGCACGGCGGCGAAATTGCGCGAGCGCAGGTCGAGCAGCGTCCGCTGCAGCGGGATCGCCCCCGCGCCCTCGGTCGGCTCGCGCGCGAACTCCACCGCCGAGAGGTCCGCGGTCTCCAGCGCGTCGCCGGCGGCGGCCAGCGCCTGGTCCAGCCCGGTGCCGTTCACCACCGGGTAGAGACCCGCCCGGCGCACCTCGCCCGCGATCAGCACGGACTGGTCGAGCAGGTAGGGCAGCAGGTCCGGATAGTCGCGGAAGACCTGCGGGCAGGGCGGGTTGCCGAGGTTGGGGAAGCCCGCCCCGCGCGCATGCGCGAAGCGCAGCGGCGACTGCCGCGCCGCGATGGCGAGCTGCGTCAGCGCCGGGCAGTCGGGCTGCGCCGGCGGGCCGGGCAGGCCGGGCGCCACGCCCGGCACCACCACCGGTGCCGCGCCCGGCAGGCCGGGCAGGGTGCCGGGCGCCGCCCCCGGCGCCGCAGCCGCCGAGGCGCCGGGCAGGGTCGCGAAGGCCGGCACCGGCCCGGCGGGCGCGGGCGGCACCACCGGGTCCGGCAACTGCCCGCGCAGCGCGGTCTGCACCGGGGTGCTGGCCAGCCACTGCACGTCGGCGAGGGCGAGGATCACCACCTCGTCCCCCTCCTCCAGCGCCATGTCGCCGCCGCCCTGCAGCAGCCGGCCGAGGTCGAAGGGCACGAAGCGCCGCGCCCGCGTCGCGCGGTCGGTGCGGTAGATGGCGGCCAGGCGCGGATACGGGTCGGCCCGCACCAGCCGCGGGTCGGCCAGCAGCCCGCGCAGCGTGGCGCCGCGGCCGGCGGCGGCGCGGGTCAGCGGCACGGTGACGTGGCCGGCGAGGCGGAGCTGGTTGCTCACCACGTCCGTGCCGGGCTGCACCAGCACCACGTCGCCGCGCCGCACCGCCGCGCCCGGCCCGATCTCGGCATAGGCGCGCCGGCCCTGCGCGTCGTTCGACTGCAGCAGGAAGCGGTTGCCGGCCGGGCGCAGCGGCTGCCCGGCCAGCGCCAGCAGCGCGTCGAGCCGGATCGCCGCCGCGCCCGCCGGCAGCTCGTAGATCGCCGGCCGGGTCACGTCGCCGCCGACCGCCGCGACGCCGCCGAGCGGCGGCACCAGGATGCGCTCGCCCTCGCGCAGCGAGAGGTCGGCCGCCCCGCCCGTGCCGGCGATCACCCCGTAGAGGTCGACCGTGCGCGTCCCGCGCGGCCCGCCGACGCGCACCGCGCGCAGGCTGCCGGTGCGCTTGACGCCGCCCGCCGCGATCAGCGCGTCGAGCACCGAGGCCAGCGCGGTCAGCGGCACGTAGCCGGGGCGCGCCACCTCGCCGCCCACGAACACGCTCATCTGCCGGATCTGGCCGATCGAGACGAACACCTCGGAGCCGCCGAGGTCGCGCGCCGCCCGCGCCTCCAGGTCGGCGCGCAGCTCGCGCAGGGTGCGGCCGGCGGCGGGCACCGGGGCGAGGTCGGGCAGCAGCAGCGTGCCATCGCGCGAGACGCGCAGCGAGAGCGTCTGCCGGGAGCGGCCGCGGAAGGCCAGCACCACCTCGTCGTCGCGGCCCACCACGTAGTCGTCGGGCAGCGCGCCGAAGGACATGCCCACCGCCGCCGTGCCCGGCGGCGCCGCGAAGCTGTCGTAGCCGAATTGCCGCAGCGGCGCGTCGAGCCGCGCGGCGAAGAAGCTCTCGGTGTTGGAGAGCGGCGGCTCCGGCACCGGCGGGGCGGGGGGGCTGGCGGGGGCGGGGAAGGGCGCGCCCGTCGCCGCCGGCGCGGCGGCCGGCGGCAGGGCCTGGGCGACGCCCGGCATCGCGCGCCCGGCCGCGGCATCGAGGATGCGTTGCAGGATGTCCTGCTGGGTCCCGGGCGACAGGCCGGGCAGGGCGCCGCCGCCCGGCAGGGTCGAGGGCAGGCTCGGCGGTAGCAGGTAGGGGGAGCCGCCGCCGCCCGCCTGCGCCAGGGCGGCCGGCGGCGGCGGCAGCAGCGCGGCGCAGAGAACCAGGCGCAGCAGGGTGCCGACGCGGAGGCGAGGCCGGGTGCGGCGCGGCGGGAAAGCGGGTGGAACGGCGGGAGGAAGGTCGGGAAGGGCGTGTCCCATGCCCTGCGTCGCCATCGGGCCGGGCGTGCCCGCTGCCCCGTCATGCCGCGCGGGGCCGGAGCGCGGGACCGGTCGGCGCCCCCGGCCGCCCCGCACCGCCGGTTCCGCCAGCGCCGGGGCCATGCCCCCGGTCCGAAGGTGCGCCCCTGTGCCGCCGGCACCGGTCTTGGTGCGCATTCCGATTGTTGAGTCCCCGTTCGCGGCAGTCGGCTGACGAAACCGTGAACCTGGTTATAGCATACAGTCCGACCGGGGTCCAACGACGGGTTGCATTGGGAAACATCCTCCTCGCGGCCGATGCGGCGTTGCGGCTCGGGCCACGCGCCATCGGCCACTGGTTCTGGCATCGTCTGCGGCTGGGTTGCGGCGTGCCGCAACGCTCCCTCGCGCGGCAACTCGCGCGGCAGGCGGATGCCGCGGCCGCTCGCGAGGGAAGGCCCGCCGGCCGGTTCCTCGCGGTCCCGTCCGTGCCGACGCCGCCACCGGACCTGCCCGCCGGTGCCCGCGACGCCGTGCTGGCCGCCATCCGCGCCGCGCCCGCCGCTCCCGGCGCCGTCCCCGGCCCCGCTCCCGGCCCCGCTCCCGATTGGCACGGCCCCTTCGCCGCCCATGCCCCGTCGCTCGGCCTGGACCTGTTCGGCCCCGGCGACGTGCGGCCGGTCTAGGAGCGCAACCGGCTGGCCTGGCTGCCGCTGCTGGCGCAGGCACATCGGCTGGAGCCGGCGGCGGGGCATGCCGGCCGCGCCGAGTCGCTGCTCGCCGACTGGAGCGCGGCCAACCCCGCCTTCCTCGGCCCCAACTGGGCCTGCGGACAGGAGGCGGCGCTGCGCGTCCTCCACCTCGCCCTGGCGCTGGCGCTGCTGGAGGCCGGCCATGCGCCCATCCCCGCCCCCACGCCGGCCATGCGCGCCCTGCTCGGCCATCACGCGGCGCGCCTCCTGGCCACCGCCGCCTATGCCGAGGCGCAGGACAACAACCATCCGCTCTCCGAGGCCGCCGGCCTGCTCGCCTGCGGCCTGCTGCTGCGCGAGCCCGGCCTGGCCGACCGGGGCGCGCGCCGGCTCTCGCGCGCCGCGCGCCGGCTGATCGCGCCGGATGGCGGCTTCGCCCAGCCCAGCGCCGGCTATGCGCGGCTCGCGCTCGACGTGCTGTCGCTCGCCGCCCTGCTGGCCGGACGGCACGGCCATCCCGGCCCGGACGGCACGGCCCGCGCGCGCGCCGCCGCCCTGGCGGGCTGGCTGCATCGCTGCACCGCGCCGGACGGGTCGATGCCGCGGCTCGGCCACTGCGACGATTCCGCGCTGGCCGACCTGTCGCTCGCCGGCCCCGGCAACGCCTCGGGGAGCCTGCAGCGCGCGGCGCTGCTGTTCCGCGGCCGCTGCGCGGGCTTCCCGGAGGACCCCGGCTGCCGCTGGCTGGGGCTGGGGCTGGGGCTGGGGCTGGGCCCGGCCGCGCCCGGTCCGGCCTTCGACCGTCCCGCGGCCTGGCGCGCCATGGGCTGGGCCGGCTTCCGCGGTCCGGGCCGCGGCATGGCGAGGGACCGGGCCGGGGGACCGGCGGGGATGGCCCCGGAAGGGGGCGCGGGCGTGGAGTCCCGGGCGGCGACGGAGGCTCGGGCACGGGAGGGGCGGGCGGATGGCCGGCGGGGAGAGGGCGGCGCCGTGCGGGCGGCCGGGGTGGCGGTCGATGCGGCGCCCGATCGGAGGCCCGATCCGCCGCGGGGTTCCGCGGCCTCAGGGGGCGCCTCCACCTGCGCCCCTGGGCGCGTCTCCGGGTGCGCCTCCGGATCCGCTGGCGCGCCCGACCCCGCGCCGGACCCCGCGCCGGACCCCACGCCTGCTTGGGCGGTGCTGCGTACCGGCCCGCTCCGCTTCCGCCCCGGCCATGCCGACCTGCTGCACCTCGACCTCTGGGACGGCACGCTGAACCTGCTGCGGGATGCCGGCACGGGCAGCTACAACCCGCCGGCGGGATCGGGCTGGTGGTCGGACCACTTCCCCGGCACCGCCGCCCACAACACGATCTGCTTCCTGCCGGCCGGCGTCGCCGGCCCGTCGCCGGCGCCGCCGTCAGGCCCGATGGCAGGCCCGATGGCAGGCCCGATGGCAGGCATGGACCAGATGCCGCGCCTCTCGCGCTTCCTGTTCGCCCGCTGGCCGCGCTGCCGGGCGCTGCCGGGCGGCGCCGCCTATCGCGACGCGCGCGGCAACCGCCATGCCCGCACCGTCGCCGTCGCCGGCCGGTGCTGGAACGTGGAGGACCGCGTGGGCGGGCCGTTCGGCGGCGCCATCCTGCGCTGGCGCCTCGCCCCGTCCGACTGGCAGCTCACCGGCAACGGCGTCGCCGGCCCGCTGGCGCGGCTCTCGCTGGAATCGGATGCGCCGCTGCGGCTGGTCCTGCGGCAGGGCGTGGAGAGCCCGCGCTACGGGCACGTCTCGCCGGTGCCGGTGCTGGAGGCCTGGGCGGCGGCACCGGTGTCGTGGTTCCGTACCGTCATCCGGCTGCCGTAGGGCCGCCCGGCATGGCGCGACGCCGCCGGCGATTTCCCGATCGTGACGGGATTGCCTGAATCCCGCCCGGAGTCTCACGCGAAGCTGCATCGCAACAAAACTACGAATACGGGTATAAACCGGACCATAAAGTACCGAAGCGTAAGTAACAAATTCTTGATGACTACCTATCACCAAAAGGTTAATGTGATGGAGGCCCCGCTAGCCCCGAGGGATTGAGCCGCATGACCGCCATCGCTGCTGATCCGTTTCCCCTGTTCGAGGAGCCTGGCGGGACCGAGCCGGCGGGCCGGTCGGACCCCGAGACGCTGCGCCAGGAGATCCTTCGCCCGTTGCAGGCGCTGGCCGTGCAGGCCCACTACCTCGGTTTCCGCAAGGCGGGCGACGCGCTGCTCAGCGTGGTGGACCTGATCGACCTCACCACGGTCTTCCCCGCGGCCGTCCAGCCCGCCCCCGCCGCCGATCCCCTCGGGGCGGGCGGCCAGGCGATGATGCCGCTGTCCAGGCACGCCCGCCCGGCCGCCTAGGCGGCCCGATACGCACCCTCCCCGATACGAACAACCATGGATGGTACCCTGGTCCCGGCACCGCCGCGCGGTGCCGTGCCGGATCCCGATGGCGCGCGCGGCATGCCCCTCGGGGCCCTGCTGCGGGCCCTGTGGCGCCGCCGCCTCGCCCTGCTGCTGGCGACGTCGCTGCTCTACGCCGCCGGCGCCGCCGGCATCCTGCTGTGGCCGAGCGCCTACCTGGCGCAGGCCACCGTGGCACCGGCCGAGACCACCGGCATCGCCACCTCCTCGCTGCTCTCGCCGGTGCCGCTGATCGGCGGCGGCGGCGGGCTGCTCGACAGCGGTCCGGCCGGCAATTTCGCGGTCTATCTCGGCGCTCTGCGCTCGCCCGAGGCCGCCGCCCTGCTGGCGCGCGAGACGCCGCTCCTCGCCGGCCTCGCGGAACGCCGGGCCGCCGGCCTCGGCGGCTGGGTGCGGCGCACCTTCGACCTGCGCCTCGAGGCCGATGCGGACGACGCGCTGGACTGGCTGGAGCGCAACCTCGCCGCGACCCAGAGCCTGGGCTCCGTCACCTGGACCGTCACCCTCTCCTGGCCCGAGCGCGCGGCGGCGCTCGACATGCTCCGCCGCCTGCACGCCTATGCCGAGGGCAAGGTGCGCGCCGACCTCGCCCAGCTCGCGCGCGGGCGGATCGCCGCGATCGGCCGGCGCCTCGGCCGCGAGAGCGACGTGTACCTTCGCAACACGCTCTACGACCTGCTCGGGCAGAGCCAGCGCGTCGAGCTGGTGGCCGAGGCGGACGAGGCGGTGGCCGCCCGCCTCGTCGCCGCCCCCGCCGTGGAACTGCGCCCGAGCCTGCCGAACCGGCCGCTGCTGCTGGTGCTGCTGGCCGTGGCGGCGCCGATGGCGGTGCTGCTCGCGGCGGCATGCCTGATCCTCGCCGCCGCGGCCGAGGCGCCGGCGCGGCTGCCGGAGCCGGTGGCGTGAACGGACCCGCACGCCTCCTTTCCGGGGAGGGACTCGCCTTACCCGGGCATCCTCACGCCCCGGCGGCCGCCCCGGCTCCCCCCCGGGGGCGGCGGCCCCTCGGATCCCCCGGTCCGGAAGGGACGGCCCGGCGGTTGCAACAGCCGAGGCACAAACGAAGAGAGGGGCAGGAGGGCCTCGCCCTCCTGCCGGATGGGGTTCGGGGAAGGCGGCGCCTTCCCCGAGGGCCGGTTGGAAGCCGGCGCAGGCCCGCCCCGCCGCCATGAGGCTCGCCGCCCCGTCCCTCGCCGCCGCCGCCGGACCGCTCGCCGCCGCCATGCACTTCGCCGGCGCGCTGAAGTCCGCGCCCCCCCTGGCGCGCCTGCCCTTCGACCTCACCGCCGCCGCCGCCGCGCTGCTGCTGCCCTCGCTGGCGCTGCTGCTGGCCACGCGCCGCTGGCGGGTCTCGCCGCTGCTCGGCCCGCCGCTGCTCGCGGCCGGCGGGCTGTGGCTGTGGCTGGTGCTGGCCGGCACCTGGAGCCCCTCCGTCGCGGTGCTGCCCGACAAGCTGCCCGAGATCGTGCTGCTCGGCCCCGCCATGCTGCTCGCCGGCCTGGCCATCGGCGCCGACGCCGCCGCGCACCGCCGCTTCTGCGCCGCCACGCTGCTGATCGGCGGCTTCGTCGCCGCCGCCGTGGCGCTCGGCCTCGCCGCCGGCACGGTGGTGCTGGGCGGCGACGCGGCCACCGCCAACCCGGACCTCGCCCGCGTGCAGTACCAGCTCGCCGGCCTCGCCATGGCCTGCGCCGCCGGCCTCGCCGCGCTGCGCGCCACGGCGGCGCGCGGCCTCGCCCGGCTGCCCTGGCTGGCGCTGGTGGCCGCGCTGGCTGCCGGGGTGCTGCTGCCGGGCGGCCGGACGGCGCTGGCCGGGCTCGGCCTCGCCGTGGCGCTGGCGCCGTCGCTGCGCTTCCTGCTGCAAGGGCGCGCCGGGGCGGCGCTCGCCTGGGCCGGCGCCGTCGCGCTGGCCGGGGCGCTCGGCCTCGCCGCGCTGCTGGCCGATCCGGGGCGCGCCGCCGGGCTGCGCACCCTGGAGCGGCTGACCGTCGGGCAGATGGCCGAAAGCTCCGGCCGCGCCGCGCTCTGGGGCGAGGCGCTGCGCCGGGCCGGCGAGACGGCGCCGCTCGGCCTCGGCACCGGGGCCTTCACCATCGCCGCCGGCCATGGCGAGCGCCGCGGCCTCTACCCGCACAACCACGCGCTGGAGGCGCTGGCCGAGGCCGGGCTGCCCGGCCTGCTGCTCTGGCTCGGCGCCTTCGGCGGCGCGCTGGCCGCGGCGCTGCGGCTGCTGCCGCGCGTGCCGCCGGAGCGCGCCGCGCGCATCGCCGCGCTGGTGCTGCCGGTGGCGCTGTCGCTGCTGGTCTCCACCGACCTCGGCAACCGCATGGCCTGGTTCGCCCTCGGCCTCACGCTCAGCCTGGGGCTGGAGGTGCGCCCCGCCGCCACGCCCGGCCCGCGCCGGCGCGCCGGGCCGGCGGCCTCTCCCCACCCGCCCACCCCGGCTTTTGCCCCTTTGGCCGTCCCACTGAGCGCCCCACTGAGCGCCCCACTGGCCGCCCCACTGGCCGTCCCGCCGGCCGCCCCGCCGCCCGGCGCGCCACCGGTGCCGGCATGAGCCCGCCGGCCGCTCCGGGCTGGTACGCGCGCGGCGGCAAGCGCGCGCTGGACCTCGCCGGCGCCGCGCTGCTGCTGCTGGCCACCCTGCCGCTGCTGCTGCTGCTGGCGCTCGCGGTGCGCCTCGCGCTCGGCCGGCCGGTGCTGTTCCGGCAGCGGCGCGCCGGCCGCCACGGGCGCCCCTTCCCGGTGCTGAAGTTCCGCAGCATGCGGGAGGGGGAGGGATCGGATGCCGCCCGGCTCGGCCGGTTCGGCCGTGCCCTGCGAGCCTCGGCGCTCGACGAGCTGCCGCAGCTCGTCAACGTGCTGCGGGGCGAGATGAGCCTGGTCGGCCCGCGCCCGCTGCCGCTCGACTACCTGCCGCTCTACTCGCCGCGCCAGGCGGAACGGCTGCTGGTCCGCCCCGGCCTCGCCGGGCTGGCCCAGGCCGCCGGGCGCAACGCCGTGCCCTGGGACGCCCGGCTGGAGCTCGACGCGCGCTACGCCGCCGGCCCCACGCTGCGCGGCGACCTCGCCATCCTCCGCCGGACGGGCCTGATGCTGCTGCGCGGCACCGGCGTGTCGGCCCCGGGGCATGCCACCATGCCGCGCTTCGAGGGGCGGGGCGCCGATCGGGCGCCAAAGATTTCACAGAAATAATCAACTCATGGTTGAATGTTGCTGCGCGTAATGTAGCCTGGAGAAAACCACCCTGGGTTGTCCCATGCGGTCAGGCGCTCCCGCGGAGGCATTGGCCTCCATCGTCCCCTTCGTCCGGCCCGCCGCGCCGCCGCGCCCCCGCCCGGCCACGCCGCGCCGCCTGTACCTCTCGCCGCCCGATCTCGCCGGCGGCGAGCACGCCGCGCTGGCCGCCGTGCTGGAAAGCGGCTGGATCGCCCCCGCCGGCCCCGCCCCCGCCGCCTTCGAGGCGGCGATCGCCGCGGCGACGGGCCTGCGCCACGTCGTCGCCCTCGCCTCGGGCACGGCGGCGCTGCACCTGGCCTGCCGCGTGCTGGATCTCGGGCCGGGCGACGAGGTCTGGACCGCGACCCTCACCTACATCGCCACCATCGCCCCCGCCGTGCAGATGGGCGCGCGGCCGCGCTTCCTCGACGTCTCGCCGGAGAGCTGGACCCTCGACCCCGACCTGCTCGCCGGGGAGCTGGCCGCCGCCGCGCGGCGCGGCCGGCTGCCGCGCGCCGTGATCCCGGTCGACCTCTACGGGCAGTGCGCCGACCTCGACCGCATCCGCGCTGCCTGCGACCGCTGGGGCGTGCCCGTCCTCGCCGACAGCGCCGAGGCGATGGGCGCGCTGTACCGCGGCCGGCACGCCGGGATCGGCGCGCGCATGGCCGCCTTCTCCTTCAACGGCAACAAGATCGTCACCGCCGGCGGCGGCGGCGCGCTGGCCTCCGACGACCCCGCCCCGATCGCCCGCGCCCGCCACCTCGCCAGCCAGGCCAGGGAGCCGGCGCCGCACTACCAGCACGAGACGACGGGGTATTCCTACGCCCTCTCCTCCCTGCTCGCCGCCGTGGGCACGGCCCAGCTCGCCGTGCTGCCGGCCCGCGTCGCCGCCCGCCGCGCCGTGTTCGAGCGCTACCGCGCCGGCCTCGCCGATCTGCCCGGCCTCGCCTTCATGCCCGAGGCGGGCTGGGGCCGCGCCACGCGCTGGCTGACCGCCGTCCAGATCGATCCCGCCCGCTTCGGCGCCGACCGCGAGGCGGTGCGGCAGCGGCTCGACGCCGCCGGCATCGAGAGCCGCCCGGTGTGGAAGCCGATGCACCTGCAGCCGGTGTTCCGCGACGCGCCGCGCGCCGGCGGCGCCGTGGCGGCCGGGCTGTTCGAGCGCGGCCTCTGCCTGCCCTCGGGCAGCGGCATGAGCGTGGCCGAGCAGGAACGGGTGATCGCGCTGGTCAGGGAATGCGCCATCGGGGCGTGCGCCCGATGAGCGGCCTGCGCATCCTCTACCTGCACCAGCACTACTCCTCGCCCGCCGGCACCACCGCGACGCGGGCGCACGCGATGGCGACCGCGCTCGCCGCGCGCGGCCATGCCGTCACCCTGGCCTGCGGCCGCTACGCCGGCGCCAGCACCGGGCTGGACGGCCCCTTCCGCCACGGCAGCCGCGAGGGGCGCCCGGCGGGGAGCGCCTTCCGCGTCGTCGAGTTCGACATCCCCTGCGGCAACGCCGACGGCCTGGTCCGCCGCAGCGCCGCCTTCCTGCGCTTCGCCGCCCGCGCCGGCGCGCTGGCGCTGCGCGGCCAGCCGCGAGTCGGGCCGGGCGGCCCCCGGCACCTCCCCCGGCACCTCCCCCGGCACCTTCCCCGGCACCTTCCCTGGGACCTCGTGATCGCCAGCTCCACCCCCCTGACCGTGGCGTTGCCGGCGCTGCTCGCGCGCCGGCTGCGCGGCACGCCCTTCCTGTTCGAGATCCGCGATCCCTGGCCCGAGCTGCCGCGTGCGCTGGGGGGGGTGCCCGGCCCGGTGCTCGGCGCCATGGATTGGCTGGCCGACGCCGCCTGCCAGCACGCCGCCGGCATCGTCGCGCTCTCCGAGGGCATGGCCGGGACCGCCCTGGGGCGCGGCGCCGACCCGGCGCGCCTCGCGGTGGTGCCGAACGGCTGCGACCTCGACCTGTTCGGCCCGCACGTCGCGCCCTGGCGGCCGCCCGAGGCGGCGCCGCACGAGGTGCTGGCGGTCTATGCCGGCGCGCATGGCCGCGCCAACGGGCTCGACCTGCTGCTCGACGCCGCCGCCCGGCTGCGCGCGCGCGGCGAGCGCCGGGTGCGCCTCGTGCTGGTGGGCGAGGGCGCGGCGAAGCCCGCCCTGGCGGCGCGCGCCGTGAGCAGCGCCCTCGACAACGTCACCTTCCTCGATCCGATGCCCAAGCGGCAGCTCGCCGCGCTGCTGGCGGGCTGCCAGATCGGCGTGCAGTGCCTGGCGCCGGTGCCGGAATTCGCCGAGTGGACCGCCCCCAACAAGCTGATGGACTACCTTGCCGCCGGCCTGCCCGTGGTGGCCAACCTCGAGGGCCACGCCGCGCGGCTGCTGGCCGGCGGGGCCTGCGACGGCCCCTGCGGCATCGCCACCCCGCCCGCCGACGCCGACGCGCTGGCCGACGCGCTGGTCGCCCTGGCCGGCGACCGGCCGCGCCGCGAGGCGATGGGCCGGGCGGCGCGGCGGCAGGCGGTGGGCCGCTGGGACCGGCGGCTGCTGGCGGCGCGCTTCTGCGAGGCCGCCGAGGCGGCGGCGCGTCCCGCGCCCGCCCGGGGAGGCGCCGTCCAGGGCGGTGCGACCGATGGGGGATTTGCCCCGGGGGAATTCGCCCGGGCGGGATTTGCCCAAGCGGGATCTGTCCAGGCGGGATCCGTCCAGGCGGGAGGCGCCCGGAGGGGAATTGCCCGGGAGGAGGGGCGGATGGCGGTGCCGGGATGGGATGTCCCCGCTCGCCGCGCCCCATGGCCGGCCGCGGCCGGCAACGGGTGGGCGACCGCACCCGCCGGCGTTCCCGATGCCGCGACGGCCGGCCTTTCCCCGGCCGTGCCGGCTCGTCCTCCCCAGGCCTTGCCGGCTCGTCCTCCCCAGGCCGTGCCGGCCGGCACGGCGGGCGGGCGGCCATGAGCCCGTCG
The DNA here is from genome assembly GCF_023223525.1 of Roseomonas acroporae. Classification (GTDB taxonomy): domain Bacteria; phylum Pseudomonadota; class Alphaproteobacteria; order Acetobacterales; family Acetobacteraceae; genus Roseomonas_E; species Roseomonas_E acroporae. Next base: position 4,643 of record NZ_JALPRX010000159.1, on the reverse strand, counting down.
CCCGGCCGCCGGCCCGTCCTGCATCTCGTCGCCGCCGCGCGGCCCAACCTGCCCAAGCTGGCCGCCCTCTGGCACGCGCTGCACGAGGACGGTCTCCCGGCCGGGCCGCCCTGCCGCGTCGTGCTGCTGCACACCGGCCAGCACGCCGACCCGGCCATGTTCGGCGACCATCTCGCCGATCTCGGCCTGCCCGAGCCGCACGTCTCGCTGGGCGTCGCCTCCGGCGGGGGGGGCGTCGCCTCCGGCGGGGGCGGGGTCCCGGCGGGCGCGGACGGCCATGCCGGACTCACCGCCCGCACCCTGCTCGCCTGCGCCGCGCACTGGCGCGCGCACCGGCCGGACCTCGTCGTCGTCGCCGGCGACGTGAACGGTACGCTGGCGGCGGCGCTGGCGGCGCGCCAGCTCGCGCTGCCGGTCGCGCACCTGGAGGCCGGGCTGCGCTGCGGCGACCGTGCCATGCCCGAGGAGATCAACCGCCGCGCCGTGGACGCGATCAGCGACCTGCTCTGGGCGCCCGACGAGGCCACCGCCGCCCGGCTGCTCGCCGAGGGCCATCCGCCGGGCGCCGTGCGCGCCGTCGGCAACGCCATGATCGACAGCCTGCTGCGCAACCTCGACGCCGCCCGCGCCCGGCCCCTGCCGGCGGGCCTCGCGCCCGGCGGCTACGGCGTGGTCACGCTGCACCGCGCCGCCAACGTGGACGACGCGGCGACGCTGGCCGCGCTGCTCGGCGGCATCGCGGCGGCGGCGCGGCGGCTGCCGCTCGCCTGGCCGCTGCACCCGCGCACCGCCGCGCGCCTCGCCGCCTTCGGCCTCGCCCCGCCGCCCGGCGTGCTGGCGCTGCCGCCGCTCGGCTACCGCGACTTCCTCGGCCTGCTGGCCCGCGCCCGACTGGTCGCCACCGACAGCGGCGGGGTGCAGGAGGAGGCGACGGCGCTCGACCTGCCCTGCCTGACTCTGCGCCCCTCCACCGAGCGGCCGGTGACGCTGGCCGCCGGCTCCAACCGGCTGGTGCGGCCGGAGGGGCTGGCGGCCGCCGTCGCCGCGGTTCTGGCGGGCGTCTGGCCGCGCGCCCGGCCGATCCCGCTCTGGGACGGCGGGGCGGGGCGGCGGATGCGCGCGCACCTCCTGGAATTCCTCGGCGCCGAACCCGTGCGGAGCGCGGCATGAACCCTCGCGACCTCACCACGCAAGGCGCGGCCGTGCGCCCGCCGCCCGGACTGATGCCGGTCCGCCTGGTTCCCGCCGGCCCGCATGCCGCCGGGCCGGCGGCCTTCGCGACGCCCGCCTTCGCGACGCCCGCCGGGGCGCGGATATGGGCGCGCGCCGATGGCCGCTCCGGGGATCGTCCGGCGGACCGGGGGGAGAGCGGGGCGCGGTGGCCGGCGGGCCGTGGTGCCGGCGCCGCGGCGCCCCCCGCGGGGCCGCCCGCGGGACCACCGCTGGTCTGCCTGCTTTCCGCCGCCCACCCGGCCGACGACCTGCGCGTGGTGCGCAAGGAGGGGGCGGCGCTGGCCGAGGCCGGCTGGCGCGTGCTGCACCTCTGCCCGGCCGCCGCCGGGCCGGCGCCGGCCCGGATCGGCGAGGTCGCGATCGAGACCTTCCCGCGCCGCGCCGGCTGGCGTGGCCGGGTGCTCGGCATCCCCGCCCTGGCGCGCCGCGCCGCCGCCACCGGGGCGGCCGTGTTCCATGCCTCGGAACCGGATTCCTGGGTGGCGGCGATCCTGGCCGCGCGCCTGCCCGGCCTGCGCAACCCCGCCACGCGCGGGGCGCGCGTGGTGCTCGACGTGCACGAGCACTACCCGTCGCGGCTCGATGCGCGGCTGCCGGCCTTGCTGCGCCCGCTCGGGCGCGCGGCGCTGCGCCTCGCCTGCCGCCTCGCCGCCCGCGCCGCCGACGCGGTGGTGGTCGCCAAGGACGGGCTCGATGCCGACTTCGCCGTGCCCGCCCGCACCATCGCCGTGCGCAACTACGCGCTGCCCGTCGCGGTCACGCCGCGCCGGCACGAGCCGGCGGCCGTGCCGCGCGGCACGGTGGTCCCGTTCCGGCGCGCGGCGGGACCGGGCATGGCGGTGCCCGGCAGGGGCGCGGAGGCGGCGCCCGGCGTCGGGAGCGGCACGGGGGCCGGTACGGGACCCGGTCCCGGGGCCGGACCCGGCCCAGGGTGGGGCGAGGGACCGGGCGAGGGACCGGTGCTGGTCCACCTCGGCGCGCTCGGCGTGGCGCGCGGCTGGCCCGCCATGCTGGAGGCGCTGGCGCGCTCCCCCGCCGGCACGCGGCTGCGCCTGATCGGCCGCTTCACCGACGGCAGCGAGCCGGCCTTCTTCGAGCGTGCCAGGGCGCTCGGCCTCGGGGGGCGGATCGAGCGGCTGCCCTGGCTGCCGCATGCCGAGGCGCTGGCGCGCGTCGCCGAGGCCGATATCGGGCTGGTGCTGTTCCAGCCCGGCATCGAGAACCACCGCCTCGCCCTGCCGCACAAGCTGTTCGACTGCATGCTGGCCGGCCTGCCGGTGATCGTGCCCGACTTCGCCGAGGAGGTGGCGGCGGTGGTGCGCGACGCGGCGTGCGGGCTGGTGGTCGATCCCGCCGACCCCGGGGCCGTCGCCGCCGCCGTGGCGCGGCTCGCGGATCCCGCGCTGCGCGCCCGTCTCGGCGGGGCGGGGCGGGTGGCGGCGCTCGGCCGCTACGGCTGGGCGGCGGAGGCGCGGCGCCTCGTCACGCTCTACCGCCTCTGGACGCTCGACGTCGCCTGGCGGCCGGCCGGAGCGGGGATCGGGGACGCGGAGCCGATGGGCGCCGGGGGCGGTCCCGGCGCCTGAGGATCAGAGCAGCCGGCATGCCTCATCGAAGGACAGGCGCGGCGAGCGGGGGAACAGCCCGGCCGGGTCGCCGTAGCCGAGGTTGACCAGGAAGTTCGACTTCCACCCCGTGCCGGCGAGGAACAGCGCGTCCACCTTCTCCTTGTCGAAGCCCGACATCGGCCCGGCATCGAGCCCGAGCGCGCGCGCGGCCAGGATCAGGTAGGCGCCCTGGAGGGTGGCGTTGCGCAGCGCCGTCTCCTCGGCCAGCGCCGCGTTGCCGGCGAACCAGGAGCGGGCGTCGGCGTGCGGGAAGAGGAAGGGCAGCCGCTCGTGGAATTCCATGTCGGTGGCGACGATCGCGGTCACCGGCGCGGTCATGGTCTTCTCGATGTTGCCCGCCGAGAGCGCCTCCTTCAGCTTCGCCTTGCCCTCCGCGGTGCGCACGAACAGGAAGCGGGCGGGCGAGGCGTTGGCGCTGGTCGGCCCCCATTTCACGAGGTCGTAGAGCGCCTCCAGCGTGCGGTCCGCCACGGGCCGGTCCTGCCAAGCGTTGTGGGTGCGCGCGGCGCGGAAGAGCCGGTCGAGCGCCGCCGGGTCCAGGGGACCTTCCGCGGGGGCGGCGGGGGCGGCCGGGATGGGTTCGATGGTGCCGGGCTCGGCGGCGCCGCTGTCGCTGGTCATGCGTCCGGTTGTCCTGGGTTGCGGGTTGGGGGTTGCTGGTTGGGGGCTGCGGGTTGGGGCCGGGCCCGTGGTCCGGGCCGGCATGGTGCCAGCCTGACCCGATCCGGCCGAGGGGTGAAGCCGGGCCGGCGGGGCATCGGCGGGTGGGCAGGGGCATGCCGGCGGCTGCCGCAGTGCGGCATGCGGGCAACAGGGATGGGTGCAATGCGGAATGGTACGGGCCGGGGCGGTCTCGCGCGCTTGTAACCCCGTCGCAACGGGATCATTCTCGCCGCACCTGAAATCAACGCGATGCGCCACCCAATGCGGGAGCGAGCAAGAGTGACCCTGAAAGCGAAGCTGGCTGCGGCCGTGCTGTCTTCCGCCGTCCTGGCGGGCGCCATGGCCCCGGGCGCCAAGGCGCAGCCGATCACCGGCCTCTATGTGGGCGGCGGCGCCGGCTACAATTTCTCCGAGGAGCGTGACATCTCGGCCCGCGGCCGCAGCGCCCGCTACATGAACAGCCTGCCGGCGAGCACCATCGGCACCATGCGCACGCATGACGGCTGGCTCGGCCTGCTCAGCCTCGGCTGGGGCTTCGGCAACGGCTTCCGGGCCGAGGTCGAGGGCAATTACCGCGAGAACGACGTGCGCGGCGTCGGCGGCTTCGGCGGCCCGACCGCCACCTCGCGTTTCACCGCGATCGGCGGCACGGTGCGCCAGTACGGCGTCATGACGAACGTCCTGTTCGACTTCGACATGAGCTCCTTCGGTACCAACATCTCGCCCTACATCGGCGGCGGCGTCGGCTACCTGATCAACGACTTCGACGGCTTCACCGCGACGCGCGACGCCAACAGCGGCAACCGCCTGCGCATCACCGACAGCGAGGGCAACTTCGCCTACCAGGCCATCGCCGGCCTCTCCTTCCCGATCGAGGCGGTGCCCGGCCTGTCGCTGACCGCCGAGTACCGCTACCTCGGCTCGCTGCGCTCCAGCCTGCAGGGCCGCGTGGTCAGCCCGATCGGCGCCACCGTCTCCACCGGCGGCTACCGGCCGGACAACGTGAACAACCACTCGGGCATCCTCGGCCTGCGCTACGCCTTCTACACCCCGGCGCCGCCGCCCGCGCCCGCCCCGGTCGCGGTGGCGCCCGCCCCGGCGCGCACCTACCTGGTGTTC
>NZ_JALPRX010000158.1 GCF_023223525.1 Roseomonas acroporae | reverse complement strand
GTTCTCCCCGTCGCCTCCGTCCAGTTTCCCATGGCGCCCGACACCAGGATCGCGCCCCTCACGAAGCCCAGGCGGGCGAGGCCGGCCCAGACCGCCCGCACGATGTATTCCGGGGTGAAGTGGGCATACTGGGTGCAGCGGCTCAGCGACGCCAGCTCGGCGGCCGACACCGCCTGCTCCAGCCCGTCGCCCTGCTCGGCCCATCCCTCGCGCCAGGCCTCGCCGGGGCGGCGGAACAGGGCGTTGGCGAGGTCGCCGGCGCCGTAGCCCACGAAGCGCGCCAGGATCGCCTGTTCCTCGGCCGTGGCCGGCCGCGTCTCGCCCTCGATCCGCTGCATCAGCCGGATGGCCGCGAGGTTGTCGGCCGCGCGGGCCTTCCAGGCACTGGCCAGGCCGCGCTCGCCCGTGAGGCGGAAGTCCCGGGCCACCACGCGTGCGATCGCCGGCGCCAGCGGCGCTGCCGTGGCCGCATCCTCGTCGTCGTCGCCCGTGGCGGGCAGCAGGTTGCCGCCGTCGCCGAACAGCGAGAAGGGCGAGGAGAGCGCTGTGGTATCGAACAGGCTGAGCTGGGAGGACGGGGCGGCCTTGGCCATGGGATCGGCTCCGTGCGCGCACGCGCGAGCGCCCGGTGGCCCGAAGGGGCGACCGGGTTGGCGCGGCGGCGTTCTGCGTGGTGTGGGTTGGTAGGGTCCGCGGTCCGGGCGCTCAGGCGCCCGTCAGCGGCTCAGGTGCCGAAGGCGGGGCTGGTCCGCTTGATCGGCTGCGCGGCGAACACCGCCGGCGGCAGCCCACGGTACTCGGTGGGGCAACTCGGGGGTGGCTTGCGGCTCTCGGCGTAGCCTGCCGCGACCAGATCCCGCAGCACTTGGCCGGGAACGTCGAAGAAGCCGGTGTTGGCCCAGTGGCGCTGGGACCACGCACCGCCGAGGCGCACCAGCGCCCGGCTGCGCTCGTCCAGCCCCTCCAGCCAGACCCTGTATCGCTGCCCCATGCCCTGCTCTCCTCGTGTCCTGCTTCTCAAGACACTTTCGAGCCGGCCGCCCGGTCCGGGGCGGGGCAAGGGCGCCGCGCAGCGGCGGGAGGCGGTAGCCGACGCACCCTTGCCGCGCCCCGGAGCGCGGTGGCAGCGCCCATCTCCTCCTCCTCCTGCCCCGTCTCCCCCTTTCCCTCATTCCCCCATGTGTTCATGAGGACATGCGCCCCTGAGCACGGGAGGGTATGGTTCAGCCGAACAGGTCCGGCTGGACGGAGCGGCGCCCCTCCCGCATGGCCGCGAGCATCCGGCGGTAGGCCTCGGTCGCCTCGGACAGTCGCCGCCGGAGGCCGGGCTTGCTGTCGTTGCCGTCCCAGACCGCACGCCATCTGGTCGTGCCGCGGCAGCGCTCCCCGATCAGCACGAAGCGCGCCCGGCCCTTCACGGGCATGTCCACCTGGATGTGCGCGGCGGCGTGAGGTGGATCGCCCGAGCGGGTGATCCGGGCCTTGAGATCCCGCCCGAGCAGCGCGGCCAGCATGTTCGGGACCGAGAACGGGTCGGCCCGCACCTCGGGGGGAGGCGGCACCCGGCGTCGGCGGATCGCCGGGTCGGGGTCGAAATCCTGCGGGCGCGGACGCGCGAAGCAGGATGGGCTGGCCACGGGCTCGATCCACAGATCCGCCATGGTGGGGGAGGCATTGGATTTCCGGGCCCATCGCGCTTCGGCCAGCATCCAGGCCTGCTTGCCCTGGCCGAGCGCGATCCGCTCGGCGCAGGCCTCGAACTGCCGCTTGAGGCGAACCTGCATCTGCCAGTCCGCCTCCGGCACCGCGGCGACGGCCCGCGCGAGGGTCTGCAGGCGATGCTCGAAGTCGTCGCGCGTGACCGGCTCCCGGCCGGGAACGCGGGGGCCCTGCAGCAGCTCACGCCCCTGCTCGAGGAGCGCGGCGCGCGTCATCACCACCTCGATGGCGCGGATGTCGCTGGCCTGCAGCGGTCCCTCGACCTCGCCGACCAGCGGCAGGCCGGGGCCGGTGCGGTGCAGGAAATGTCGCCCCGCGACAGCATTGTGCAGGCCTTCGATCACGCGCCCGTCGCTCAGCGTCAGCCGCAGGCGGCAGCGCTCCTCGTGACTGTCGAGGGGATGCGGCCCCGGTCCCGGCACGGGGTCCAGTGCATCCTTCCTGGGGATCACGTCGCCGCCGGGGTCGGGACCGTCATGGCCACGGCCAGGAGGCGCGAGGGCAGGCGGCACAGGAACGCGTGTCCGACCGGCCGGAAGATAGGTCCCCGCCGCCCGGCGGGTGTCGGCACCACCTCGAACTCGGTGGCGACCACGACGCCCTTGCAGAAGCTCAGGGGCTCGGTGATCCGCACCCGCTGACCCGGGAGCAGATGCTTCCTGCTGGCGGTTACTTCGCGTCGTTCTTGCCTGGCGGCCTCCACGCGGCCGCGCCAGTCGGCCGCATGGCCGGGGGACGGCAGATCCTCGACCGGGGAGAGCAGCGCCATGATGCGGGGTGGGCAGGCCACCTCGCAGGGGCCGGCGCTCTCGTCCATGTCCTTGCGCCCGAAGCCGTCCCTGGCGTTGTTGAACACCAGGATCACGGCGGCGAAGGTGTAGGGCCGGCCGGCGCGCGGTCCGGCCCTCTCGGTCCGGCGCACCGCCATGTAGACCGCGCGGCCGACCTGCGAGGCGGCCAGGACCTCGGTGCGGCCGTGCTCGTCGTCGGTCGTGTAGTCGCGCGTCAGGTGCTGCGCCGGCGTCTCGCGGATGAGCGGACGAGCGGAAACGAGCCAGCCCATGGGGGCCTCCTCTGTGCTCGGTTGCGGAATGGGGCATTGAGCGGAGCCGGGTGCGGCAATCCGCGCAAGGGTCAGGTCGGGCCGGCGGCCTCGCCGAAGGCGCCGGCCGGATGCGTCCAGTCGGCGGGCGGCCCGAGGATCGGCCGGTCCCAGACCGCGCCCAGGGCGAGCGAGACGAGATCGGGCCGGGCGAGGGCGGCCGGATAGGGGCGGCCGAGATCGGCCAACGCGCGGACGGAGCGGGCGCGCTGGATGGTGCGGCCGAAGCGTGCCTCGTAGGCCGCGATGCGCTCGAACAGGACCGGCGCGATCAGGCGGATCGTCGCCCACTGCGACGCCGACCTGAAGATGCAGGCCATGCAGGACAGCCGCGACCAGCCCAGCTCGTAGGCCGGGTGCGGCCGCACGCCGTGACGCCGCAGCGCGTCCCAGACCCGCACCTCGTCCCAGCCATGGACCGGGCGCCAGTGATCGACGTGGCGGGAGCGGCGCGAGCCGCCGCGCGTGTCGGTACGGTGCGGCTCGAAGGTGGCGTAGCGCGCCCGGGCCGGGCTCTCCTGCGCCCGCTCCCCGGTCACGACCAGGGTCCGTCGACCCAGGAAGCGGTCCTGTCCGGTGATGGCGGCCGCGCCGATGCCAATCTTGAGCGCGGCCGAGCACCAGCGCACCGACAGGTCGGCCGAGGTCTGCGGAAACAGCAGCCGGGTGTTGCGCGGCCCGGCCCCTCCTGTCCGCACAAGGCCATGAGGCGTCTCGAACAGGATCGGCGCCGTCGGTGCATCCTGGCGCAGCATCTCCCGCTCGAAGCCGCCCTCGCGCCAGGAACGGTAGAGCGGCAGCCCGAACGCCGCGGCCTGCGCCGCGACGTAGGCGCCGGTCACGGGCCAGTCCATGAAGGCCCCGCCGCGGCCATCCACCTCGTGATGGTGCATCTCGATGCGCGCCGGCGGCACGCTGCGCTCCAGCAGCTCGACCAGGCAAGCCGTGGCGTCCTTGCCCCCCGAGGTGAACAGGATGATGTGGTCGTAGGAGCGCAGCTCCGGGACCAGCGCTGTCGCGCCCCGCAGCAGGGCGGCGCTCATGCCGCCTCCGCGGTCTCGTCCCGCCGGGCTTCCTCGGCGGCTCGCCAGGCATGGTCCGGGTGGAAGCCGAGCAGGTAGTCGGCCATGCGCTGGGCCTCGGCGGCGGCGCGGAAGATCTCGCGCTTGTTCTGGCGCAGCGTGTGCAGCCAGGAGGCGACGTAGCTGGCATGGTTGGGAATGTCGCAGGGCAGGCCCAGCTCGGCGCCGACGAAGCAGGAGGTCAGCTCGGCGCGCAGCTCCTCCTGGGCGTAGGCGTGGCTGCCGAAACGCCCCGTCAGGTCACGGTCGAGCCGGTGCCTGGCGCCGGAGGCGTGGGCCAGCTCGTGCAGGCCGGTGGCGCAGTAGCCCTCCGGCGCGGCGAAGGCCGTGCGCGGGGGCATCTGGATGTGGTCGGTGGCGGGGCAGTAGTAGGCGCGGTCACCGCCCTCGCGGAACACCACGCCGCTGTTGCGCATGATGGTCTCGGCCGCCTCGGGCGTGCGCCAGGAGGCCTCCTCGACGGACGGGGTCTCGAAGGCCGGGATGCCGTCCACCTGGCTCGCGTGGAAGAGGGTGTAGGCACGAAGCACCGGCACGGTGCGGGTGCCATCGCCCTCCCCGCCCGTATCGGGTCCCACCTCGCCGTCCCGCAGGGTCAGCTTGCGGAAGAAGAAGACGCGGCTGCCGCGCTCGCCGCGCCGGACCTGCCAACCCTTCTCCTCGGCCTGCCTGTAGGTCAGCCAGCGGGGATCCGTGCCGGCGAAGGCCAGGCCGGTCATGCCCAGCAGCAACACATTGATCCCGTGGTAGCGGCGCCCGGTGACCCCGTTGCGGGGCGACAGCGGGCCGGAGCCTGCCTTGTCCTGCTCCCAGGGGCGGCGCCACGGCACCGTGCCGGCCTCCAGGGCCGCCACGATCTGGCTGGTGATCTCGGCGTAGTGGTCACGGGGACCCGGGCGATCGGCGGCCTGACGGCGGGGCTGAGCCATCGGTGTTCTCTTTCCTTCTCTCGGAACACCTCCCCGGCCCCGCATCCGGACGGGCCGGGGCAAGGGCGCGCGGAGCGCGGGAGGCGCCAGCCGACGGACCCTTGCGGCGGCCGGGCCGGTGCGGAACGGCCTTTGCTCCCTTCTCCCATTCTCCTACTTTCGGAGTTTCACGCTTTCCCGATCTCCAGACATAGCCGTCGTCCGGCGCGCGATTGCCCTCTCCGACTTCCCCGGTCTCCACCAGTTCCGCCGCCAGCTTCACGTACACCTCGCCGTGGCAGGCCAGTGGGGGGCACCAGCAGAACAGCCGGTGGCCGCGCATCGCCCGGACCTTCGCGCGCCGATCCGGGCCGCTGACCGGATCGGCGAGACGTGCGCGCTCCGCCATCTCGAACTTCGCGATCACCTCCGGCCGTGTGCCGTCGCGGCCGAGCACGAACTCGTTGCCGAACTCCGTGCGCCGGTCGATCCTCACGTCACCCGGCCGCATCGCCTCATACCGCAGGTTGTGAACCGTGACCCGCATCGCTCGATCTCCCTTCGCGATGCGATCCGGCCATCAGGAATCGGCTGGCGGGGCAAGGGCGCGTGGCCGCGCGCGGGAGGCCTTGGCCGACGCACCCCTGCCGCGCCGGACGCATCCCTGACAGCAGGGATTTATCCTGTCTTCGGGACTCCGGCCGTCAGGCGCGGCTACGGCGCCTCGGTGGTCGGCTCCTGGTGGCGCGGCGCGCCGAAGTCGATACCCTCGTAGAGTTCGTCGAGGGGAACCTCGATCCCGGCTTCCGGAAGGCGGAGGATGCTGCCCTGCATCAGCAGATGCACAGTCCAGCTCTCCCCGCTGCGCTCCAGCACCGTCGCCCGGATCGCGTTCTGCTCCAACATGACATAGCGCTGGACACTCGGGATCGCCTGGTACTCCAGCGCCTTGGTGTAGCGGTCTTCGTCCGCCGTGCTGGGGCTCAGCACCTCGAACAACGTCACCGGATCGGCAGCCCTCGTGTCGGTCGGCGCCACGGACCGACAAACGATCGAGCCATCCGGATAGCGGTAGTGCGGTTCCGTGGTCTCGATCTTGAAATCGCTGTTGAAGAACCGGCACCGACCTGCCCGCAGCCGTGGGACGAGCGCGGCGGCAAGGTTGCCCTGTATCGCGGAATGCGCGGCGGTGCCCCCGGTCATCGCGACAGGCTGGAAGCCGTCGAACTCGTAGCGCAGGGGCTGGCGCTCCTCCCAGGCGAGGAACTCCTCCGGGGTCCAGGGCTTGGCGGCAGGCTGGCTCATGTGGCCGATCCTAGCACAGCTGGGTTGGCGGGAGAGGAAGGCATCGGCGCCTCCCAATCGAAGCAGGGAAAGCCCGGCAGGACCGGCCCGTCGGCGTCGAACAGCAGATAGTCGCAGCCGCGTCCGCGGGCCTCGACCATCAGCGCCCAGAGCGTGCCGGAGATGGCAGGCCGCTCCTCGTCGGCATGGACGAACCAGCCATGGGGCATGGCACCGCAGCACAGCTCGCCCCGTATCCCGGCCAGCGCCGACGTATCCAGGCAGAGGCGGTCCGCCGGCGTGAGGTGAGCGGTCGAGACGTCGAGGAAATGGCGGACGGGGTTCATGGGATGCTCCTCAATGGTGCAGGGCGTCGTGGCGTCCCGGCGTCCGTACCGGCACCGCGAAGGCGTGCAGCCCGTCCCAGGTCAGGGCGCCACAGACGGGCATCCGGCCGCTGGCGAGGGCCTCGCGGCCCCGGCTCAGGTGCGACTGCCGGACCCCGCCATGGGCGGGACTGTGGCAGGGCTGGCCGGGTGCCGCCGCGCAGGCAGGGCAGCCGACCCGCAGGGTAGGATCGTGCTCGTAGGCGCCGCCGCAGCGGGTGCAAGCCACCGGGCCGCCGGCATCGGCGACGGGCAGGCGGCTGGACTGCGCCGTGGCCGGACGGAGGGCGAGGCGACGGATTTCCATGGGGGTGTTCCTTTCCGAACACCTCCCGCGGCGCCGTCGCCCCGCGCCGCCGGGGCAAGGGCGCCGCGCAGCGGCGGGCCGCCAGGCCCTCGCCCTTGCGGCGGGGGACGGGGTGCGGCAGCCCCCTCCTCCCTTCCTGCCATACTGCTTTCCCTTCATGCCGCCGCGCCGTGGCCAGTGGCTCCGGTCACAGGCACGACGGCTTCAGGCGGCATCCAGAGTGAACGGCATCACCGTGGCCGGACGCGGCGGCCGCGACGCCGGGCGCGCGGGCCGCAGCGCCCGGCTCCAGCGGAGCTTGTCCACCGGCACGCCATGGTCGCGCCGTGCCCGGCCGGGCGTGTTCCAGGAGCGGCCCCGCACGCGCCCGTCGCAGGTCCAGCCTGCGGCGCGCAGGCTGCCGCCGTCTTCCTCGTCGGCCCGGGTGTAGGTGACGATCCGCTCGAAGCCGCGCCGCGCGGCCTCCCGGGCCGCCCAGCCGTAGAGCTTGGAGCAGCCGTTCCAGCGCAGCACCGCCGGCACGTCGCGCCGCAGGCAGAGGCGGTTCACCTCGACCGTGCCGCGTCCCATCAGCCCGCGGGCGACGGGGTTGCCCACCATCACCACGCCAAGCGACGTCATGCCATTGACCAGTGCAGCGCCGAAGCGCCAGGCAGCCGGTGCATCGCAGTGCTGGTGATGCCGGCGCACGAAGGCCGCCGCCGCCGCGAAGCCGACGGGCCGCACCGCCAGCTGGTAGTCGAGCAGCAACTGGCCGCAGCCGGTGTCGGCCACCCGGCGCAGCGGGGCCCCGCCGAGCGCCTCGGCGCCGAGGCGGCGGAGCAGGTCGCGGGCCCAGGTCGGATCTTCGACCATGCCGGCACAGGCCGCCTCATGGGCCGTGAGGCAACAGGTCTCGATCAGGAAAGCGTGGTCCGACCAAGCCTCGGCCAGTTCCAGCACCGCCGCCTCGCCACACCACGGACAGCATGACGGGGTGGCGGCGTCGCTGGTGCGGGACAGGGCCTGCACCCTCATGACCTGGCTTCCTGCCGGGCGGGCACCCGGATGGTGGAGGCGCCCTGCACCAAAAAGCCCGGCAGGACCACGACGGCCAGGATCAGGGCCAGGAAGGCGAGGAGGCCGGCAATGGCGGCGAGGTCCTCGCGGCGCCCCCGGCGCCGGGCGAGGCGGTCGGCGAGATCCATGATCCCATCCCTTCTGCTGCGTCTTCCATCCCGAAGACCCAGCCCGCCGGCCGCCCCGGCGAGGGCGCGGCAAGGGCGCGCGCCCGGCGCGCGGGAGCGCAGCGACAACCCCTTGCGGCGCCCCCGCCGCGAGTGGCAGGGCAGCCTCCTGCCCCTGCCTCACCCTTCCAGCTCCCCCTCGCCTCCCTTCTTCCTTCCTTCCCGTCTGCGGGCCTGCGGGGCAGGCCTACAACGGCACCTCCCGCACCGTCCCGTCGCCGGCGGTGAGCCGCAGCATGGCCGGGGCGCCGGCCGGGACGGCAATCTCCACCCGGCCGCCGGCGAAGCCCCGCAGCAGCCAGCCGATCTCGCGCAGGCCGTCGATCACCCGCGCGATGCGCGCCTCGGTCTCGGTCAGCAGGAGACGGCGCGCGAGGTCGTGCGCGTCGGCCGCGTAGCACTCCACCTGCCGCTCGTAGCTGTCGGCACCGGCATCGTCGTTGTGCGTGAAGAAGCCGGCCACCAGGACATCGGCGAGCGCCACCGGATCGGTCCCGGCCACCGCCAGCACACCCGGGAAGTCGTCGGTGTCAGCCTCGGTGGTGAACAGGAACGGCAGGGCGAGGGCATGCCGCGTCGTCGGCCGGGCCTGCCTTCCGGCAGGGTCGCGCACCAGCAGCCGCACCTCGATCCCTCTCACCCGAACCTGTTCGGCCTCGATCGGGTCGCTCCCCGGAGCGGCGTCGGCCATGATGGGTGGCCAGTGGTCCAGCTGCCCGTCCATGGCAGTGATCCCGGCCTGCATGCCGACGATGCGTGGGAGCGCGTCATAGGCGGGATAGCCGGCGAAGGCGTCGCGCCCCTCCACCACGGCCGGATGATCGGGCCAGGCATCTAGGAAGGCCCGCAGGTTCGCCTCCTCATGGCACCCCAGATGCAGCGGGCCCGGCACCACCAGCACCTCGCCCAGCTCGCGGCCGAGCGTCACGGGCGGTGCGGCGTCCAGGCGGCTGCGACACTCGTCGCTGCCGGGCCGCCAGGCGGGCAGCGTGATGGTCGGCGGCGGCAGGGCGATGCCGAGTTCGCCGGCGCGCCGGTAATCGGCGAAGGCCAGGGCATGCCGGCCGCGCGCGGCGATGGCCTCGAGGATCGCCCGCTCCATCCGGTGCCGCATCGCGCGGAAGAAATCGTTCTCGATCGGCTCGTTGCGCGCCGGCAGCACCAGCCGCAGGTCCGGCGCGTTCACCACGTCGACCAGCACGCACCAGCGCTCACCGTCCTCTTCCGCCAGCGTCACCGGCCTGGCGCAACGCACGACGTGGCCATGGAAGTTCAGGTAGAGATGCCGATCGCTGCCCCAGTGGCTGTCATGGACGGCACGCACGGCGAGCGGCACCTCGTGGAACACGCCCAGGCGCAGGCCCTGCCAAGCGATGACGTGCGCGGCGCCATCGAGGAAGTCGCCCTGCGGCAGGGGCTGGCCGTTCAGCGTCGCCGGCAGCGGGTAGAAGCGGGCCGCCTGCGCGATCAGCTTCTCGACCCCTGCCTCGGTGATGGAGAAGGTCAGCTCGGTGCCGGTCGCGATCTCCGGGTCAGGCAGCACCACCGCCTCGTCCTCGCCGCAGAACACCGCCCGTGTCAGGGTGACGCGCTGGCCGCGCGAGCGCACCGTCACGCCGCGGGAGGCGAGGGAGAACACGCCCATGCCGGCGGCATTCTCGGCCACCTCGATCCGCTCGTCCCAGGCCGAGGCACCAAGGGTCACGAGGCTGGCCATGTCGGCGATGCCGCCGCCGTCGTCGCGCAGCACCAGGGTTCGGCCCGGCGCCTGGCCCAGCAGGTCGATGTCGACGCGGGTGGCACCGGCGCGGCGACTGTTCTGCAGCGCCTCGGCCAGCACGGTCGCGAGGCCCTGGTTGAACAGCTCGGGGCTCTTGCGCAGCACCTTGGGGCCGAGACTGCCGCGGATGCGGGTCAGGGGTGCCGAGCTTCCGGCATCGGCGCTGGTAGTGTCGGTCATGAGGCTCTCCGCTCTGGCGTCTTCTCGCTCGAAGACCCCTGCCCCGCCGCCGTCCCGACGGGTGCGGGGCAAGGGCGCCGCACCGCGGCGGGAGCGCAGCGACGAACCCTTGCCGCGCAGACGGCGCGGGCGGCAGGACGTACCCGGCCCTTCCCGGCCTGCTTCGTTCCTCTCCCCTTCGGCTGGCCTCTCGCTGTCGCCCGACCCTGTTCTCGTCGGCCGTCTCGACCCGCGGTGCCGGAACCGGGCTGGTGGCCGGGTTTCCGGTGGCGCGCCATCACGTGGCAAGCTACCGGGATGATCGACGCTCCCCTGTCCCGCTCCCTCCGTGTCCGTGGCTATCGCGAGGGAATCCGCGATGCAGGCCGCACCTTCCGTCTCGCCGCCGGTGCGGACGTAAGGGCCGCGCTGAAGCGGGCGGCCTTGGCTGCCATCCCGAAGCAGGAGGGCTGGACGCTGCGTGTCTTCACCGTCGAGCGGACGGCAGAGGGCGAACGGGTTGCCGCCGTGCTGGACCGGCTCGCGCGCCGCGAGATGGGTAACCCCGGCTTCGCCGGTGCCCTGGCTGCAACCCTCGACGGCAGCGTGGCCGTCCTGGCGGTCGCGGCCAGGGATGCCAGGGTGGTCGAGCGCGTGCGCATTGGCCTGGGCATGGCCGCGCGGTGATCAGGTCCGCCCTCCCTCTACACACAATCTCCTGGTGCGTGATGCGGCGGCGATCCATCGCGGCCTTGTCAGAGGGGCTCGACATGGCAGTTCCAGCCGTGCACGCGGACCAGTGCGGCCGTCACGCCGTCATCGTCCAGGGTGAGCAGGGTGAAGGCGGCGTCGAGCAGCCACGCGCCCGCCTCGTCGCGCGGGCCGGCGACGATGATGCCCTCGTGATGGTCGGCGTGGTCGCCCGCCTCGACCAGCACCGGCCGGTCGATCCAGGCATCGCCGCTCGGCGGGACGCGACAGCGCGACCGCAGGCCGGGCGGCAGCCGCAGGAAGGCAGCACGCAGGTCACGCGCCAGCGCTGCCGCCGCCGGGCTGGGCGCCTCGGCGGGGCGGATCATGCACCCCTCCCGCGCCTGACGACGTCGTTCCAATCGTTCAGCCCGCCGGTCGGCGGCAGACGTTCGTGGGCGACGCCCGCCGCCACGGCCCGCTCGGCCAGCAGGGCGGCGTAGCGCTCGCCCGCCGGGTCGCTGTCGGTGGCGGCGACGAGCACCGCGCCGGCCAGGCCCGCCATGCCGGCGAGCAGCCGGTCGAGCGCCAGCAGCGTGCCCGGGCCCATGCCGCCGCTGGTGGCGACGTAGAGCGTGTCGCCGCGCCGGCGCTCGATCGCGGCCAGGCTGAGCGCGTCGATCGGCGCCTCGGTCACCACCAGCCGCCGGGGACGCACCGCCCGGTGCGCTGGCCAGCCGGGGAAGCGGAACAGCGTCTTGTCGCCGCCTTTGGCGAAGCCCCGGTAGTCCGGGCCGCGCATGTCGAAACCCGTGAGCGCGCCGGTCGCGTCGCGGTGCGCGAACCATGCCGTGCCGTAGCCGCCCTCGCGGACCGCATCAGCCGCCGCCGCGGCGCGCAGCACCGCGGCGGGCAGGCGGCGCTCGCCGGCGAGATAGCGCCAGGCATGCGTGCCCGAGCGGATCGGCCGCGCCCGGCTCCAGCGGACGGATGCCGGCACCAGTCCTTCGGCGGGCTGCCTGGCCTTCTCGCGGTGCCAGGCGGGAAAGGCCGGCTCGAGGCCGACGATCCTCTGCAGCAGCCGGCAGGCCTGCCCGAAGCGCAAATCGGGCCGCAGATGCCGCACCAGCCCGAACACGTCGCCCTTGGCGGTGCCGCCGGCATCCCACCAGCCGCGGCCGCCATGGTTGACGATGATCACCTCGCCCTTGCCACGGCGGTACTTCAGGCTGTCGCGGCTGCTCTCGGCCTTGTCGAGCCGCCAGGGCGGCGGCAATCGCTCCAGCAGCACCGCGCAGTTCGCCGCCTGCCGTAGCTGCTCCAGCTCCGCCTCGCTCACGCGCATGCGCCGGAATCCCTCTCCTGGATCCCACCCGCCGACCGCGACGCGGGCGCGGGACAAGGGCGCCGCCGGGGCCTGCCCCGGCGCGGGAGCGCAGCGACGCCCCCTTGTCGCGCGCCCGGCGCTCGCGGTAGCGGCTCCCCCACCGCTGCTGCTCTCCTCCATGCCCTCACTCCTCCTCCGCTCCAGCTCCGGCCGAGGTTCGTGACGGGCGATGCGAACGGGAAATGCGCGGCGCGAGGCTGCGCCGGCGGCGCGTCGCTGGCGCTGCGACAGCACGCCGAGCGCCGTCGGCTCGGGGGCTATGGCAAGGTCACGTCGCAATGCCCTGAGGCGATGGCAAAAGCCCACGGCCCATCGCGGGAAGCTCCGGCTTTTCAACGCGTTCGATTGGAGCAGTAGCGCGCTGGAGGCCGAATCGTTCTTGATTTGTTCGTATCGGCAGACCTAGCGTCGCGGCATGACCGACGATCCCGGATCCGATTCCGATGGTGCCGACCTGACCGCCGCGTCAGCCGACGAGATCGCCCAGGCGCTGTCCTACGCGCTGCGCTTCGACGGGCGCGGCAAGCCCCACCGCGGCGGCAGCGAGCTGCCCGCTGGCATCGCCGCCGAGCAACTCACGCAGCATCTCCGCCGCGCCGGGTTCGTCGTCATGAAGGTGCGCGCGCTCCGGCCCCACAGCACCGTCTGACGCATGGCGGCTGCCGACCAGCCCGTCGATCGCGTCGCTGTCCTCGCCAGCCTGCGCGCCCGCGTCGCGCGCCTGGAACGAGGTGCCGCGTCGGAGGCGGGCAGCATCGCGCTCTGCGACACGATCGACCGCCACCTCCCCAACGGCGGCCTCGCCCGCGCCGCGCTGCACGAGGTGCGCGCCGCCGACCCCGGCGCAGCGGCCGGCTTCTGCGCGCTGGTCCTGGCGCGGGCCACGGGCACGGCGCTGTGGATCAGCCCCGTCCCCGATGCCTGGCCGCCGGGGCTGGCGGCCTTCGGACTGGCTCCCGCCGACCTCGTGCTGGTGCGCGCCGAGCGGCCGGCGGACGGGCTCTGGGCCTTCGAGGAGGCGCTGCGCTGTCCCGCCGTGGCCGGGGCGCTGCTCGTCCTGCGCGGTGCCCTGCCGGACATGGTGGCGGCGCGGCGCCTGCAGCTCGCCGCCGAGGCCGGCGGCGGCATCGGCCTGCTGCTGCTGCCCGACACGACGCTGATGCCGCCCTCGCCGGCCCGCAGCCGCTGGCGTGTGGAAGCGACGGCGACCGAGGACCGCGAGCATCCGTGCTGGCAGCTGACGCTGCTCCGCTGCGCCGGCGGCCGCGGCGGGGCATGGTCGGTGACGTGGCGTCGCGACAAGGCGATGCTGGAGACGGTCGCCCGGACCGCCCTGGCGCGGCAGGCAGGCTCGCTGTCGTGACCGGCCGTCGCTTCCTGGCGCTGCACCTGCCGACGCTGGCGACCGACCGGCTACGCCGGTCCGAGCCGGCGTTGCGCAGGCAGCCGCTCGCCTGCTGGAGCACGCAAGGCAGCCGCCGGCTGATCACGGCGGTGGAGGCCCCGGGCACGACGCTGCGGCCAGGGCAGGCGCTGGCCGACGCGCAGGCCATGCATCCCGACCTGGTGCTGCGCCCGGCCGATCCGGCGGCGGACCTCGCCCTGCTGGAGCGGCTGGCGCTGCGCTGCCTGCACGTCACGCCGCTCGCCTCGATCGACCCGCCGGACGGGCTGGCACTCGACATCACCGGCTGCGCCGCGCTGGCCGGCGGCGAGGCGCCGCTGCTCGCGCGCGTGGTCGCGATGCTGGCCGGGGACGGCATCGCCGCCCGGGCGGTGATCGCCGACGTGGCGGAGGCCGCGGCGGCGCTGGCCTGGGCCGGGCATCACGGCATCATCGTGCCGCACGGCGGGACACGGTCCCTGGTCGATGCCCTGCCGCTCTCCGTGCTGCGGTTGCCAGCCGATGCCCTGGCCGCGCTGCACCGCCTCGGGCTGCGGCACATCGGCGAGGCATTGCGCCAGCCGAGGGCGCCGCTGTTCCGGCGCTTCGGGCGGGAGTTGCTCGATGCGCTGGATGCCGTCACGGGCGAGCGGCCAAGACCGCTGCCGCCGGTACGCCCACCGGCCGAGTTCGCCGTGGCGGACCATTTCGTCGATCCGGTCGTCACGCGTCCGGGCATCGACCGGGCGGTGGACCGCCTGCTCGGCCGGCTCTGCGACGCCCTGGCCGAGGCCGGGCGCGGGGCGCGGCAGGTGACGCTGCTGGCCTTGCGGGTGGATGGCGACGTGCAGGTGCTGACGATCGGCACCGGATTGCCGACCCGCGCGCCGGCGCAGCTGCGGCGGCTGTTCGCCGAGGTGCTGGAACGGCTGGCGCCGGATCTCGGCTTCGAGCGGATCACGTTGCAGGCCGACCGCACCGAGCCGTTCGTGGCGGTGCAGGACGGCATGGGCCCGGTCGGAGTCGATCGGCAGCACCGGACGCGGGAGGCGCTGGGCCATCTGCTCGACCGGCTGGGCCAGCGCCTCCCGGTGTGGCGCCTCGCACCCGCCGAGAGTCACTGGCCGGAACGGGCCGTGCAGCGGGTGGATGCCTTCGCCGCGGTCACGCGGGGCGCCGCCTGGCCCGGCCTCGGGCATCCGGTGCGCCTGCTGGCGCGGCCGCTGCCGCTGACCGTGCTGGCGGCGGTGCCGGACGGCCCGCCTGCCCGCGTCCGGCTCGGCGACACGGTGCAGGCGGTGCTCTGGGCGGACGGCCCCGACCGGCTGGAAGCCGAGTGGTGGCGCGAGCCGGCGGCCCGGCCCGGCCGCGACTACTACCGGGTGGCGCTGGCCTCCGGCGCGCGGCTGTGGATCGGGCGGGCGGGACAGGTCCGTCCCGACCGGCCCACACGCTGGTTCCTGCACGGCTACTTGCCGTGATGGCAGCCGGCGGCACCGGCATGCGCCGTCGCCACGGGCCGGGACATCATCGCGCTACCTGAAATCCCGGCTGCGCTGCATCCGTGCCGCCGCCTGCACCGGATCGCGCCGTGATCCCGGCTCCGGCCGGCGCACCTCGTCCGCCCGCGCCAGCAGCCGCGCCCAGCCCTCGGCGGTGCCGTCCACCGCGCCGAGCTGCTCCAGCAGGTCGGTGCGGTCGATCAGCCGCCGGCAGATCAGGTGCAGGACCGGCACCTCGGCGTGGCGGTCCTCGCGTTCCACCCGCCCTTCGGCGACCAGCAGCCGCGCCCCGACCAGCGCCGCCCGGTCGCGCCGGCCGATCCCGGCGTAAACCACGAGGTTGGCGTCGCCGTGTTCGTCCTCCACGGTGACGAAAACGATCCCCCTGGCCGTGCCGGGACGCTGGCGCAGCAGCACCAGCCCGGGCAGCCGCAGCCGGGCGCCGGCCCGGGCGGCGCGCAGCCGGCGCGTGTCGTCGCAGCCCAGCCGGTCGAGCACCGGCCGCAGCAGCGCCAGCGGATGCGCGCGCAGCGACAGGCCCGCCGTGGCGTAGTCCCACACCACCGCCTCGCCCGGCGCCTCCGCCGGCAGCGCCGGAGCGGGTTCCGGCAGTAGCGGCCGCGCCGCCTCGAGCCGCGCCGGCGCGAAGAGCGGCAGTTCCGTCCCCGACGCGGCATCCCAGCCCTGCGCCGCCCAGAGCGCGCCGCGCCGGCCGTCGGGCAGGCCGGCAAAGGCGTCCGCCTCGGCCAGCGCCGCCAGCGCCCGGCGCGAGAGGCCGGCCCGGCGCGCCAGGTCCTCGACCGAGGCGAAGGGTGCGCCGTTGCCGCCCGCCCGCGCCTTGGGCACTGCCCGGCCCTCCTCGGCCGGCAGCCCCGTCACCAGGCGCAGCCCGAGCCGCAGCGCCAGCCCGTCGCGGCTGGCAGGCTCGGGCTCCAGCGTGCAGTCCCAGTCGGAGGCGTTCACGTCGAGCCGGCGCACCTCGACGGCGTGCTCGCGCGCATCGCGCACGATCTGCGCCGGGGCGTAGAAGCCCATGGGCTGGCTGTTCAGCAGCGCGGCGGCGAAGACGCCGGGGTGGTGACACTTCAGCCAGGCGGAGGCGTAGGCGAGCTGCGCGAAGGAGGCGGCGTGGCTCTCCGGGAAGCCGTAGCTGCCGAAACCCTCGATCTGGCGAAAGCAGCGCTCGGCGAAGTCGCGCGGGTAGCCGCGCCGGACCATGCCCTCCACCAGCCGGTCACGGTGGGCGTCGACGCCCCCGGCATGCCGGAAGGTCGCCATGGCGCGGCGCAGCGCGTCCGCCTCGGCCGGGGTGAAGCCGGCGGCGACGATCGCGACGCGCATCGCCTGCTCCTGGAACAGCGGCACGCCGAGGGTCTTGCCGAGCACCTGCCGCAATTCGTCCGGGGCGCCCTTGCCCGGTGCCGGCGAGGCGAACTCGACCGGCTCCAGCCCCCGGCGCCGGCGCAGATAGGGGTGCACCATGTCGCCCTGGATCGGGCCGGGGCGCACGATCGCCACCTGCACCACGAGGTCGTAGAAGCACGCCGGCCGCAGGCGGGGCAGCATGTTCATCTGCGCGCGTGATTCGACCTGGAACACGCCCAGGCTGTCGGCCCGGCGCAGCATGGCGTAGGTGGCGCGGCAGTCGCGCGGCACGCCGGCGAGATCCAGCGCCCGGCGATGGTGCCGGCGCAGCAGCTCGAAGCCGCGGCGCAGGCAGGAGAGCATGCCGAGCGCCAGGACATCGACCTTGAGGATGCCGAGCGCCTCGGTGTCCTCCTTGTCCCATTCGAGCACGGTGCGCCCGGCCATGGCGGCGTTGCCGACCACGGCGAGCTCGACCAGCGGCCCGCGGGTGATGACGAAGCCACCGACATGGGTGGCAAGGTGGCGGGGGAAGTCCTGGATCCCGGCGGCCAGCTCAAGCACCAGGGCGAGGCGGGCCTCGGCGGGGTCGAGCCCGTCGGCGGCGGCGATCTCGGCCAGGCTCCGCTCGCGCCCGGCGCCGAAGGTGCCCTTGGCCAGCCGGCCGGTGACGTCCGCCGACAGGCCCAGCGCCTTGCCCACCTCGCGGATGGCGCTGCGGGGGCGGTAGCGGATGACGGTGGCGCAGATGGCGGCGCGGTCGCGGCCGAAGCGGTCGTAGAGGTACTGGATCACCTCCTCGCGCCGCTCGTGCTCGAAGTCGAGGTCGATGTCGGGCGGCTCGCCGCGGCTGGCCGAGACGAAGCGCTCGAACAGCAGGTCGTGCTGCTCGGGATCGACGGCGGTGATGCCGAGCACGTAGCAGACCGCCGAGTTGGCGGCCGAGCCGCGGCCCTGGCAGAGAATGCCCTTGGCCCGGGCGAAGCGCACGATCTCATGGACCGTCAGGAAGTAGGGCGCGTAGCCGAGCTGCCCGATCAGCGCCAGCTCGTGGTCGAGACGATCCTGGATGCCGGCCGGCACACCCTCGGGCCAGCGTTCCGCCACGGCGGCCGCGACCCGGCCGGCCAGGGTCTGCTGCGGCGTGCGGCCGGGCTCGAGGATCTCGTCGGGGTACTCGTAGCGGAGCTGGTCGAGCGAGAAGCCGCGGCAGGCGTCGAGCACCCGCAGGCTGGCGGCGAGCGCGTCGGGATGGCGGTCGAACAGCCGCGCCATGGCGGCCGGGCCCTTGAGGTGGCGCTCGGCGTTGCGCTCGGCAGCGAAGCCGATCCGGTCCACCGTCCGCCCGAGCCGGATGGCGGTCAGCAGGTCGGCGAGGCGGCGACGCTCCGGCACGTGGAAGCGCACGTCGTTGGTGGCGAGCAGGGCACAGCCATGCCCGGCCGCCGCCGCCACGGCGGCCAGCCGGTCGAGCCGCAGCCGGTCGGCGCCATGCAGCAGGTGGCTGACGGCGCAGAGCAGCGGCAAGGCGAGGCGGCTGCGCAGCGCCGCCGCGTCGGCGGCGAGGCGCGTGGCGAAGGCGGCGTCCGGCAGGCCCGGCGGCGGCACGAGCGCGAGAGCCAAGCCGTCGGCCGCGGCCACCAGGGCGTCGCGCCCGATGGCGCAGGGCTCGCTCTTGGCGGCGCCCAGGCGGCCGGCGGAGAGCAGGCGGGTCAGCCGGCCGTAGCTGGCCCGGTCGCTCGGCCAGGCGAGGTACTCCGAGCCGTCCAGCAGACGCAACCGGGTGCCGACCAGCACCGGCAGGCCGAGTGCCTTGCCGGCGACATGGGCGCGCACCGTGCCAGCGAGACTGTTCGTGTCGCAGATGGCGAGACCGGCGAGGCCGAGAGCGCTGGCCTGCTGCACCAGCTCGACCGGGTGCGAGGCGCCATCGAGAAGGGAGAAGTTGGAGCGGGCGCCGAGCTCCGCGAAAGCCAGGGTGTGCTTCGCCGTCGGCATGCTCAGTCGGTGCCGCGGGCAAGGGCGGGCGGGCGCTTGCGAACGACGCGATTGACCCGCCGCCCGGTGGATCGATCCCGGCCGCCTCGTCGCCGCCCGTCCCCCGTGTCGATCGGTGCCGATGTCGCCACCACGGCAAAAGCAGGCTGTCGATCACCGGTGATGAGAAGTTCGTGCCTGTCACAGCCATGCGATGCCACGCAGACACTCCTGATTCTCGACCCAATCTTGTTCAGGATATGTTCCAGAAAGCGGAGCGTGGCAAATGGCAGGCAGGAAGACTGGCGCACGGCCATCGGCGCGACCGGTGAACCCCCTGAAGGCGGCCCTCGGGCGCGTCCAGGAGATGGTGGGGCGCGGCTTCGCTCCGGCGCGGGTTGGGCGCGAGGTGGAGACGATCGTGGCGGCCTGGCGCACCGAGGGCGCCGCCGACCTGGTGGAGGAACTGCTGGAGCAGTTCCGAGCTGGCGTCGAGGCGGCGACGGAGGCGATGGCGGAGGTCAAGCCGGACAGCAGGGCGGCGATCCGCGCGGGCGAGAACACCCTGGCGGCCCTGACGGCGGCGCGGGATGCGGTGACAGAGAACGGCTTCGCCGACAGCCGCGCCTCCTGAGCCGCATGGCGTTCCCCCCTCCCCCTCACTTCCGGCTGACGCTGCCTGTCGATGGGAAGGCGAGGCCCATGGTGGCCACGGTCCTTCACGGTCTACGCTGCCGGCAACAACGGATGGGAGGGGTCCTCGCATGCGGCTATCCCGGCGTGCCGCGCTGTCGCTCGCGGCCCTGCCGCTGGCCCGGCCGGAGCTGATCCGCCCGGCGCGGGCCGACTGGCCGGACCGCCCGATCCGGCTGGTCGTCTCCTTCGTCGGCGGCAGCTCCTCCGACACCATCGCCCGCCTGTTCGCGCAGCAGCTCGACGCGGCGCTCGGCCAGCGCGTGATCGTCGACAACCGCGCCGGCGCCGGCGGGCTGCTCGCCACCCAGCTCGTCGCCCGCGCCGAGCCCGACGGCAACACCCTGCTCTGGTCGGGCAACCAGCTCTCCGCGCTCTACTTCCTCCACCGCCAGCCCGGCTTCGAGCCGCTGCGCGACTTCACGCCGATCTCGCGCGTGGTCACCAACGCCGCCGTGCTCTGCGTGCCCGCCGGCCGCCCCTGGCGCAGCGTGGCCGAACTGGTCGCCGCGGCCAGGTCGACGCCGCAGGGCCTGACCTACGGCTCGGGCGGCGTCGGCACCGCAGCGCACCTGGCGGTTCTGTCAGGGCTCGCGCCAGGTGAGGCTCGGGTAGCCGGCTGAGGCGAGCGCGGATAGGCTCAAGGGCGGATACGGCAGGGTGGGAGCCCAGGATGGAATGTATCGACTGCGGCTCCGCAGCCACCTCGGAGCGGCGAGACCGCACAGTCCAGGGCTACCGGCGCCTTTCGCTGCCGCGCCTGCGGCCGGCAGTTCAACGCGCGCAGTGCCGGTCTGCTTAACCGGACGCAGTACCCCAGCGACGTCATTGCCCTGGTCGTGCTCTGGCGCCTGCGCTACCGGCTGACCCTGCGCGACCTGGCCGAGATGTTCCTCATCCGCGGCCTCGTGTTCAGCCACGAGGCTGTCCGTGAATGGGAGGCGAAGCTCGCGCCGGCGCTGACCGACGAAATCCGCCGGCGGCGGCACGGCAAGGGTGGTGCCCGTGGCCGGCAGTGGCACGTCGACGAAACCTACATCAAGGTCCGCGGTCGGTGGGCGTATCTGTATCGTGCGATCGACCGCAACGGCCATCTCGTCGACACCATGCTCAGCGAGCACCGGGACATGGAAGCAGCGAAGGCGTTCTTTCGCTCGGCCAAATCGGCTACCGGCCTGATCCCCGCCCGCGTCACCACCGACGGCCACGGCTCCTACCCGCGTGCGATCCGCTCGACCCTGGGGCGCCATGTCGAGCATCGCAACAGCGCCTACAAGAATAACCGACTGGAACAAGACCACCGGGGCCTGAAAGGCCGGATCCGATGTATGCGCGGCTTCAAGAACTTCAGCTCAGCCCAGCGGTTCTGTCGAAGTCATGACGAACTCCGCAACCATCTCCGTGTCCGCTCCCGCCACTGCCAGTACGTTTCCGCCAGCCGCCAACGTCTCCTTCAGCTCCGTCGTACCGCTGCTGCACTCGCCATCCTGCAGGCTGCATAGGACGGTCGCACGCATCATGCCCTTCCCCTGCCCGCCTTGGCGCGAGCCCTGACAGAACCGCCGCCACAGCACCACCAGGGCGATGATGTCGCTCGGGTACTGCGTCCGGTTCAGCAGCCCGCCGCTGCGCTCGTTGAACTGCCGGCCGGAGTCGCGGCAGCGAAAGCGCCGGTAGCCCTGCGCCGTGCGGTCCCGCCGCTCCGTCACCACCGCCGAGCCGCAGGCCACGCACTCCATCCAGAGCTCCCCAGCCACCCCTCAGCCGGCAAGAAGCCTACCCGCCCCTATTCCGGACAGCCAGCCCAGGCGCCGTTGGCGCGAGGGCTGACAGATCCGGTTTCGCGGTACATTTCCAGGTGTGGACCGTCCGGTCGTCATTGCCGGCTACTCCTACGGCGAGTGCGGCATATCAAACGTGCACCAGAGCACATTCGGAATATTCGTCACCGAGAACGGGCGCACGCGTGATCTGCGATCCGAGCCGTTCGAGGAGATCGTGTCCCGAGCCGTGGTGTAGGAGTGGTGTGCGTGGGCTGG
>NZ_JALPRX010000157.1 GCF_023223525.1 Roseomonas acroporae | reverse complement strand
GGCGAAGCCGCTGTCGGCCACGAGTACGATCGGCCGCTCCGGCAGCCAGCGGCGTACCTGCAGGACCAGTTGCCGGCCCCAGTCGATGAGCGTGTTGTGCCGCCGGCCGCGCTCCCGGCAGTACCGCTCCGAGGGGACGAGCGCGGTCAGGAAGGGTAGCGCCCAGACCCGTCCCGCCCAGGGGATCGGCATCAGCAGCATCAGGCTCAGCCAGCGCAGACCGGAGGCCTTGACGAAGTGCCCGTGGCTGGAACGTACCGGGTCGCGGTAGATGCCCCTGGCGTTGATGCACCGCCCCCACCGGCGCTCGATCGGTCGTCGAGGCCGAGCAGCACCGCACCCTGCGGCGCGAAGCGCGCCACCAGCAGGCCCAGCAGAACCCGCCCGGCAGCGCGCCCGCTCCAGACGGCGCGGTCGAGCACCCGGTGGTAGTTCGTGAAACGCCGCTCCCGGCTCAGCCCCGCGATCCGCAGAATGCTCGCCACCGTCCGCTGCCCCGGCACCAGAAGCGCGCCGAGCAGCAGCACCTCGGCATGCCGCCAACCCCGTTGGCGCAGCAGCGGCACAAAGCATAGGATCACCGCGGCGAAGCAGGGCGGCAGGCGCAGCATGGCGGCGTCTCTTGGCGGGGACGCGCCACTCTGACCAGCCTCCCGTCTCGCCGCCTCACACCATGCCGCAAATGGCCAAAGCCAAGTCAGTCCGCCGTGATGTGGCCCTTCTGCACCACCTCGCGCCAGCGGGCGATCTCGGCGCGCTGGAAGGCGGCGAACTCCTCCGGCGTGTTCGCCACCACGTCGAAGCCCGTCTCGGCCATGCGGCTCACCGTCTCCGGGTGCCGCAGCGCCGCCACCGCCGCCTCGTGCACGCGCGCCTTCAGCGCCGGCGCCATGCTCGGCGGGCCGCCGAAGCCCTGCCAGGAGTAGACGACGAAGTCGGCAAGCCCGGCCTCGGCCGCCGTCGGCACGTCCGGCAGCAGCGGGCTGCGCGCCCCGGCGGTCACCAGCAGCGCCTTCACCCGCCCGTCGCGGATGTGCGGGGCGATGGAGCCGAGGTTCTGGAACGAGAACTGCACCGTGCCGCCGATCAGGTCGGTGGTGGCGGGGCTGCCGCCGGCATAGGGCACGTGCGCGGCCTCCGTGCCCGTGCGCTGCTTGAACATCTCGGCCGTCAGGTGGTCCGAGGAGCCGATGCCGGAGGAGGAGTAGGAGGCCTTGCCGGCCTGCGCCTTGAGCCAGGAGACGAAGCCCGGCAGGTCGTTCGCCGGCACTTGCGCCGGGTTCACCACCAGCACGTTGGGCGTGCGCACGGTCTGGGTGATGGCGGTCAGCTCGCGCACCGGGTCGTAGCCGAGGCGCGGCCGCAGCGCGACGTTGATCGCCCAGACGCTGATCGGCGCATGCAGCAGCGTGTAGCCGTCGGCGGGCGAGCGGATCACGCCGCGCGTGCCGACCTCGCCGGTGGCGCCGGGGCGGTTCTCCGCCACCACCGGCTTGCCGAGCGCCTGCTGCATGCGCAGCGCCATGGCACGCGCCACGATGTCGGAGGAGCTGCCGGGCGCGAAGGGCACGACGATGGTGACGGCGCGGGCGGGCCAGGCCTCCTGCGCGCGCGGCGCGGCGCGCGGCAGCAGGGTGCCGCCGAGGGTCGCGGCGGCCAGTCCGAGGGCTTGTCGGCGATGCATGGTTGTTTCCTCCCTGGAGATGTCGTTCCGGCACCGGCCGTCGCCTGCCCGGGCCGGCCGGCGGGCCTGCCGCATGGGCGGCCGGGGCGCCGGCCGGAGCCGCTGGCCGCGGCGCCCGGCCCCGGGGGCCGGCCGCGGCCGCGCCGGCTCACACCGGGTCGATCGGCGCGCCCCCGGCCAGCACGGCGGCGACGTTGTCGAGGGCGCGGAAGCCCATCGCGTTGCGCGTCTCCACCGTGGCGCTGGCCACGTGCGGCGTCAGGAAGGCGTTGGGCAGCGCCGCGAGGCGCGTGTCGAAGTCGGGCTCCTTGCGGAACACGTCGAGCCCGGCCGCGAACAGCCGGCCCGACTGCAGCGCCTCGATCAGCGCCTCCTCGTCCACCAGCGAGCCGCGCGCGGTGTTGACGAACACGGCGCCCGGCGGCAGCAGGGCGAAGGTCTCGCGCGTCATCAGCGTGCCGGCGGCACCGCCGGGCAGGTGCAGCGAGAGCACCTGGCTGCGCGGCAGCAGCGCCTCCAGAGTCGGTACGTACTCCGCGCCCTCCTCCAGCCCGGCCGGCAGGCGGTTGCGGTTCTGGTAGAGCACCTTCATGCCGAAGCCGCGGGCGCGGCGCGCGACGGCCCGGCCGATCCGCCCCATGCCGACGATGCCGAGGGTGCGGCCGCTCACCTGCAGGCCGAGCAGGTCCGGCATGCCGTAGCCCTTGCGCCAGCCCTCGCGCATCACGGCGGCGTACTCCGTGGCGCGGCGGCAGGCGTTGAGGATCAGCATGAAGGCGAGGTCGGCGGTGCAGTCGGTCAGCACGTCGGGGGCGTTGGTGACGATCACGCCGGCCGCCTTCGTCGCCGCCACGTCCATGTGGTCGTAGCCGACGCTGGTGTTGGCGACGACACGCAGGGTGGGCGGCAGCGCGGCGGCATGGGCGGCGGTCAGCCGCACCCTCGGGCCGGTGACCATGGCGACGGCGCCGGTCTCCGCCACGCGGCGCAGCGCCTCGTCGGCGTCGAGGTCGTGCTCGGCGAGGATGGCGTCGAATTCCCGCACCGCCCGCTCGGCCACGGCCGCGGGCACGCGGCGGGCGATCAGGACACGGGGCAGGTCCCGGGGCAGGTCCCGGGGGCGCGTCGGGGAGTCTTGCGTGCCGGTCATTCGCTGCTGCTCGCGATAAGGGGTTTCCCGGCCGGGCGAGGCGGTCGGGCGGGACGGTCGGGCAGGGCTCGGCGACCCGGGAGACGCGACCGGAAGACGCCGCCGCCAGGCGTGCCGGGGGGTCTTCGCCGGATCCGGGCACGACGGGCCGGGGCCGGCGGCGCGCACCGCCGGCCCCGGCCTCCCGTCAGTCGAGGCTGATACGGGCCTCGCGCGCCACCTTGCCCCAGCGCTCCGTCTCGCGGGCGACGAAGGCGCGGAACTCCTCCGGCGAGTTGCCGACCGGGGTGATGCCGAGCTCGGCGAAGCGCGCGGTGACGGAGGGCAGCGCCAGCGCCGCGCGCGCCTCGGCGTTCAGCCGGTTGATGATCTCGGGCGGGGTGCGGGCGGGGGCGAAGAAGCCGTGCCAGGAGAGGCTCTCGAAGCCCGGCACCGTCTCGGCGATCGCCGGCACGTCGGGCGCGGTCGGCGAACGCCGCAGCGAGGTGACGCCGAGGATGCGCAGCTTGCCCTCGCGCGCGAAGGGCCAGACGGAGGAGAAATTGTCGAACGCCATCGGCAGCTCGCCGCCGAGCAGCGCCGTGGTGATCTGGCCCGAGCCGCGATAGGGCACGTGCTCGATCTCGACGCCGGCGAGCTGCGAGAACAGCGTCCCCGCGAGGTGGACGGAGGTGCCGACGCCCGAGGAACCGTAATTCACCCGGCCCGGGTTGGCCTTCAGGTAGGCGATCAGCTCGGCGACGTTGCGCGCCGGGAAGCTCTCGCCCACCGCCAGCGCGTTGGGCTGCGAGGCGAGCTGCGTGATCGGCGCGAAGTCGCGCAGGTTGTTGTAGGGGATGCGCGGATAGATCGCCGGGTTGATGGCGTGGCTGCTGATCGTGCCGAGGCAGATCGTGTAGCCGTCCGCCGGCGCCCGCGCGCAGGTCTCGGAGCCGAGGTTGCCGCCGGCGCCGGGCCGGTTCTCCACCACGAAGGGCTGCCCCAGCGCCTTGCCCATCTCGATGCTGACCAGGCGCGCCACGGTGTCGGAGGTGCCGGCCGAGAAGGGCACGATCACCCGGATCGGCTGGTCCGGCCAGGCGCGCGGCTGCGCCAGGGCAGGGGCGGCGGCAAGGCCGGCCAGCAGGGCCAGGGCGGTGCCGAGAAGGCGGCGTCTCTTGGTTGGCGGCATGTCGGTTTCCTCCGTCGGTCCACGCATCGGCGCTTCCACCAAGCCGTAGCAACTGCTATAGCAGATTGCAAGGCGGCATTTCCCGCCCTCAGCCGGATGAGAGAGGAAACCCCCAGCATGATCCAGCCCGGCAGCGCGCTGCGCGCGGCCCTCAACGGCATCTCCGGCATCCTGGTCACGCCCTTCGACGCCCAGGACCGGCCCGTGCCCTACCGCCTCGCCCCCATCGTGGACCGCGCCGTGCGCGCGGGCGTGCACATCCTGGTCGCCAACGGCAACACCAGCGAGTTCTACGGCCTGACCACGGCCGAGGCGGAGGCGATGGTGCACGGCGCCGCCGAGGTGGTGGCCGGCCGCGTGCCGCTGGTGGCCGGCGTCGGCCGCGGCATCGGCGATGCCTGCGCCCTGGCCCGCGCCTCGCGCAAGGCCGGCGCGGCCGCCCTGATGGTGCACCAGCCGCCCGATCCGTTCGTGGCGCCGCGCGGCGTGGTCGCCTATGTCCGGCGCGTGGCCGAGGCCGCCGAGGGGCTGCCGATCGTGCTCTACCTGCGCAACGACGGCATCGGCCTCGACGCCATCGAGGCGCTCTGCAACATCCCCGAGGTGGTGGGCGTGAAGTGGGCCTCGCCGACGCCGCTGCGCCTCGGCGAGTGCATCCGCCGCACCGCCGGGCGCGACATCGCCTGGGTGGGCGGGCTGGCCGAGACCTGGGCGCCGCCGCTCTACGCCGTGGGCGCGCGTGGCTTCACCTCGGGCCTGATCAACGTCTGGCCGGAGCACTCCGTCGCGATCCACGCGGCGCTGGAGGCGGGCGACTACGGCCGCGCCGCCGCGCTGATCGAGACCATGGAGCCGTTCGAGGCGCTGCGCGCCGAGGAGGGCAACGGCACCAACGTCACCGTGGTCAAGGCCTCGCTGCAGCTCATGGGCGAGGATTGCGGCCCGACCCGCCCGCCCTCCGCCTGGCCGCTGACGCCGCGCGCCGACGCCGAGCTGCGCCGCAACCTCGCCGCCTGGGGCCTGACCCGTCACGCGGCCGCCGAGTAGCGACGCGCCGAGCCCCGGGGCCCGCGCGGGTCCCGCTCCCGCCGGCCGCGGCGGCCACGGGGGCCGGGAGCGTGGCGGAATCGTCCCGGATCACCCCCCGGACCCGCGCGCCGGGCCGGCGGGCGACCCTCGCCTGGGCGCGTGTGCCGCCGGCCACGGCGAACCGCAGTCCGGTTGGGACTGCGGTTCG
>NZ_JALPRX010000156.1 GCF_023223525.1 Roseomonas acroporae | reverse complement strand
CCGGCCGCGGCGGCCACGGGGGCCGGGAGCGTGGCGGAATCGTCCCGGATCACCCCCCGGACCCGCGCGCCGGGCCGGCGGGCGACCCTCGCCTGGGCGCGTGTGCCGCCGGCCACGGCGAACCGCAGTCCGGTTGGGACTGCGGTTCGCCGTAGCTCGTTGTTCTCGGTGCGGATTCGCCGCCGGGCGTGTCCGCCCGACGGCGATCCGCTCCAGGCAGGCTTGCGCAGCCTGCGCCACGGATGGAAGTCGGCGAAGGCAGGCTGCGCAAGCCTGCTCAGCCATTCGTCCATGCGCAAACCTCCAGAGGTTTGCTTAGGCCACGAGAAAGAACAGCAGGTGAGGAAGGAATGTCCGACAGTCACCCCAGCCCGACCCCGCCGGCGCCGACGCGCCGTGCCGCGCTCGCCATGCCGATGCTGCTGCTCGCCGGCCGCGCCCTGGCCCAGACGGGCGGCGAGGCGGGCTTCCCGAACCGCTCGGTGCGCATCGTCGTGCCCTACACGCCGGGCGGCTCGGCCGACATCGCCGCGCGCCTCCTGGGCGAGCGGCTCTCGCCCGTCTGGGGCCAGCCGGTGGTGGTGGAGAACCGCGCCGGCGCCAACGGCATCATCGGCACCGAGGCCGTGGCCAAGGCGGCGCCCGACGGGCACACGCTGGGCATGGTCTCGGTGAACCACGCCGTGAACGTGGCGCTCTACCGCACGCCCTTCGACACGCTGCGCGACCTCGCCACGCTCAGCGTGATCTACAGCGTGCCGCTGGTGCTGGTGGCCGCCCCCGACTTCCCCGCGAACACGCCGCAGGAACTGGCGGCGCTGGCGAAGCGCCGGGGCGGCATCGGCTTCGCCGGCACCGGCGGCGCCGTGCACCTGGCCGCCGAGATGTTCGCCGCCCGCGCCGGGGTGGAGCTGACGCATGTCCCCTATCGCGGCAGCACCGCGGCGCACCCCGACCTGATGGCCGGGCGCGTCGGCATCATGTTCGACCCGCTTCCCTCCGTGCTCGGCCATGTGCAGGGCGGCAAGCTGAAGGCGCTGGCGGTGACCTCGGCGCAGCGCGTGGCGCCGCTGCCCGACGTGCCGACCATGGCGGAGGCGGGCTTCCCGGGCTTCGAGGCGGCGACCTGGGGCGCGCTGATCGCGCCCGCCGGGCTGCCGGTCCCGGTCGCGGCGCGCATCGCCGCCGACACGGCGGCGCAGCTGCGCGAGCCCGCGGTGCGCGAGCGCTTCGCCGGCTTCGGGGCCACGGTGGTCGGCAACGGGCCGGGCGAGGCGCAGGAATTCGTCGCCGCCGAGGTGGCGAAGTGGTCCGAGGTCGCGTCGCGGGCGGGAATCGAGCGGCAGTGACGCCGGGCGGGGCGGACGCCGGGGCGCATGGCCGCCCTGGCGATCCGTCCTCCGGCGACCCATCTCCGGCATCCGTCCCTCTGCCGGAGCCGCGATGCGCCGATTCGAGCAATGGTTCGCCCGCCACGGCTGGAAGGCGGTGCTGGTGGCGCTGACCGTGTCGGCGCTGGTGCGTGCCTGGCAGCTCTGGCCCTCGGTGGTGAGGTAGAGGTCCCGGATCGCATGGTTCGCCCCCCTGCCCCGGTCGCGGGCGGCGGGATCGGGAAAGCGCCGTCGGGCGCGTGTCCCCGGCTTAGCGGGGCCCGGTGCCGGGCTGCCAGCCGGGTGGCGCCATCTCGAAGCCGGCGAAGTCGAAGGCCGGGCAGACGGTGCAGCCGACCAGCGTCCAGCGCCCGAGCGTGCGCGCGGCCTGCCAGCAGCCGGCCGGCACGATCGCGAAGGGCGCCTCCCCGGCCGACAGGGCCGGACCCAGGCGATGCGCGGCCACCTCCCGGCCATCCGGCGACAGCGAGAGCGCCAGCGGCGCGCCGCCGTACCAGTGCCAGGCTTCCACCGCATCCACCCGGTGCCAGTGCGAGGCTTCGCCCTCGGCCAGCAGGTAGTAGATGGCGGTGCCGGCGCCCCGCCCGCCCGGCGCCGGGGCATCGCGCCAGATCTCGCGGTAATGGCCGCCCTCGGGATGCGGCCGCAGCCCCAGCGCCGCGACGACGGCGCGCGGTTCGAGGCCCGGGTCGCGCAGGTCGAGCGTCATGCGGAGCTCCTCCCGGACCGGATCGCCGGCGGGCGGGAATGCCCGCCGGCGCGAAGCCACGCCGGAAACGATGGCCGGCAGCCGGATGCGATCCCGGCCGCGCCGCATGCCGCCCCGACGGCCATCCTGCCGCGGCGGCGCGACGCGCGGCCACGGTTCGGCAACCCGGGCGGCACCGCGCGACGCTGCCGCCGGCTCAACCGAAGGCCTGGCGCAGCTCGGCCACCGCCGCCGCGTCCAGCATCCGCACCGGCACGCCGCGCAGGATGACGAGCAGCCTCGCCGTCTCCTCCAGCTCCTCGGCGGCATAGACCGTGGCGGCCAGCTCCCTACCGCTGACCACCGGCCCGTGGTTGGCCAGCAGCACCGCCGCGTGCCGCCCCTCCAGCGCCCGGATCAGCTCGCCGCCGCGCGGGTCGCCGGGGCGGAAGTAGGGCACCAGCGGCACCCGCCCGACCCGCATCACCACGTAGGGCGTCAGCGGCGGCACGCAGTCCGCGGGATCGGTCTCGGCCATGCAGGACAGGGCGGTGGCGTAGGTGGAGTGCAGGTGCACCACCGCGCCGGTGCCGGGACGGGTGTCGTAGAAGGCGCGGTGCAGCGGCGCCTCCTTGGAGGGCGGGTCGCCGGCGACGTGGTTGCCGTCCCGGTCGAGCTTGCTGATCCTCGCCGGGTCGAGGAAGCCGAGGCACGAATTGGTGGGCGTGATCAGCAGCCCGTCCGCCACCGCCGCGCTGATGTTGCCCGCCGAGCCGACCGAGAAGCCCCGGTCGAACAGCGACTTCGCCAGCCGCGCCATCTCCTCGCGCAACCTGCTCTCGCTCATGCCCGCCTCCCTGCGAGGAGGGCTCCGCCCTCCCCGTACCCCGTGCCTATCGTCGGGGAGGGCTCCGCCCTCCCCGCACCCCTCCGGCCAGGGAAGGCTCCGCCTTCCCCGGACCCCATCCGGCAGGAGGGCGAGGCCCTCCCGCACCTCTCCTCGTTTTGGTTCCGGGGGCCTGGAACGCCCCGGCAGTCCTTCCCGAAACGGGGGATCCAAGGGGGCTTCGCCCCTTGGCGGAGGGTGCAGGGAGGCAGCGCCTCCCTGCCGGGGTTCGGGGCAGCGCCCCGATGCCCCCACGCCCGCCGCCCGTCACGCCGGCGGCGTCGCCTCCTCCCGCGCCAGTGCCCGCACCGCCGCCAGCAGCGCCGGCGAGTCCCAGGCCGCGTCCCCGAGCAGCCGCGCCCGCTCCCGCCCCTGCCGGTCCACCAGGATGCTCGTGGGCAGCCCCCGCGCCCCCAGCGCCCGCATCGCCGCGCCGCGCGGGTCCAGCCACACGCCGAGATGGCTCACCCCGCGCTGGCGGTAGAAGGCCTCCACCACCGGCCGGCCGCCACGGTCCGAGGAGAGCGGCAGCACCGCCACCCCCTCCCCCGCCAGCGCCGCCTGCATCCGGTCGAGCGAGGGCATCTCGGCCACGCAGGGCGCGCACCAGGTCGCCCAGAGGTTGATCACCAGCGCCTTGCCGGCGAAGTCGGCCACGGTGCGCGGCGTGCCCTCGGCATCGGTGAAGCCGAATTCCGGCAGCGGCGTCGGCGGCGATTCGACCAGTTGCCCCAGCGTCTCGGCCAGCGACACGTCCAAGGGGGCGAAGGGCGGCACCGCCTCGGCGCCGTGCGGCCCGAGCAGCCCGGCGGCCGGCCGGAGCGGCGTGCCTTCGCGCGAGGGTGCCGCCAGCGCCTCCGCCAGCCCGGCCGCGCGGCCTTGCCGGGCCGGAAGCGCGGCGGCTAGGGTCCCGGCCAGGACGCCCCCCTTGGCCGCCAGGGCCGCGAGGCCCAGAAAGTCCCGGCGCGCGCATCGCAGCACAGGTTTCTCCTTGTCCAGCATCCCGAACGACCCGGCCGCCCCCGCTTCCGCCGCCGGCCAGCCGGCCGCCAGCCAGGCCACGGCCAACCAGCCCACCGCGAACCAGCAATGGGGCGGGCGCTTCGCGGCCGGTCCGTCCGCCATCATGGGCGCCATCAACGCCTCGATCGGCTTCGACCGCAAGCTGTGGCGGCAGGACATCAGGGGCAGCCTCGCCCACGCCGCCATGCTGCGCCATGTGGGCATCCTCTCGGACGCGGAGGAGAAGGCGATCCGCGAGGGGCTGGCGGCCATCGGCGCCCGCATCGAGACCGGCGATTTCGAGTTCTCGGACGCGCTGGAGGACATCCACATGAACGTGGAGGCGCGGCTGACCGAGGCGATCGGCGAGGCCGGCAAGCGCCTGCACACGGCGCGCTCGCGCAACGACCAGGTGGCGACCGACATCCGCCTCTGGGTGCGCGACGCGATCGACGGGCTCGACGCCCAGCTCGCCGACTGCATGCGGGCGCTGGCGGACCGCGCCGCCGAGCATGCCGGCACGGTGATGCCGGGCTTCACCCATCTCCAGCCGGCGCAGCCCACCACCCTCGGCCACCACCTGCTGGCCTATGTCGAGATGCTCTCGCGCGACCGCGGCCGCCTCGCCGATTGCCGCCGCCGCCTGAACGAGAGCCCGCTCGGCGCGGCCGCGCTGTGCGGCACCGGCTTCCCGATCGACCGGCACATGACGGCGGCGGCGCTGGGTTTCGACGGCCCCACCCGCAACAGCCTGGACTCGGTCGCCAGCCGCGACTTCGCGCTGGAATTCCTCGCCGCCTGCGCGATCTGCGCCACGCACCTCTCCCGCTTCGCCGAGGAGGTGACGATCTGGACCAGCCCCTTCTTCGGCTTCGTGCGCCTCTCGGACGCCTTCACCACCGGCTCCTCGATCATGCCGCAGAAGCGCAACCCGGACGCGGCGGAACTGGTGCGCGCCAAGACCGGGCGCATCAACGGCGACCTGATCGGGCTGCTGACGGTGATGAAGGGCCTCGCCCTGACCTATGCGAAGGACATGCAGGAGGACAAGGAAGGCGTGTTCGACGCGGCTGAGAACCTGGCCCTCGGCCTCGCCGCGACCGCCGGCATGGTGCGCGACCTGCGGCCGGACGCCGAGCGCATGAAGGCGGCCGCCGGCGCCGGCTTCTCCACCGCCACCGACCTCGCCGACTGGCTGGTGCGCGAGCTGCGCCTGCCCTTCCGCGACGCCCACCACGTCACCGGCCGGCTGGTGGCGATGGCCGAGGCGAAGGGGGTGGACCTCGCCGCGCTGTCGCTCGACGAGATGCGGACGGTGGAGCCGCGCATCACGGAAGGCGTGTTCGGGGTGCTGACGGTCGAGGCCTCCGTCGCCTCGCGCACCTCCTATGGCGGCACGGCGCCGGACAACGTGCGCCGGATGGCGGCCGAGTGGCAGGAAAGGCTGGCGTGAGCCGCGCCTCCCGCCCGCGGCTGGCCCTGCTGGCGCTCGGCCTGCCGCTGGGGCTGTCCCTGGGCCTGGCCGGCTGCGGCAAGGTCGGGCCGGTGCGGGCGCCCGGGCCGCCGGCGGAGATCGTCTATCCGCGCTCCTACCCGGTCTATCCGCCCCGCCACGGGCAGCAGCCGGCCGCGCCGCCGGCGCCGCTGACCGGGGCGGCGCCGGGCAGCGGCGGAATCGGCGGCGGCGCGGCGCCGGGGGTCGTGGACCCGTCGCAGTTCCAGTACCACTGATGCCGGCCCGCACAGGTCCCGACCTGCGCGGGCCGGGTACCGCACGCGGGACTTTGGGGCGGCCGCGCGCCGAAACGGCGAATCATCCGGGTCCGGGCGACGGGCGCGGCCGGCGGGGCTAACCCCCCCGGGTCCCGGCAGGAAGGTTCTGCCTAAGCAGGCTTGCGCAGCCTGCGCCACGGATGGAAGTCGGCGAAGGCAGGCTGCGCAAGCCTGCTCAGCCATTCGTCCATGCGCAAACCTCCAGAGGTTTGCCTAGCATCCCCGCGCCGACACAGGAGGCCATGATGCCCGACGAATCCGGCCTGCCCGACCTCGCGCGCCCCGACGACGATCCCCGCCTCTGGCTGGAGGAGATCGAGGGCGCGCGGGCGCTCGACTGGGTGGCGCGGCAGAACGCGGCGACGCTGGCCGCCTTCGCCGGGCCGCGCCTCGATGCGGACCGCGAGGCGCTGCGGGCGGCGCTCGACCAGCCGGACCGGGTTCCCTACGTCACGCGGCGCGGCGGTCTGCTCTACAATTTCTGGAAGGACGCGGCGCGGCCGCGCGGGCTGTGGCGCCGCACCACGCTCGACTCCTACCGCACCGACGACCCGGACTGGGAGGTGCTGCTCGATCTCGACGCGCTGTCGGCCGCCGAGGGCGCGGACTGGGTGTGGCAGGGCGCGGCAACGCTTCCCGGCCGGCACGACCGCGCCATGCTGCGCCTCTCGCGCGGCGGCGGCGACGCGGTGGTGCTGCGGGAGTACGACCTGGCGGCGCGGGCCTTCGTGCCCGGCGGCTTCGCCGCGCCCGAGGCCAAGGGCGGCGTGGACTGGATCGACCGCGACACGCTGCTGCTCTCCTCGGCGCTGGGCGAGGGCATGGCGACGGCCTCCGGCTACCCGCGCACGGTGCGGCTGTGGCGGCGCGGCGAGGATCCGCTGGCGACGCGCGTGCTGCACGAGGTGGGGCCGGAGATGATGGGCCTCTGGGGCGGCGTGGACCGCGAGGTGCCGGGCCGGCTGGTCTTCGCCGAGCAGCTCGGCTTCTACGACCAGCGCGTGCGGCTCGGCGACGAGTCCGGCCCGACCACCCTGCTCGACCTGCCGACCGACGCGCGCGCCACCTGGCAGCGCGGCTGGCTCGCGGTGCGACGGCGCGGCGAATGGACGGTGGGCGGCCGGACCCACGCACCGGACACGGTGCTCGGCATCCGCCTCGACGACTTCCTGGCCGGCGGGCGCGACTTCACCGTGCTGTTCGTCCCCGGGCCGCGCCGGGCGATCCAGGGCTTCTTCTGGTGCGACGGCGCGCTGGTGCTCTCGGTGCTGGACGACCTGCGGCCGGTGTTCACGCGGCACCGGCCGGGCGATGGCGGCTGGACGGCGGAACCGATCGGCGGGCTGCCGACCATCGGCGTGGTGAGCGTCTGGCCGCTGGACGCGGAGGCGGAGGAGTCGGACGGCACGCTGCTGGTCGAGGCGCAG
This sequence comes from Roseomonas acroporae, assembly GCF_023223525.1. GTDB lineage: Bacteria > Pseudomonadota > Alphaproteobacteria > Acetobacterales > Acetobacteraceae > Roseomonas_E > Roseomonas_E acroporae. The sequence continues at coordinate 8,784 of NZ_JALPRX010000156.1, read as the reverse complement.
GACCCGGTGACGCCGCCGAGCCTGCTGCTCGCCCCGCCCGGCCTGCCCATGCCGGCGCTGCTGAAGCGCTCGCCCGTGCTGTTCCACGCCGCCGGCCTCGCGGTGACGCGGCACGAGGCGGTCTCGGTGGACGGGGAGCGCATCCCCTACTTCCAGGTGGGGCCGGAAGGCGGCCCGACCGGGGAGGCGCCGGTGCACCTGACCGGCTACGGCGGCTTCCGCGTCTCCTCGCTGCCCACCTACATGACGCGCACCGGCAAGCTGTGGCTGGAGCGCGGCGGCACGGCGGTGGTGGCCAACATCCGCGGCGGCGGCGAGTTCGGCACCGCCTGGCACGAGGCCGGGCGGCTGGCGCTGAAGGCGCGCAGCCATGACGACTTCGCGGCGGTGGCCGACGACCTGGTGAAGCGCGGCGTCACCCGGCCGGGGCGCATCGCCGCCGAGGGCGGCTCGAACGGCGGGCTGCTGATCGCCAACATGCTGGTGCGCTACCCGGAGCGCTTCGGCGCGCTGTTCTGCACCATCCCGCTGATCGACATGCGCCGCTACACGAGGCTGCTGGCGGGGGCGAGCTGGATCGCCGAGTACGGCGACCCGGAGAAGCCGGAGGACTGGGCGTTCCTGCAGCACGTCTCGGCCTACCATCTGGCCGGGGCGGGGCGGCCGTATCCGCCGATCCTGCTGGCCACCACGCGGCGCGACGACCGGGTGCATCCCGGCCACGCCCGCAAGATGGCGGCGAAGCTGCAGGAGCTCGGCCACGACGCGCGCTTCCACGAGCCCGAGGCCGGCGGCCACGGCTTCGGCAAGGACAATGCCGAGGTGGCGGCCTTCGCGGCGCTCGGCGCCGCCTTCCTGCGCCGGGCGATCGGCTGGGAGGCGCCGGAGGCAGGCTGAGGGCGGGCGGCCGACGGGAGAGGGCGCGTCGGAACCGTGGCTGTGGCGACGATCCCGGGCGCGGGACGGGCGTTGAGGCCCGGGAACCCCCGACGGGAGGCTGCCATGGCCATCGACTTCCACGAGAAATCCGCCCGCCCCGCCAAGGTCGGCCCGCACGACCCGAAGCGCGACCAGCACGACCCGGCCGCGCCCGACCCGACGGCGGGCGAGATGTACGCCAACGAGACCGGCGAGCAGGCCGCCGTGGTCGGCAAGCCGGATGGCAAGGGCTTCGTGAACATCCCGGACAAGGACAAGCCGGCAGGCTGACGCCGGAGCGCCTTCCCGCCGGGCATGCCGGCATGCCGCCCCGGAAGATGCACGAAGGCACTGGCTGGCGCGGCTTCCGCCCGACGCGGTCGGGTGGAAGCCGCGCCCTCGGCGAACCGCGGTCCGGTTGGGACGGCGGTTCGCCACGGGTCCTTCCAGGAGCCGGCCCAGGGGGTGGCCCAGGGGTTGGCCCAGAAGCCGGCGTGGCGGGGTCCGGGCGGCGTCATGCCCCTCGGGAAAGCGCCCCGCACGTCGCGCGGCGCCCCCGCTCCGCCCGGCGGCGATGAAAGCCCTGCGCCGCGTCGAGGCCCTGCTCTTCGACACCAGCCCCGCCTCGTTCCTGCTGCTGCTGTTCGGCGTGATGCTGCTGCGCACCGGGGTGTGGCTCATGCCGAACCTCGACCTCGGCGCGCTCGTCGCCCGCAACCCCTTCGCCAACCCGTTCCCCGATCCCGAGTCCCACTACCTGCTCGGGAACTGGCTGGGCCCGTTCCTCGCCTGGACGCTGCGCTTCCATCGCCCCACCTTCTTCTTCGCCCTGCATGCCGCCTTCGGCCTGGCCTTCACGGCGCTGTTCGTGGCGCTGGCCTTCCGTCGCTTCCCGCCGCGCGAGGCGCGTGTCGCGCTGATCCTGTTCGCCGCCCTGCCGGTCTCGGCGACCGCCTGGTTCTGGATCGGCCCGGACGGGCTGACCCTGCTCCTGCTGCTCGCCGCCCTCGCCCTGGCGCGCCGGCCGCCGGCCGTGGGGCTGGTCGGCGTCGCGCTGGGCATGCAGCATTTCGAGCAGGGCTGCCTCGCCGCCGCCGGCCTGCTCGCCGCCACGCTGCTGGCGAGGCGCCAGGGCATCGCGACGCTGTGCGGGCCGCGCGCCGCCCTTGCCCTGCTGGCCGGCGTGGTGCTGGGCAAGGCGGGGCTGCACGGCATCCTCGCCTGGAACGGGGTGGCGGTGCGGTCGGGGCGGCTGGACTGGCTGGCCGCCCATCTCGGCGAATGCCTGCGCCAGTTCCTCCTGCACCCGCATGTCGTGCTCTGGTCGGTGCTCGGGCCGGGGTGGCTGGTGGCGCTGCGTTACGCCGATCTCGGGCGGCGGTCGCTGCCCTTCTTCCTGCCGCTCGGTGCGCTGCTGCTGCTCCTGCCGCTGGCGGGCGACCAGACCCGTGTGCTGGCGGTCGTGACCTTCCCGCTGGTCGCGGTCTTCTGGCTGCTCGACGGTTCCTTCCTGGCGCGAACCGCGCGGGCCGAGGCGGCAGGGCTGTTCGTGGTCTGGGCGGTGACGCCCTGGAGCTGGGCCTGGGGCGGGACGCCGCGCTGGTCGGCGCTGCCCTACGACTTCGCCCTCGTGCTCAACCGCCTGTTCGGCTGGTTCGCGGTGCCGCCGAACCCGCTGCCGTGGCCGTTCCAGTGAGAGCGGGGCGTCGTGACGGCGCGGACGCCCCCCGCTCGTGGCAGGCAGGCGACACGGCGCGCCCGGGGTGGCCCGGTCAGGGGGCCGCCGCGGCGCCCTGACGCGCCAGGTCGAGGAAGCTGGCGACGAGCGGGGACCGCTCGCCCCGCCGGCGCAGGATCCAGACCGGCGTGGTGGCGTCGGCGGCATCGAGCGGGCGGCAGGTCACCGCCTCGTGCCGCAACCGGCCCATCGCCTCCGGCACCACGGCGATGCCGAGGCCGACCGCGACCAGCGCGATGATGGTGGCGTTGGCGTTGGCGAGCTGGCTGATGCGCGGCACGAAGCCGGCGGCCCGGCACAGCGCCATGACCTGGGCCGGCAGGGTCTGCCCCATGGCGCCGCCGTAGAACACGAAGGGCTCCTCGGCCAGCGCGGCGACCGGCAGCGGGCCGCTGCCCGCGGCCAGCCGGTGGTCCATCCGCAGGGCGACGACCAGCGGCTCGCGGAACAGCTCGGTGGCGACCAGGCCCGGCGGCAGGGAGGGCTCGCCCTGGCTGCGGATGATCGCGATCTGCTCGCGCCCCTGCGCCAGCGCCTCGGTCTGCTGCCGGCTCTCGAACTCGTTGAGCACGAGCTGCACCTCGGGGAAGCGGCGGCGGAAGGCGAGGATGCAGCGCCCCACCGCGTCGGTCAGCGGCGCCGAGGGGAACATGCCGATGCGCAGCTCCCCGAGCTCGCCGCGCTGCGCCCGCGCCGCCACCTGCGCCGCGCGCGCCGCCTGCGCCAGGGTGGCGTGCGCCTCGGGCAGGAACAGCCGGCCGGCATCGGTCAGCGCCACGTGCCGGTTGGTCCGCTCCAGCAGCCGGGCGCCGAGCTGCGTCTCCAGCGCCTTGATCTGCTGGCTCAGCGGCGGCTGGGAGATGCCCAGCCGGCCGGCGGCGCGGCCGAAATGCAGCTCCTCGGCCAGGGTGACGAAGGCGCGGAGGTGGCGAAGCTCCATTCGATCCCGCTATCAAATCGGTCGGAAACCATATTGGACGCTATCAATCCCCGGCGCCTAGCCTCTGCTGCGGCAGCGAAGAGGATCCGGGCATGGCATTGACGGCGGCGCGTCTGGACCGGATCTCCGCCTCGCCCACCGTGGCGATGCGCATGGTGGCGGCGCGGCTGGCGGCGGAGGGGCGCGACATCCTCCGCGTCTCCTCCGGCGAGCCCGATTTCGACACGCCGCGCCACATCCGCGACGCCGCCCATGCCGCGATCGAGGCCGGCGAGACGCGCTACACCGACACGGCCGGCACCCCGGCGCTGCGCCGCGCCGTCGCCGAGCGGTTCCGGCAGGACAGCGGGCTCGACTACCGGCCGGAGGAGACCATCGTCGCCACCGGCGGCAAGCAGGTGATCTTCAACGCGCTGCTGGCGACGATCGACGAGGGCGACGAGGCGATCATCCCGACGCCCACCTGGGTCAGCTACCCCGACATCGTCAAGCTCGCCGGCGGCGTGCCGGTGACGGTGGAATGCGGCCCGAACCGGGGCTTCCGCCTCGGCGCCGAGCAACTGGAGGCCGCGATCACGCCGCGCACGAAGTGGCTGATCCTGAACAACCCGGGCAACCCGACCGGCACCGCCTATTCCGCCGAGGACCTGCGGCCGCTGACCGAGGTGCTGCTGCGCCACCCGCAGGTCTGGGTGCTGACCGACGACATCTACGACAAGCTGGTCTATGACGGCTTCCGCGTCGCCACCGTGCTGCAGGCCGAGCCGCGCCTGCGCGAGCGCACGGTGACGATGAACGGCTGCTCCAAGAGCTACGCGATGACGGGCTGGCGCATCGGCTATGCCGGCGCGCCCGTGCCGCTCGTCAAGGCGATGGACAAGCTCCAGGGCCAGAGCACCAGCAACCCGAGCAGCATCAGCCAGGCCGCGGCGCTGGCGGCCCTCTCCGGCCCGCAGGATTGCGTGGCGCAGATGCGCGCGGCCTACCAGCGCCGGCGCGACATGGTGGTGCCGCTGCTCGACGCGGCGCCCGGGCTGCGCTGCCCGATGCCGGAAGGCGCCTTCTACGTCTTTCCCGACCTGCGCGGCTGCCTCGGGCGCACCAGCGCCGGCGGCGCGCGGATCGGGACGGATTCCGACTTCGTCACCGCCCTGCTGGCCGAGGAGGGCGTCGCCACCGTGCCCGGCAGCGCCTTCCTCGCCCCCGGCCATTTCCGCCTCAGCTACGCCGCCGACGACGCGGTGCTGCGCGAGGCCTGCCTGCGCATCGGCCGCTTCTGCGCCGGGCTGCGCTGACCCCCTCCCCCACGCCGACCACCCCTTTCCCGGGAGCCCCGCCCATGCCGGAAACCCCGCCGCAATTCGACCCGATCACGCTGGAGATCTACTGGAACCGGCTGATCTCCATCGCCGACGAGGCCGCGACCGGCCTGCTGCGCACCGCCTTCTCCACCATCGTCCGCGAGTCCAACGACTTCGCCACGGTGCTGATGGACCGCAACGGCGACAGCGTCTCGGAGAACACCGGCGGCATCGCCTCCTTCTCCTGCATCCTGCCCAAGACCACCAAGGCCTTCCTGGAGAAGTTCCCGGCCGGGACCTGGCGGCCCGGCGACGCGGTGGTGACCAACGATCCCTGGCTCGCCACCGGCCACCTGCCGGACTTCACCGTGGTCAGCCCGATCTTCCATCGCGGCGCGCTGGTGGGCTTCGCCGGCTCCATCTCGCACTCGCCGGATGTCGGCGGCTCGCTCTGGTCGGCCGATTGCCGGGAGCTGTTCGAGGAGGGCATCCGCATCCTGCCGACGCGGCTGCTGCGCGAGGGGCGGTGGAACGAGGGGCTGACCGAGCTGCTCGCCGGCAATGTCCGCGTGCCGCGCCAGACGCTCGGCGACCTGGAGGCCCAGGTGGTGGCGAACGACGTGGCGGTGCGCCGCGTCGCCGAATTCCTCGAGGATACCGGCCTGCCGGACCTGCAGGGCCTCTCGGAAGCCCTGGCCGAGCGCGCCGACCGCGCCATGCGCCGCGCCATCGCCGAGGTGCCGGACGGCACCTACCATTCGGTGGTCGAGGCGGACGGCTTCGACGAGCACGTCACCCGCATCGCCTGCGCCGTGACGGTGGCGGGCGACACCATGCACATCGACTATGCCGGCACCTCGCCGCAGATCGACCGCGGCATCAATTGCGTGCTGAACTACACCCACGCCTATTCCGTCTACCCGGTGAAGTGCGCGCTCGACCCCTTCACGCCGCGCAACGAGGGCTCCTACCGCGCCATCACCGTGGCGGCGCCGGAGCGGTCGATCCTGAACCCGGTCTACCCGGCGCCCTGCTCGGCGCGGCAGCTCACCGGGCACCTGCTGGCGGGCGCGATCTACCAGGCGCTGGCGCCGGTGATGCCGGACAAGGTGATCGCCGATTGCGGCGGCGCGCCGACCATGCGGGCGCTGTTCAGCGGCCGCAAGGCGGATGGCGACCCGTTCTCGCAGGTGCTGTTCGCCTCCGGCGGCATGGGTGCCGCGCCGCACAAGGACGGCATGGCGACCACCGCCTTCCCGACCAATGTCGGCGCCGGCTCCATCGAGGCCTATGAGAGCGTGGCGCCGATCGTGGTGTGGAAGAAGCGGCTGCGCCCCGACAGCGGCGGCCCCGGCACCTTCCGCGGCGGTCCGGGGCAGGAGGTGGAGCTGGAGCTGCGCTCGCCCGGGCCGGCGCGGCTCTCGCTGCTGTCGGACCGGCACCAGCACCCGGCCGGCGGCGTGCTGGGCGGCCTGCCCGGCGCGCCTTCCGTGATCCGCTTCGCCGACGGCACGAAGCCGCACCCGAAATCCCGCACCACCGTCGAGCCGGGGCAACGGGTGACGCTGCTCTATGCCGGCGGCGGCGGCTACGGCGATCCGAGGCAGCGCGACCGGGAGGCGGTGAAGGCCGATCTGCGCGACGGCTACGTCTCGGCGGAATCCGCGCGGCGCGACTACGGGCTGGAGGACTGAACCCATGGCGAGCACGGCCCCCACCGCCCACCCCTCCACCGCCCGGATCGGCGTCGATGTCGGCGGCACCTTCACCGACCTCGTGCTGCACGATCCGGCGCGCGACCTCGTGCATACCGGCAAGCTGCTGACCACGCCGCACGACCCGAGCGAGGCCATCATCAGCGGCATCGTCCGGCTGTTGGAGGAGACCGGGCTGCGGCCCGAGGCGCTGCACAGCGTCGTCCACGGCACCACCCTGGTCACCAACACCATCATCGAGCGCACCGGCGCCAGGGTCGGGCTGCTGACCACGGAGGGCTTCCGCGACAGCATCGAGATCGGCCGCGAGACCCGCTACGACCTCTACGACCTGTTCCTGGAGGCGCCGCCCACCCTGGTGCCGCGCCACCGACGGCTGGAGGTGCCCGAGCGCATCGACGCCAACGGCGCGGTGCTGCTGCCGCTCGACGAGGCCGCCGTCGCCGCCGCCGCGCGCCGTCTGGTGGAGCGGGAGGGCTGCGAGGCCCTGGCCGTCGGCTTCATGCACAGCTACCACGCGCCGCGGCACGAGCGCCGCGCCGGGGAGATCATCCAGGCCCTGTTCCCCGGCCTGCCGCTCTCCCTCTCGGCCGAGGTGGCGCCGGAGATCCGCGAGTTCGAGCGGACCAGCACCGCCTGCGCCAACGCCTATGTCCAGCCGCTGATGCAGCGCTACCTCGACAGGCTGGAGGGCTCGCTCAAGGCGCTCGGCTTCGGCGGCAACCTCTACGTCATGCTCTCGGGCGGCGGCATCACCACGGTGCGCGAGGCCAAGGCCTACCCGATCCGCCTGATCGAATCCGGCCCGGCCGCCGGCGCCATGGCGGCCTCCTTCCTCGCCAAGCTCGCCGGGCTGGACAAGGTCGTCTCCTTCGACATGGGCGGCACCACGGCCAAGATGTGCCTGGTCGAGAACGGCGCGCCGGACCACAAATTCGACTTCGAGGCGGGGCGCGTGCGCCGCTTCCAGAAGGGCTCCGGCCTGCCGCTGAAGGTCTCGGTGGTGGACATGATCGAGATCGGCGCGGGCGGCGGCAGCCTCGCCCATGTCGATCCCGGCTCGGGGCTGATGAAGGTCGGGCCGCGCTCGGCCGGCGCGGTGCCGGGACCCGTCTGCTACGGGCGCGGCGGCACCCAGCCGGCGGTGACCGACGCCGACCTCGTGCTGGGCCGGCTCGATCCCGCCTACTTCCTCGGCGGCGAGATGAAGCTCGATCCGGACCGCGTGCGCCGCGCCTTCGCGGAGCGGATCTCGCCCGCGATCGGCATGGCGGCGGAGGACGCCGCCCTCGGCGTGCAGCGCATCGTGGACGAGACCATGGCGGCCGCGACCCGCATGCACCTCGCCGAGAAGGGCAAGGACCCGCGCCGCTACACGCTGATCGCCTTCGGCGGCGCCGGGCCGGTGCATGCCTGCAACCTCGCCCGGCTGCTGAAGATGGACCGCGTGGTGGTGCCGCTCGGCGCCGGCGTGGCCTCGGCGCTCGGCTTCCTCGTCGCGCCGCCGGCCACCGACATGGTGCGGAGTTACGTGGGCCGGCTGGAGCGGCTGGACTGGGGCCGCGTCAACGCGCTGTTCGAGGAGATGCGCGGCATCGGCCACGCCCTGCTGACCGAGGCCGGCGCCGACCCCGACCGCATCGCCTATACCCCCACCGCCGAGATGCGCCATGTCGGCCAGGGCTTCGAGATCCCGGTGCCGCTGCCGGGGCTGACGCTCGCCGAGGCCGACCTGCCGGCGATCCGCGCCGCCTTCTTCGAGAGCTACCGCGCCCGCTTCGGCCGGGTGATGGAGGACAGCCCGATCGAGGCGCTGAGCTGGCGTCTCGCCTGCGCCGCGCCGGGCAGCGACATCCGCCTCGGCGGCGCGCCGGCCGGCGGCACGACCAGCCTGGAAGCGGCGCGCCGCCCCGGCCGCCGCGTGCTGTTCGAGGGCCATGGCTGGCGGGACTGCGCGGTGTACGATCGCTACGCCCTGCCGGTCGGCGCGGAATTCGCCGGCCCGGCGCTGGTGGAGGAGCGGGAATCGACCTGCGTGGTCGGGCCGGACTCGGCCGTCGCCGTGGACGCGATGCGCAACCTGGTCATCACGCTGGGCTGACCGCGGGGAGGGCGCTGCCCTCCCCGGACCCCGCCCGCCAGGGAGGCGCCGCCTCCCTGGACCCTCCGCCG
>NZ_JALPRX010000155.1 GCF_023223525.1 Roseomonas acroporae | reverse complement strand
GCCATCCGCGAGGGCGGCCGCACCGTCGGCGCCGGCGTCGTCGCCAGCATCACGAAGTGACGGGGCGGATCGCTCTCTGAGAGGATATGGGTCCGCGACCGATGGACAGTCAGAATATCCGCATTCGCCTGAAGGCGTTCGATCACCGTGTGCTGGACACCAGCACGCGGGAGATCGTGAACACGGCGAAGCGCACGGGTGCCCGGGTGCGCGGCCCCATTCCGCTGCCGACGGAGATCGAGCGGTTCACGGTGAACCGCTCGCCCCACGTCGACAAGAAGAGCCGCGAGCAGTTCGAGATCCGGACGCATCGCCGCCTGCTCGACATCGTCGACCCGACGCCGCAGACCGTGGACGCGCTGATGAAGCTCGACCTCGCCGCGGGCGTCGACGTCGAGATCAAGATCTGAGACCGCAGGGGAGCATCGGACGATGGCCACCTATGGTCGCACGGGCCTGATCGCGAAGAAGCTGGGCATGACCCGGCTCTTCAACGATGACGGGTCGACCGTGCCGGTCACCGTGCTGCACCTCGACGAGGTGCGCGTGGTCTCGACCCGCACGACGGAGAAGGACGGTTACGACGCGGTCCAGCTCGGCATCGGCCGGGCGAAGCCGAAGAACGTGACCAAGGCGAACAAGGGGCACTTCGCGAAGGCGGGTGTCGAGGCGCCGAAGAAGCTGGTCGAGTTCCGTGTCGCCACCGACGCGGCGCTGCAGCCCGGCACGGCACTCTCGGCCGCGCATTTCGTGAAGGGCCAGAAGGTCGACGTGACCGGCCAGGCCATCGGCAAGGGCTTCGCCGGCGCGATGAAGCGCTGGAACTTCTCGGGCCTCGAGGCGTCGCACGGCGTCTCGATCAGCCACCGCAGCCACGGTTCGACGGGCAACCGTCAGGACCCCGGCAAGACCTTCAAGAACAAGAAGATGGCCGGCCACCTCGGCACGGACCGCATCACCACCCAGAATCTCGAGATCGCCGGCGTCGATGCCGAGAAGGGTCTCATCCTGGTGAAGGGCGCGGTTCCGGGTGCCAAGGGCGGCTGGGTGCTGGTGCGCGACGCGGTGAAGCGCAAGCGTCACGCCGACGCGCCGTACCCGACCGCGGCCTGAGGACGAGAACGATGCAGGTTCCGGTTATCACACTGGAAAACGGCCAGGCGGGTGAGCTCGACCTGCCTGACGCGCTGTTCGGCGCCACCCCGCGCGCGGACATCATGGCGCGTGTCGTGCACTGGCAGCTCGCCAAGCGGCGCGCCGGCACGCACAAGGTCAAGGGCATGGGCGAGGTGTCCGGCACGACCAAGAAGCCGTACCGCCAGAAGGGCACGGGCAATGCCCGCCAGGGCTCGCTGCGCGCGCCGCAGTTCCGCACCGGCGGCGTGGTGCACGGCCCGGTCGTGCGCGACCATGGCTACGCGCTGCCCAAGAAGGTGCGCCGCCTCGGCCTGATCTCGGCGCTGTCGCAGAAGGCGGCGGAGGGCAAGCTGGTGGTGCTCGACACCGCGGCCTCGGACGGCAAGACCAAGGCGCTGGCCGGCCAGGTCAAGGCACTGGGCTGGGCCAGCGCGCTGGTGGTGGATGCGACGGTGAGCGAGGGCTTCGGCCGCGCCGCGCGCAACCTGCCGCACGTGCACGTGCTGCCGACCATCGGCGCCAACGTGTACGACATCCTCAAGCACGACGTTCTGGCCGTGACCCGCGCCGGCGTCGAGGCCCTGCAGGAGCGACTGAAGTGAGCGAGGCCGCGAAGAAGACCCGCGCTCCGGGCGAGCTGTCCGCCGGCCGCCCGTTCTCGCGCGAGCAGATGTACCAGACGATCCTCTCCCCGGTCGTGACCGAGAAGGCGACGATCCTGGCCGAGCAGAACCAGATCGTCTTCCGCGTGCCGCTGGAGTCGACCAAGCCCCAGATCCGCGCCGCGGTGGAGGGCCTGTTCGGCGTGAACGTGCTCGCGGTGAACACGGTCACCGTGAAGGGCAAGGCCAAGCGGTTCCGCGGCCGCGAGGGCCAGCGTTCCGACTGGAAGAAGGCGATCGTGCGCCTGGCCGAGGGCCAGAGCATCGACCTGACGACGGGACTCGCGTGACGTCATGGCGCTGAAGACATTCAACCCGGTCACGCCGAGCCTGCGCGGCACCGTCCTCGTCAAGCGGACGGAGCTGTGGAAGGGCGCGCCGGTCAAGCAGCTCACCGAGGGCAAGAAGCACTCGGGCGGCCGCAACAACCACGGCCGCACCACCGTCCGGTTCCGCGGCGGCGGACACAAGCAGTCCTATCGCTACGTCGACTTCAAGCGTCGCACCAAGTTCGGCGTGCCGGCGACGGTCGAGCGGCTCGAGTACGACCCGAACCGCACTGCCTGGATCGCCCTCGTGAAGTACGAGGACGGCGAGCTTTCCTATATCCTCGCGCCGCAGCGGCTGAAGGCCGGCGACGTGGTGGTGGCGGGCGAGCGGGCCGACATCAAGCCGGGCAACGCCATGCCGCTGGCGGCCATCCCGGTCGGCACGATCGTGCACTGCATCGAGATGAAGCCCGGCGCCGGCGGCAAGATCGCGCGCTCGGCCGGCACCTACGCGCAGCTGGTCGGCAAGGATGCCGGCTATGCGCAGATCAAGCTGATGTCCGGTGAGCTCCGCACGGTGCGCGCCGAGTGCATGGCGACGATCGGCGCCGTGTCGAACCCGGACAACTCCAACCAGCAGTTCGGCAAGGCCGGGCGCATGCGCTGGCTGGGCCGCCGCCCGCACAACCGCGGCGTGGTGATGAACCCGGTCGACCACCCGCACGGTGGTGGCGAGGGTCGCACCTCCGGTGGCCGCCACCCGGTCACGCCTTGGGGCAAGCCGACCAAGGGTGCCAAGACGCGCAACAACAAGCGGACGGACCGGCTGATCGTGCGCCGCCGCCACGCGACGAAGGGCTAAGGCGATGGCGCGCAGCGTATGGAAGGGGCCGTTCGTCGACGGCTTCCTGCTCAACAAGGCGGACGCCGCGCGGGCGTCGGGCCGGAACGAGATCATCCGGATCTGGTCCCGCCGCTCGACGATCCTGCCGCAGTTCGTGGGCCTCACCTTCGGCGTCTACAACGGCAAGAAGTTCCTGCCGGTGCAGGTGACCGAGAACATGGTCGGCCACAAGTTCGGCGAGTTCTCGCCGACGCGCACCTTCACCGGCCACGCGGCCGACAAGAAGGCGAAGCGGGGCTGATGCGATGAGCAAGCCGAAGCACGAGCGCGGTCTCGAGGAGACCGAGGCGCAGGCGGTGACGCGCAACATCCGCGTCTCCCCGCGCAAGCTGAACCTGGTGGCCGGGCTGATCCGCGGCGCCAAGGCGCAGGACGCGGTGGCGCAGCTGACCTTCAGCAAGCGCCGCATCGCCCTGACGGTGAAGAAGACGCTGGAGAGCGCGATCGCCAACGCCGAGAACAACCACCAGCTCGATGTCGACCGTCTGGTCGTCAGCCGCGCCGAGGTGGGCCGCTCGGTGGTGATGAAGCGCTTCCAGGCGCGCGGCCGCGGCAAGGCGGCGCGCGTGGAGAAGTGGTTCAGCCACCTCAAGATCGTCGTCGCCGAGCAGGCGCAGGCGGCGGCGGCAGAGAAGGAGGCCGCGTAGGATGGGTCACAAGGTCAACCCGATCGGCTTCCGGCTCGGCATCAACCGGACCTGGGACAGCCGCTGGTTCGCGGGCAACGACTATGCCCGCATGCTGCACGAGGACCTGCGCCTGCGTGAGCGGCTGCGCGAGCGGCTGAAGAACGCCGGCGTGTCCCGCGTGGTGATCGAGCGCCCGGCGAAGAAGCCGCGCGTGACGATCCATGCGGCCCGCCCGGGCGTGGTGATCGGCAAGAAGGGCGCCGACATCGAGACGCTGCGCAAGGACCTGGCCAAGATGGCCGGCTCCGAGGTGTCGCTGAACATCGTCGAGATTCGCAAGCCGGAGCTGGACGCGACGCTGGTGGCCGAGAACATCGCGCAGCAGTTGGAGCGCCGCGTGGCGTTCCGCCGTGCGATGAAGCGCGCCATCCAGTCGGCGATGCGCCTCGGCGCCCAGGGCATCCGCATCAACTGCGGCGGCCGCCTGGGCGGCGCGGAGATCGCGCGCATGGAATGGTACCGCGAGGGCCGCGTGCCCCTGCACACCCTGCGCGCCGACATCGACTACGGCACGGCGACGGCCAAGACCACCTACGGCACCTGCGGCGTCAAGGTGTGGATCTTCAAGGGGGAGATCCTCGCGCACGACCCGATGGCGCTCGACAAGCGCGCCGCCGAGCAGGCGCCGCAGCGCTGAGGACCGGGTATCATGCTGCAACCGAAGCGCACGAAATTCCGCAAGGCCCATAAGGGCCGCATCCACGGGCTGGCCAAGGGCGGCTTCACGCTGACCTTCGGCGGCTACGGGCTGAAGGCGCTGGAGCCGGAGCGGGTCACCGCCCGCCAGATCGAGGCGGCGCGCCGTGCTATCACCCGCGCGATGAAGCGCGCGGGCCGCGTGTGGATCCGCATCTTCCCCGACGTTCCGGTCTCGACGAAGCCGGCCGAGGTCCGCATGGGCTCCGGCAAGGGTGCGCCCGAGTACTGGGTGGCGCGGGTGAAGCCGGGCCGCATCATGTTCGAGATCGACGGCGTCAGCGTCGAGACCGCCAAGGAGGCGCTGACGCTCGGTGCCGCCAAGCTGCCGATCAAGACCAAGATCGTGCAGCGCCTCGGCGCGGCGGAGGCGTGAGCCGATGACCAAGATCACCGATGTCCGGGCCAAGACCCCGGACGAGCTGAATTCCATGCTGCTTGACCTGCGCAAGGAGCAATTCAACCTGCGCTTCCAGCGTGCTACGGGTCAGCTCGAGGCGGTGAGCCGCATCCGCGCGGTGCGGCGCGACATCGCCCGCGTGAAGACGATCCTGGCGGAGCGCACCCGCTCCGCCGCCAAGGCTTAGAGGAGACCAGGGGCGATGCCCAAGCGAGTCCTCACGGGCCGGGTGGTCAGCGACAAGACCGACAAGACGGTGACCGTCCTTGTCGAGCGTCGCGTGATGCATCCGCTCTACAAGAAGTTCATCCGCCGGTCGAAGCGCTACGCGGCTCACGACGACGCCAACCTGTGCAAGGAAGGCGACGTGGTGCAGATCGAGGAGTGCCGGCCGATCTCGAAGACCAAGTCGTGGCTGGTGGTGGAGCGCAACGGCGCCGCCGTCGAGCGCCCGGCCGCCTTCGCCCCGCTGCCGGCGATGCCGTCGGCCGAACCCGCCGGGGGCTGATCGATGATCCAGGTCGAGAGCAACCTCGAGGTCGCCGACAACAGCGGCGCGCGCCGGGTGCAGTGCATCAAGGTGCTCGGCGGCTCGCGCCGCCGCACCGCCTCGGTCGGCGACGTGATCGTCGTCTCCATCAAGGAGGCGATCCCGCGCGGCAAGGTGAAGAAGGGTGACGTGCAGCGCGCGGTGATCGTGCGCACCGCCTACCCGGTGCGCCGCACCGATGGCTCCGCCATCCGGTTCGACCGCAACGCCGCCGTGCTGATCAACAAGCAGAACGAGCCGATCGGCACCCGTATCTTCGGCCCGGTGGTCCGTGAGCTGCGCGCGCGCAAGTTCATGAAGATCATCAGCCTCGCGCCGGAGGTGCTGTGATGGCCGCGCGCATCCGCAAGGGCGACCGGGTGGTGGTGACCACCGGCCGCGACAAGGGCAAGCGGGGCGAGGTCCTGCGCGTGCTGCCGACCGAGGACCGGGCGGTGGTGCAGGGCGTCAACCTGGTCAAGCGGCACACCAAGCCGCAGGGCATGAACCAGCCGGGCGGCATCGTGGAGAAGGAGGCGTCGATCCACCTCTCCAACCTGATGCCGATCGACCCCAAGACCGACAAGCCCACGCGCGTCGGCTTCCGGGTGCTCGATGACGGCAAGAAGGTCCGGGTGGCCAAGGCCTCCGGCGAGGTGCTCGGCTGATGAGCGAGACGGTGGAGCGGCCGCGTCTGCAGGTCGCGTATGGCGAGCGCGTGCGCAAGGTGCTGCAGGACGAGTTCGGCTACACGAACCCGATGCAGGTGCCCAAGCTCGAGAAGATCGTCATCAACATGGGCGTCGGCGAGGCCGCCGGCGACCAGAAGAAGCTCGACGCGGCGGTGGCCGAGCTCGCGCTGATCGCCGGCCAGAAGCCGGTGAAGACGCTCGCCAAGAAGGCGATCGCGGGCTTCAAGATCCGCAAGGGCCAGGCGATCGGCTGCAAGGTGACGCTGCGCCGCGCCCGGATGTACGAGTTCCTCGACCGCCTGGTCACGATCGCCCTGCCGCGCGTCCGCGACTTCCGCGGCGCCCCGGGCAACCGTGGCTTCGACGGCCGGGGCAACTACGCGCTGGGCCTGAAGGAGCAGATCATCTTCCCCGAGATCGTGTACGACAAGGTGGACACCGTTCGCGGCATGGACATCGTGTTCGTCACCTCGGCGAAGACCGACAAGGAAGCGAAGGCGCTGCTCAAGGCCTTCGACCTTCCCTTCGTCAATTGATGTTGGAAAACCGCCGGGCCCGCCCGGCAGGTTCCGGAGGGTAAGACCGCATGGCCAAGACTTCGGCTGTCGAGAAGAACAAGCATCGCGAGCACCTCTCGAAGGTGCATGCCGGCAAGCGCGCCGCGCTGAAGGCGATCGTGATGGACCGCTCGCTCCCCGTGGAGGAGCGCTTCGACGCGACCCTGAAGCTCGCCGAGATGCCCCGCAACGGCGCGCGCGTGCGCGTGCGCCTGCGCTGCGAGGTGACCGGGCGCTCCCGCGGCAATTACCGCAAGTTCAAGCTGTGCCGCGTCGCGCTGCGGGACCTGGCCTCGAACGGCCAGATCCCCGGCATGGTGAAGGCGAGCTGGTAGGACCGAGACGATGCAGCTGTCCGATCCGCTGGGCGACCTGCTCACCCGCATCCGCAACGCGCAGCGCGCCCGCCAGAGCCGCTGCGCCTCGCCGGCCTCCCGCCTGCGCGCCGACGTCCTCGATGTGCTCAAGCGCGAGGGCTACATCCGCGCCTGGCGCATGGAGGAGGAGCGTCCCGGCATCCGCCGTCTCGACATCGAGCTGAAGTACTCGGAGGGCGAGCCCGCCATCAAGGAGATCACCCGCGTCTCCAAGCCGGGCCGCCGCGTGTACAGCAAGATCAAGGAGCTGCCGAAGTTCTACAACGGGCTCGGCATCTCCATCCTCTCCACGCCCCGCGGGGTGATGAGCGACGCAGAGGCGCGCGCTGCCAATGTTGGCGGCGAAGTGCTCTGCCGCGTGTTCTGAGGAGCTGACGATGTCGCGCGTCGGCAAGTATCCGGTCACGGTGCCGTCGGGGGTGCAGGTCGCCCTCGCCGGGCGCACCGTCACCGCCAAGGGCAAGAACGGCGAGCTGAAGCTCGATCTCACGGACGACGTGGACGTGACGATCGAGGACGGCAAGGTCTCGGTGGCGCCCCGCCGCGAGGACCGCCGCGGCCGCACCATGTGGGGCACCACGCGTTCCCTGATCCAGAGCATGGTGCAGGGCGCGGGTGCGGGCTTCGTCAAGAACCTGGAGATCACCGGCACGGGCTACCGCGCCGCGGTCCAGGGCAAGGACCTCGTGCTCAACCTCGGCTACAGCCACGAGATCCGCTACCCGATCCCCGAGGGGATCAGGATCTCCTGCGAGCGCCCGACGGCCGTCAAGGTCGAGGGGGCGGACAAGCAGCGGGTCGGCCAGGTGGCGGCGGAGATCCGGGCCTTCCGTGGCCCTGAGCCCTACAAGGGCAAGGGCGTCAGGTACGACAACGAGACGATCCTCCGGAAGGAGGGTAAGAAGAAGTAATGGCCGACAAGCTCGCACTGCAGGCACGCCGTCGTTCGCGCCTGCGCTACCAGCTGAAGATCAAGAGCGGCGGCCGGCCGCGCCTGTCGGTGTTCCGCTCCGGGCGGCACATCTACGCGCAGGTGATCGACGACAGCCAGGGCCGCACGCTGGCCTCCGCCTCCACGCTGGAGAAGGAGCAGCGCGACGCGCTGCGCACCGGCGCGGACAAGGCGGCTGCCGAGGTGGTCGGCAAGCTGGTCGCGGAACGCGCGATCGCCGCCGGCGTCACCGAGGTCGTGTTCGACCGCGGCCCCTATCTCTACCACGGGCGCGTCAAGGCGCTCGCGGACGGCGCCCGCGAGGGCGGGCTGTCGTTCTGAGGAGCATGTAGATGGCACGTGAACCGAGGAGCGGCGGCGGCGGTGACCGCGATCGTGGCCGTCGCGGCGAGCAGCGCGAGCGCGAGCCCGGCGACGACCTGAAGGACAAGCTGGTCACGATCAACCGCGTGGCCAAGGTGGTGAAGGGCGGCCGTCGCTTCTCCTTCGCCGCCCTGGTCGTCGTGGGCGACGAGAAGGGCCGCGTGGGCTGGGGCGCCGGCAAGGCGCGCGAGGTGCCGGAGGCGATCCGCAAGGCGACGGAGCGTGCCAAGCGCACGATGATCCGCGTGCCGATGCGCGAGGGCCGCACCCTGCACCACGACGTGGTCGGCGAGTTCGGCGCGGGCAGCGTGATCCTGCGCGCGGCGCCGGCGGGTACCGGCATCATCGCCGGCGGCCCGATGCGCGCCGTGTTCGAGACGCTCGGCATGGGCGACGTCGTCGCCAAGTGCACGGGCACCACCAACCCGCACAACATGGTCAAGGCGACCTTCGCCGCGCTGACCCGCTGCACGAGCCCCCGGGCCGTCGCGGCGCGCCGCGGCAAGAAGGTCTCGGACCTGCTCGGCCCGCGCAAGGATCAGCCGGGCGAGGCGCAGGCCGCGGAGGCTGCCGGTGTCTGACACGAACAACCCCGGCGCGCCCGTCGGCGCGACGAAGACCGTGAAGGTGACCCAGACCGGGTCGCCGATCGGCCGCAAGCCCGGCCAGCGCGAGACGCTGATCGGGCTCGGCCTCAACAAGATGCATCGCTCGCGCGAGCTGGAGGACACGCCGGCCGTGCGGGGGATGATCCGCAAGGTGGCCCACCTCATCAAGGTGGAGGGCTGAGATGAAGCTGAACGAGCTGCGCGACAACGAGGGCGCCCGCCCGAAGTTCAAGCGCGTCGGGCGCGGCATCGGCTCCGGCAAGGGCAAGACCTCGGGCCGCGGCGTGAAGGGCCAGAAGGCCCGGACCGGCGTCAGCCTGAACGGCTTCGAGGGTGGCCAGCTGCCGCTGTACCGCCGCCTGCCGAAGCGGGGCTTCGTCAACCTGTTCCGCAAGGAATACGCGCCGATCAACCTCGGCGCGCTGGGCAAGGCGATCGAGTCCGGCCGCCTGCCGGCCGGCGAGCCGATCGACGAGGCGAAGCTGCGCGAGGCCGGCCTGGTCCGCGCCTCCGCCAAGCTCGCGGGCGTGCGGCTGCTGGCCAATGGCGAGATCAGGCGCGCCGTGACCATCACCGTCTCTGGCGCCTCGGCGGCGGCGAAGGCGGCGGTGGAGGCGGCGGGCGGCACGGTCACCGTGCTGAACCCGCCGGCCGAGGCGGCGTCGGCGTAAAACTTGCTTCCCCGCCACGCGGGGAGCGATTCTGATCGCGCTTGCCTCCCGCGACACGGGGCGCAAAGCTGATCGCAGGTGCGTTGCTGCGGCGCCGTGGGGCCCCCTGCCGGGGAACCCTTCCGGCGCCGCAGTCGCGAGGAGGGTCTTCCCATGGCGTCCGCCGCCGAGCAGCTCGCGGCCAACCTCAACCTCGGCGTCCTGTCGCGGGCGACCGAGCTCAAGAAGCGTCTCTGGTTCACCCTGCTGGCGCTGATCGTCTACCGCGTCGGCACCTACGTGCCGGTGCCGGGCGTCGACCCCGCCGTGATGGGCGAGATCCTACGCCAGCACGGCGGCGGCATCCTCGGCATGTTCGACATGTTCACCGGCGGGGCGCTCGGGCGCATGACGGTGTTCGCGCTGAACATCATGCCCTACATCTCGGCCTCCATCATCGTGCAGCTGATGAGCGCCGCGGTGCCCTCGCTGGAGGCGCTGAAGAAGGAGGGCGAGTCCGGCCGCAAGAAGCTGAACCAGTACACGCGCTACCTCACCGTGCTGATCGCGGTGGTGCAGGCCTACGGCATCGCCGTGGGGCTGGAGGGCATGCGCGGCGGCTTCGGCGCGGCGGTGAGCGACCCCGGCTGGTTCTTCCGCCTCTCCTGCGTCATCACGCTGGTCGGCGGCACCATGTTCCTGATGTGGCTCGGCGAGCAGATCACGGCGCGCGGCGTCGGCAACGGCATCAGCCTGATCATCTTCGCCGGCATCGTCGCCAACCTGCCGCACGCCCTGGCCTCGACGCTGGAGCTGGGCCGCACCGGCGCCCTCTCCACCTTCTTCATCCTGCTGCTGCTGGTGGTCGCGGTGATCGTGATCGCCTTCGTGGTGTTCATGGAGCGGGCGCAGCGCCGGATCGTGGTGCAGTACCCGAAGCGCCAGGTCGGCAACCGCCAGTTCGGCGGCGATTCGAGCCACCTGCCGCTCAAGATCAACACCGCGGGCGTGATCCCGCCGATCTTCGCCTCCTCGCTGCTGCTGCTGCCCGCCACCATCGCGGGCTTCGGGGCGGGGGCGGACGATGGCTGGCTGCAGCGCACCGCCAACCTGCTCGCCCATGGCCAGCCGCTCTACATGGCGGCCTACATGGGCCTGATCATCTTCTTCTCCTTCTTCTACACGGCGGTGGTGTTCAACCCGCAGGAGACGGCGGACAACCTCAAGAAGTACGGCGGCTTCATCCCCGGCATCCGGCCCGGCCAGAACACGGCGGATTATTTTGATTACGTTCTGACTCGCCTGACGGCGGTCGGCGCCCTCTACCTCTGCGCCGTCTGCCTGCTGCCGGAGATCCTCATCAGCAACTACGGCGTGCCTTTCTATTTCGGCGGCACTTCCCTTCTCATCATCGTTTCGGTCACCATGGACACGGTGGCGCAGGTGCAGTCGCACCTGTTCGCGCACCAGTACGAGGGGCTGATCCGCAAGGCTCGGCTCGGCGGCAAAGGGATGGCCGGAAGGGGTGGGCGCGCGCGATGAAGCTGATTCTGCTGGGCCCGCCGGGGGCGGGGAAGGGCACCCAGGCCAAGCTGCTGGAGGAGAAGTACGGCATCGCCCAGATCTCCACCGGCGACATGCTGCGGGCCGAGGTGAAGAGCGGCAGCGAGATCGGCCGCGAGGCCAAGGCGATCATGGAGCGCGGCGCCCTGGTGCCGGATGCCATCATCACCGCCATGCTGGCGCTGCGGGTGGCGAAGCCGGACGCGGAGAAGGGCTTCATCCTGGACGGCTTCCCCCGCACCGTGCCGCAGGCCGAGGCGCTCGACGTGATGCTGCGGGAGAAGGGCATCCCGCTCGACCACGTCATCGAGCTGAAGGTCGATGACGGCGCCCTGGTGGAGCGCATCGCCGGCCGCTTCACCTGCTCCAGTTGCGGCAACGGCTACCACGACAGCTTCAAGCGGCCGAAGGTGGAGGGGGTGTGCGACGTCTGCGGCAGCACCGCCTTCACCCGTCGTTCGGACGACAAGGCGGAGCTGGTGGCGGCCCGCCTGGAGGCCTACCACCAGCAGACCGCGCCGCTGCTGCCCTACTATGCCGGGCAGGGCAAGCTGAGCGGCGTGGACGGCATGGCCGAGATGGACGAGGTGGCGCGCCAGATCGCCGCGATCCTCGACGGCCCGCCGAAGGGCTAGGCCCGTGCCAGGGGCGGGGCGCGGCCGGGTGGCCGCGTTCCCGCCGGCGCTCGCGGTCATGTGACCTGCGGCGCTTGACGGAGAGGGGCTGGCGAGTATAGTCCCGCGCTCCGGCGGCCCGGGCACCCGTAAGGGATGGCCCGGCTCGCCTTTCGCCATTGCACAACCTGCCCGTTGTCCCCCGAGGGCGCTCCGCCCCGGAACAACCGACATACAGCCGGCGGACCAGCCAACCCTGCAGGGGGGAAGCGACCGGCTTCAGGAGCTTGACCGTGGCGCGCATCGCCGGCGTGAACATTCCGACCAACAAGCGCGTGCTCATCTCGCTGCGCTACATCTACGGCATCGGCCCGAAGAACGCGGCCGACATCTGCGAGAAGGTCGGCATCGCCGACGACCGCCGGGTGAACCAGCTCACGGACGAGGAAGTCCTCAAGATCCGCGAGCTGATCGACCGCGAGTACCGCGTCGAGGGCGACCTGCGCCGCGAGACGGCGATGAACATCAAGCGCCTGATGGATCTGGGCTGCTACCGCGGCCTGCGCCACCGCCGCGGCCTGCCGGTGCGCGGCCAGCGCACCCACACCAATGCCCGCACCCGCAAGGGCAAGGCGGTCGCGATCGCCGGCAAGAAGAAGGTGACGAAGTAAGATGGCCCGTCAGCCCCAAGCCGGTTCGCGCCCCCGCCGCAAGGAGCGGAAGAACATCTCCTCCGGCGTCGCCCACGTCCTGGCGTCGTTCAACAACACCATCGTCACCATCGCCGACGCGCAGGGCAACGCCATCGCCTGGTCGTCCTCCGGCTCCCAGGGCTTCAAGGGCTCGCGCAAGTCCACGCCCTACGCCGCGCAGGTCGCCGCCGAGGATGCGGGCCGCAAGGCGCGCGAGCACGGCATGGAGACGCTGGAGATCCAGGTCAGCGGCCCCGGCTCGGGCCGTGAGAGCGCGCTGCGTGCCCTGCAATCCGTGGGCTTCTACGTCACCGCCATCAAGGACGTGACGCCGATCCCGCACAATGGCTGCCGCCCCCGCAAGCGGCGCCGCGTCTGAGGCCAGCCGAATCGTGACAGCTGTCATCGAGAGGAACTGGCGCTCCCTGATCCGTCCGGAGAAGCTGGACGTCGAGTCGGGCGCCGATCCCATCCGCACCGCGACCATCGTCGCCGAGCCGCTGGAGCGCGGCTTCGGCATGACGCTCGGCAACGCGCTGCGCCGGGTGCTGCTCTCCTCGCTCCAGGGGGCCGCGGTCACCGCCATCCGCATCGACGGCGTGCTGCACGAATTCAGCAGCATCCAGGGCGTGCGGGAGGACGTGACCGACATCGTCCTGAACGTGAAGCAGCTCGCCATCCGGATGCAGGGCGAGGGCCAGAAGCGGCTCGCCCTGACCGCGACCGGCCCGGGCGAGGTCACCGCCGGCCAGATCCAGACCACGGGCGACATCGAGATCGCCAACCCCGATCTCGTCATCTGCACGCTCGACGACGGCGCCAAGCTGTCGATGGAGCTGACCGTGGAGTCGGGCAAGGGCTACGTCCCCGCCTCGGCCAACCGCCCCGAGGACGCGCCGATCGGCCTGATCCCGATCGACGCGATCTACTCGCCGGTGCGCCGCGTCGCCTACCGGGTGGAGCCCACCCGCGTCGGCCAGGTGACCGACTACGACAAGCTCGTGCTGAACGTGGAGACGGACGGCACGGTCGCGCCGGACGACGCGGTGGCGCTCGCCGCCCGCATCCTGCAGGACCAGCTCCAGCTCTTCATCAACTTCGACGAGCCGCGGCAGCGCGTGGTGGAGGAGATCCAGGACGATCTCCCCTTCAACCGCAACCTGCTGCGCAAGGTGGACGAGCTGGAACTCTCCGTCCGCAGCGCCAACTGCCTGAAGAACGACAACATCGTCTACATCGGCGACCTCGTTCAGAAGACCGAGCAGGAGATGCTGCGCACGCCGAATTTCGGCCGCAAGTCGCTCAACGAGATCAAGGAAGTCCTCGCCTCCATGGGCCTCGGCCTCGGCATGACCGTGTCGGGCTGGCCGCCGGAGAACATCGAGGATCTCGCCAAGAAGCTCGAAGAGCCGTTCTAGTCCGGCAGTCTTGAGGAACTACGACAATGCGTCACGGGATTGCCGGCCGTAAGCTCGGCATCACCTCCAGCCACCGCCTCGCCATGTTCCGCAGCATGGCCGAGTCGCTGCTGAAGCACGAGCAGATCACCACCACCCTGCCCAAGGCGAAGGAGCTGCGCCCCTACGCCGAGCAGCTCATCACCCTCGGCAAGCGCGGCAACCTGCATGCCCGCCGCCAGGCCTACGCGCAGATCCGCGACGAGAAGGTGGTGGCGAAGCTCTTCTCCACCCTCGCGGACCGCTACCGCGGCCGCAACGGCGGCTACTGCCGCGTGCTGCGCGCCGGCATCCGCCATGGCGACGCCGCCCAGATGGCGGTGATCGAGCTGGTGGAGCGCGACGTCTCCGCCAAGGGCCAGGACAGCGGCCCGAAGCCTGAGGCGAACACCGAGGAGCAGGCGCAGGGCTGAAGGCCCGGCGCCCACAGCCCGGCGCCCCTGGCGCCAAGGTCGGTTCGGCGCCCCTCTGGCGCCATGCTTCGCTGATCGCGAAGGGGCGGATGCTCGCGCATCCGCCCCTTTTTCGTGCCCGGGGCCTGGCACCTCCGCTCCCCTCCGCGCGCCCCGCCTCCAGGCTCGCGGAGACCCGACGCCACCATTCCGGCTGCGTTGCGGCCCGGACCGCGCCTCGTTATGATGCTGTATCATCCTCGTGGGATGGGCTGGTCATGCGGTGGCTCCTGGTGGTCTGCCTCGCTCTTCTGCCGCTCGGCACGCCGGTGCCGGCCATGGCCCAGGGTGCCGGTGCCCAGCCCGGCGATTCCCAGCCCGTCGGGCGCCGCGTCGCCCTGGTGGTCGGGATCGGCGCCTACGAGCGGCAGAGCCGCCTCCTCTCCACCCCGAACGATGCCCGGAGCATGGGTGCCACGCTCCAGGCGCTCGGCTTCGAGCTGGTCGGCGGCGGGCCGCTCGTGGATCCCGACAAGCAGGGTTTCGAGCAGGCGATCCGCGCCTTCGGCGACGCCGCGCGCGGCGCGGAGGCGGCGCTGTTCTACTTCTCCGGCCACGGCACCCAGGTGGACGGCCGCAACTGGATGGTGCCGCCGCGCGGCAACGCGCGCACGCCGCAGGACCTGCCCTTCGAATTCGTGGATGTGGGGCTGGTGCTGAACGTGCTGCAGGGAGCGGCGCCGCGCCTCGGCTTCGTCATCCTCGATGCCTGCCGCAGCAACCCGTTCCGGCCGGGCACGACGCGCGACTCGCGCCAGGGCCTCGCGCCCATGCAGGCGCCGCCGGGCATGGTGATCGCCTACGCCGCGGAGCCGGACCAGAATTCGCTGGATGGCGGCAACGCCGCGCTCAACAGCCCCTACACCGCGCAGCTCCTGCGGGCGATCCGCACGCCGGGCCTCGACCTGTTCCGCGTCTTCAACACGGCAGCGTTGCGCACGCGCGAGCAGACCCGGCGCTTCCAGTCCCCCTGGGTCTCCTTCTCGCCGATCGAGGCGGACTTCTACTTCATGCCGCGCGGCCTGGACCCCGCCCGCCTGCCGCCCCTGCCGCCGCTTTCGCCGAACCAGCCCGGCGCCGCACCCGAGACCGGTCCCGGCACGCCGCCGGGCAGCGGCGCACCGGACTCGCCCGCGGCCCCGGTCCGCGACCCGAGCTTCCTGCTGGTCAACCGCACCGGCCGCCCGATCGCCGAATTGCGCGCCTCGCTCTCGACCAACGACAATTGGGGGGCGGAGCGACTCGGCGGCACGCCGCTGGCGGCCGGGGCGCGGACGCCGGTGCAATTGCCCCGGGGCAGCTGCGAGGTGGACCTCCAGGCACGATTCGCCGGGGCGCCGCAGATCGAGGCGATGCGAGTCGATACCTGCCGCTTCGCCACCATGGTGCTCTGGGAGAATGGTCGCCTGCTGCCGGCCAATCCCGACCTGGCCGTGGTCAACGGCACCGCCCGCCGCCTGCGCGACCTGCGCGTCTCGCTGTCGAGCGACCGGAATTGGGGCGCGAACCGGATCGCCGACGGCGCCCCGCTGTCGCCCGGCGGCAAGGTCGAGGTGCGGCTGCCCCATGGCGTCACCTGCGACGTGGACCTGCGCGCCGAATTCGATTCCGGCGCGCCCGTCGAGCGCCGGGTCGATGCCTGCGCGATCACGGAGCTGCGGCTGCAATAGAGCATTCCCAAGCTGGGTGTACTCACCCGGCGACCCGGAAAATGCGAGAAATCGAAAGGCTGGAGCCGCTCCGGCCCGATACGGTCAGGCCGGAACGGCTCTGGGGCCGGCCTGCCCGGCCCGGCGGACACCGCCGCGAGACCCTCGGGCGCATCGGCTCAGCCGCCGGAGGGCAGGGGCTCGGGCTTGCCGACGCTGCCGGGTGCCGGCCTGCTCTCCGGCAGGAGCTCGACGAAGTACTCGTAATTGTCGGCGTTGGTGGCGGCGACGCGCGGCTCGTCCCTGGCCAGCGCCTCGCTGCGCGCGGGCTGGTAGGTGGCATCGCGGGTGCCGATCACGATGTGCGACAATTCGTGGATCACCACCCCGAAGCGCGAATCCTGTCCCGCCGCCGGGCTGTCGAAGAAGCGCGGGCAGAAGGTCAGGCTCCGCCCGACGGTGCTGGCCCGCGCCCAGTTCCCGGCATCGCAGGGACGGCTCGGGTTGCAGATCAGGGCCGGCCGCGCCTCCGGCCGCAGCGCCGCCGCGATCAGCCCGAGGTTGACGCGCAGCAGCTTCCGTCTTGCCCCTCCGAACCAGCGCCGTACATGCGCGTCCTCCGGGGCCGACTCCAGAAGGGCAATGGCGGCGGCGAGCCGCGTGCCGGCCTCGCCGAAGGCGGCCTCGATGGTCGCGCGCTGCCCGGCCGTGCAGAGGTCGGGCGCGACCGGCATCCCCGGCTTGTCCGGCACGCCGGAAGGCGCGGCCGCGGCGAGGAAAGGCGCCATGGCCAGCAGCAGGGCCAGGCCGGCTGGGCCCCGGCCGGGACGGCGGCCGGGGGAAGGGGGGTGGGTGTCGCGGATGGCTTCGGCGGTCATGCGCTGTCTCCGGTGGGTGGGGGTCGCGTCCGGCCTCGGCTCAATCGACGTGGACGCCGCCTTCGGCGGTGAGACGGAGGCGGTTGATGGCGCAGGCGTTCTGCCGCATCGCCAGGAAGGCGCGTCCGTCGGCGCGCAGCAGCAGCACGTCCCAGACCCCGAGTCCGGGATCGAGCGCCAGGTCGGCGCCGGCGGGCAGCGTGTCCTCGCCGAGCCGGTCGTCGCCCCAGCCGCCGGTGCCGCCGGAGGGGCGGAGATACAGCTCCGTCACCGCCACCCCGGCCTCGTTGACGATGCGCAGCGCGGTCATGCCGCGGCAGCGTTCGCCGTCGGCGTAGCGCCGTTCCGGCGGCTTGACGGGCAGCGGGTCGGCGGCGGCGAGGCCGGGCAGCAGGAGCAGCAGGCCCAGGCCGGCGCGCCGCATGCTCCGCATCGGGTCCTTCCGCATCGTGCGGGTCCTCGTCTCGAAAGGTTTCGGCTCCGGCATCGGGCCCGGAGACGTGCAGGGGCGGGGTGTCGGGGAAGGCGAGCGGGGCGCCGCGCCGGCGCGGCCGCGGGGGGCGGTCGCGCCGCCCCCCTGGGAGCGTGCCCGGCACGTCCCGCC
The DNA here is from genome assembly GCF_023223525.1 of Roseomonas acroporae. Classification (GTDB taxonomy): domain Bacteria; phylum Pseudomonadota; class Alphaproteobacteria; order Acetobacterales; family Acetobacteraceae; genus Roseomonas_E; species Roseomonas_E acroporae. The sequence goes on along the minus strand of NZ_JALPRX010000155.1, from coordinate 4,253 downwards.
TCAGCACGCCCCGCCTCAGCGCGCCGGCCGGGCGTCGCTCTGCTGCGGGCGCTGCGCGTTGCTGCCGTCGAAAGCGAGCTCGCGGGTGGCGCAGGCGTTCACCCGCATCCGCGTCTCCGCCATGTTGTTGAGATAGGTGACGCGCACGTCCTGCTCGCAGACGCTGTTGCGCGGGAAGGTCACCACCACGCTGCTGCCGGCGGGCAGCGCCAGGCGGCCGAGCAGGTCGGTACCCCAATCGTTGTCGGTGCTCGGCGAGGCCTGGATCCGTGCGATCACCTCGCTGCTGCGGTTGACGAGAACGAAGGCCGGGCGGTTGTCGGAACCCGCGGACTGCGCGACGGCGCTGGCGATCCCGAAACCGCCGGTCAGCAGGAGCGTGGCGAGGACGAGGCGATGGTTGCGAAGCATGACGGTATCCTTCCCGAGGGCGGTCGGGGGCACGGTGCCGCCGACGGGAGGAGGGATAGCCGTTCGCCCTGGAGCCGGAACGACCTGGGGATGGAAAGATCGACAGGATCGGCACGCCGGCCATGCGGTGCGCGGCAGGGGCCGGCGCCGGCATGGGGGAGGCGGGACACGCGGCCACGCCCGGGCCGGCCCGTTTCCCGGCCGGCGACGCCCGATGCGATGGTTGAGCCGGCTGCGCCGGCATGCGATCACGAGGGCAAATCCGGGAGAACGTTCATGCGCCGCCGTACCCTGCTGGGACTCGCCGCCGCCTCGCCCCTCGCGACCGCTCTCGCCATGCCGCGCCTCGCGCGCGCCGAGTCCTGGCCCGACCGGCCCGTCCGCCTCATCGTCCCCTGGCCGCCCGGCGGTTCCACCGACACGGTCGCGCGCATCATGCAGCCGCGCCTGCAGGAGGTGCTGGGCAAGGCGGTGGTGATCGACAACCGCGGCGGCGCCTCGGGCTCGGTCGGCGCGGCCGAGGCGGCGCGCGCGCCGGCCGACGGCTACACCTGGATGCTCGCCTACGACACCCAGGCCACCAACGAGACGGTGATGCGGCTGCCCTTCCGCACCATGGAGGCCTTCGCGCCGGTCTGCCTCGTGGCCGACGGCCCGCTGGCGCTGGTGGCGCACCGCTCCACGCCCTGGCGGAGCCTCCCCGAGCTGATCGAGGACGCGAAGCGGCGGCCGGAGCAGATCAACTACGCCACTTCCGGGATCGGCGGCCTCGCCCATGTCGCGACGACGCTGCTGCAGCAGCAGGGCGGCTTCCGGCTGACCCACGTCCCCTATCGCGGCGGCGGCCCGGCGCTGCAGGGCGCGCTGGCCGGCGACGTGCCGCTGTTCATGTCCAACGTCGTCATCATCAGCCAGCATATCCGCGAGGGCACGCTGCGCCCGCTCGGCGTGACGACGGCCGGCGAGACGCGGCACGTGCCCGGGGTGAGGAGCTTCGCGCAGCAGGGCTTCGGCGGCTTCCAGGCGCCGACCTGGTGGGCGATGCTGGCCCCGGCGCGCACGCCGGACCCGATCGTGCGGCAGATGCACGACGCCCTGGTCCGCGTGCTGGCCGACCCGGAGGTGAAGGGCAAGATCGAGGAGCAGGGCGCCGATGTCCGCGCCACCTCGCCCGAGCAGTGCGGCGAGTTCCTGCGCGCCGAGATCGAGAAGTGGGGCCGGGTGATCCGCGACAACGGCATCCGCACGGATAGCTGAGCCCGCGGCCGGGGCGGGGGAGGGATACCGGAACGAAATGCGTGCCGGGGCGTCAGCGGATCGTTGCCGCCGGGTCTCCAGCCCGGCACAACGCATCGGCACGGCGGGCGCGCCGCGATGGGGGCGCGCCGGGAAGGACAGGACGATGACGTCAGCAAAGGGCGGAAACGGGCATGCCGGCGACATGCGCGCCGATGAGGCCGGGATGGCCGGGACCGGGCGGGTGTCGCGCCGGACGGCGCTCGGGACGCTGGGTCTCGGGACGCTGGGGTTGGGCGCGCCGGGCCTCGGCCTGTCCTCCAGGGCGCTTGCCCAGGGGCAGGCCGCCTGGCCCAGCCGGCCGGTGACGCTGATCGTGGGCTTCCCGCCGGGCGGGCAGACCGACTTCGCCGCGCGGGTGATCCAGCCGGGCCTTTCCGCCGCGCTCGGCCAGCCGGTGGTGATCGACAACCGCGGCGGCGCCGGCGGCAACCTCGGCACCGAGGCGGTGCTTCGCGCCCGGCCCGACGGCTACACGCTGCTGGCCGGCAATTCGAGCCCGATCGCGATCAACCCGCACACCTTCCCGGGCATGACCATCAACCCGCTCGACCTCGCGTCGATCGGCCTGTCGCTGAAGAGCCCGATGGTGCTCTGCGTGCACCCCTCGGTGCCGGCGCGCAACGTCGCCGAGCTGACGGCGTGGATCAAGGCGCAGTCCGGCGGGGTGGACTACGGCACGCCGGCGGCCGGCAGCCTGTCGCACTGCGCGATGGAGCTGTTCCGCAGCCGCATCGGCGGCCCGCCGATGGAGAACATCCCCTATCGCGGCAGCGGCCCGGCGATCCAGGACTTCATCGCCGGCCGCTTCAACCTGATGTTCGACGGCGCCTCGGTCGTCGCTCCCTTCGTCAAGGCGGGGCAGCTGCGCGCGCTGCTCGTCACCGGCACCGAGCGTTCCCCCGCCTTCCCGGACGTGCCGACCGCGACGGAGCAGGGGCTGCGGGACTTCGTCTTCTATGCCTGGATCGGCCTGTTCGCGCCGAAGGGCACGCCCGCCGAGATCATCGCCAAGGCCAATGCCGCGCTGAACACGGCGGTGCGCGACCCGCAGGCGCGCGAGCGCGTCGTCTCGCAGGGCGACGACATCGGCGGCGGCACGCCGGAGGAATTCGCCGCGATGGTGCGGCGCGACCACGCCATGTGGGGCGAGGTGGTGCGCGCCAACAACATCACCGCCGGTTGATCCGTCGCACGGCTGGGCCGGCGGTCCGATGCCGGCCCGCCGGCCCCTCTTCCCCGGCCCCTCGACGGTATCGCGGCCAGGGGCAGGGGGGCGGATGAGGATGCCCGAAAAGCAGGGAGCCGGAGTGGTTCCGTGAGCCTTGGCGAACGGGATCCGCTCCGGCGGGCGTCCCGGGCCGGCGCCGCGCCCCGCATACCGGCCCCGCCATGGTCGCGCACCCGCCACCGCGCCGTGCCCCGCCGCGCATCGTTCCCTCGACGCGGCGCCGATCTGCTGTAGGGATGCATCCGCGCGGGCACGTCGTCTGCCCTGCCGAGATGGCCGGAAGCGGGGGGGGGCGTGGACATGGCGGTGCTGCTGACGGGAGTGGCCGGGTTCATCGGCATGCACGTGGCCGAGCTGCTGCTCGCACGCGGCGACGCGGTGCTCGGACTCGACAGTCTCAACGACTACTACGACCCGGCGCTGAAGCGGGCGCGCCTGTCGCGCCTGGAAGGCAGGGCCGGCTTCGAATTCCTGCATGCCGACCTGACGGACCGCGACGCGGTGCTCGGGCTTGCCGCCGCGCGGCCGGAAATCTCGCGAATCGTGCACCTGGCGGCGCAGCCGGGGGTGCGCCACTCGCTGGTGGACCCCTACGCCTACGTCGAGGCGAACCTGATGGGTCATCTGGTGGTGCTGGAGCTGGCGCGCCGCCTGCCGCGACTCGACCATCTGGTCTACGCGAGTTCCTCCTCCGTCTACGGCGGCAACACCAAGCTGCCCTTCTCCGAATCGGATCGGGTGGACCGGCCCGTGTCGCTCTATGCCGCCACCAAGCGCGGCGGCGAGCTGATCAGCGCCGCCTACCAGCACATCTTCGGGCTGCCGCAGACGGGGCTGCGCTTCTTCACGGTGTACGGGCCGTGGGGCAGGCCGGACATGGCGCCCTGGCTGTTCGCCGAGTCGATCCTCGCGGGCCGGCCGATCACCCTCTACGACGAGGGGCGGGTGCTGCGCCGCGATTTCACCTTCGTCGAGGACATCGCGACGGGCGTGGTCGCCTGCCTCGACCGGCCGCCGGCGGCGGGGGAGGGGCCGCGGCTGCTCAACATCGGCAACCACCGCTCGGAGGAGGTACGCCGCTTCCTCGGCCTGCTGGAGGAGGCCCTCGGCCGCCGTGCGACGGTGCGCTCGGCGCCGCTGCCGGCGACCGACGTGGGGGAGACCTTCGCCGACATCGAGGCGATCCGCGACCTGACGGGCTTCGAGCCGCGCACCGCGATCGAGACGGGGGTGCCACGCTTCGCGAAGTGGTTTCTGATGTGGAAAGGAATGTCACCCCATTGACGCTTTTGGTGTTGGGGCTTAGAAGCCCGTT
>NZ_JALPRX010000154.1 GCF_023223525.1 Roseomonas acroporae | reverse complement strand
GTTCTCCGTGGCGAAACCGTCCAGTTCCGGATGTCGCTTGATACGGCGAGGCGCGGGCTGTCGAGGAGGTGGGTGTGGCGCTGCGCCGAGGACAGCACGCCGGCGGCCTCGCGGTCGGCCTTGCCGAGCTGGCGGGCGGCGGCGCGGGCCACCAGGCCGTCCGCCGCGCCCGCGTCGGCCGCCATGGCGCGGAGCAGGGCGTCCCACTCGCGGGGCGGGAGCGTCAGCAGCCGGCGCAGCTCCGGCAGCCCGCGCCGGCCTTCCCCACCGCGGCAGGCGAGGTGCAGGAGGAGGCCGGCGATCAGCGCCTTCGCCTCCTCGTTCCAGTGCGCCTCGGCCACCTGGCCCGGCGGGTCGAAGACGAGCGCGTCGGCGAGCGTCGCGGCGTCGTCCGCCAAGTCGGGGGAGGCGGGATCGAGGACCGCAGCCGGATCGTAGCAGGCGGCCGGCTGCCCCGACGCGCCGAAGGGGTCGAGGACCCACACGGGGCCGAAGCGCCGGCGGGCGCGGACGGCGATGCGGGCGTTCTCGCCCTTCGGGTCCACGCAGACCACGGGCCGGTCGGCGAGGAGGAGGTTCGGCAGCACGGTGCCGGTGCCCTTGCCGGAGCGGGTGGGGGCGACCGTCAGGAGGTGCGCCGAGCCGGCGTGGCGCAGCAGTGGGCCGAAGACGCGCCCCCGGCCCTCGCCGCGGCCAACGAGCAGCGCGGCGGGGTCGGTGGCGAGGGCGGGAGCGGCAAGTTCGCGTATTAGCTCCCGCTGCCCCATCCACGCGGCCGAGCCCATCACGTCGGGCGGGGCCGGGCGGCGGAAGGCGGCGAGGAAGCCGAGGACAGCCATGACGAGGCCGCTCAGGAGGATGCCGCCGCTCCACACCACGTCGCCCCAGCCCTTGGGCGCGAACTGGCCGAGCACGGCGAACACCACGAAGCCGACGAGCATCCCGACCAGGCCGGCGGTGGCGGCGCGCACGGTGGCGTTGCCGAGGCGCCAGGTGAAGGCGACCGCGCGCCACGCGGCGAGCAGTGCCCCGCTCACGGCAAGGAGCCCCCTTCCTCCTGCCCAGGCGTGCCGGCGGCGGCCTCGCGGTCCGCGTCAAAGGCGCGCAGCCCCGCCCGGCGCCAGCGCGCGCGGAGGTGCGCCGGGTCGTCGTCGCCGGTGCCGCGCAGGCCCGCCGCGGCCTCCAGCAGCGCGCCGAGCATCGTGGCGCGGTCGTCGTCGGTCAGCTCCACCAGGCCGGCCTTGGCGACGAGACCGCCCAGCTCGATGAGGTGCCGCGTCCGCTCCCGGCGTGCCCTGGCCCAGTCGCGGGTGTCGGTGCGGGCACGGTCGGTCGTGATCCGGTTACGTGCCACCGCCAGCCGCCGGAGTGCCCGATCCAGTCTCGCCAGCTCCGTTCGGAGTGCCGCCGGGTCCGGCCTTCCCCTTCCCGCCTCGCTTGGCGCCGTCGCGAAAGAAGGCCGCGCCGCGTTCGGTCCACCTCGCGACGGCTTCGGGCTGCTTCTTTGACTGTTCGACGGCGGCGAGCAGGGCGCCCGCCAAGGCCTCGACGGGGAGGGTGTCGGCGCCCGTCACCTGGACCAACTCGCCGAGCTGCACCGTCTTCTGGCCCTTGAGCTTCTTGGCGCGCTCCATGAGGGCTTGCAGCTCGGCATCGAAGTCACGAGGCTTGCGGGCCATCGGCGGTCTCTCACCACGACACGGTGGAACGAAGCGTGACCCTACCAGGGGCCGAGCACCGCGTCACGGCCTACCGGAGCGCAGCGGAGTAGGTAGGGAAGTGCGCGCTTATACATCGCGTTGCGACGTGCGCGGGCCGGCTGCTAGGCTGCCGGCCAGGAGCACCGGGGCCGGGAGGGCGGCGGGCGCGTGGCGATCTACCACTTCTCCGCCAAGGTAATCGGGCGCGGCGCGGGCCGGAGCGCCGTGGCGGCGGCGGCCTATCGCGCGGCCGAGCGGCTGCACGACGAGCGGCTCGGGCGCGACCACGACTTCACGGCCAAGGCCGGCGTCGTGCATTCGGAGATCCTCACCCCAGAGGGTGCGCCCGAGAGGTGGCGCGACCGCGCGACGCTGTGGAACGAGGTGGAAGCGACCGAGCGGCGGAAGGACGCGCAGCTCGCCCGCGACGTGGAGGTGGCGCTGCCGCGCGAGCTGTCGCGGGCCGAGGCCGTCGCGCTGGCCCGTGATTTCGTCCGACAGGAGTTCGTCTCCCGCGACATGGTGGCTGACCTCAACGTGCATTGGGGGGTGGGCCGGGACGGCGAGGCGCAGCCGCACGCGCACGTCATGCTGACGATGCGCCGGGTCGAGGGCGACGGGTTCGGACCGAAGGCGCGGGACTGGAACAGCACCGAGCTTCTACAGGGCTGGCGCGAGCGGTGGGCCGACATGGCCAACCAGCGCCTTCACGAGCTGGGGCACAACGCCCGCATTGATCACCGCAGCTTCGCCGCGCAGGGCATCGCGCTGGAGCCGCAGGGCAAGGTGGGGCCGGCGGGGGAGAGGCGCGCGGAGCGGGGCGAGGACGCCGAGCGCCGCGCCGAGCACGACGCCATCGCGCGGCGCAACGGGGAGCGCATCGCGGCGGACCCGGCACTCGCGCTGGACGCGCTGACGCGGCAGCAATCCACCTTCACGCGCCAGGATCTCGCGCGCTTCGTGTCGCGGTACACGGACGGGGCCGAGCAGTTCGCGTCCGTCATGGCGAAGGTCGAGGCGGCGCCGGAGCTGGTGCGACTCGGCCAGGACGGGCGGGGGCGGGAGCGCTTCACCACACGGGAGATGCTCGCGGCCGAGCGGCAGATGGAGGAGGCCGGGGCGGCGCTCGCGCACTCCCCCGCGCACCGGGTCGAGCGGGTGGTGGCCGAGCGCGCCCTGCGCTCGGCCGAGGTGCGGGGCCTGCGGCTCGGGGCGGAGCAGCGAGACGCCCTGCGGCACGTCGCAGAGGGCGGCGATCTGGCGCTGGTGGTCGGCTACGCGGGGACGGGCAAGAGCGCGATGCTGGGCGTGGCGCGCGAGGCTTGGGAAGGCGCGGGCTACCGGGTCAGGGGCGCGGCGTTGTCTGGCATCGCGGCCGAGGGCCTGGAGGCCGGATCGGGGATCAAGTCGCGCACGCTCGCCAGCCTCAAATGGGGTTGGCGGGAGGGCCGCGAGGGCGACCGCCTCACGTCGCGCGATGTGCTGGTGGTGGACGAGGCCGGGATGGTCGGCTCGCGGCAGATGGAGCGGGTGCTGAGCCACGCCCGCGAGGCCGGCGCGAAGGTGGTGCTGGTGGGTGACCCGGAGCAGCTCCAGGCCATCGAGGCCGGGGCGGCGTTCCGCGCCTTAGCGGAGCGGCACGGGGCCGCGGAGCTGGGGGAGGTGCGGCGGCAGCGGGAGGGGTGGCAGCGCGACGCCACGCGCGAGCTGGCCACGGGGCGCACGGCCGACGCGCTCCTCCGCTACGAGCGGGCCGGCGGCGTGCGGGGGCACGGCAGCGAGGAGGAGGCGCGGGCGGCCGTCGTGGCGGGCTGGGCGGCCGAGCGTCGGGACGATCCACACGCCTCCCGCGTCATGCTGGCGCACACGCGCGCCGACGTGGCGGAGCTGAACCGGCTGGCGCGGGAGGCGATGCGAGGCGCCGGCCAGTTGGGGACCGAGCACCAGGTGCAGACGGAGGCCGGGCCGCGCGCGATGGCGGCGGGCGACCGGGTCATGTTCCTCCGCAACGAGCGCGGGCTCGGCGCCGGGCCGGGCGGGTGCAGCGGTGCCGCCGTGAAGAACGGCACGCTCGGGACGGTGCTGGCCGTGGAGGCCGGGGGCGAGCGGCTGACGGTTGCGCTGGACGGCGTGGGCGGCGCAGCGAGGCAGGGGCCAGCGGTGACGTTCTACCTCCGCGACTACGCGCACCTGGACCACGGCTATGCCGCCACCGTCCACAAGGCGCAGGGCGTGACGGTGAGCCGGGCGCACGTGCTCGCCGGCGCTGGGATGGACCGGCACAGCGCCTACGTCGCGCTGACGCGGCACCGCGAAGGCGTGCAGCTCCATTGGTCGGCCGAGGCGATGGGCGACCGCGAGGGGCTGGCGCGCACCCTGTCGCGGGCGCGGCCGAAGGACACAAGCCTCGACTACGACGGGCCGGGCCAGGTCGCGGCCTTCGCGGAGCGGCGCGGCCTCGCGCCGGCGGGCGACATCGCTGTGCGCACGCCGGGCGGCGAGGGCGGCAGGAGAGTACGAACGGAGCCGGCACGAGAGGCGCCGCCCGCGCCTCTGCTGCCGGCCCTCCGCGACCCGTGGGGCCGCGACAGCCTCGGCCGCGCCGCGACGCTCGGCGACCTGCGCGCGGCGGCCGACGCCGACCCGCGGGTGCGCCGGGCCGAGGAGGACCGGGCACACTGGATCGCGTCCGCCTACCGCGACCCGGAGGCCGCACGCGCCCGGCTCGATGCCGTGCTGGCCGCCGAGGGCGGGGATCTCCAGCGGGCGGCGGCGCGGCTGCGCGAGGCCGGGCCGGAGGCGCTCGGGCGGCTGAACGGGCGCGAGGGCTGGTTCGCCGGGCAGGAGGCCGCGTGGCGGCGGATGAACGCGCGCGGCGCGGCCCACTCCGTCGTGCGGAGCCTGGAGGACGAGGCGGGGCACCGGGAGCGGGCGGCCGAGGCGTGGCGGGACGCCGTGGAGGCGCAGCGCGGGCGCGACGCGGTGGAGGTGCCGGGCCTGTCGCCGGCGGCGTGGCGGGCGCTGGAGGACGTGGCGCGCGCCCGCGCCGAGGCCGACCGGCGGGCGCGGCCGGGCGAGGGCTGGCACGCGGCGGAGGCGCGCCGCGACGCGCGGGTGGCGCTGGCGTGGGAGCGCGGGCGGCGGGCCGGCGTGGTGGAGGAGATCGGCCGCTTCCTGGAGGCGGCGCGGGCGCGGCTGGGCGAGGAGGGCGTGCGCGGCGCGCTGCGGGCGGCGTCGCGGGGCGGGGCGGCGGAGGTGCCCGGGGCGAAGCGCGAGCAGGCCCGCGACCTGGCGCGGCTCGCGCGCGGGGTGTCCCTGGCGGAGGAGGGCGCGGAGCGGCACCGGTCGCACGGGTGGCGCGTGCAGGAGCGGCAGCGCGAGCGGAAGGCGGAGGTGGCGGCGGAGAAGGCGAGGTCCGCGGAGCGGCAGCGGCACGGGCTGCCGCCCCTGTCGACCAAGGAGCAGCGGCGGGAGCGCGAGCAGCACCGCCAGCGGCAGGGGCCGCGGCTCAGCATGTGATGTGCCGGGCAAAGCGAGCTGACTAACCCCGTATCATACTGTCAAACGCCGGGCAGACGCATCGTTACGACTCAGTCCGATGCAGGGTAATGCCGCCGATCACGAGGAGGATGCCCGCCAGCTCGACGGGCGCAGACATCTGGCCCAGCACGATCAGGCCAAATGCGGATGTGACCGAAGCGGACGCTGATCGCGAAACCAGTCGCGTCGCTCAGGTCCGGGTGTTCCGGCCTTCGCTCGCCGGCTCGCCGGCGTGCGGCCGATCTTCGGCCTCATCCCGCCGGTCCTGCTCTCGCACGAGCCAGTAGACGCCGCCCAGCGCGAGCGCCGCCGCCGCGAGGCCGAGCAGCTTCACCGCCTCGGTCTCGGCGAGGTCGAGGATGACGAACTTCCGCGCGATCGCCAGCAGCGCGATGAGCACGACGGTGCGCACCTGGATTATGCTGTGGCGCCGCTCCAGCACGCCGAGGAGGGTGTGGTTGAACTCGAGGGCGATCAGCACGGTCAGGATCATGCCGAAGATCACCTGGAACACGGCGGGCTCGGCCGGGTCCACGACGCCGAGCAGCAGCAGCCCCGCGACGCGCACCAGCAGCACGCCGAGCGCGGCGACGACGACGCCGGCGATCACCAGCGTCAGGACGAAGCAGATGACCTGCTCGAAGCGCTCGTAGAAGCCGAGGCCGGGCCACGCCGCGCGCGCCTCGGAGAAAGCGTCGAGCCCGGCCCGCCAGGTCCGTTGCGGGCCCGGCAGAGCCGTGTCCTTGACTGCCTCGCCGTCCGCCATCGGTTCCCGCCTTTCGATCCAGCCTGTCCGGCCAACCGCCGGCCTTCGGCACGGTTCCCTCGCCGGGTAGGCCCGTGGCAAGGGAGGGAAATCGGCCAGTGCTTGCTGGCGAACGCTTGGACGGTTCGCGTAATCGGGGCAAAACCTGGGGCGGTCGGCGCGGTCAGGCAGGCTGGCCTCGGCAGCGGATGAGGCTGGGCAGGTCCGCGACGAGCTGGGTGTCTGGCACGCGGAGCCTGCTGCCGAGGTAGTCCCAGAAGCTGAGGCCGAGCTTGCGACAGGTTTTGGCGAGGCCGAGGAAGGCGTTGCGGCAGTCGCGGCCGGTGTCGGAGCGGGTGCCGCCGCTGACCTGGCGCTTGGTGACCTGGCAGCGGATGTCGTTTTCCGAGCCGTTGGTGTGCAGCGGGATCTCCGGGCGGTCGAGCACCAGGAGCAGCTCGGCCTTGTTGGCGTGTAGGCGCCCGAGCAGCCGGTCCAGGAGGACGAAGCCGGTGCGGCGGTTGAAGATGCGGTCGAAGCGGGCACGCAATTCGGCGCGCCGGCGGGGGGTGGGGCCGGCGCGATACGCCTTGAGGTCGGCATAGAACCACCAGATCAGCCCGCGCACGTGCTGCTGGGCGGCGCGTTGCGCCTCGGTGAAGGCCTCCAGCTTGTGCACCAGGCGCTCGGCATGGATCCAACACAGCGCGTGCTCGCCAACCTTGAACTGCCCGGCGTCGTCGCTGACGATGACGGCCTCGTTGAGGAAGCCGTGCGCGGCCACCGCGCCCCACAGCGCGCCTTCGGTGGCCAGGCGCTCCGGGTCGGGGGTCACCTGCGGGGCGGTGATGCCGAGCCGCTCGAGATGCCGCCGCCAGGCGGCCCGGTCAGCGAACTGCCGCGCCTCATGCACGGCGGCGGCCAGTCGCTGCACCACCGTCCCGGCCAGGCCGTGCTCGCGCATGTACTGCAGGGCCAGGTCGTTGATCACGTAGTCGGTGTGCCCGGCGCGCAGCAGCTCCAGGAAATTCTGCCGGCTCTTGCTGCCGGTCGTGCCGAACCAGGCAAAGCGGTCGTCGCCGATCTGCGTGCAGACCGCGTTGGCGCCGCGGTGCCGCGCTCCGGTGTCGTCCACCGTCACCCAGGCCGCCGTCTGCAGCCCGGCCCGCAGCACCTCCCGGTTCTCGGTCAGGAAGTCGCCCTGCCCTTCGATCAGCAGCCGCATCACCTGCCGCTTGGAGATGCTGAGGCCAACCCCCTGCAGCAGCGTCACCAGCCGCTCCACCGTGACCTGTCCCTGATGGTGCTGCATCAGCACGAAGCGCCGCAGCTCCGGCCCGAAGTGGCCGCGGATGCCCTCCGGCAACGGCGCCACCAGCGTCTCCCCCGCCGGCGTCAGCCAGCGCTCGCGGCGGTAGCGCACGGCTCGGGCGGTCAGCACCAGCTCCTGCACCTGATAGAGCTCGTAGCCCCGAAACCGCGAGCCCGCCGGCGGCGTCACCCGCAGCACTTCGCTTTCCACCGCCACCCGTGGCATCACCTTGCCCCGGCCGCGCCGCTTGCCACGCTTGCCGCCAGGCTTGGGCGTGGTCGCCGCCTCCATGCCGCTCGGCTTGATCGTCGGCCGACCCTTCAGCCCCTTCAGCCGCGCGTTCTCCTCGCGCAGCGCCGCCACCAACTCTGTCAGCTCCGACACACGGCCGAGCAGTTCCCCCACCAGGGCTTCCAGCGCCTCACGCGACAGCTCGGATAGGTTGGGTGGCGGCGACATCCCCGCAGCCAACCGTACCCACTCCCGTCAGGGAAGTCTCACAGCCGTACCAATCCCGGGGTTGTGCCCCGATTACCGGTTCGCCCCGTAAGATGTTGCGAATAATCAAGAAACTCGTCCGCTTGGACTGCATTCGCCCGTCTGGGCCGCGTGAAAGGGCGGCCAACAACTCAGGAGGAAAGCACCATGGCATCTCGTCTCTTCGGCGGTGGGCTAGTCCCGACGGGGGGCGACCCGTTCGGTATGCTGCACCGCGAGGTGAACCGCGTCTTCGACGAGGTTTTCCGCGGCATGCCCGTGGCCACGCGCGGCGCGGCGGTGATGGGCGGCTTCGCGCCGAGCCTCGACGTGCGCGAGACGGAGGGGGGGCTCGAGATCGCAGCCGAGCTCCCGGGGATGTCAGAGAACGACATCCAGCTCAACCTCGAGGGCGACCTGCTGACGCTCTCCGGCGAGAAGCGCGAGGAGCGCAAGGGGGAGGAGGGCGGGCTGCACCTGACGGAGCGCAGCTTCGGCCGCTTCCAGCGCGCCTTCCGCCTGCCCTACCGCCCGGACCCGGGCCAGGTGAAGGCGGAGTTCGACAAGGGCGTGCTGCGCATCAGCCTGCCGCGCCCGCAGCAACAGCAGGGTGGCGGGCGCATCCAGATCCAGGCGGGCGGCGGGCAGCCGCAGCAGCCGCAGATCGGTGGCGAGGCCGGGGCCGCTCAGCCCTCGAACGATGCCGCGCCGGGACAGCACGGCAAGGCGTCCTAGGTGTCAAACGGCGCGGAAACGGGACCCCGGATCGGCGTCGAATAGGGACCCCCTTTTGATGTGGTGATGCGCGCTGCGGTCGTCCGGCCCAGAGCCGTAGGCGGAGGGGCGGACGACCGCAGCGCGGCGCAGGTTGGGATGGACGGCTCAGGCGCGGTTCTTGAATCGCCAGCTCTCGTTGCCGGTCTCGACGATGTCGCAGTGGTGCGTCAGACGGTCGAGCAGGGCCGTGGTCATCTTGGCGTCGCCGAACACGCTCGGCCATTCGCCAAAGGCCAGGTTGGTGGTCACCAGCACTGATGTCTGCTCGTAGAGACGGCTGACCAGGTGGAACAGCAACTGCCCGCCAGATTGGGCAAACGGCAGATAGCCGAGTTCGTCGAGGACGACGAAATCCATCCGGCACAGATGGTCCGCCAGCCGTCCCTGGCGTCCCCCACGGCTCTCCGCCTCGAGCCGGTTCACCAGGTCGACCACGGTGTAGAACCGCCCTCGCGCGCCGCTGCGGATCAGCGCACGGGCAATCGCGATGGCAAGGTGCGTCTTCCCCGTGCCGGTGCCGCCGACCAGCACCACGTTGCGCTGATGGGCCAGGAAGTCGCCGGTGGCGAGATCGCGCACCAGGGCCTCGTTGATCGGCGTGCCCTCGAACCGGAAGTCGTCCACGTCCTTCGCCAGCGGTAGCTTCGACGCGGTGATCTGGTACTTGATCGACCGCGCCTGCTTCTCGGCGATCTCGGCGCCGACGAAGTCGCCGATGACCTGTTGCGGCTCGTGCTGGCGCTTCACCGCCGCGGTGATGATCTGGTCGAACGCCGACCTCATGCCGAACAGCTTCAGCTCGCCCATGCTGGCGAGGATTTCGGACCGCTCCATCAGACGCTTCTCCTCAGGCTGTCATAGCGGGCGCAATCGGCCAGCGGCTCGTGCCGCAGCCGCAGGGCGTCGGGGGTGAGGATGGTCAGCGGCGCCGGTGGCTCGCGCTGGCGGGCCAGGATGTTCAGCACCACGTCGGCCGAGTGCACGCCGTCCCGCAACGCCTCGGCACAGGCCGCCTCGACCGCCGCCAGGCCGTCGCTCAGCACGGCGGTGAGGATGTCCACCATCTGCCGGTCGCCATCGGCGACACCGGCCAGCTTCCGCCGTACCCGCTCCAGCGCGCCGGGCAGCAGCCAGTCCTTAAACGGCGCGCCGTTGCGCCAGGCACCAGGCTTGCGCGCCAGAACCGGCACATAATGCCAGGGATCGAACACCGTCTGGTCGCGGCCGAAACTCCGCCGATGCTCGCCGACCACGCGCCCGTCCTGGCGGATCTCGATCCGCTCGGCATAGGCGCGGATCTCGACCGGACGCCCAACGGCGCCCGCCGCCACCGAGTATTTGTTGCTGTCGAACCGCACCAGGCAGGTCTTCGAGACCGAGGCCGTCACCGCATGGAAACCGTCGAACCGACCCGCATAGGGCACCAGGCTCGGCCGCTCCGCCTCGAACACCTCCCAGATCGTCCGGTCGCGCAATTCGGGATGCCGATGCGCGCGGGCGTGAGCCACGCAGCGGTCCAGCAGCAGCGCATTCAGCTCCTCGTAGCTGTTCACCCGCAGCCGCGGTGAGAAGAACCTCTCGCGCACCATGCCGACCTGATTCTCGACCTGGCCCTTCTCCCAACCCGAGGCGGGCGTGCAGGCGACGGGATCGACCAGATAGTGGCTGCACATCTGCAGGAACCGGCGATTGTAGCTGCGATCCCGCCCCACCAGGATCGCGTCCACTGCCGTCTTCATGTTGTCGTAGATGCCCCGCGTGCAGGCACCGCGAAAGAACGCAAACGCCCGGTCGTGCGCGTCGAACACCATTTCCTGCGTCTCGCGCGGGTAGGCGCGGACGAACAGCATCCGGCTGTGGCACAGCCGGACATGCGCTACCTTCACCGTCACCGTGGTGCCGCCGATCAGCACCACCTCGTGGCTCCAGTCGAACTGGTAGGCCTCGCCCGGCGCGAAGCTCAGCGGCACGAACGCCGCGGCCGCCGTCGAGGTGCGCGATTGCGCCCAGCCCCGCGCATAGCGCCGCACCGTGTCGTAGCCGCCCTCGTAGCCCAGGCCGCGCAGTGCCTCGAACACGCGCATCAGCGTCAGCCGCTCCCGGCTGGCCCGCCCCGCATTCTCCTCCAGCAGCCGATCGAGCTCCGCCTGCCATGCGCCGAGCTTCGGCATCGGCTGACGTGTCCGCTCATAGCGGAACTCCGTCGCGCCAGATCGCAGGACCTTCCGCACCACCTTCCGCGAAAGCCCCAGCTCCCGGCAGATCGCCTTGATCGCCAGGCCCTGCACCAGATGCAGGCGGCGGATCTTCGCTACCGTCTCCACCACCAGCATCCCGAAACAGGCTCCCGGTCATCCCAGGAACCAGCGTGAACCCCATCACCAAGGGGGTCCCGTTTGGACGCCGATCACCCCCTCAGAGGGGGCCTTGTTCCACGCCTATCCACATCCTAGGCTCCACCCGAGGCGGGAGGGGCGCCGCCCCTTCCGTCACCGGCTCCGATGAGTGTCGAGGAGACAGCCCCTGTGTCCGACCGACTCTGTGACATCTGCCACGCCCGCCCCGCCACGATCCGCGCCCAGGTCGTCAGCGACGGGCGGCGCGAGACGCTGGACCTCTGCGAGCCCGACTACCGCCGCCTCGCCGCGCGCAGCCGCCGGGCGAGCTCGCCGCTCGAATCCCTCTTCGGCGGGGGAGGCCTCTTCGACGAGTTCTTCGGCGGCGACGACCGGTTCCGCGGCTTCGGACGGGGTGCCGACGAGAACGGACCGGGCGGCACGTCCATCCCGATCGGCGGCGGCGACGCGCGTGGGCGCACGAGGCGGGGCGGCGCCTCCGGTGGCATCGCCGAGCGCCTCTCCGAGCACGCGACCGGGCTGCTGCAGGACGCCGCGCGCACCGCGCAGGAATGGGGCCGGCGCGAGGTGGACACCGAGCACCTGCTGCACGCGCTGGCCGACAGCGACGTGGTCCGCACGACGCTCGATCAGTTCAAGGTCTCGGCCGATGAGCTGCGCGACGGACTCGCGCGCGACGCGAGGCGCGACGAAGGGGGCCGGGATGCGGCGAAGGGCGGCGAGATCGGCGTCTCGCCGCGCGTGAAGGACGCGCTCTCGCGCGCCTTCGCCGCCTCCCGCGAACTCGGCCACAGCTACGTCGGGCCGGAGCACCTGCTGATCGGCCTCGCGGAGGAGGACGAGGGCGTGGCCGGGGCCACGCTGCGCCGCCTCGGCCTGACGCCGCAGGCGCTGCGCCAGCAGATCGTGAAGGTGGTCGGGCGCGGCGCCGAGGAGGGCCGTGTCGAGCGCCCGACGAACACGCCGAACCTCGACAAGTATGCCCGCGACCTCACGAAGCTGGCTGAGGAGGGCAAGCTCGACCCGGTGATCGGCCGCGCGCGCGAGATCGAGACGACGATCGAGGTGCTGGCGCGGCGCAAGAAGAACAACCCCGTGCTGATCGGCGAGCCCGGCGTCGGCAAGACCGCGATCGTCGAGGGCCTGGCCCAGCGCATCGTCGCCGGCGAAGTGCCGGAATCGCTGCGCGGCAAGCGCCTCGTCGAGCTGTCGATCAACGCGATGGTGGCGGGCTCGAAGTACCGGGGCGAGTTCGAGGAGCGTGTGCAGCAGATCCTGAAGGAGGTGCAGTCGCAGCAGGAGAGCCTCGTGCTCTTCATCGACGAGATCCACACCATCGTCGGCGCCGGCCAGGGCGGCGGCGAGGGCGGGCTCGACATCGCCAACGTGTTCAAGCCCTCACTCGCGCGCGGCGAGCTGAACCTGATCGGCGCTACCACGCTCAACGAGTACCAGAAGCACATCGAGAAGGACGCCGCGCTGGAGCGGCGCTTCCAGCCCGTCCTCGTGCCGGAGCCGACGGTCGAGCAGGCGGTCATGATCCTGCACGGCCTGCGCGACACGCTGGAGGCGCACCACAAGGTCACGATCACCGAGGAGGCGATCGCGGCGGCGGTCGAGCTCTCCGACCGCTACGTCACCGGCCGCTTCCTGCCGGACAAGGCCATCGACCTCATCGACCAGGCCGCGGCGCGGGTGAAGATCAGCACCACCGCGCGGCCCGTCGAGGTGCAAGAGATGGAGGCGGAGCTGCGCCAGCTGAAGCGCGAGGGCGACTACGCCAGCGCGCGCAAGCAGTTCGACCGCGCGAAGGAGATCCAGGGTCGGCACGACGCCAAGGGGAAGCAGCTGGAGGAGGCGACGGAGGCTTGGCGACGCGCGCGCGGCTCCGGCACCGCGGAGGTGCGGGCCGAGCACGTCGCGCAGGTGGTCTCGAAGCTCACCGGCATCCCGGTCACCGAGCTGACCACCGAGGAACGCCAGCGCCTGACGCGGCTGGAGGAGCGGCTGCACCAACGCGTGGTCGGCCAGGAGGAGGCGGTGAAGGCCGTCAGCGACGCCGTGCGCCTCGCCCGCGCCGGGCTGCGCGAGGGGCGGCGCCCCGTGGCGACCTTCCTCTTCCTCGGCCCCACGGGCGTCGGCAAGACGGAGCTCGCCAAGGCGCTG
This sequence comes from Roseomonas acroporae, assembly GCF_023223525.1. GTDB lineage: Bacteria > Pseudomonadota > Alphaproteobacteria > Acetobacterales > Acetobacteraceae > Roseomonas_E > Roseomonas_E acroporae. The sequence goes on along the minus strand of NZ_JALPRX010000154.1, from coordinate 5,800 downwards.
GCGGAGGCGGTGTTCGGCGACGAGGACGCGATGATCCGCCTCGACATGAGCGAGTACATGGAGCGCCATGCGGTCGCCCGCTTGATCGGCGCGCCGCCCGGCTACGTCGGCTACGAGGAGGGCGGGCAGCTGACGGAGCGCGTGCGGCGCCGTCCCTACTCTGTCGTGCTGCTCGACGAAATCGAGAAGGCGCACCCCGACGTCTACAACAGCCTGCTGCAGGTCTTCGACGACGGGCGCCTAACGGACGGCAAGGGCCGGGTGGTGGACTTCACCAACACCGTCATCATCGCGACCTCCAACCTCGGCGCCGATCGGATCCAGCGGCACCTGCGCGAGCGGCGCGGCGCGGACGTCGCGGCGCAGGCGGCGCTCAAGGCGGAGGTCATGGAGGTGCTGCGCGGCCACTTCCGCCCCGAGTTCATCAACCGCATCGACGAGATCATCGTCTTCCACGCGCTCGGGAAGGAGCAGATCCGTGAGATCGTCTTGCTCCAGCTGGAGCGGGTGAAGCGCACCGCGCGTGGCCAGGGCATCGCGCTGGAGATCGACGGGAGCCTGCTCGACCACATCGCCGCCGCCGGCTTCCGGCCGGAGTTCGGCGCGCGCGAGCTGCGCCGCCTGATCCGCTCGGAGCTGGAGACGCAGCTCGCCGGTGCGTTGCTCGGCGGCGAGGTGAAGGCGGGCGACACGGTGACCGCGCGCTGGGATGCGGGCGGCGGCCGTGTGGTGCTGGAGCCGCAGCCGCGGATCGAGGCGCAACCGCAGGAAGCCGACGCATCGTCGCCTCCGCCGGACGCCGCGAACGAGGCTGGTGGCACCACCGGCCCGCGAGAGGCCGCCGAGTAGGGAGGCGGAGCGGCTATGGCCGGACTGGGGGACATGGCGGAAGTGGCCGATCGAAGGTCGCACCCGTCCCGGGTGCCGGCTCTCCTGCCGGGGACGTCCATGCCGGTCGCAGGCGACCGGCCCGTGGTGCGCATCCACCAGCCGGGGCGCTCCGTCACCCAGTCCGGACCCGGCCAGAGGCGATGGGTCCTGGAGTTCAAGCCCCAGGCGGCGCCGTTCACCGATCCCCTCACCGGCTGGACGGGCGGCGCCGATCCGCTCGCGCACGTGCGGCTCGACTTTCCCGACGCGAGAAGTGCCATCGCCTACGCCGAGCGGCAGGGCTGGTCCTACGAGGTCGAGGAGCCTCCGCCCCGACGACTCCAGTACAGGAGCTACGCGGATCGGCTTCGATACGAGTTGGCCGACACGTTCGGGCGCGTGCAGCCATGGGAGGGCGCGCCGCGAGCGGCCACCGGTGGGCAGCACGACCGCCAAGTGGGCCGGACGGATCGCGTGGCCGACGAGGAAGCGGACGATACCGAGGCGGTGCTGCGGGACGTCGTCGAGGAGGCGGGCCTCGAATCCTTCCCGGCCAGCGACCCGCCGGCATGGACCGGGACGGCGGTCGCCTGACAGCGCGCGAAGAGGAGCCTTGCCATGAGCGCATCCACGAACGAGGGCACGACCCCTGCTCCGTCCCACCCGGCCGTACCTGGCGAGAGGCCCGCGGCGGATGCGGCCATGAGCGCGCTGCTGGCGCAGAACTGGTGGGCCGTCGCGCTGCGCGGCGTCTGCGGCATCGTGTTCGGGCTGATCGCGCTGGTCTTGCCCGGCGCGGCCATGCTGTCCCTCGCGCTATTCTTCGCGGCCTACCTGCTCGTCGACGGCTCCTTCGGGATCGTCGCCGCGGTGCGCGCCGCGCGCACCGGCGAGCGGTGGGGCCTGCTGCTCGCCGAAGCCTTGCTCAACCTCGCCATGGGCTTGATTGCGTTCTTCTTTCCGGCGGGCGCCGTGCTCGCCTTCGTGCTCGTCACCGCCGCATGGGCGCTGATCACGGGCGGGCTGATGCTCGGAGCGGCGTTCCGGCTGGCAAGGAGCCATGGACGCATCTGGCTCGCACTCGGCGGCATCGTGTCGATCATCTGGGGCGTGTTGCTCGTCCTCGCGCCGATCGCCGGCGCGTTGGTGCTGACCTGGTGGCTCGGCGGCTACGCCATCGCCTTCGGCGTCGTTCTCCTCGTGCTTGCCTTCCGGCTGCGCCGCCAGTGCGGCCGGGACGCGGGAACGACAGCCTCGCAGGGCGCATGAGTCGTCGGCGCGGGAAATCTGCCCCGGTGTTCGGAGGCGGGGGTTCGCAACAGCAAGGAGAACAGCATGTCCAAACGGTTCGTCGTGACGGCCGCCGCGGCCGCGGCCCTGACAGGCGCCGCGGCGCTCGCCCAGACGGCTCAACCCACGGTCCCGGCGCCAACCCCGACCCCGGCGCCCGCGCCGAGCGCCGGGGTCGGGCCGAACCAGACCTTGCCGGGCTGGGGCGGCACTCCGGCTCCGCAGCCCGGGCAGCCCGCCCCGCCCGGCGGCTTGGTGACCGTCGTTCCAGGCGCTGTGGTGGTCACCTACTACGCGGTGCAGCCGGCCGACATGACCGCCTCGAACCTCATGCGCACCGAGGTGCGCAACATGCAGGACGAGCGGATCGGCCGCATCGAGGATCTCGTCATCGGCAACGGGCGGGAGGTCACCGCCGTCGTGATCGGCGTCGGCGGCTTCCTCGGTATCGGAGAGCGCTTTGCAGCCGTGCCGCCGAGCGCGGTCGTGCTCACGCGTCAGCCGGACGGCGGCATGCGGGCGGTGGTGGACGCGACGCGCGAGCAGCTGCGCAACTCGCCGGAGTTCCGCTTCGAGGGCAACGTCCGGCGCTGATGCGCGAGGAGGCGAGTTGCGTCCGTGATCTGGTGCTCACGGAAGTGATGCTCGACCGCTCGTCTGTCGCGTTGCCGGCAGGGGGGAGGGCCAAGGCCCTCTCCCCCTTCGTAAGTCCGGCTTTCACGTTTTTCCGGTCGGCGCGGGGGCCGAGCCGTCAGCTGGGCATCAGTACATGCAGGGCCAGGGCCAAGTGGCCGAGACCGAGCAGGATATGCGCGAACGCTTCCATGACAAACCTCCTTTCAGCGCCTTTGATGCGCTGAAGGAGCTAGCCATCACGACCATTCGAGGTGTCGAAAAAGGCGTTCGAGCCCTCGAATAACCGGTTCGAGACCTTGGCCTCGCAGGCTGACTGCGCAGGTGTAGCGACTCTAAACCACCGTTTAGAGTCGCTACAGCACCGCCCCGGACCCGCCGCCCGTGACCGCCGCCTCCCCTTCCCCCGCCTTCGTCGCCTACTACCGCGTCAGCACCGACCGCCAGGGCCGCTCCGGGCTAGGGCTGGACGCGCAGCGCGAGGCGGTGGCGCGCTTCCTCGCCGCCCGCCCCGGCGCCGCGCTGCTCGGCGAGTTCACCGAGGTGGAGAGCGGCCGGCGCGCCGACCGCCCGCAGCTCGCCGCGGCGCTGGCCCTGGCGCGCCGGCGGCGGGCGACACTCGTCATTGCCAAGCTCGACCGGCTCGCCCGGTCGGTCGCCTTCATCGCCGGGCTGATGGAGGGCGGCGCGCCGTTCGTGGCGTGCGACAACCCGCACGCCACGCCGCTCACCATCCACATCCTCGCCGCCGTCGCCCAGCACGAGCGGGAGGCGATCTCGGCGCGCACCAAGGCGGCGCTCGCCGTGGCGAAGGCGCGGGGAATCAGGCTGGGCAACCCGGATGCCGGCCCCGCGCGCGAGCTGGCGGCGGCGGCGAACCGGGCCGCGGCGGCGCGGCGGGCCGAGGCCGTGCGCCCGCTGGCCGAGCGCCTCGCCAGTCAGGGCCTGAGCCTTCGCTCCATTGCCCGCGAGCTGGAGGAGCACCGCGTGCCCACGGCACGCGGCGGGCGGTGGCACGCGGCCAGCGTGCGCACCCTGTTGCGCGGCCGCCACGGACCCGCCCCGGCTTAAGGAGGCAGGGCGAATCACATTGACCTCATCTTTGAATGCGATGACCTTGATGGCGTTTTGATATGAAAGTCATCGCAAGGTGATCGTCACCATCGGCAACACCAAAGGCGGCGTCGGCAAGACCACCCTTGCCGTCCAGATCGCCCTTTCCCGCGCGCTCGCAGGCCGCGACGTGTGGCTGATCGACGGGGACCGGCAGGGCACGTCGCAAACGGCCATCGCCATCCGCTCCGACGCGGGCCGGAAACCTGGCATCGCCTGCTCGCAGTACGCCGACGGCCCCGTCCTGCGCGCCCAGGTGCAGCAGCAGGGACGCAAGTTCGACGACGTGATCATCGACGCCGGCGGCCGGGACTCCACCGCGCTCCGCGCCGCCCTCGTCCTGTCGGACGTGCTCCTCGTCCCCTTCCAGCCGCGGTCGGTGGACGTGTGGGCGCTCGCCGACATTTCGGCCCTGGTGGAGGAGGCCCGGTCGCTGCGCGACGGGTTCCGAACCTACGCGGTGCTCAACTGCGCGGACCCTGGAACCGCGTCCGCCGACAACGCGGACGCCGCCGCGGCGCTCGCCGAGCACCCCCAGCTCGTCCACCTCGACGCCCCCGTCCGTCGGCGCAAGGCGTTCGCCAACGCGGTCGGCCAGGGCCTTTCTGTGGAGGAGCTGGCGCCCCGCGACCCAAAAGCGTGCGAGGAGCTGGCGACATTGGTTCGCACAGTGTTTGACGTGCAAGATGCATCCATCTTGCAATCAAGGTAATATGAAATGGCGATCACGAAGCCGGTGAGGCCCAAGACCCCGGAGAGCTTCATCTCCGGCGCCCCGGACGCCGTTCCCCAGCCCAGGGGCGTGCGGCGGGGAACGAAGCAGCAGATCACGCTCACCATCGCCCCGGAGCTGCTGGCCAAGGTGGACGAGATGGCGGAGCGGATGGGGCAGAGCCGCGCCGCCCTCATCAACCTCGCGATCTACCGCACCATCGAGCGGGGCAGCCCGTGAGCGGCAACGGGCGCGCCGAGGGGACAGGCGACGCGGCGCCGCAGGGCGACCTCTTCGGCCTGGGCGGGGCGGCGCTGCCGCCCACGTCGGCGCGCATCGTCAAGCTCGGCGGGGAGATCGCGGGAAGCCCGCCCGAGCGGCCCGACTACCTCCATTCTGTCCTCTGCCAAGTCGGGCTCCCGCGCCGCCGCGTGGAGGGCACGACCTTCGAGCGCACGAACGGCAATGCCTCCCTTCTGGTCGAGGCCGGGAAGCTTTGGAACGGCAAGGACTGGCTGCCCCAGCCGCTGCCCTACGGCACGCGCCCGCGCCTCGCCCTTGTCCACCTCAGCAGCGAGGCCGTGCGCACCCGCTCGCCCTCGGTGGAGGTGGGGCACTCCGTCCGCGAGTTCCTCCTGCGCCTCGGCATCAGCACGGGCGGCGAGGAGTACGCCAACTTCGGCCGGCAGATGCGCGCGCTCGCCGCGTGCCGCATGACCCTCGGCGTTGGCTTGGAAACGCTGGAGGCGAAGCCGATCAAGCGCTTCGCGGCGTGGGTGAGCAGTAGCCCCCACCAGCGTGCCCTTTGGCCCGGCGTGATCGAGCTGACGCCCGAGTTCTACGAATCCCTCGCCGAGAGCGCCGTGCCGCTCGACGCGCGGGCGCTCGGCGCGCTGAAACACTCGGCGCTGGCACTCGACGTGTACTCGTGGCTTGCCCACCGCCTCCACCGCATCCGCGGACGGGCCGGTGCGAAGCTCTCATGGGCCAACCTCCGGGCGCAGTTTGGCCAGGAGTACCGGGACCCCAAGGACTTCAAGCGCGAGATGGCGAAGGCGCTGCGGGCCGTGCTGGCGGTGTACCCAGACGCCCGCGTCGAGCAGGTGGCGGGCGGGCTGGTTCTGATGCCGTCCCGCTCGCCGGTGCCCAAGACCGTCGTGCAGCTCGGCGCGAAGCGCGCGT
>NZ_JALPRX010000153.1 GCF_023223525.1 Roseomonas acroporae | reverse complement strand
AGCAGGTGGCGGGCGGGCTGGTTCTGATGCCGTCCCGCTCGCCGGTGCCCAAGACCGTCGTGCAGCTCGGCGCGAAGCGCGCGTGAGCAGGCCGGGGAGAATGGGGCGTTCGGCGGATCACCCCCCCCCCGCGCTCAAGCAACAGGCTTTCGGAAGCGGCTGCCGCGGCCGGGGACGAGAGAAGTTATCCACGGCGGATCACCCCCCCGTCGTTCGGCGGATTACCCCCCCCTGACCCCGATTCGCGTTCGGCGGATCACCCCCCCCTAAAACCGGTAGTTAGATTCCCGGTAGATTCCTGCCGGTAGCTGGCGGCGCCATTTGTGGACAAGTCGGGCGCTGCCACGGTGCTCGGGGCCGTCAAGGACGCTCGCCTTCGGCTCGCGCCGCTCCGCGGTGGCCTGCGCCCATCCCTGACCGCCCCTGCGCGCCGCGGCGGCCGGAGAGGGTCGGGACGGAAGGCGTCCCGAGCTTCAACCCGTCGCCTCCGGCGCGGGTCGAACAGAAGGCTTGGGGAGGAGAGGCGATGGCGGCCGAGGTCGGCGCGGCGGACCCCGACGCTCCCATCGTCGGCCTCATCGCGCTCGGCGAGTCGGGGCCGCATTGAGAGCGGTAGGCGGCGGGGTCAAGCCAGGATACCCCGCGCCTCGCGCTTCCCAGGCCATGCAAGGCTTCGGGGGCGCTGGCAGGGGGAAGGGTGGCCCTCCGGTGCCCGCAGGCCGCCAGCGGCCCTCCCAGACGGTAGCAACGAGGCCTTGCAGCGGGGGAGCCGGACGCGCACCTTCCAAGTCAGTGGAGTCATTCGAATAGTTCGAGGGATGAAGGCCATGCGGGTCACGACGGCCGAGTTCATCAAGGGTTACGGCCGGCTCGCCGACCGGGCGCTGACCGAGCCCGTCACCATCACCAAGAACGGGCACGACCGCCTCGTCCTCCTCTCGGCCGGGGAGTACGAGCGGCTGCGCCGCCGCGACCGGCGGGCGATCCTGCCCGAGGAGCTGACAGAGGAGGAAGTCGCGGCCATCGCCGCGGCCGAGGTGGACCCCCGGCACGCCCACCTGAACGCCGAGCTAGGGGAGGGCTGGAAGCCCTGAGCCGGTCACCCGGCCAGTGAGCTGGCCCGAGCCGGAGCCCGGCCTCGTCGTGCGCTACGCCTACCTGTGGCGACGCGAGCAGGAGGCGGGGCGGGAGGAGGGGACGAAGGAGCGGCCCTGCGCGGTGGTGCTCGCGCTCGCGGGCGAGGACGGCGGCCGGCCGCGGGTGGTGGTGGTGCCGATCACCCACTCGCCGCCCCGGGCGCCGCAGGAGGCGGTGGAGCTGCCGCCCGCGACGAAGCGCCGGCTCGGGCTGGACGAGGAGCGGTCGTGGGTGGTGGTGAGCGAGGCGAACCGCTTCCTGTGGCCCGGCCCCGACCTGCGCTTCCTGCCCGGCCAGGGGCCGGAGAGCGCCGCCTACGGGGTGCTGCCGCCCGACGTGTTCCGCGCCGTGCGCGACCGCTTCCTCGCCGGGCTGCGGGCGCGCCGGGCCGCCGTCGTGCCACGCACGGAGTAGGGGCAAGGGGGCGAGACCAACTTCCGAGGGCGCCGCCGCGGCGTCGTGACGCAACCCTGCACGCCGTCTGCAACAGCCAAAGGCGGCCGATTCGTGACCAACCTCCCCACCATTGCCGAGCTGCGCCGGACAGCGCTCGACGCCATCGCCATGGCGCGCGGGCTGTCCCCCCACGACCAGCTTGCGCCTCTTTGGGTCGTGCTGCGGGTGCGAGAGGCGGCGGAGCGCCTCGTCATCCTGGACCGCGACGCCGCGGCGCTCCCCGACCCGGCCGAACGCGACGCGGCCCGCCGCGCGGCCGAGGATGTCCGCCGTGCCTTTGCGCTCCTCACCCGTCCGGCAGCCCCCTGAACTCCGGGTCGGCGAAGTGCCGGAGCTTGAGGGCGAGCGCCGGGGCCTTGCCGGGGCGGAGCAGCACCTGGGCGTGGGGCGGCAGGCGCATGGCCTCGTCCGGGGTGAGCAGCGGCCGGGCCGCGAGATGCGTCGCGGTGCCCTCGCTGACACTGGTCCCGCCGCTGCCGAGAGGCAGCCAGCCCGCGGGGCGGGAGGTGCCGGCGGTGGCGGTGGCGTACTCGACGGTCGCGTTGCCGAGGGTCCGCGACAGCCAAGTGGCGGTCTCGAGGTCGGCAGGCGCGCCGACCTGCACGAGGCCAGCGTTGGCGAGGAAGGTGGGGGCCGACTCCCCGTAGGCGGCGCGGAGCTGGGCGAGGTCCTGCAGGATCGGCCAGAGCTGGAGGCCGAGGCCGGCCATCAGCCCGGCGGCCTGGAGCACCGGCTCCAGCCGGCCGAGGGCCGCGAACTCGTCCAGGAGCAGGAGCACGGGCGGCGCGCCCGACCTCTGCGGCGCGCGCGCCAGCTCCGCGACCGCCTGCGCGACGAGGAGGCGCAGCCAGCGGGAGTAGGCCCCCATGCGGTCAGGCGGCAGCACGAGGAACATGGTGGCCGATCCGTCGCGCAGGTCGCGCCAGCCGAAATCGGAGCGGGCCATGGAGACGGCGTGTCGGGCGCCATGGGAAACTGGACGGAGGCGACGGGGAGAACTGGACACCCTTGATGAGGGGAGTTCGGCTGGATGACGGACGAGGTGGAGTGTCCTTCGCGGTTGGAACAGCCGCGGAGCGGGGCGATGAGGGTGCC
>NZ_JALPRX010000152.1 GCF_023223525.1 Roseomonas acroporae | reverse complement strand
CGTGGTGCGGCAGGAACTGGCCTCGGAGCGGGGCATCCGGGTGAGCCTGCGGACGGTGGAGCGGGCGGTGGCGCCGCTGCGCCGGGAGTTGCGGGCCGAGGCGCTGGCGACGGTGCGCTTCGAGACGCCGCCGGGGCGGCAGCTGCAGATCGACTTCGGCGAGCGGCAGGTCCGGATCGGCGAGGAGACCGTGCGGGCCTACCTGTTTGTGGCGACGCTGGGCTACTCGCGGCGCCTGTTCGTCCGGGCGTTCCGGCATGAGCGGCAGGCATCGTGGTTCGCGGGCATCGAGGAGGCGTTCCGGCACTTCGGCGGGCGGCCGGCGGAGCTGCTGCTCGACAATGCGCGCGCGCTGGTCGACCGCCACGATGCGCAGACGCGCGAGGTGGTGTTCAACGAGCGCTTCCATGCCTTTGCCCGCTACTGGGACATCCGCCCGCAGGCCTGCGCGCCGTATCGCGCCCGCACCAAGGGCAAGGACGAGCGCGGGGTGGGCTATGTCAAGCGCAACGCCATCGCCGGGCGCGGCTTCGCCAGCTGGGCGGAGCTGGAGGCGCACCTGGCGCGGTGGACCCGCGAGGTCGCGGACCTGCGGGTGCACGGCACGACCGGCGAGGCGCCACGGGTGCGGTTCGACCGCGACGAGGCGGCCGCCCTGCGCCCGTTGGGGGACAAGCCGCCGTTCGGGCAGCTGCGCGAGCTGACGCGGCGGGTGCAGAACGATGGCTGCGTGGACGTGGACACCAACCACTACAGCGTCCCATGGCCGCTGATCGGTGCCGGGGTGAGCGTGGTGGTCTGCGGCGGCGAGGTGGCGATCCGGCACGCCGGGGCGGAGGTGGCGCGGCATGCCCAGCGGCTCGGCCGGCGCGAGCGGGCCATCCTGCCGGCCCATCTGCGCGGCCTCGTCACGGCCGGGGTGGCCGCGGACGGCGCGGCGCCGGTGCC
>NZ_JALPRX010000151.1 GCF_023223525.1 Roseomonas acroporae | reverse complement strand
CTAGAGCGGATCGCCGGCGGGCGGACACGCCCGGCGGCGTGAATCTGCGCCGGGAACGACGAGCTACGGCGAACCGCAGTCCCAACCGGCCTGCGGGTCGCCGTAGGGCGGGCCATGGAGCGTGCCGGCGCCCGCCGGCGCCGCCCCGGCGGGCGCGGGCACGCGACATGGCCCGCCCTCCGGCGAACCGCAGTCCCAACCGGCCTGCGGGTCGCCGTAGGGCGGGCCATGGAGCGTGCCGGCGCCCGCCGGGTCGGCGAAGGCGGGCGCCGGCGCCGGCCCGTGGCCGTCAATCCGCCGGCTGGTCGCGTACCGTGTCTCGGAGCGACTGCGCCGCGTCGGCGGCCACCGCCGGCGCCGCGTTGCCCCAGGTATTGCGGATGTAGGTGACGACCGCCGCCACCTGCTCGTCCGAGAGGCGCCAGCCGAAGGCGGGCATGGCCGGCGCGGTCGGTGCCTCGGCGGTGGAGGCGCCGCGCACGCCGGTCAGCACCACGCGCAGCAGCGTGGTCGGGTCCTCCTGCTGCACCACCTGGCTGCCGGCCAGGCGCGGGAACATCCGGTCCACCCCCACCCCCGCCCGCGTGTGGCAGGCCATGCAATTGTCGACGTAGACCGCCTCGCCGGCACGCATGCGGGAATCGTCGGCGGCCAGCGGCGCCGGCGCGGCGGGGCCCGCGCTGCCGCGCTCGCGCAGATAGACGGCGATGGCGCGCAGATCGGCCTCGGTCATCAGCGAGGTGGAATAGCCGACCACCTCGGCCATCGGCCCGCTGGCGGTGCTGCGCGCGTTGCGGCCGGTGCGGAGGTACTCGACGATCTCCTCCACCGACCAGCCGCCGATCCCCGTGCGCGGATCGCCGGTGATGTTGGGCGCGAACCAGCTCTGGATCTGGTTGCCCTGCAACGCCACGCTGTCGCGGCTGGCGCCCAGCATGTTCATCGGCGTGTGGCAGGCGCCGCAATGGCCGAGCCCCTCGACGAGATAGGCGCCGCGGTTGAACTCGGCCGAGCGGCCGGGATCCGGCTCGAAGGTCTGCGGCGTGAAGAACAGCATGTTCCAGCCCAGCATGGCGAGGCGGATGTCGAGCGGGAACGGCAGGGTGCTGCGGTCGACCGGGTTGCGCACCGGCTCCAGGCTGCGGAGGAAGGCGAAGATGGCGTCGGAATCCTCGCGCGTCACCCGCGTGTAGTAGGTGTAGGGAAAGGCGGGGTAGAGGCGCGTGCCGTAGGGGCGCTTGCCCTCGTGCATGGCGCGGTAGAAGTCGTCGGCGGTCCAGCGGCCGATGCCGGTTTCGTCGTCCGGCGTGATGTTGGCGGACATGATGGTGCCGAAGGGAGTCTCGATGCCGCGCCCGCCGGCGAGCGGGCTGCCCTGGTTGCCGTTGTGGCAGGCGATGCAGTCGCCGACCGTGGCGAGGTAGCGGCCGCGCTCGATCTGCGTGTAGTTGTCGGGATCGGCCTGGGCGGGGCTGCCGAGCAGCAGCGCGCCGAGTGCCAGGGCGGCGAGACGGGTGCCGTGGGGAACGCCACGCCGGGCCGTGTCCATGGCGCGCCTCATGCCTGCACCAGCGGGCCGGGGTTGCGGAGGTAGCGGTCGCGCAGCGCCGCCACCAGCCAGAAGGCCAGCGCGCCCACCGTGCCGGTCGGGTTGTAGCCGGCATTCTGCGGGAACAGCGAGGCGCCGGTGACGAAGACGTTGGAGACGTCCCAGCTCTGGCAGTAGCGGTTCAGCGCCGAGGTGGTCGGATCGTTGCCGATGATGCTGCCGCCGGTGTTGTGCGTGGTCTGGTAGGGAACGACGGTGTAGGGCACGCGCAGGCGGTTCGGGCTGGTCTGCTTCGCGCCCATGCGCCTGACGATCTCCTCGCAGCGATCGGCCATCCAGTTGGCCATCTTCTGCTCGTTGGGATGGTAGTCGAAGGTCATCCGCAGCAGGGGCCGGCCGAGCGGGTCCTTGTAGGTGGGATCGAGGTCGAGGCAGGCGTCGCGGTAGCTCATCACGCTGCCCTGCGCGGCGACGTTGGTGGTGGTGTTGTAATTCTCCTTCACCGCCTTCTTCCAGGCGCTGCCCCAGGCCGGCGTGCCGGGCGGCACCGGGTGGTAGGCGATCGGGCGGCCGTTGGTGTAGGCGTTGGTGATGTTGGCGCCGCCGACGAAGCCATGCGGGCCGTGGTCGAAATTGTCGCTGTTGTAGTCGTCGAGCGCGCAGCCGAGGGAGCCCGCGGCGGCGAACGGGTTGAAGCGGACGTTCTCGAAGTGCCCGGTGGCGCCGGTGCCGGTCTGGTAGGCGTAGTTGCGGCCGACCACGCCCTCGCCCCTGGCCGGGTCGTAGGGCTTGCCGATGCCGGAGAGCAGCAGCAGCCGCACGTTGAAGAAGGAGAAGGCGCAGAGCAGCACGAGATCCGCCGGCTGCTCCCATTCCACGCGCTGCGTGTCAACATAGGTGACGCCGGTGGCGTGCTTGCCGTCCGGCGTCAGGTTGACCTTGGTCACCTCGCACTCCACCCGCGCCTCGAAGCCGGGATGGCGCATCAGCACGGGCAGCACGCAGGTCTGCGGGCTCGACTTCGAGTAGTTGGCGCAGCCGAACCACTCGCAGAAGCCGCAATAGGTGCAGGGCGCCATGCGGACGCCATAGGGGTTGGTGTAGGCGACGGAGAGGTTGGCCGAGGGGCGCGGGAAGGGGTGCAGCCCCATCTCCGTCGCCGCCTTCATGAACAGGGATTGCGAATAGCCCTGCTGCATCGGCGGCGTCGGGTACTCGTCCGAGCGCGCGCCTTCGAGCGGGTTGCCGCCGGGCTGCACCTGGCCCTTCAGGTTGCCGGCCTTGCCCGAGACGCCGAGGATCTTCTCGAACCGGTCGTAATGCGGCTCCAGCTCCTCGTAGGACATCGGCCAGTCTTGGATGCTGTTGTTCTCCGGCAGGAAATTGGCGCCGTAACGCTCGGTGTAGTGGGAGCGGAGGCGGAAATCGTCCGGCAGGAAGCGCCAGGTCTGGCCGTTCCAGTGCAGCCCGGCGCCGCCGACGCCGTTGGGCGGCAGGAAGGAGCCGAACTGCCGGATCGGCAGCGCGGTCTGCGAGAGGTTGTTGCGGAAGGTGACGGTCTCCTGCGCCGGGCGCAGGAAGATCTCCTTGCGGATGGCGTAGCGCAGCTCGTCCGGGGCGGTGGTGATGTTGAAGTCGGTCGCGGTGTCGCGCCACGGCCCGCGCTCGATCGCCACCACGTCCAGCCCCGCCTGGGCCAGCTCGTAGGCGAGGATGGAGCCGGTCCATCCGAGGCCGACGATGACGACGTCCTTCTTCGGCAGGCGGCGGGTCATGCCGGGCGCCTCCCCTGCAGGCTCACCGGGGGCAGCGTGTAGGGCTGGTTTGGATTGGCGATGACGTCGCGGAAGTCGTAGCGCACGCCGGGGAAGCCCACGAGCTTCCAGCCGCACATGTCGCGGTTGCCACCATAGATCGGGTCGGCGAAGAAGCCCTCGACGACATTGGTGTGGACCAGGGTGAAGAAGGCGCGTCCGTCGGTGCCCTGGAGCTGCACCTGGCCCTTCTCCAGCCCGGTCAGCACCTCGTCCTGCTGCGCCGCGGGAAGCTCGGCGAACGGCTTGCCCGCGTAACGGCCGCGGCAGTGGCCGTCGAGCGCGGCCAGGGCGGCGCGGTAGCGTTCGCGCGGGGTGATCGGGGATTGCGGGCCGAAATTCGCCGGGGCGTCGGGGTGGAACGGTCCCTGGCGGTAGAGCCATTCCTGGCTGCCATAGGGACCGGCGAGCTGCCGGTCGATGAAGACGGCGCAGCCCGCCTCCCGGCCGCCCGGGCCGAGATCGTCGGCCGGGATCAGCCGGTCGGCGATCGCCTCGACCGCCCTTGCCTCGTCGGCGGTGAGGTAGAGCCAGGGGCCCGGCCGGGCCGCGTCGGGCGGCGGGTAGACCTCGTTGGGGCTCCAGGGAAGCGCCCCGGAGATGGTGCGGCCGAACGCGGCCCGGGACAGGGCGAGCAGGGCCGTCGTCGCGAGGAGCTGACGACGACCATGGGTCGAAGGCATGCGGTGCGGTCCCCTACGATCCTGGCCGGTCCCCGGAAGCGGCTGGGCCGACCTTCGCCCGAAAATATGCCGCGCCGGGGCATCGGCACGCCGCACAACTTCGGGATGGCCGCACGTTCCCGCTGCCCCGCAGGGCGTGGCCGGGCCGCGGCGCGGGGCCGAGCGATGCGCGGGAAGGCCCGGGCTACGCCGAGCTTCACCCTGCTACCGTGCCCGCCTTTGCGCGCAGGCAGTCCGGCCGGCATCGACACGCCGCTTTCGCGCCATTCCAGTACCAACCAGGAAGCTGATCCGGCGGCGGCCTCGCGCTGTTCCAGCCGCCAAATGATGGAAAGCCGTCCTTCGGGCTGCTTCAGTGCGCCATGCTTGACGGCGTTGGTGGCCAGCTTGTGCGGTGCCAGCGCCACTGGCTGCACCTCGTCGCCTGGCAGCGCCACCGCCGGCCCGCCCATTGTCAGCCGATCGACCACGCTGTCGCCGACCGCCCTAAGACCCTACCCAGGGACAAGGCCACGCTCAAGGCCGGCCTGACCGCCC
>NZ_JALPRX010000150.1 GCF_023223525.1 Roseomonas acroporae | reverse complement strand
TCAGCCGATCGACCACGCTGTCGCCGACCGCCCTAAGACCCTACCCAGGGACAAGGCCACGCTCAAGGCCGGCCTGACCGCCCGCAGGCGCCGCTTGCAACGACGCCCCGCCAAGGTCCGGCCCTTCTTCCAGGCCCCTTCCGTCCGCTACGCCGCATAGACAATATGATACCTATTTGACGGCCTTGTCAGTAATGGCCTGGCGCAGGACCACCGCGGCCTCAAAGGCCGGTTCCGATGTATGCGCGGCTTCAAGAGCTTCACCCCAGTCGAGCGGTTCTGTCGTGGCTACGATGAACTCCGCAACCATCTCCGCCTCCGCTCCCGACACAGCCGGCATGTTTCTGCTGATCGACGCCGCCTCCTTCAACGCCGCCGCGCCACTGCCGCGCTCGGCATCCTGCAATCCGCGTAGATCAACCACGCCACCCATGCCTCGCATCCTCTTTGACGCGAGTGCTGACAGAACCGCAGGGACAGGCCGTGCCGCAGGCGCCATGGCCCGTGACCGCGGTGCCTCACCGCCCTGCACCGCGCGTCAGTTGCGCAGCATCGAGGGCTGGATCCCCAGTTCGGCCGCCACCCGGGTCAGGGGGCGACCGCTCGAGCGCAGCAGTTCGACCGCCTCGCGCTTAAACTCCGGCGTGAACTCCCGCCGCGCCTTGCTCATGACACCTTCCTCGCTCCCGTGGAGCTTACTCAAGGGTGTCCATCAACTCGAGGGAGGATCACCAGCCTCCTACTCCGTCCTGATGTTGTGTTCCCGCAGCAATATGCCCCAGCGCGCCTTGTCGGCCGCGATCTGCCGCTGGAACCCGTCCTGGCTGCCGCCGATGGCGCGCAGCCCGTTCGCGGCGAAGCGGCGACGAACCTCGGGCGCCTGCAGGGCGCGGTTCACCTCGGCATTCCATCGCGCCACCAGGGCCGGCGGCATGTGGCCGGGACCGACCACGCCGAACCAGTTGTCGATCACGAAATCCGGCAGGCCGGTACGGGAGATCACCGGCAGGTCCGGCAGCAGCGGCGAGGGCTCGGCGGCGCCATAGGCGATGGCGCGCAAACCGCCGTCGCGGATCTGCGCCATGTACTCGGGCATGTTGCCGAACATGACGTCGACGCGCCCGGCCGTCATGTCGAGGATCGCCGGCGCGCCGCCGCGATAGGGGATCTGCTCCAGCCGCGCGCCGGTCATCGACATGAACATCACGCAGGAAAGCTGCTGGCTCGACCCCGCGCCGACGGTGCCGCAGCTCAGCCGGCCCGGCCGCTCCCTGCCGATCCGCGCGAGATCCTGCCAGGTGCGGATCGGGCTGTTCGGCGCGGCGACGAGGATGTTGTAGACGTTGGCGACGTTGACGATCGGCGTCAGGTCGGCGTCGGGATCGTAGGGCAGACGCTGCATCTGCGGCGCCACCGTCATCTGTCCCATGGCGCCGAGCATGATGGTGTGGCCATCCGGCGCGGCGCGTGCCGCCTCGGCGGCGGCGATCACGCCGCCGGCGCCGGTGCGGTTGTCCACCACCACGCGCTGGCCGACCTGTTGCGAGAGCTGCTCGGCCAGGATGCGGCCCAGAAGGTCGGAGGTGCCGCCCGGCGCGAAGGGGTTGATGAAGCGGACCTCGTGATCGAGGAAGGGTGCGTCCTGCGCGGCGGCCGGCTGGTGCGCGGCACCGAGCAGCGCGGCGCCGAGCAGTGTGGCACGGCGGGTGAGGCTTGGCATGGTACGAATCCCCCGGTCATTGCAGTTCCTGGTTCGGTGCGGGGCCGGGGCTGCGCCCCGGGGGTGCAAAGAGGGCACTGCCCTCTCCGCACTCTCCCGCGCCAAGGGACCTTCGGGGGGTGAAGCCCCCTTCGAGACCCCGTTTTCGTTCAAGACGGCCCGGACGCAGCAACATCCGGGCTCAAACGCCAGCGGAGATCCGAGAACCTGAGGTTCTTGGCGGATGGGGTCCGGGGAAGGCAGCGCCTTCCCCGGCACGCCGGTCGACCACTGGCCCCGTCGGCCTCAGACGTACCCCGGCCCCTCGATCGCCGGGTGCCGGCGCAGGAAATCCTCGTCCACCTCCACGCCGATGCCCGGGCCTTCCAGCGGCCGCACGCACCCATCCGATCCGATGCGCCAGGGTTCGCTGACGAGCTGGTCGCGGAAGCGGTTGGCCTTGGAGATGTCGGCCTCGAAGTAGCCGCCATTGTCGAGTGCCGCGAGCAGGTGGATGGAGGCCGCCTGGTTGATGCCGGTCATCGAGGAATGCGGGTGCACCGGGATCTTGAAGGCCGAGGCCATGGCGGCGATGCGCAGCACCTCGGTGATGCCGCCGGACTTGGAAAGGTCCGGCTGCCAGATGGTGATGGCGCCGTCCTCCAGCACGCGGGTGAATTCGAAGCGGGTGAAGTGGTTCTCGCCGGCCGCCAGCGGCGTGCGGCCGAAGCCCTTCGCCTGGAGGTAGCTGCGGTGGTCGTGGGCCGGGAAGGGTTCCTCCAGCCAACCGATGTCGAGCTCGTCCATCGCCGGCATGACGCGGCGCGCCATGGCGATGTCGTAGCCGGTGTTGGCATCGGTGAGGATGGCGAGGTCGGGGCCGAAGGCCTCGCGCACCGCCCGCATGCGGGCGATGTCGTCGGCCACCGTGTCGCCGATGCGCAGCTTCAGGGCGCGGTAGCCGGCTTCCAGGAAGGGCCGCGCCTCCTCGACCAGCGCGCGCGGCTCCTGGTAGCCCAGCGCGATGCCGCCGGCATAGGCGGGGATGGGCTTCGCGGCGCCGCCGAGCAGCCGGTAGAGCGGCCAGCCCGCCGCCTTGCCGCGGATGTCCCACAGCGCCATGTCGATACCGGACAGGGCGAGCGAGGTGCCGGCGCCCATGCCGTGGCTGGCGAGCTGGTACCTGTAGACCTTCGCCCAGATGCCGGTGGTGTCGGTCGCGTCCATCCCGAGGATCAGGCGCGACAGGGTGGTCTCGATCAGCGCGGCGACGGCGGTATGGGCGCGGCCGTGATGGCTTTCGCCCCAGCCGACGATCCCGTCCTCGGTCGTCACCTTCACCACCACGGCGTCGCGCTTCACGGCGCGGCCGATGCCGAGCTTCACGCCGCCGTCGGGCGGCACCGGGAAGCTGGTGGGATAGGCCTTGATCTCGACGATCCTCATCGGGCCACCTGTCCGTACTCGCGGAGGAAGGAGTCACGCACGGTGATGCCGAGGCCGGGGCGGTCGGGGATCGCCACCATGCCGTCCTCGGCGGGGAAGCTCTCCTCGATCAGCTCGTGCAGCATCGGGTTGTGGCCGAGCGAGTACTCCACGATGAAGCCGGCCGGCTGCGTCGCCGCGAGGTGCAGCCCCGCCGCGAAGGCCGGCGCGCCGGACCAGAGATGCGGCGCGAGGCGGAGGTTGAAGGCGCTGGCGATGGCGCCGATCCGCATGCCCTCGGTGAGGCCGCCGGCGATGGCGAGGTCGGGCTGCAGCACGTCGGCGCCGCGCAGCTCGGCGATCTCGCGGAAGTCATGGCGGGTGAACTCGCTCTCGCCGGTGGAGATGGGCACGGTGGAGCAGGCGCGGACCTCGGCCAAGCCGCGCTTGTCGTCGGCGCTGACCGGCTCCTCGAACCAGAACAGGTCGCAATCCTCGACCATGCGGCAGAAGGCCCTGGCCTCGGCGACGGTCCAGGTGCCGTGGGCATCGGCCATCAGGCGGATGTCGGGGCCCAGCGCCGCGCGCGCCGCGCGGACGCGGGCGGCGGAGCGGGCGGGTGAGCCGTCCATCACCCCGACCCGCATCTTCACGCCGCGGAAGCCCTGGCGGACATAGCCGAGCAATTGCTCGCCGATCCGATCGGCAGGGGCCCAGCCGCCGGAGGCGTAGGCCGGCATGCGCTCGGCGCGGCGGCCGCCGAGCAGGCGCCAGACCGGGACGTTGAGCGACTTGCCGAGGATGTCCCAAAGCGCGATGTCGACGCCGGCGATGGCGGCGACGGAGAGCCCGCGCCGGCCGAGCTGCGGCAGGCCGTGGCCATCGGCCACCGCGTAGCCCTCGCGCGGCGTGTTGTACATCACGTCCCACAGCAGGCTGATGTCGCGCGGGTCGCGCCCCAGCAGCAGCGGCGCGTAGTCGAGGTTGACGATGGCGGCGAGGCCGGCGCAGGCGGCGGCGCTGCCGACGCCGGCCTTGGCCTCGCCCCAGCCGGTCAGGCCGCATTCGGTCTCCACCCGCACGATCACGCTGTCGAAGGAGCCGACGCGGCCGAAATCGGAGGTGTGCTGCTTCTCGTAGGGGATGGGCACCCGGCACCAGGTGGCCTCGACGCGGCTGATCCTCATGCGGGCGTTTCCTCCGGGATGGGATGGCCGAGCGCGCGGCGCCGCGCCTGCGCCGCCGGCCAGCACTCGGGATTGACGAAGTGGCGGGGCCGCTGCCCCGCGAGGATGCGGACCGTGTCCGTGGCCGAGATGCGGCTCATCGCGGTCACGGACTGCACGGTGAGGCTGGCGGCGTGCGGCGTCAGGATCGCGTTCGGCAGGGCGCGGAACTCGTGATCCTCCGGCAGCGGCTGCGTGGCGAAGACGTCGAGCGCGGCGCCGGCGATCCGGCCCTCGCGCAGCGCCGCCGCGACCGCCGCCTCCTCCGCCACCGGGCCGCGCGCGACGTTGACCAGCCACGCCGTCGGCTTCATCCGCGCCAGCATCGCGGCCGAGGCGAGGCCGCGCGTCTCTGGCGTGAGCGGGCAGGCCAGCACCACCCAGTCGCTTTCGGCGAACAGAGTCGGCAGGTCGGCATAGGCCACGCCCGGCGGCAGGCCGGCGGCGTTGCGGCGATGGCCGAGCACGCGCATGCCGAAGCCCTGGCCGCAGATCGCGGCGAGGCGCGAGCCGATGGCGCCGACCCCGACGATGCCGAGCGTGGCGCCGGCCAGCTCCGCCGCCGGCGCCGCCAGGGCGCGCGCGACGCCCCAGCCCTCGCGGCGCAGCGTGTCGCTCATCGTCCCGACGCGGCGGGCGGCGGCGAGCATCTGCGCCACCACGAATTCCGCCACGGCATTGGCGTTGGCGCCGGGGACGTTGGCGACGACGACGCCCTGGCGCGTGGCCGCCTCCATCGGGATCAGGTCCACCCCGGCGCCGTGCCGCACGGCAGCGAGCAGGCGCGGCGCGTGGTCGATCACGTCCTCCGGCAGCTTCGTCCGCACGATCACCGCGTCGGCCCCGGCGAGGAGGCGGCGCAGCCCGTCCGGCGAGCGGTCCGTGGCGAGGCGGGTGTCGTGGCCCGCCTCGCGCAGGATGGCTTCGCCGATGGGCTCGATCGGGTCGGTCAGCGCGACCAGCATGGCTCAGGCCACCCGGTAGCGTTGCAGCACGTCGCGGTCGACCTCGATGCCGAGGCCCGGGCCGTCCGGCACGCGCACGATGCCGCCGTGCTGGCGGATCGGCTCGCGCGCGAGGTCGTCGCGCAGCGGGTTCGGCGTCTGCTCGAATTCCAGCATGGGGGAGATGGGGCGGAAGGCGGGCGGGGTGTCGGGCAGCGCCGCCAGGAACTGCACCGTGGCGGCCAGGCCGATGGCGGAGCCCCAGGCATGCGGCACGCACTCCACCCCGTGCGCGGAGGCCAGGGCGGCGATCTTGCGGCACTCGCTGATGCCGCCGGCGGCGCAGACATCGGGCTGCACGATGTCCATCGCCTTGCGCGCGATCACGTCGCGGAAGCCCCAGCGGGTGAAGTCGTTCTCGCCGCCGGCCACGGCCATGTCGAGGGCACGGCTGACCTCGACATAGCCGTCATGGTCCTCCGGGCTGATCGGTTCCTCGAACCAGAGGATGTCGAGCGGCTCCAGCATCCGGCCGAGGCGGATCGCCTGCGGCACGGTGAAGCAGTGGTTGGCGTCCACGGCGAGCTTCACGTCCGGCCCGATCGCCTCGCGCACCGCCTTCACCCGCGCGAGGTCGAGCTTCGGATCGCCGAGGCCGATCTTCATCTTGATGGCGCGGAAGCCCTGCTCGGCGTACTCCCGCGCCTCCTCCACCGCCTCGCCGACCAGGTTGTCGAGGTCGATGAAGTAGAGGCCGGTGGCATAGGCCTGGACCTCGGTGCGATGGGCGCCGCCGATCAGCTTGTGGATCGGCCTGCCCACGGCGCGGCCGATGATGTCCCACAGCGCGATGTCGATGCCCGACAGCGCGGTGATGGTCATGCCGCTCAGGCCATAGTCCTTGATGCGGTTGTAGAGGTCCTCCCACACCACCTCGACGTCGAAGGGATCGCGGCCGATGACGCGGCCGCGGTACTGCGTCTCGATGATGGCCTTGTTGACGGCCGCCGGGCCGTAGCACTCGCCCCAGCCGGTGATGCCGGCATCGGTGGCGATCTCGACGAGGCAGGAGGCGCGGGTGGTGTAGAGCCAGCCGCGCGCCGAGGTGAAGGGCTGGTCCACCTTGGCTTGCAGGATGTGGCAGGTGACGTCGGTGATCTTCATCGTGGAGTCGTTTCCCCCGGGGAATGCGTCGTCGGCGCGCCGCCGCTCAGCCGGACCGGTCGGGCTGGCCGTCGCGGCCGAGCAGCACCATCCAGTGACTTTCCACGCCCTTCAGGTGCCGGCGCATCAGCGCCACGGCCCGGTCGGCCTCCCGCGCCGCGATGGCATCGCGCATGGCGACGTGCTGGGCGTGAGAGGCGGCGCTCTGGCCGCTCTCGGCGAAGAAGCGCTGCCGGCGCTGGCGCGAGAGCAGGTAGAAGGCGTTGACCAGCCGCAGGAAGACGCGGTTGCCCACCGCCTCGACCACGGCGAGATGGAAGGCGGCGTCGAGATCGGTCAGCGTGCCGCCGGCGGCCAGCAGCCGCTCGCTCTCGGCCAGGATGCCATCGAGCTGCGCCAGATGCGCCGCCTCGCGCCGCTCGCAGGCCAGGGCGATGGCCTGGACCTCCAGCAGGCTGCGCAGCTCGACGATCTCGCGCACTTCGGCGGGCGAAAGCGGCACGCCGATGCCGGCCTGCAGCACCAGCGCCTCGACGCTGCCCTCGGACTCGACGGGGCGGAGGTAGATGCCGGAATTCGGCCGCCGCTCCACCATGCGCAGCGTCTCCAGCACCGCGATCGCCTCCCGCACCGCCCCGCGCCCGACGCCGAAGCGCTCGGCGAGGTCGCGCTCAGAGGGCAGGCGGTCGCCGGGGGCGAGGCGCCGCTCGTGGATGTAGGGGAGCAGGCGCTGGATCAGGCCGGCCGAGGGTTCGGTGGAAGCCAAGCGTGGAGAATCCCGATTGGTAGTACCAGATTGGTATGACCAATTTCCACGGTCCGCAAGTGCCCTGGCAGGACCATGCATCCGGGCGGGGCCCGCGCCGTCGGAGGCGACCGTCCGGAATCTGAGGGCGCGACCATGCCGTCACAGGGCGGCGGGCTCGCCGACCTCGAGCAGCACCGCCTGGCCGGGCGCCGCCGCGATCCGCTCGCGCATGCTGCGCATGGCGCCGATGGCCACCAGCGGGAGCTGGTGATGCCTGTCATGGCGTTCGGGTTGTCAGCGACCCACCGTCCGGCGTGGCACCGCAGGCGCCAAGCGGCCAGCGCCGCGGCGCCGACGATCGCGCCGGGCCGGAGCGACATCGCGAGCGGGTCGATCGCCAGCGCCGCGCCTGCCATGGCCGCGGCGAGCGGAGGCAGGCAGAGCGGCGCGGCCAGGGTCGCAACGACCGTCAAGAGGAGGGCAAGCGGCGCGCCCAGCCCGAGCATCGCCGTGAACGCCGCGGCGCTGCCGACCGGGGGCGCGAGGGCGCAGAGCAGGAGGCCGAGGGCGAGATCCGGGCCCGGCCGTGCCACCCGGATGCAGGCGTAGGTGAGCAGCGGAACGCCGAAGGTCGACCAGGCCGATCAGCACGCCGCCGCAGAGGAGTGCCGGGCCGTTGCGGCCCGCGCGGGCCAGCAGACCGTTTGCGCCGCGCGTGCTCATGGCGCCCTCTCGGGGACTACCTCGCCGGAACGTCGCCGCCCCCCGCTCAGCCCCGGATGCCGGGGGAACCGGACTCCCCCGTTGGAGGCCGCGCACCGCCACCGGTACTGCCGCCGCATCCCCGCTGCCGCAGGTCGTGAGGGTGTCGCGCTCGGCGGCCAGAAGTTCGGCCGTGCTCGCCGCGCCGATCGCGTGCCGGTCGCGCATGTACCGGAGGAACTCGCCCGGGGTGAGCGGATTCCCGACCGCTCCGACCGAGCAGACGCAAGGACCCGCCGCCTCCGGGGGGCGCCGCGAACGCGCCGCGAGCGGAGACCGCCGGACCTTACGACACTGTTGCTGCTGGGATGGTGTCACTCCGGCTGGAAGTTCGCGCTGCGGAGCAGCTCGGTGTTGCGTGATACGTCCTCGGCGATGAAGCGTCGGAACGCCGTCTGGTCGAGATAGGCGGGCTCGATGCCGATGGCGGCGGCGCGCTCGATGGTGGCGGGGTTGCGCATGACCTCGGCAATGGCGGCGTCCAGCTGTGCCACCAGCGGGGCGGGCAGGCCCTTCGGACCCCAGATGCCGTACCAGGAGGTGAACTCCAGGCCCGGCATGCCGGATTCGGCCGCGGTCGGGACGTTGGGCGCGAGCGGGCTGCGCGCGGAGGTGGTGACGGCAATGCCCTTGACACCGTTGCTCTGCACCAGCGGCAGCAGTGTCGCGATGGAGTCGAGCAGCAGTTGCGCGTTGCCGGCCGCGACATCGGTCAGCGCCGGCGCCGTGCCCCGGTAGGGTGCGACCAGGAGGTCGAGCCCGGCGAGCTTGAGGAACAGAAGTGTCGCGAGATGTCCTGCCGCGCCGAGCGCCGAGACGGCGCAGGTCCAGCGGTCCGGGTTGCGCTTCGCATCGGCGATGATGCCGGCCAGGTCGGTCTGCGGCCGGTCTGGCGCCATCACCATCAGCAGCGGCGCCTTGCCGGTCAGCGCCATGGGAGTGAAATCCGTCACCGGATCGTAGGGGGCGTGCCGCAGCACCTGCCGCGCCATCACATGCGTCGAGGCGCTGAACAGCAGATTGTAGCCGTCCGGTGCCGCCTGTTGCACGACCTGCCCGCCGATCGTGCCGCTGGCGCCGGCGCGGTTGTCCACCACCACCGGCTGGCCCAGCTGCTCCGACAGGCGCTGCGCCACGAGGCGGCCCATGCTGTCCACCGCGCCGCCCGGCGCGAAAGGGATCACCAGGCGGATCGGGCGGCCGGGAAAGCCGCCGGCCGCTGCGCCCGCCTGCGCCAGGCCCGGACGCGCGGGGCCGAGGCCGGCGCCCAGGGCGACGGCGCCCGCCACGAAGTCTCTCCTGTCCATTTCCTCCCCCTCGGCCTTCGGCCTGCTCCGGTTGTTCGGGCGCGCCGCGCCTCAGGCCTGCTCGTCGGCGATCCCGTTGCGCAGCACGCCGATGCCGGAGATCTCCACCTCGACGACGTCGCCGGGCTTCATCCAGAGCGGCGGGTTGCGCTTGGCGCCGACACCGCCCGGGGTGCCGGAGGCGATCACGTCGCCGGGGCGGAGCGGCGTGAAGGAGGAGCAGTACTCGATGATGCGCGGCACGTCGAAGATCATGTGATCGAGCGTGGTATCCTGTACCACCTGGTCGTTCAGCCGCGTGGTCAGACGCAGCCTGTCGAGATCGGGCAGCTCGTCGGCGGTGACCAGCCAGGGGCCGAAGGCGCCGGTCTGCGGGAAGTTCTTGCCCGGGGTGAACTGGATGGTATGGCGCTGGAAGTCGCGTACCGAGCCGTCGTTGTAGCAGGAGTAGCCGGCGACGTGGGACATCGCGTCCTCGCGCGCGATATAGCGGCCGCCCTTGCCGATCACCACGGCGAGCTCGCCCTCGTAGTCGAAGTCGGTCGAGACCTTCGGCCGCAGCAGCGGCTGCCCGTGCGCGGCCTGGCTGTCGGCGAAGCGGGTGAAGATCGTCGGGTTCTCGACCACCGCGCGGCCGGTCTCGCGGCGGTGCGTCTCGTAGTTCAGCCCGACGCAGAGGATCTTGCCGGGGTTCGGGATGACGGGGAGCAGGGTGACCGCGGCGAGCTTCACGCGTCGGCCTCCCTGCACGTCGTCGGCGAGCCTGCCGAGCGCGTCCGCCTCGATCACGGCGCGCAGGTCGGGCCAGGCCGGGCTCGGGTTGAACAGGACGTCCTCGCCCTCGACCACGCCGTAGGCGGGCCGGCCCTCGATGGTGAACGACACGATTCGCATGGCTTCTTCCTTTCGGCGTTCCGTTGGCGCCGGCGGCGCGGTCGGCGGGCTTGCGCCCGAATCAGGTGCAGACGAGGCCGCTGCCGCCGGCGTCGCGGTTGTTCTGGTCGAGGGATCGCAGCGTGGTCAGCAGGTCGTCGCAGAAGCGGCCGATCGCGGCCGCCTCCAGGCCGGACTTCGGCAGGCGCTGCAGCCAGGCACGGAAGGGCTCCGCCGGGATGTCCGTCGCCTCTCGCTCGGCCTCGCGCGCGTCGAGCAGCCCCACGATGGCCGAGAGGCCCTCGGCGGCGTAGCGGCCACGCATGTAGTCGAGGATGTCGGCCTCCATGTCGCGGGCGTTCAGCGCCGGGATCAGGAAGTGCCCCATGCAGGTGCAGCCGACCGGGTGCAGCGGGCGCGAGGTCACCGCGCGCCAGAGGGCGGCGAGCTCCCTGACCCGCTCCGTCAGGGCCGGTGGCCCCTCGCCCGATGCCATCTCGCCCGTTGCCATGAACATGGTCCCGTCAGCCCGGGGTCATGTCGAGCTGCGGGCCGGTGTCGCCCGACGGCGCAGCCGGCCTTGCCGTGCCGATGTCGGTGCGTCCGCGCAGGGCCCGGGTCGCCGCCTCGTCCACGCCGCCCTTGCCGTCGAGCACGACACGGTAGTCGCTGAGCGCGACGCCGCGGCTGACATAGCCCTCGCGCACGTCGCGGGCGACGCGCGCCGGCTCGCGCTCGGTCGCCGGCCCGAAGCCGCCGCCGCCGCCCGAACGCATCATGTAGGCGTCGCCGGTCCTGAGGCGGACGTTGAACACCTTGGCGTTGGCGAATTCGGTCTTCCACTCGCCGTTGATGCGCAGGCCGATGCCGTTTCCCGCCGCCTCGCCGCCGCCTTCCAGGCCCCAGGGCTTGCAGTGGACGCGGTCGATGCGGGTGGTGAGCTGGAACGGGGCGAGGGCCTGCACCACCATCTCGCAGCCCAGGCCACCACGGTGCCGGCCGGCGCCGCCGCTGTCCTCGCGCAGCGCATAGCGCTCGACCAGGATCGGGTACTTCGCCTCGAGCTGCTCGGAGGGGCTGTTGTGCGTGTCGCCGTCGTTGATGCAGACGGTGGCGGAGACGCCGTCCTCGGTCGCCTTGGCACCCCAGCCGCCGCCGAGCGGCCCGATGCCGACGATGTAGAACTTGCCGTCCGCCGGGTTGAGGCCGTGGATGTTAGGGAAGACGAGGTCCGCGTGGTGGCCGCCGGCGACGCGGTCCGGGATGGCCTTGGCCATCGCCTTGAAGATCGTGTCGATCACCGTCATCGGGTAGGTCATCCAGACGCGCATCGGCGCCGGCCGCTCGGCGCTGACCACCGTGCCCATCGGCATGATGACCTTGAGCGAGCGGAAGCTGCCCTCGTTCACCGGATAGTCGGTGGGCGTCGCGAGGCACTTGTAGGCCACCTGGGCGCAGGCGATGCCGGTGGTGACGCCGGAATTGTAGAAGCCCCTGACCTGCTTCGACACGTCGGAGAGGTCGATGGTCATCTCCTCGCCGCGCTTCTCGATGCGCACGCGGATCGGCACCGGCTCGCCCACGTCGAGCCCGTCATCGTCCATGAAGGACTCGGCCTCGTACACCCCGTCCGGGATGTTCATGGTGTTGGCCCGGGCCAGGGCCTCGGACTGGTCCATGATGACGGCGATCGAGTCCTTCACCGCGTCCCAGCCGTAGCGCTCGACCAGCTCCAGGTAGCGCCGCTCGCCGGTGGTGACGGCCACGATCTGCGCCCGCAGGTCGCCCAGCGCCTTGTCGGCCAGGCGGACGTTCATCGCGATGATGTCGACCAGGTCCTGGTTCACCTCGCCGCGGCGGCGATACTTCATGATCGGGATCTGGATGCCCTCGGAGTAGATGTCCGTGGTCACCGTCCCGAGCGTGCCGCCGACATCCAGCCAGTGCGCCATGCAGCAGGTGAAGCCGATCAGCTCGCCCCGGTGGAAGATCGGCAGGGTGAAGGTGAAGTGGTTGAGGTGGCTGCCGGTGGTGTAGGCGTCGTTGGTGACGAGGATGTCGCCCTCGTGGATGTTCTCGTAGCCGAAGTGCCGGATCTTGGCCCGCACCGTCTCCGACATGCCACGGATGAACATCGGCAGGCCGAGACCGATCGAGATGGTCTCGGCATCCTTCGTGAACAGCCCGACGGTGAAGTCGAGCGCCTCGTAGATGATGAGGTTGTAGGCGGTCCGCGTCAGGTTGGTCTTCATCTCCTCCGTGACGGCGAGAAGGCCGCGGCGGACGATCTCGACCGTGATCGGATCGACGGCAGGACCGGCTGCGTTCTTGTCGTTCATCGCGCTTCGCTCCCGATGGCGATCAGCAGGTTGCCGGCGGTGTCCACCTCGAGCGCATCGCCCGGCGCCAACACCGTGGTGGAGGCGTGCTCCTCGATCAGGGCGGGGCCGGCGATGCGGTTGCCCGAGCGCAGCAGGTCGCGCCGGTAGACCGGCGTCTCCATCAGCCTGCCGAAATAGACCTGCTTGCGGCGGACCATCGCCGCGTCCTCCGGCGCCTCGCCGCCGGCGGCGACGGTGTGGCGCGGGGGCTTGCGCATCACGCCCGACACGGTGACGCGCAGGCTGACCAGCTCGGCCGGCTCGCCGGGGGCGCTGGTGCCGTAGCGGATGGCGTGCTGCGCGTCGAACTGGCGCTTGATCGCCTCGCGGTCCTGGCGCCCGAACAGCTCGGACGGAAGCTCCACCGTCACCGCGTGCTCCTGGCCGACATAGCGCATGTCGGCGGCGCGCTGGATCTCGATCCGCTCGGCGCGGACGGCAGAGCCCTCGATCGCCGAGACGCCCTCCCGCTCCATGCCGGCGTAGAGCGCCTCGATCTCGGCGAAGTCCGCCGTACCGAGGCGGCGGAAGCAGGAGCGGACGTAGTCGTAGCGCAGGTCGCTGAACAGCATGCCGTAGGCCGAGAAGTAGCCGGGCGCGTAGGGGATCATCACCTTGCGGATGCCGATCTCGCGCGCGATGGCCGAGGCGTGCAGCGGCCCGGCGCCACCGTAGACCGCCATGGTGAAGCCGCCCACGTCGAGGCCGCGCTCGGTCGTCACCGCCTTCACCGCATAGGACATGGCGGTCACCGCGATTCGCAGGATGCCGTCGGCGGCCTTCAGCACGTCCATGCCGAGCGGACCCGCGATCTTCTCGTGCATCGCGGCCCTGGCGCCCTCGAGGTCGAGCTTCATCTCGCCACCGAGGAAGTTGTCGGGGTCGAGGCGGCCGAGGATCAGGTTCGCATCGGTGACGGTGGGCTCGGTGCCGCCGCGGCCGTAGCAGACCGGGCCGGGCATCGAGCCCGCGCTCTGCGGCCCGACGCGCAGCGCGTTGCCCTGGCCGAGGCGCGCGATGGAGCCGCCGCCGGTGCCGACCTCGAAGATGTCGGTCATCGGGATCTGGATCGGCAGCGCCTGCTCGTAGCCGCCGATCAGCGCCGAGCCGGTGGTCAGCGGCCGGCCCTCGTGGATCACCCCGGCCTTGGCGGTGGTGCCGCCCATGTCGAAGGCGATCGCGTCGGTCATGCCGAGCTGCTCGCAGATCGCCTGGGTGCCGATCACCCCGGCGGCGGGGCCGGATTCCAGCATCCGCACGCAGTCGCGCCGCGCGTGCTCCACCGGGAACAGGCCGCCCGTGGACTGCACTACGAAGAAGGCGCCGCCGAAGCGGTGCTGCTCCAGGTGCTCGGAAAGCTCGCCGAGATAGGTGGTCACGCGCGGGCCGACATAGGCATTGGCGGCGACGGTCGAGACGCGTTCGAACTCGCGGTACTCCTGGCTCAGCTCGTGCGAGGCGGAGACGAAGGCGCCGGGCAGCTCCTCCTGCACGATCTGCTTCACCCGCACCTCGTGCGCCGGGTTGCGGTAGGAGTGCAGCAGCAGGATCGCCACCGCCTCGACGCTGCCGGGCTCGATCGAGCGCAGCGTCGCGCGCAGGTTGTCCTCGTCGAGCGGCTTGTGCACCGCGCCGCTCGCCAGCAGCCGCTCCTTCACCTCGTAGCGGGAGGAGCGGTCCACCAGCGGCACGTGCTTGCGGAAGAACAGGTTGTAGGCGTCCGGCCGGTTGACGCGGCCGATCTCGTAGATGTCGCGGAAGCCCTCGGTCACGAGCAGCGCCGTCTTCGCGCCGGTGCGCTCCAGCAGCGTGTTGATGGCGATGGTGGAGCCGTGGAGGAACAGGTGCGCGTCCTGGAAGGAGATTCCGGCACCGTCCACCGTGTCCTGGATGCCGTCCACCAGCCTGCCATGGGTGGTGAGCGCCTTGCCGAAGCGCAGCTCGCCGGCCGCCTCGTCGAAGGCGGCGAGGTCGGTGAAGGTGCCGCCGATGTCGACGGCGATGCGGAGCCGTCGGTCGCGGTCCTTGGATGGGGCGTCGGATGCCATGGCCAGGGCGCTTCCTCCTGCGTCGTGCGACGTGATTTTCGGAATACGAAAATATATTCGTAATCCGTTGGAGACGATTAGGGTTTCGTCCGACCGCCTGTCAACCTATTTCCTGGCAAGGAATTGGATGACTTCGGGCAAGGAGTTGGATGCCCCTGCATGGCGAACGACGACGGGACCATGGCGGAAGCGCGCAACCCCAAGAGCCTGGTGAATTCGCTGGCCAAGGGCTTCCGGGTGCTGGAGGCCTTCACCGCCTCCGAGCCGGAGCTGGTGCTGAGCGACGTGGCGCGGCGCGCCGAGCTCGATGCGGGCACGGCGTTCCGGATGCTGAACACGCTCGTGGCGCTCGGCTACGTCGCGAAGGTTCCCGGAACGCGCCGTTTCTGCCTGACCCTGAAGCCGCTGGAACTGGGCTTCAACGCGATCGCGCGCACGGAACTACGGGATCTCGCGCGGCCGGTACTGCGAAGCCTGGTGGGCGAGGTGAACGAGGCGGCGAGTCTCGGCGTGCTGGATGGCACATACGTCGTCTATGTCGAGCGCGTGCAGGCCGGGCTGGCGCGGATGGGCGTGGACATCCGCGTGGGCTCGCGCATTCCGGCCTGCCACTCTGCCATCGGCCATGCCTTGCTGGCTTTCTTGCCCGAGGCGGATCTCGGGAAGGTGCTCGAAGGGAGCGACCTCGACCGCAGCGACCCGGGCGCGGGCGTCAACTCGCCGCAGGCCCTGCGACAGCGCCTCGCGGCGATCCGGCGCGACGGCTACGCGCTGAGCGACTGGGCCAGCGTCAACGGGCTGCGCGTCCTCGCTGCACCGGTGCTTGGGCGCGACGGTATCGCCGTGGCGGCGCTGAGCGTCGCGGCGCCCGCGATGCGCCTGTCGGCCGAGGCGTTTGTCGAGGCGGTCCGCATGCCCCTCGTGGCGCGCGCGAAGGAGTTGAGCCTCGCTTTCTCCGCCGCCAGCTAGAGCCGTTCCCGATCAGGTTGTGACGGCTGCATCGTCTTCGTAGCCAGCGGCGGTGACGGTGGTCGTCCTGCGGTGGCCGAGCGGCACGAGGAGACGACAGCGCTGGCCGCACGCCGAGCGCCCATAGAGCGGATCGCCGGCGGGCGGACACGCCCGGCGGCGTGAAGCCGCGCCGGGACCAACGAACTACAGCGAACCGCAGTCCCAACCGGACTGCGGTTCGCTGTAGCGGCGCGCCATGGTGGTCGTCGCCGCGGTCTCGTCCAGGAACACGAGGCGGTCCGGGTCGAGGTCGGGCTGGCTGTCGAACCAGGCCTGGCGCGCGGCCGCTACGTCCGGCCGGTCCTGCCCGGCGGCAAACGCCGTCCCTTTTTACGGGTGATGCCGTGCCGGGCGAAGAAGCGCGACAGGCTGCTCGTGCTGGTCCGCAAGCCGCGTCCGGCCCGTTACCCCCTCAGCGCCAGCGCCGCCGTCGTCTCCCGCACCGGCCGCTCGTCGATCGTCAACACGGCCTCGCAGGCACGCCGTGCCGCGGCCTCCTCCAGCACCATGCCGGCCGCGCCCATGAACGTCGCGGCGGCGCCGGCGGCGTCCCATGGCGGCACGTAGAGACCGTGCGGAGGGGCGTCAACGGCTATGTGTCCATTTGCATACACGAATCGCCATGCACCCACTTGCGCGCTTTCTGCCACCGGATAGATTGGCCCGGCGTCCGCGGCGCATCGCAGGGGAGGGGGAGACGGGCTTCCGGCACCCGGCCTCCGTGGTCGCCTCCGTTGGCGGAACGCGGACGATGCGATCCATCCCATCCGCCGCCGCGCCGCGAGGGCACGACCGTCATCGCTCCCGCAGGGACCCCGCCATGTCCGTCTACGAGATCCACGCCATCCGCTACGCCCATAACGGGGAACGCCGCCGCGGCGAGAACTTCGTCGGTGGCGACCCGCATGACGGGCCGATGCCGATGGACTACTTCGTCTGGGTCCTGCGCGGTGAGGCCGGGACCTTCGTCTTCGACACCGGCTTCGACGAGCCGATGGCCCGCAAGCGCCAGCGCCGCATCACCCGGCCGGTGGCCGAGGGGCTGAAGGCGATCGGGGTCGAGCCGGACGAGGTGCGGGACGTGATCCTCAGCCACATGCACTACGACCATGCCGGGAACCACGACCTCTTCCCCCGCGCCCGCTACCACATCCAGGAGGAGGAGATGCGCTACTGCACGGGGCGCTGCATGTGCCACGCGACGCTCCGCCACCCCTTCGAGGCGGCGGACGTGACCGCCATGGTCGGCCGGATCTTCGAGGGGCGGGCGCAGTTCCATGCCGGCGCCGCCGAGTTGGCACCCGGGCTGAGCGTCCATCTCGTCGGCGGGCATTCGCGCGGCCTCCAGTTCGTCCGCGCGCGGACGCGGCGGGGCTGGGTGGTGCTCGCCTCCGACGCCTCGCACTACTACGAGAATTTCGAGCAGCGGCGGCCCTTCCCGATCCTGGATAGCCTCTCGGATATGCTGGACGGGTACGACGCGATGGACCGTCTGGCCGCTTCCCCCGCGCACATCGTGCCCGGCCATGATCCGCTGGTGCTGCAGCGCTATCCTGCCTCGCGCGAGGGGCTGGAGGGCGTGGCGCGGCTGGATGCCGAACCGCAGCCGTGACGGCGTGGCGCGGCGCCGGCTTACCGCACGACCTCATGCCCGTGCATACCGCCGCGTGCCGCCACGTGCTTGTGGCGTTGCAGCCCGGGGCTGTACTGTGCGGCGCGATGCAGGATGACCGCGAGGGCAGCCCGGGAATGGACGCCGGACCGCCGCGTCCGGACGGCGGGGGAGAGGCGCGCGGCGGCCGGGCCCGGAGCGAATGGGCCTACGACATGCTGCACGAGGCCATCCGCGAGGGCACGATCGAGCCGGGCCAGCGCATCATGGAGGTCGAGCTATCCGGCTGGCTGCGCATGAGCCGCACGCCCGTGCGCGAGGCGATGCGCCGCCTGCAGGCCGAGGGCCTGCTGGAATACGCGCCGGGCGGCGGCATGGCCGTCGTCCTCTACGATCTGCGGGCCATCGGCGAGTTCTACGCGACACGCGAGAGCCTGGAGGGCACCGCCGCGTCGCTGGCTGCCGCCAACGCGGACGAGACGGAGATCCGTATCCTGTCGGCGACGCTCGACGCCATGCGCGCCCTGCCGCCCGACCCCCGGATGCACGCGCGCGAGAACCAGGCCTTCCACGAGCAGGTCTACCGCGCGGCGCATAACCGCTTCCTGCTCAAGAGCCTGCAGTCCCTGCTGAACTTCACGCCCCTGCTCGGCCGCACCACCTACAACGCCGAGGGACGGATCCCGGCTGCCCTCGCCGAGCACGCGGAGATCGTGGCGGCGATCCGCGCGCGCGACCCCGCCCGGGCCGAGGAGGCGGCGCGCCGCCACATCCGGCATTCGCACGAGAGCCGCGTGCTCGTCGTCTCGGAGGATGTCCGCAGCGCCGCGCAGAAGCGCTCCCTGCGGCAGCCGATGCCGGGCCTTACGAGGGTCTCGCGCGGCTGACCGCAAGGCCCGTCGCGGCCGCGGACCCTGATCCGCCGCGGCCTCGGGCAGCCGGGTGCGTCTGCCCGGCCTGAGGATGCCCTATTGCGGCTCGATGCCGGCGATCCGCACCCGCTCGGCCCAGGCGGCATGCTGGCCGGCGATGTAGCGGGTGGTCTCCGTCGGGCTCATGTGCGTATTCCGGTGATCGCGATCGGCTGTTCCGGTGGATCCTGA
>NZ_JALPRX010000015.1 GCF_023223525.1 Roseomonas acroporae | reverse complement strand
GGGCCCGGGGGGGGGGGGGGATCGCCCGGGCGTTGCCGCCCGCCGGCGATCCGCTCTAGTTCTGCGTGGCCGGCGCCGGCTGCTGCGGCGGGGCCTGCTGCGGCTGCTGCGGGGTGTTGGACTGCTGCCGGTCCTCGACGGCGTGACGATGGTGGTTGATGGCGCAGCCGGCGGCCGCGCCGAGCACGCCGTGATGGCCCGCGACATGGCCGGCCACCGCGCCGACCGCCGCGCCGGTCAGGCAGCCCTTGGCCGAGGCGGTGCCGGCCGACAGGCCGAGCGCCAGCAGGGAAGCGGCCAGGATCGTCGTTCTCACCAGGGATGCTCCGTTCATCTGACTTCCGTCCCACAACGCCGGGGCGTCGGGCAGGCTGCGTGAACGGGGAATTACAGCACCGAAAGCGCGTCCGGCGCCGGCGCCGGAGTCCCGATGCCGCGCATGCGGCACGCGGGCCCCGGCACCGGCGGTCCCTCAGCGCAGGCGCGGTCCCTGCCGGCGCGGCGACGGGGCGCGGTGCGCCTGGGCGATGGGGGCACGGCCCGCCGCCTCGGCGGCCTTCTGCGCCTGGGCGCGGAGATCGGCGACCGTGGCGCGGTTGGTGATCTGCTCCGGGCTCAGCCGCACCTCGATCAGCGCCGGCCTGCCGCTGGCCATGGCGCGCTTCAGCGCCGGCACCATCTCCTCGGTGCGCTCCACCGTCTCGCCATGGCCGCCGAAGCTCTCGATGAAGCGGGCGAAGTCCGGGTTGGTGAGCGCGGTGCCGGAGATGCGGCCGGGATAGGTGCGCTCCTGGTACATGCGGATGGTGCCGTACATCGAGTTGTTCACCACCACGACGATCGGGTTCACCGAATGGTGGAACGCCGTCGCGATCTCCTGCCCCGTCATCAGGAAGCCGCCATCGCCGACGAAGGCGACCACGGTGCGCTCGGGGAAGGTGATCTTGGCGCCGATCGCGGCCGGCACGCTGTAGCCCATGGCGCCGTTGGTCGGGCCGAGGAAGTCCTGCTTCTCGCCCACATGCATGAAGCGGTTCGGCCAGGTGGCGAAATTGCCGGCATCCGTCGTGTAGATGGTGTCGGGCGGCAGGACCTTCTCCATCTCCTGCAGCGCCACGGCGAAATTGAGCGGGCCGGCATAGTCCGGCGCCACGGCCTGCTTCTCGCGCAGCGCGCGCAGCTCGGCGCGCCAGCCGGACCAGGGCGGCGAGGCGACCGGCTTCGCCGCGCGCGCGGCCTCGGCGAAGGCGTCGAGGTCGGAGACGATGCCGAGCGCCGGGCGGTAGACGCGGCCGATCTCGGACTGCTCGGGGTGGACGTGCACGATCGGCGTGCCGCCGGCCGACTCGCCGGCCATCTGGAACAGCGTGTAGCCCTGGCTGACCGGCTCGCCGAGTCGGGTGCCGATGGCGAGGATCAGGTCCGCCTCCTTCGCCTTGGCCACCAGCGCCGCGTCGGCGCCGACGCCGAGATCGCCGGCGTAGTTGGGCGAGGTGCCGTCGAACAGCCCCATGCGGCGGAAGGCGACCGTCACCGGCAGGTCGTTGGCCAGCAGGAATTCGCGGATCGCGGCCCTGCCCGCCTCGCTCCAGCGGGAGCCGCCGAGGATGGCGAGCGGCCTGCGCGCGCGGCCGAGCATCTCCATCAGGCGCGGGACGGCGTCGGGCGCGGGGTGCGGCGGCAGCACCGCGGCGGGGCCGATATCCGGCACCTCCACCAGCTTCTTCTGCATCTCCTCGGAGATCGCGATCACCACCGGGCCGGGGCGGCCGGAGGTGGCGACGTCGAAGGCGTGCGCGATCAGCTCCGGCACGCGCGCCGCGTCGTCGATCTGCGTCACCCACTTGGCGAGCGGCGCGAACATGCGCCGGTAGTCCACCTCCTGGAAGCTGTCGCGGTCCGTCTCCTCGAACGGGATCTGGCCGACGAACAGCACCAGCGGCGTGCTGTCCTGCATCGCGACGTGCACGCCGATCGAGGCGTGGCAGGCGCCGGGGCCGCGCGTGACGAAGGCGACTCCGGGCCTGCCGGTCAGCTTGCCGAAGGCTTCCGCCATGTGCACGGCACCCGCCTCGAAGCGGCAGGTGACGAGCTGGATGCGGTTGCGCACGGCGTAGAGTCCGTCGAGCACGTCGAGGTAGCTCTCGCCGGGAACGCAGAAGGCATGGGTGACGCCCTGCGCGACGAGCGCGTCGGCGATCAGCCGGCCACCGCTGCGCGGCTGGATCCGCTTGGCCTCGGACATGGGTGCCTCCCGTGCAATTTCAGGCGGCGCGAGCCTAGCGCGGGATGCGCGCCGCGTCACCCGGCGGCGTGGCGCCGCGCCGGCGCGACCACGCACTCGCGCGCACGTCCCGGCCGCGCCGGCCTTCCACCGGGCGCCGCGCGGGGCCATCTTCCCGCCACGCCAGACACCATGCGGAAGGGAACCGCCATGCGCGCCATCTTCGTCTTCTTCAAGTGCGAGCCCGGCCGCGCCTACGCCGTCGCGCGCGACATGGCCGACACGGTGGAGGAACTGTCGGAGATGCATTCCGTCTCCGGCCCCTACGACCTGCTGGGGAAATTCTACCTGGAGGCGGACCGCGACATCGGCCTGTTCGTGGTGGAGCGGCTGCAGACCATGCCGGGCGTGAAGGACACGCAGACCATCCAGGCCTTCAACGCCTTCACCGGCGGCGCCGGCCGCCAGGGCTGAGCGGGCGGAGGAAAACCGGACCCGGCGCGGACGATCGGGCGCCCCGGGGGCACCACGGGGGTGCTCCGGGAGCGTTCGCCACGATCCGCCACGAAGCCGCCGCGCGCCGCCACGCTCCGGCCCGCGAGTCGCCATCCGGCGCGCGCAGCCTGTACGGCATCGGAGGTTTCCCACGATGCCCGCCCTGCCCCGCCTGTCCCGCCTGCTGCCCGTCCTCGGCCTGTCGGCCGCGCTGCTGACGGCCGGCTGCACCGACCCCTATGGCCGCATGGACTGGGGCCGCACCGCGGCGCTGGGCGTCGGCGTGGCGGCGGTGACGGGCCTCGCCATCGCCGCCTCGAACGGCGGCCGGCGCCACGATCGCGGCCCGCGCTACAGCGAGGGCTACGGGCGCGGCGGCCCCGGTTGGGGTGGCCCGGGGCGCGGCGGCCCAGGCTGGGGCAGTCCCGGCTGGGGCGGGCGCCCGGGCTGGTAGGGCCCGGCCGGCGGAGGACTCAGCCCCAGCCGTCGAAGCCGGGCATGGCGGCGATCGGCCCGGCCGCGCGCAGCGCCGCGAGGTCGGGCACCGGCCGGGCCAGCGCCGGATCCCCCGCCAGCGCGGCTTCCAGCGCCGCCGCCACGCCGAGCACCAGCGCGTCGCCGCCGCGCGGGCCGACGATCTGCAGGCCGAAGGGCATGCCCGCCTCGTCCCGCCCGACCGGCAGGCTGATCGCCGGGTGCCCCGCCAGCGTCACCGCATAGGCCAGCGCCAGCCAGTGGAAGTAGGTGCGGGTCGGCTCGCCGTCGATCTCGGCCGGGTACAGCTCGCTCCAGGGCCGGGGCGAGAGGGTGATGGCGGGCGAGATCAGCACGTCGTGGTCGCGGAAGAAGGCCTGCCAGCGCCGGTACAGCGCGGTCTGCAGCGCCGCGGCGCGCGCCCCGTCGGCCAGCGTGTAGCGCAGCCCCTCCTCGACATTGGCGACGATGTTGGGACCGACCTCGGCGCGCCGCGTCCGCACCTTCTCCAGATGCGATGCGAGGAAGATGCCCGCGCGCAGGATCTCGAAGGCCTCGTCGGCGCCGTCGCAATTCGGGTGGGCGTGCTCCAGCCGGCCGAACAGCGGCGACAGCGCCCCGGCGCGGGCGGCGAAGACGCGGCGGATGGCCCGCTCGGTCGGCGCGAAGCCGAAATCCTCGGTGGCGGCGACGCGCAGCGTGGCGAGGTCCACGCCCGGCACCGGGTGGAATTCGCCCGGCGTCCGGACCAGGCGGCCCTGGACGGTATAGGCCAGCGGGTCGCCGGCATCGTCCGAGGCCATGGCCGAGAGCATCAGGCAGAGATCCGGCACGTTGCGCGCCATCGGCCCGAGCACCGAGAGGTTGGACCAGCCGAGCGGCCGCTTGTCGGACGGCACCAGCCCGGCGCTCGGCCGGAAGCCGACGATGCCGCAATAGGCGGCCGGGTTGCGCAGCGAGCCGCCCATGTCGCTGCCCGTGGCCAGCGGCACCATCCCCGTCGCCAGCGCCGCCGCCGAGCCGCCGGAGGAGCCGGCCGCCGAGCGGGTCGGGTCGAACGGGTTGCCGGTCGCGCCGTAGACCGGGTTGCGCGTGTTGGCGCCGGCGGCGAATTCCGGGACGTTGGTCTTGCCGGCCACGATCCCGCCCGCCTGCCGCAGCGAGGCGACGATGTGGGCGTCCCGCGCCGGCACCTGGTCGCGGAAGATCGGGCTGCCATAGGTGGTGCGCAGCCCCGCCGTGTCCTCGGTGTCCTTGATGCCGAGCGGCAGGCCGTGCAGCGGCCCGAGCCGGTCGCCGCGCATCACGGCGGCCTCGGCGGCGCGCGCCGCGGCCTCGGCGCGTTCCGTGTCGAGCGCCACCATGGCGTTGATCGCGTGGTCCACCGCGCCGATGCGGCCGAGGCAGCTCCGCAGCAGCTCGACCGGCGAAAGGGCGCGGCGGCCGATCAGCCGGCGCGCCTCGGTGGCGGCGAGGTCGCAGGGTTCGGTCATCGAGGGGCCTCCCCGGTCAGTAGCCCATCGCGCAGCCATCCTTGCGCGGGTCGCTGCCGCCCATCAGCACGCCGCGCTCGCGGTCGATCAGGATGGCCTGCCCGCCGCCATGCGGCTTCGGGTTCAGCCAGCATTCGTGGCCGAGCCGGTTCAGCCCGTCCACCACCGCGGCCGGGATGCCGCGCTCCACCTCGAGCCTGCCGCCGTAGGGGAAGAGGCGCGCCAGGTCGAGCGACTCCTGGATGTCGAGCCCGTGCTCGAAGTGGTTGGTCAGGAACAGGGTCTGGCCCATGGGCTGGAAATGCCCGCCCATCACGCCGTAGGGCATCAGCGCGTGGCCGTCCTTCATCACCATGCCCGGCATGATGGTGTGCATCGGGCGCTTGCGCGGCGCGATGCAGTTCGGGTGGCCCTCCTGCAGCCGGAACCCGAAGCCGCGGTTGTGCAGCATCACGCCGGACTTCTCGGCCAGGATGCCGGAGCCGAAATTCTGGAACAGCGAGTTGATGAAAGAGCAGGCGTTGCCCTCCTCGTCCACCACGCAGAGATAGACCGTGTCCCGGTGCTGCGGCAGCCACTCGGCGGCGCCGGCGGGCGGCAGCTCGCGCATGGCCTGCCCGTCGTCGATCAGCCCGCGCAGCCCGGCGAGGTAGTCGGCCGAGAGCAGCCTCGCCACCGGCACCTCGTACTGCGCCGGGTCGGCGATCAGCGCGTCGCGGTCGCGGTAGACGAGGCGCGCCGCCTCGGCGTGGCGATGCAGCCGGGCGACGGAGAGCGGACCGCCCGCCGGCGTCTCCAGCCCGCCCAGGATGCCGAGCAGCATCAGCACCAGCAGGCCGGAGCCGTTGGGCGGGCACTGGAACACCTCCATGCCGCGCCAGGCGGTCGAGATCGGCTGGACGAATTCGGCGCCCTCCAGCCCCTCGGCGAAGTCGGCCTCGGTATGCAGCCCGCCGAGCGCGCGCAGCGTCGCCACCATGTCGGCCGCGATCTCGCCCTCGT
Source organism: Roseomonas acroporae (assembly GCF_023223525.1). Taxonomy (GTDB): domain Bacteria; phylum Pseudomonadota; class Alphaproteobacteria; order Acetobacterales; family Acetobacteraceae; genus Roseomonas_E; species Roseomonas_E acroporae. The sequence continues at coordinate 80,952 of NZ_JALPRX010000015.1, read as the reverse complement.
AGAAGGCGCGCGCGCCGCCCCTGGCGATGGCGCGCAGCGTCTTCCCCAGCTCGGGCTGGACGAACCGGTGCCCGACCGGCGGCGCCGCGCCGTCCAGCAGGAAGCGCCGGCGGGACGCCTCGTTGCCCGCGAGGCGCTCCACCGAGGCCGTCCAGTCGTGGTGGACGCGGGCGTGCACCGGCCAGCCCTCCTCGGCGCAGCGGATCGCCGGGCGCAGGAGCTGCTCCAGCGGCTTGCGGCCGTAGGCGCGGTTCAGCGCGTCCCAGGCCGAGACGGCGCCGGGGATGGTGACGACGTGCGGCGAGGCCGGATCGAGCTTCTCCACCCCGGCGCCGCGCAGCGCCTCGGGCGTCGCGGCCGCCGGTGCCCGGCCGGAGCCGTTGACCGCCACCACCTTGCCCGAGTTGGCCGGCACGTAGAGGCAGAAGCAGTCGCCGCCGATGCCGGTGCTCTGCGGCTCCACCACGCCGAGCACGGCGCAGGCGGCGATGGCGGCGTCCAGCGCGTTGCCGCCGGCGCGCAGCACGTCGATCGCGGTCAGCGTCGCGATCGGCATCGAGGTCGCGGCCATGCCGCGGGTGCCGTAGACCGGGCTGCGGCCGGGGGCGTGGAAGTCGCGTTTCATCGCCGTCTCCTTCGTCGGGCGTCCGGCTGATGCGTCCGGCCGGCCTGCCGCGATCCCGGCCGTGGGAGCCGCCGGCCATGCCGGGGCGCGCCAGGGTTCTGGGTGGCTTCCGGGGCAAGGCTTGTCGGCGAACGCTGACACGGTGCGGAGGCGGGAACAACCCGGCCGTGTCCCCGCCGCGCCGGCCGCGCCCGCCGCCGCCGCGCCTTTTCCGGACGTCGGGACGTGGACGCCCCGCGCGGAAATGCTCTATCCGTTCCGGATGGCAGCCCAGGCGCCGGACCCGGCCTCCCCGACCCCTCCCCCGATCGCCCCCGTGATCACCATCGAGGACTTCGCCCGCGTCTCGGTGCGGGTCGGGACGGTGGTGGACGCGCAGCCCTTCCCCGAGGCCCGCAAGCCGGCGATCCGGCTCTGGGTGGATTTCGGGCCGCCGCTCGGGGTGCGGCAATCCTCGGCGCAGCTCACGGTGCACTACACGCCGGACCGGCTGATCGGCCGGCAGGTGCTGGCGGTGGTGAACCTGCCGCCGCGCCGCGTCGCCGGCTTCGAGAGCCAGGTGCTGGTGCTCGGCCTGCCGGACGGCAACGGCGACGTGGTGCTGCTGCGCCCCGACTTCCTCGTGCCCAACGGCGGAGCGATGTACTGATGGCCAGCCGCTACTACACCGTCACCTGGGAGCAGCTGCACCGCGACTGCAAGGCGCTGGCCTGGCGGCTGGTGGAGGCGGGGCCGGGCGGGGGGCCGTGGAAGGGCATCGTCGCCATCACCCGCGGCGGGCTGATCCCCGCCGCCGTGGTGGCGCGCGAGCTGGAGTGCCGGCTGATCGAGTCCGTCTCGATCGTCACCTACCAGGACGAGGCGATCGGCCGGCCGCTGGTCACCAAGCCGCCGGCCGCGGCCGGCGACGGCGCCGGCTGGCTGCTGCTCGACGACCTGGTGGACACCGGCACCACGCTGCGCGAGGCGAAGTCCCTGCTGCCCGCGGCGCATGTCGCCACGGTCTACGCCAAGCCCGCCGGCAAGCCGCTGGTGGACACCTTCGTCACCGAGGTCAGCCAGGACACCTGGATCCTGTTCCCCTGGGACACCGAGCCGCAATTCGTGGCGCCCATCGCCCGCTCGCGCCTGGGGTGATGCCGCCGCCCGGCGCGCCGGCGCACCCCGGACCGGGCCGGGCGCGGCGTGCGCCGTGGCCTTCCGGTTAAAAGCGCGCCATCCCGGCACACCGCCCGCCGCCCGGCGCGTTGCGGCGCCGGCCTCCCGACACGGGCAAGGCCGGCCATCGCAACGGCGATCCCGACGCGTCCGACCCCGGACGGCGGGTCGCGACGGAAACCGAAACATGAATCCACTGCTCAGGCGCCATGTCCTAGCCGCCGGCGCGGCGGGCGGGCTGCTCGGCGCCACCGCCGCCTCGGCCCAGGGCACCCCCCCGGCCCCGGCCGCCTCCCCCTATCCGAGCCGCGGCCCGGGCCGCGGCGGCACCGATCCCGGGCCCTTCGACGCCGCGCGCGGCCGCCAGAACCCGGACATGGTCAACCCGCCCGCGACCGACCACGGCACCCTGCCCAACCTGCGCTTCTCCTACGCCGACGCGCATGTGCGGCAGGAGAGCGGCGGCTGGACGCGGCAGATCACGGTGCGCGAGCTGGGCGTCAGCCAGGACATCGCGGGCGTGAACATGCGGCTCAACTCGGGCGGCATCCGCGAGCTGCACTGGCACAAGGAGGCCGAGTGGGCCTACATGCTCTACGGCCAGGCGCGCATCACCGCGATCGACGCCGAGGGGCGGCAATTCGTCGACGATGTCGGCGTCGGCGACCTCTGGTACTTCCCGGGCGGCATCCCGCACTCGATCCAGGGCCTGGGCGAGGACGGTTGCGAGTTCCTGCTGGCCTTCGACAGCGGCAGCTTCGACGAGGACAGCACCTTCCTGATCTCCGACTGGTTCCGCCGCGTGCCGCCCGAGGTGCTGGGGAAGAATTTCGGCGTTCCGGCCGGCAATTTCGGCAACACGCCGAGCCCGGATGAGCTCTACATCTTCAAGGCGCCGCTGCCCGGGCCGCTGGCGAACGACCGCATGCAGGGCGTGGCGCAGGTGCCCGCCGCCGAGAGCTTCAGCCACCGCATGCTGGCGCAGGACCCGATCCGCACGAAGAGCGGCACGGTGCGAATCACCGACTCCTCGGTGTTCAAGGCCTCGAAGACCATCGCCGCGGCGCTGGTGGAGGTGCAGCCGGGCGGCATGCGCGAGCTGCACTGGCACCCCAACACCAACGAGTGGCAGTACTACATCGAGGGCGAAGCGCGGATGGGCGTGTTCGCCGCCAGCGGCCAGGCGCGCACCTTCGACTACCGCGCCGGCGACGTCGGCTACGTGCCCTTCGCCATGGGCCACTACATCGAGAACACCGGCAGCACCACGCTGCGCTTCCTGGAGCTGTTCCGCAGCGACCACTACGCCGACCTGTCGCTGAACCAGTGGATGGCGCTGACCCCGCCGCAGCTCCTGCAATCGCACCTGCATCTGAGCGACCAGGTGATGCAGGCGCTGGCGCGGACGAAGTCGCCGGTCGTGCCGGCCTGATGGCGGCGTGGCGCCCCGGGGCGGGGCGTCACGCAGCGTCGCCCGCGTGCCGCCGAGGGCGGCACGCACAGACTCCCCGCTGGCCGCCGAGGGCGGCACGCACAGACTCCCCGCTGGCCGCCGTCGGCGGCACGCGCAGACTCCCCGCTGGCCGCCGTGGGCGGCACGCGCGGGCTCCCCGCCGGGCGCCCATGGCGAAGCCGGCGGCCGCCCCCACATCTCGCCCGCATGATCCAGTCGACGCGCCTCCGCACCCTCAACGACGCGCCGGAGCGGGCCGGGGCGCACCACGTGCTCTACTGGCTGGGGCTGGCGCAGCGTGCCCGCTTCAACCCGGCGCTGGAGCACGCCGTGGACCTCGCCAACGAGCGCGGCCTGCCGGTGCTGGTCTGCTACGGCCTCGCCGAGGAGATCCCGGAGACCAATGCCCGCCACTGGCAATTCCTGCTGGAGGGGCTGGCGGAGATCGGCCCCGCCCTGGCGCGGCGCGGCATCGGCTTCGTCGCCTGCCGCGAGCCGCCGGTGGAGACGGCGGTGCGCCACGCCGAACGGGCGGCGCTGGTGGTGTGCGACCGGCACTACCTGAAGCCGGTCACGGCGATCCAGGACGCCTTCGCCGGGCGCGCGACCTGCCGCGTGGTGCAGGTGGAGGGCGAGGTGGTGGTGCCCGTGGAGACCGCCTCGCCGAAGCACGAATACGCCGCGCGCACGCTGCGGCCGAAGCTGCACCGCCTGCTGCCGGAATACCTCGTCCCCCTGCGGCAGCGGCGGGTGCGGCACCGGATGGAGGCACCGCCGGCCGCGGGCACGCTCGACCTGTCGGACGTGCCGGCGCTGGTGGCGGGCCTGCGGACCGACCATTCGGTGCGCCCGGTGCGCCGCTTCCGGGGCGGGACGGCGGCGGCGGAACGGCGGCTGCGCCGCTACCTCGCCGGGCCGTTCGGCGGCTACGCGGCGACGCGCGGCAGGCCCGAGGCGGGCGCCGCCTCGGCGCTGAGCCCCTACCTGCATTTCGGCCAGATCTCGCCCGTCGCCGTGGCGCTGGCGGTGCGGGACGCGGCGGCGGGCGACGACGCGGACCGCGCGGCCTTCCTGGAGGAGCTGGTGGTGCGGCGGGAGCTGGCCATCAACCACGTCCGCTACGAGCCGCGTTACGACCGCTACGACTCGCTGCCGGACTGGGCGCGGCGGACCCTGGCGGAACAGCGCGGCGACCCGCGGCCCCACCTCTACACGCCGGAGCAGTTCGAGTGGGGCGAGACGCACGACCGCCACTGGAACGCCGCGATGCGCGAGATGCGCGAGACCGGCTACATGCACAACCACATGCGGATGTACTGGGGCAAGAAGATCCTGGAATGGTCGGCCTCGCCCGAGGAGGCCTGGGAAACCGCGCTGCGGCTCAACAACCGTTACTTCCTGGACGGGCGCGACGCGAATTCCTTCGCCAACGTGGGCTGGCTGTTCGGTCTGCACGACCGCCCCTGGGGGCGGCGCCCGGTCTACGGCACGGTGCGCTCGCTCGGCCCGGCGAGCCTGCGCAAATTCGACGCCGAGGGCTACGTCGCGGCGGTGGACCGGCTGGTGGCGGCGGAGCGCGGCTGAAGGCAGGCATCCGGCCGCGGCGGGCGCGGCCCGGATCGGGTGGCACGGCCCCAGGCGGCGCGGATCGGGCCGCGCGGATCGGACGGCGCGGCCCGGATGGGCTGATCGGATGGGCGGCCCGGATGGGCTGATCGGGCGGCGCGGTCAGGCCGCCGCCGGCTCCTCCTTGCTCGCCAGCACCTTGTCCACGCGCCGCCCGTCCATGTCGACGATCTCGAAGCGCCAGCCCGCCCAGACGATGCGGTCCCCCTCGCGCGGGATGCGTTGCAGCAGCGCCAGCATCAGCCCGGCCACGGTGTGGTAGGTGCCCTCGTAGGGCAGCGCCGGCAGGTCGAGGCGGGCGCGCAGCTCGTCCGAGGGCATCATCCCGTCCAGCAGCAGCGAGCCGTCATGCCGCTGCACCGCCGAGTCCGGCGTCGGCTCCGGCGCGGCGCCGATCTCGCCCACGATCGCCTCCAGCAGGTCGGCCGCCGTCACCACCCCCTCGAAGGAGCCGTATTCGTCGATCACCAGGGCGAGGCCGAGCGAATCGTGACGAAGCCGTTCCAGCCCGTCCAGCGCCGAGAGGCTGTCCGGCAGCACCATGGGCTGGCGCAGCGCCCGCGCCAGGGAGAGGGTCTCGCCGGCCAGGAGCTGATCGAGCAGGTCCTTGGTGGCGACCACCCCCACCACGTTGTCGATGCGCCCGTCCGCCACCACCAGCCGCGTCACCCCGGCGGCACGCAGCTTGCCGGCGACCTCCTCGGGCGAGGCGGCGCGGTCGATCCACTCCACCTCGGTGCGCGGCGTCATCAGGGCGCGCACGGGCTTGTCGGCCAGGCGCAGCACGCGCTCGATCATGTGCCGCTCCTCCCGCTCCAGCGCCCCCGCCTCGGCGCCCTCGGCGACCACGGCCTTGACCTCCTCCTCGGTCACGCCCTGGTCGACCGGCCCGGTGGCGCCGAGCAGGCGCAGCACCAGCGCCGAGCTGCCGCTCAGCACCCAGACCACCGAGCCGGTGATGCGGGCCAGCGCCGCCATGGGCCGCGCCATGAAGCTCGCGATGCCCTCCGGGTTGCGCAGGGCGAGTTGCTTCGGCACCAGCTCGCCCAGGATCAGGCTGAGATAGGAGATGGCCAGCACCACGATGGTGAAGGCGAGCTGGTCGGCCACGCCCTGCAGCGCGGGGATCAGCTTCAGCGCGTCGGCCACGGGCACGGAGAGCCGGGCGCCGCCGAAGGCGCCGGCCAGCACGCCGATCAGGCTGATGCCGATCTGGACGGTGGGCAGGAAGCGCTGCGGGTTGTCGGCCAGCTCCAGGGCGGCGGCGGCGCCGGCGCTGCCGTTGCGCTGCATGGCCAGCAGCCGGCCGCGCCGGGCCGAGACGATGGCCAGCTCCGACATCGCGAAGGCGCCGTTCAGCAGCACCAGCAGGAAGATGACGAGGATCTCGAACAGGCTGGACATCGTGGCTCCGCTCAGGACGCGGGGTGGCCGGCCGGACGCGCCGCCCCGGTCGGACCACCCGCTCCGGACCGCCCGCCGGCCCGACGCCGGCAACGCCCCGTTGACGGACATGCCCTAAGCAAACCTCCGGAGGTTTGCGCATGGACAAATGGCCGAGCAGGCTTGCGCAGCCTGCGCCCCGGATGGAAGTCGGCGACGGCAGGCTGCGCACGCCTGCTCGGCCATTTGTCCCTGCGCAAACCTCCGGAGGTTTGCGCAGGGACAAATGGCCGAGCAGGCTGGCGCAGCCTGCCTTCGCCGACTTCCATCCGTGGCGCAGGCTGCGCAAGCCTGCTTAGAGCATTTTCCGGCCGCGCGGAAACGCCCGCCAGCCCCGGGAGACGACCGACGCCGTGGCCCGGCGGCGGCGCGAACGGGCAGCGGGCGTCCCGGCGGGCGTCCCGGCGGGCATCCCGGCCGGCCGCAAATTCGCCACGAACCGGACGGGTCGGTGCCGTACTGCAATTCTAGACCCCAGGATGACGCGCCGGCTGCTTCCGCCCGCGCCAGGGCCGCGACCTTGCAGCCCCGGCGACGATGGGCGAAAGCCACGCCATGCGCATGCCGGAGCCTTGAGACCCCATGACCGCCCGCGCCGACACCGCGCCCCATCCGCATCAGGCCCCGTACCAGGCCAAGCCCGCCCCGACGCGGCGCGGCCTGCTGCAACCCACCACGCTGATCGTGCTGCTGCTCGTCGCCGCCGCCCATCTCGGGGGCTGGTGGGCGCTGAACCGGCCGGTCGCCATGCCCGACTTCCGGGGCCAGGTGAACGGCCTCGCCTTCGCCCCCTACCAGCGCGGCCAGAGCGCCGAGAGCGACGACTGGCCCACCACCGGCCAGATCGATTCGGACCTGCGCCGCGTCGCGCCCCTCACCCGCCACATCCGCACCTACACGGTGCAGAACGGCTTCGACCGCATCCCCTCGATCGCGGCCGGGCTGGACCTGCGGGTGACGCTGGGCTCCTGGCTCGACAAGCGGCTCGACCACAACGCGGCCGAGATCCGCCGCCTGATCGGCACGGCGCGGGACAACCGCAACGTCGAGCGGGTGATGGTCGGCAACGAGGCGGTGCTGCGCGGCGACCTGACCGCGGCGCAGCTCGTCGGCTACATCCGCCAGGTGCGCGCCCAGGTGCGCCAGCCCGTCTCCACCGCCGAGCCCTGGCACGTCTGGCTCGACCACCCGGAGCTGGGCGAGGCGGTGGACGTGATCACCATCCATCTGCTGCCCTACTGGGAAGGGCTGCCGATCGACGACGCGCTGCGCTTCATCATGGAGAAGTACGACGCCGTCGCCGCCCGCTTCCCCGGCAAGCCGATCGTGATCGGCGAGGTGGGCTGGCCCTCCGACGGCCGCGACATCGGCGCCGCGCGCGCCACCCGCGTCAACCAAGCGATGTTCCTCCGCCGCTTCTTCAACATCGCCGAGCGGCGCGGCCTGACCTACTTCGTGATGGAGGCCTTCGACCAGCCCTGGAAGGTGCCCTTCGAGGGCCGCGCCGCCGGCTACTGGGGCATGCTCGACCTCGACCGCGAGGCGAAGTGGCCCCTGGTCGGCCCGGTGCTGGAGACGCCGCGGTGGAAGCTCTGGGCCGGCGCCTCGACCCTGCTCGCCCTGCTCGCCTCGGCCTTCTTCCTCAAGCGCCGGCCCGACATCCGGCCCGGCGGCAAGCTGCTGCTGGCCGGGCTCGCGCAGCTCTTCGTCACCGGCATCGTGCTGGTGGCCCTGCAGATGAGCGAGACCTACCTCTCCCTCTCGGCCGCCATGGTCTGGGGCGGGCTGCTGCTCGGCCAGGTGCTGCTGCTGGCGCTGCTGCTCTCGGACAGCTTCGAGCTGGCCGAGACCATCTGGGGCCGGATCTGGAAGCGCCGCTGGGAGGCGCTGCCGGCGCCGGCCGGCACGGCGCTGCCCAAGGTCTCGATCCACCTGCCGATCTGCAACGAGCCGCCGCACATGGTGCGCCAGACGCTCGACGCGCTGGCCGAGCTGGACTACCCGGACTTCGAGGTGCTGGTGGTGGACAACAACACCCGCGACCCCGCCCTCTGGGAGCCGGTGCAGGAGCACTGCGCCCGGCTCGGCCCGAAATTCCGCTTCTTCCACCTCGGGCAGTGGCCCGGCTACAAGGCCGGCGCGCTGAACTTCGCCCTGCGCGAGACGGCGCCCGACGCCGAGGTGGTGGGCGTGCTCGACAGCGACTACGTGGTCTCGCCCGACTGGCTGCGCCGCATGGTGCCCTTCTTCGACCGCCCGCAGGTCGGCTTCGTGCAGAACCCGCAGGACTACCGCGACGGCCACGAGAGCCTGTTCAAGCGGATGATGTTCTGGGAGTACGCCGGCTTCTTCCGCTGCGGCATGGTGACCCGCAACGAGCGCAACGCCATCATCCAGCACGGCACGATGACGCTGATCCGCCGGGCGGCGCTGGCCGATGCCGGCGGCTGGGCGGAGTGGTGCATCTGCGAGGACAGCGAGCTCGGCCTGAAGCTGATGCGCCAGGGCTGGGAGGCGGTCTACACGCCGCAGTCGCTGGGCCGCGGCGTGATGCCGGACGACTTCGCCGCCTACCGCAAGCAGCGCCACCGCTGGGCCTACGGCGCGATCCAGATCATGAAGGGCCACGCGAAGGCGCTGTTCTCGCCCTTCCGCAAGGACCTGACGCCGGGCCAGCGCTGGCACTTCGTGATGGGCTGGGCGCCGTGGCTGGGCGACGCGCTGGGGCTGGTCTTCGTGCTGCTCGGGCTGGTCTGGTCGGCGGGGCTGATCTTCATGCCGGTCAGCACCGAGTTCCCGATCCTGCTCTTCATGCTGCCCTCGATCGGCCTGTTCGGGTTCAAGCTGTTCCAGATCCTCGCCCTCTACGCGGCGCGCGTGCCCTGCGGCTGGCGCGACCGGCTCGGCGCGGCGGTGGCCGGCCTCGCCCTGACCCACACCATCGGCAAGGCGGTGCTGGCCGGCCTGTTCACGAAGCGCGCGCCGTTCCTGCGCACGCCCAAGATGGCCAACGCGCCGGCGCTGGTGCAGGGGCTGGTGATGGCGCGGGAGGAGCTGGCGCTGCTGGTGCTCTGCTGGGCGGCCGCGGTGGGGGTGACGGTGGTGCACCAGATGGGCACCTGGGAGGCGGTGCTCTGGACCGCCGTGCTGCTGGTGCAGTCCGTGCCCTACCTCGCCGCCGTGACGGTGAGCGTGCTGGCCTCGCTGCCGGGCCGCCGGCAGGCCGAGATCGCCGCCAATCTCGGCCTCTCGCCGCGCGTCCCAGCCGCCTCCGGCGCGTCGGTCGTCGCGCGCAGCGGCGAGGGCCTCTGATGCCGGCCCGCCCGGGTCCCGACCCGTGCGGGCCGCCACCGCGCGTGGGGTCGGCGGGTCGGCCGCGCCCGACCGACGGTGCCTGCGGGTCCGCGCGAATGCGGACCCGCAGGGAGAGACAGGCCGGAGCCGCGTGACCGACAGGGCCGGAAGTTTCCCCTCTTAACAACCGCCTGCGGATCGACGTGGATCTCGATCCGCAGGAAGGCCGGCGGCCGGCGGTTGCCGGGGTGATCGGAGCGCCTCCGGCGGATGCCGCCGGGGGCGTTGCCGCATCCGGGCCGTGCCACCCGCCCGCCTCACGCACCATGAATCTCTTGTCGTGAGACAGGTTTCCATAATATTAACGGCCTTGGAAACGAGGATCTCACGATGGACGGCGCCGCCAGGCTGATCGCCTTTCCCGCCTCGCCGCAGGATCGCCTGCGCCTTTCGGCCCGCCGGCTGGAGGCCGCCCTTCAGGAGCAGGCCGAGGCGATCAGGGACTTCCACGCCTCGGTCGGGGAGTTGTCGGTGGCGATGGGTCGCCTGCGGCACAACGTGGGCAACTACCGCGCGGCCCTGGACGAACTGGCCGATTCGGTGGCCGCGGTGCCGCGCCCGAACGCCGCCTGTCGCTGAGCCCGGGCCGGGCACGCCAGCCGGCCGCCCGCGCGGTCCCGGCCGGCGGGAGAACGAGGTTGGGGGAACGGGCCAGGGGAAGCGAGCCAGGGAAAGAGGCGAGTCGGTCAGTCTTCCCGGGCGGCCTTCCAGGCGTGGAAGTCCTGGGTCACCCATTCGGCCGCCGTCCGGCTCGCGTCGCGCAGCCAGTCCGCGTCGCGCCGGGCGCGGGCCGCCAGATCGTCGGGAATGCGCGTCGAGCCGGGCTGCAACCCGGCGTGCAGGGCGCCGAGGTCCAGGCCCATGGCGCGCAGCATCTCGTCGGGCGGGAACTGGCTGTCGTCGCCCAGGTCAAGCTTGCGGGCATCCGGCGCCAGACGGCGGATGACGTATCGCCCCCGGACGCCGAGATGCGGGTCCGGCGCCCGCGAGGCGGAGCCCGCCAGCGCCATCACCGGCGGCAGGAGGTCCGCCTTCCCTGCCGCCCAGTCCCAGGCCGAGGGCACCAGGGCCTTCGCCTCGCGCACCACCCGGCCGCCCCGCCACGTCGCGACGGCGACGTAGCGCGGGCGCCCCAGGCTGCCGCCGCCGGCCTGACGGCTCGCCCAGCGTGTCACCGCCGCCCCCTCGGGCATGCTGGCGGCGAGGGCATCGCGCACCTCCGGTGGCGGATCGGCATCGGGCAGATCCTTGATCTTCGCCCAGAAGCGGTCGCAGTCCGCCTGGCGGGCGGCGACGTAGGGGCGCAGCGGCGTCAGGGTCTCGTCCAGCAGGCCGGGCACCGGGGCGCGCAGGCCGGCCTGGTACCCGTCGAGCATCGCCGCGACGGCGGGCCGGGACCGGCCCGCCGCCGGGCTGCGCAGGCGCAGGCTGGTCGCCAGCCGGAGCAGGTCGAAGGTGTAGGGAAGCTCGGCCGCCTCGTCGAAGTCGTTGAGGCCCCAGACGAAGCGGCCCTCCGCGTCCCGCCAGGTGCCGAAATTCTCGGCGTGCACGTCCCCCGGCGACAGCACCGCCGGCGCGCCGGCCAGGGCGGGAAACAGCGTCGGCACCCTGCTGGCCCAGCGGAAGCAGGTGGCGCGCAGGAAGCGGAACGGATCCTTCGCCATGAGCGCGTGCTTGTCGGCCAGATCCGCGCCGACCACGTCGCATTGCCGCCGCAGCCATTGCTCGTAGGCGTCGTTCAGGGCGGAGAAGGTCATCGGCGCCGCTTTCCACGGGATGTCCCGGCGGGAGAAGGCTAGAGCGGATCGCCGGCGGGCGGACAGCCCGGGGGCGTGGATCCGCTCGGCGCACTCGCTAGGCGGCCTGTAAACCACCCCGAACCAAAGGCTTGAGCCTTCCAGCCTGATACGGTCAGTCCGGAACGGCTCCCGCCGGCCGCCGCGCTGGGCAATGCGCCGGTCCGGTCTGCGGCAGTGCCTCGGCGCTCCGGGCCGGGTTCAGTCCTTCCGGCCGCGCCCCGCACCCGCATCCAGCAGCGCCCGCTCCCGCCGGCTCAGCATGCGGCGCGCCACGTACCAGGAGACGGGGACCGCGAGGATGAAGCTGAGGGCCGCCGCGCCGTAGTAGAGGGTGGCGCCCTGGCTGAAGCTGTCGTGGATGGCGGGCATCATGGCCAGGGGAACGGCCATGATGCCGAACAGGACGGCGGCGGCGGGCAGGAAGGCAAGGGCGGCAACCTTGAGCATGGCGAGTTTCTCCCGATCGGGGCGCCGCCCGCGCAAGCCCGTGGCGGGCGGCCCAACGGCGGTTTATGGCCGCCGGGCGCGCCCGGACCCTTGCGTTGGGTCAAGCCGGGCGTGTGCGACCGTCGCGGAATTGCTCTAGCCTGCGCCCGCCCAACGAGGGGAGGAACCGGAGCCGTGCCGCGCTTCGCCGCAAACCTGTCCATGATGTTCAACGAGGTGCCCTTCCTCGACCGGTTCGCGCTCGCGCGGCAGGCGGGCTTCGAGGCGGTGGAGTTCCTGTTCCCCTACGAGCACCCGCCCGAGTCGATCCGCGAGCGGCTCGATGGCTGCGGTCTGCGGCAGGTGCTGTTCAACGCCCCGCCCGGCGACTGGGCCGGCGGCGAGCGCGGCACCGCCTCCCTGCCCGACCGGCAGGCGGAATTCCGCGCCGGGATCGAGACGGCGCTGCGCTACGCCGCGGCGCTCGGCTGCCCGCGCCTGCACGTGATGGGCGGGATTCCCGGCCCCGGCCAGTCGCGCGAGGCGGCGCGCGCCCGCTACGTCGCCAACCTCGCCTGGGCGGCGGAACGCTGCCAGCAGGAGGGCGTGCTGGTGCTGATCGAGCCGATCAACCGCCACGACATGCCCGGCTACATCCTGGGCAGCAGCGACGAGGCGGCCGCCATCGTCGAGGCGATCGGGCCGGAGCGGATCGCGCTGCAGTACGACCTGTATCACACGCAGATCACCGAGGGCGACCTGACGCGGCGCGCCGAGCGGCTGCTGCCGATCATCGGCCACATGCAGCTCGCCGACGTGCCGCACCGGCACGAGCCCGGCACCGGCGAGATCGCCTGGGACTACGTTCTGGGCCGCATCGACGCGATGGGCTATCGCGGCTGGATCGGCTGCGAGTACCGCCCGGCGGGCGAGACCGTGGCCGGGCTCGGCTGGATCGAGCGGTTCCGCGCCTGAGCCGCCCCCGCACGCCCCGCGACCAGCGAGAGGATTCGCGAACATGAAGATCGGTTTCATCGGCCTCGGCATCATGGGCCGGCCCATGGCGCTGCACCTGAAGCAGGCCGGCCACGCGCTGTTCGTGCCGGAGCGCCGCAGCCTCGCCGACGAGATCCGCGCCGCCGCCACCGTGCTGCCCGGCCCCCGCGCCGTCGCCGAGGCGGCCGAGGTGGTGATCCTGATGGTGCCGGACACGCCCGACGTCGAGGCGGTGCTGTTCGGCCCCGACGGCGTCGCCGAGGGGCTTTCCGCCGGCAAGCTGGTGATCGACATGAGCTCGATCAGCCCGACCGCGACCAAGGAATTCGCGAAGCGGATCAACGACAGGGGTTGCGAGTACCTCGACGCGCCGGTCTCCGGCGGCGAGGTGGGCGCGAAGCAGGCGAGCCTGACCATCATGGTCGGCGGCAGCGAGGCGGCCTTCGACCGCGCGAGGCCGCTGTTCGAGGCGATGGGGAAGAACATCACCCTGGTCGGGCCGAACGGCGCCGGCCAGACCACCAAGGTCGCCAACCAGATCGTCGTCGCGCTGACCATCGAGGCGGTGTCCGAGGCGCTGGTCTTCGCCGCCAAGGCGGGCGCCGACCCGGCCAGGGTGCGCCAGGCGCTGATGGGCGGCCTCGCCACCTCGCGGATCCTGGAGCTGCACGGCGAGCGCATGATCAGGCGCACCTTCCAGCCGGGCTTCCGCATCCGCCTGCACCAGAAGGACCTCAACCTCGCGCTCCAGGCCGGGCGCGAGATGGGCGTGGCCCTGCCCAACACCGCCTCGACGCAGCAGCTCTTCGCGGCCTGCGTCGCCGCGGGCGGCGCGGACTGGGACCATTCCGGTCTCGTCCGTGCGCTCGAGATCATGGCGGCGCACCCCGTCGCGAAGGATGAGTGACGCCTAATCACGATAGTGTGGTTGCATCTTTTTGTCGGCGGGCGCATTTTCCGTGTCTTGCCCGAATCTGAGACTGCCGGGCACGACTCGTGCCCCAGTCCACATGATGTGTCGGCAGGTCGGGAGCCGCGGCAGCGCCGCCGGAGGAGTTCATGCGTTTCGCTGATATCGGCCAGCAGCTTCGCGCCTACCGCCTCGAATCGGGGCTGCGGGCCGAGGAGATCGCCGCCCGCCTCGGCGTGTCGCGCGCCGCCCTGTACCGGTACGAGAAGGGCGAGGTCATCAAGCTGGATACGATCCGGCGCCTGGCTGAACTGCTGAAGATCTCGCCGCTCTCTCTGCTCGGCATCGGGGTCGAGTACTTCTCGCGTCCCGCCGCCTTCGAGGAGCGGCTGCGCCAGATCGAGGAACAGGCCGACCAGATCCTCGTGGTGGGCGGCGCGGTCTGCTACCAGACCACCACCGACGCCTTCGACGGCGCCCTGTCCGAGGCCTGGGCCGAGTACGCCAGCGCCGCGGTGGACCGGGTGCAGGCCCGCGCCGCGATGGACCAGTCGCTGGGCCTGCTCACCTCGCGCAAGCGCCTGCACCAGCAGCGCCGCCCCTCGATCATCGCCATCCTGAGCGAGGCCGCGCTGCGCCGCTTCCTGGAGGAGGGCGTGGCCGGCGGCCTCCCGCTGCCCGCCCGCACCCGCCAGCGCTGCCGCACCGCCGCGATCGCCGAGGCCGAGAGCATCGCCAGCCTGATGGAGGCGGTGCCGATCGGCCTGCAGATCGGCCTGGCCAGCGGCCCGGAACCCTCCGGCGGCTTCGTGGTGCTGCGCGGGCGCGACCGCGCGCACGTGGTCGGCAGCCCCTTCGCGCCGGATGTCTCGCCGATCACCGGCCTCGGCGTGGCGATGATCACGGCGGCGGACGAGGCGGTCGCGGTGCATCAGCGCGTGGCCGAGACGGCATGGCGCGACGCGCTGAAGGGCAGCGCGGCGGCGGAGCGGGTGCGCGAGCTGATCGCCCTGGTCAGCGACGAGAAGCAGTTGCGCCCCGAAACGATCGAGTAGAGACGCGGCAACGGGCCCGCCCGGGCGGGCCCTCGGCCGGGCGCGACCCTTCCGGGCGGCCCGGCAGCCCGGCCTCGGCCCGGGGGTAAGGGCCGGATGCGGCGGGCTGGATGCGGCGGGCCAGGGGGCGCTTGCCTTCGGCCCGGCGAAGGGCTAACGCGCCGCGGTGCGTGATCCCGCCTCCCCCACCCCGCCGGCGCTGCGCGCGGCGGATTTCGATTTCGCCCTGCCGGAACGCCTGATCGCCCAGCATCCCTGCCGGCCGCGCGACGCGGCGCGGCTGCTGGTGGTGCGCCCGGACGCCCTCGACGATGCCGGCGTGGCCGACCTGCCGGCCCTGCTGGCGCCCGGCGACCTGCTGGTGGTCAACGACACGCGCGTCATCCCCGCCCGGCTGCGCGGCCGGCGCGGCGAGGCGATGGTGGAGATCCTGCTCAACCGCGCCGAGGGCGACGGCACCTGGCAGGCGCTGGTGCGCAACGCGCGGCGGCTGCGGCCGGGCGACCGTGTGGCGATCGTCGGCACCGATGCGGTGACCGCCACGGTGCTGGCGCGCGAGGGGGACGGGACGGTGCGGCTCGATTTCGGCCCGGACCCGGCCCGGCTGGCGGCGGCGCTGGCCGAGGCGGGCGAGATCCCGCTGCCGCCCTACATCCAACGCCCCGACGGGCCGCTGCCCGAGGATGCCGCGGACTACCAGACCGCCTTCGCCGCCCGCCCCGGCGCCGTCGCCGCCCCGACGGCGAGCCTGCACTTCACCGAGGCGCTGCTGGCGGCGCTGGAGCGGCGCGGCGTCGGGCGGGTGAGCGTGACGCTGCATGTCGGCGCCGGCACCTTCCTGCCGATGCGCGGCGAGGACCCGCGCGCGCACCGGCTGCACGCGGAATGGGGCGAGGTCTCGGCCGAGGCGGCGGCGCGCATCGCGGCGACGCGGGCGGCGGGCGGGCGGATCGTCGCCGTCGGCACCACGGCGCTGCGGCTGCTGGAGGCGGCGGCCGAACGGACGGGCCCAGGGAACGGCGAGGTGCGGCCCTTCGCCGGGCTGACCGACATCTTCCTGCTGCCCGGCCACCGCTTCCGCACCGCCGACGCGCTGCTGACCAATTTCCACCTGCCGCGCTCGACGCTGTTCATGCTGGTCTGCGCCTTCACCGGCACGGCGCGGATGCATGCCGCCTACGCGCACGCCGTCGCGCGGGACTACCGCTTCTACAGCTACGGCGATGCCAGCCTGCTGTTCCGCGACACGGCGGACGTGCCGGGGGAAACGACGGAGGCCGCGTCATGCTGACCCATGCGGTGCAGGCCACCGACGGCGCCGCCCGCGCGGGGGTGCTGCGCACGGCGCATGGCGAGGTGGAGACGCCGGTCTTCATGCCGGTCGGCACCGCCGGCACGGTGAAGGCGATGACGGCCGACGCGGTGCGCGCGACCGGGGCGCGCATGGTGCTCGGCAATACCTACCACCTGATGCTGCGCCCGACGGCGGAGCGCGTGGCGCGGCTCGGCGGGCTGCACCGGATGATGGACTGGCACGGGCCGATCCTGACCGATTCCGGCGGCTTCCAGGTGATGTCGCTGGCCAAGCTGCGGAAGATGGACGAGCAGGGCGTGGTGTTCCGCTCGCACATCGACGGCTCCAAGCACGCGCTTTCGCCGGAACGCTCGATCGCGATCCAGCACCTGCTGGGTGCCGACGTGACCATGTGCCTCGACGAGTGCACGCCCTTCCCGGCGACCGAGGCGGAGGCCGCGAATTCCATGCGCCTCTCCATGCGCTGGGCCGCGCGCTGCCGCGAGGCCTTCGTGCCGCGCGACGGGCACGGGCTGTTCGGCATCGTGCAGGGCGGCGTCTACCCCGATCTGCGCGCCGAATCCGTCGCGGCGCTGCGGGCGATCGGCTTCGAGGGCTACGCGGTGGGCGGCCTCGCCGTGGGCGAGGGCCAGGAGACGATGTTCCGCGTGCTGGAGGCGACCGTGCCGCTGCTGCCGGCCGACCGGCCGCGCTACCTGATGGGCGTCGGCACGCCGGCCGACCTGGTCGGCGCGGTGCGGCGGGGCATCGACATGTTCGACTGCGTGATGCCGACCCGCTCCGGCCGCACCGCCAAGGCCTTCACGCGGCACGGCGCGCTGAACCTGCGCAACGCCCGCCACGCCGACGACGGCGCGCCGCTCGATCCGGACTGCGCCTGCCCCGCCTGCGCCCGGCACAGCCGCGCCTATCTGCATCACCTGTTCAAGGCCGAGGAGATGCTCGGGCCGATGCTGCTGACCTGGCACAACATCCGGTACTACCAGGACCTGATGCGCGAGCTGCGCGAGGCGATCCTGGCCGGCCGCTTCGAGGCGGCGGCCGCCGCCATCGAGTCCGGCTGGAACGCGGCGAAGGAGCCGGCGGCATGAGCGGCGCACCCGACAACCCCCCCGGAACTGCCGGCCTCACCCAGCTCGGCCGACCCACCGCCCAGCCCGACAGCCCCGACTCGGCGGTGCTGGAGCGGGTGGCGAACCCGCATCCGGGCCTGCGCTACTGCGTGCGCTTCACGGCACCGGAATTCACCTCGCTCTGCCCGATCACCGGGCAGCCGGACTTCGCGCATCTGGTCATCGACTACGTGCCGGATGGCTGGATCGTCGAGAGCAAGTCGCTCAAGCTGTATCTCACCAGCTTCCGCAACCACGGCGCCTTCCACGAGGCGTGCACGGTGGGCATCGCGCGTCGGCTGGTGGCGGAGCTTTCGCCGCACTGGCTGCGCATCGGCGGCTACTGGTACCCGCGCGGCGGCATGCCGATCGACGTGTTCTACCAGACCGGCACGCCGCCCGACGGGACCTGGATCCCGCCGCAGGAGGTGCAGCCCTATCGTGGCCGCGGCTGAGACGCCCCTGCCGAACGGCAGTCCCGACGGGGGCTCCGCTCCCCCCGATGCCCCTCCGGCGCGGGATGGTCCAGGCAGGGCGCAGCCCGGCCGGCAGGGCCCGGTTCGGAGTCCCGGCCGCGCCGATGCGCCGGACGCCCGGAACGCGCCCGATCCCGTCGCCGCCCGCGAGGCGATACGCGCCGCCGCGCTGCGCCTCGGCTTCACCGAGGCCGCCTTCACGGAGGCGCGCCTGCCGGATGCCGCGCGCGAGCGCCTCGCCGCCTTCCTCGCCGCCGGCCATCACGGCGACATGCCCTGGCTGGCCGAGCGCAGCGCCCAGCGCGGCGATCCGCGCGCGCTGTGGCCCGAGGTGGTCTCCGTCATCGCCCTCGGCCAGTCCTACGCCCCGGAAGGCGACCCGCTGGCGAACCTCGCGCGGCCCACGATCGGCAACATCTCGGTCTATGCGCGCAACCGCGACTACCACGATCTGGTCAAGGGCAGGCTGAAGCAGCTCGGCGGCTGGATCGCGTCGCGCTGGCGCGGCACCGGCCTCAAGGTGTTCGTGGACACGGCGCCGGTGATGGAGAAGCCGCTGGCGGCGCAGGCGGGGCTCGGCTGGCAGGGCAAGCACACCAACCTGGTCTCGCGCCGGCACGGCTCCTGGCTGTTCCTCGGGGAGGTCATGACCACCCTGCCCCTGGCGCCCGATCCGCCCGCCGCGGACCGCTGCGGCACCTGCCGCCGCTGCCTCGCCGCCTGCCCGACCGACGCCTTCCCCGCCCCCTACCGGCTGGATGCGCGGCGCTGCATCTCCTACCTCACCATCGAGCACCGGGGCCCGATCCCGGAGGCGCTGCGCCCGGCCATGGGCAACCGCATCTACGGCTGCGACGACTGCCTCGCCGTCTGCCCCTGGAACCGCTTCGCCCGCGCCGCCGCCGAGCCCGCCTTCCTGCCGCGCTCCGCCCTCACCGCGCCGCGTCTGGCCGAATTGGCGGCGCTGGACGATGCCGGGTTCCGCGCCCTGTTCGGCGCCGGCTCGCCGGTGAAGCGGATCGGGCGCGACCGCTTCGTGCGCAACGTGCTGGTGGCGATCGGCAATTCCGCCGAGCCGGCGCTGCGGCCGGCGGCGCAGGCGCTGGCCGGGGACGCGGATCCGGTCGTGGCGGAGGCGGCGCGCTGGGCGGCGTGCCGGCTGGCGGAGGCATGACGCCCCCTGCCGGCGGCCGCTGACCGGCGGCGCTTCGCGGCGGCAGGCCGGGACGCCACGACGGCGCCGGAGGCCGGGAACCGCGCGCCCTGCCCGGCCCTGGGCGCCATCGGCGTCGTTGCCGACTTGCGCTGCCCGGGTGTCCATGCTTCCTCCACCTGCCTGCAGCATAGGCTGTGTCGTCTGGGATGCTTACCGTACCGGCAACGCCGCCCCGGCGTGGCCGATCCGCGTGCACCTGCGCGGCCGATCGGATCGTTCCTCTACCGGTCGGGCTGCCCCCTGGCCCGGCACGGCGATTGCTGTCACGCTTGGAACGATGGGCCATACCCCGACGCCTAGGTAAGGAGCAGATCTTGCCGGCCATGTCGCAATCCCAGACCGCCGCGGGCAGTGCCCAGCCTGCGCGCGTCGCCGCCTTCGACGAGATGAACGGTTCCGGCGGCCTGCGCGAGGCCTATGCCGGCATCGACCAATGGTTGAAGGGGACCACCCAGGAAGCCCTGGACCGCAAGCGCCGCGAGGCTGAGGTGCTGTTCCGCCGCATCGGCGTGACCTTCGCCGTCTACACCGAGGGCGGCGACCCGGAGCGGCTGATCCCCTTCGACGTGATCCCGCGCGTGCTGACCCGCAGCGAGTGGGACCGCATGGCCAAGGGCCTCAGCCAGCGCACGCGGGCGCTGAACGCCTTCCTGTGCGACATCTACCGGGACCGCGAGATCCTGCGCGCCGGCAAGCTGCCGGAGGCGCTGATCCTGCAGAACGAGGCGTTCCGCGCCGAGATGCAGGGCTTCACCCCGCCCGCCGGCATCTACAGCCACATCTCCGGCATCGACATGGTGCGCACCGGGCCGGACGAGTTCTACGTGCTGGAGGACAATTGCCGCACGCCCTCGGGCGTCTCCTACATGCTGGAGAACCGCGAGGCGATGCTGCGGCTGTTCCCGGAGCTGTTCGCGCGCCACAACATCGCGCCGGTCGGCCACTACCCGGAGGAGCTGCTGGAGACGCTGAAGTCGGTGGCGCCCCCGAACTGCCCCGGCGACCCGACCGTCGCGATCCTCACCCCCGGCGCCTTCAACAGCGCCTACTACGAGCACTGCTTCCTCGCCGACGAGATGGGAATCGAGGTGGTGGAGGGGATCGACCTCTTCGTGGACGACGCCGTGGTGTACATGCGCACCACCTCGGGCCCGAAGCGGGTGGACGTGATCTACCGCCGCATCGACGACGAGTACATCGACCCGCTGACCTTCAAGCCGGACAGCCTGCTCGGCGTCGCCGGCCTGATCGGCGCCTACCGGGCGGGCAACGTCACCGTCTGCAACGCCCCGGGCGCGGGCATCGCCGACGACAAGTCGGTCTACCCCTACGTGCCGGAGATGGTGCGCTTCTACCTCGGCGAGGAGCCGATCCTCTCCAACGTGCCGACCTACCTCTGCGAGCGGCCGGACGAGTGCAAGTACGTGCTGGAGCACATCGGCGAGCTGGTGGTGAAGCTGACGCGCGGCTCCGGCGGCTACGGCATGCTGGTCGGGCCGCACTCCACCGCCGCGCAGCGCGAGGAGTTCGCCGCCCGCATCCGCGCCCGCCCGGCCGACTACATCGCGCAGCCGACGCTGGCGCTCTCCACCTGCCCCACCCTGGTCGCCGCCGGCATCGCGCCGCGGCACGTCGACCTCAGGCCCTTCGTGCTCTCGGGCAAGGAGGTGCGCATCGTGCCGGGCGGGCTGACCCGCGTGGCCCTGACCGAGGGATCGCTGGTGGTCAACTCCTCGCAGGGCGGCGGCACCAAGGACACCTGGGTGATCGACGACATGCCCGCCGGGTCGGAGAAGTAAGAGCGTGCTGAGCCGTACCGCTGAGAACCTGTTCTGGCTGGGGCGCTACACGGAGCGCGCCGCCAACGTCGCCCGCGGCCTGCAGGTCGCGCACCGGCTGCACAGCCTCTCGCGCACCTTCGGCGGTGCCGAGGACGAGTGGCGCGGCCTGCTGGTCGCCTCGGGCTGCGACGCCGGCTTCTATGCCCAGCACGACAACGCCTCGCCGGAGGCGGTGACGCACTACCTGGTGCGCGACCCCTCGAACCTCTCCGGCATCGTCCCGTGCTTCGAGGCCGCCCGCCAGAACGGCCGCGCCGTCCGCACCGCGCTGACCGTCGAGATGTGGGAGGCGCTGAACGACACCTGGATCGAGCTGCGCCGCCTGCCGCCCGACGTGCTCGAGGCCGACCGGCTGACGACCTTCCTCGACTGGGTGAAGTCGCGCACGCTGCTGTTCAACGGCGCCGCCATCGACACCATGCTGCGCGACGACGCCTGGCGCTTCGTGCATCTCGGCACCATGCTGGAGCGCGCCGACAACACCGCCCGCCTGCTCGACGTTCGCCACCAGTGGCTGCAGCCGCGGAACGGCACCGGCGGCGCGGTGGAGTACGCGCACTGGCAGGCCGTGCTGCGCTCCGTCTCGGCGCTGCGTGCCTACCAGTGGGTGTACCATTCCCGCCTGCAGCCGCGGCTGATCGCCGAGCTGATGATCCTGCGCCCGGAGCTGCCGCGCTCGCTGCGCGCCTGCTTCGCGCGCGTGGAGCAGACCCTGGAGGCGATCGCCAACAACCATGGCGGCACGAGGCTCGAGTGCCACCGCCTGGCGGGGGAGCTGCACGCCCAGCTCCGCTACGGCCGCATCGACGCGATCATGGAGCAGGGCGTGCACGAGTACCTGACGCTCCTGATCGACCGCACCATCGAGCTCGGCACCCAGATCGGTGCCGGCTATCTCAGCGGCTGAGCGGCAACGCGGCATGGCGGCGGCCCGGATCCCCGAGTGGGCCGGGGCACGCCGCGCCAGAGCAGGGGATCCCATCGTGCGCCTTCGCGTTCGCCATACCACCACCTACGCCTTCGCCGAGCCGGCCACGCTGACCGTGCAGGCGATCCGGCTGACGCCGCAGAACTACGACGGCCTCACCGTCCTCGGCTGGCGCGTGCGCGGCGAGCGCACCGCGCCGCTGCCGGCCTTCACCGACGGCTACGGCAACCTCACCCACCTGCTGACCCATCGCGGCGCGCACACCGGGATGGTGATCAGCGTGGAGGGCGAGGTCGACACGCACGACACCGCCGGCGTGGCGGCCGGCGCCACCGAGACGCTGCCGGTCGCCTACTACGTCCGCGAGACCCCCCTCACCGCGCCGGACGCCGCGATCAAGGGGCTGGCGCGCGAGGTCCGCGGCGCGGCGCCGGACGCGACGCCGCAGGCCCTGGCCGAACGCCTGGTGGCGGCCGTCGCCGACCGCGTCACCTACCGGGCCGGCGTGACCGATACCGGCACCAGCGCCGCCGAGGCGCTGAAGGCCGGCGCCGGCGTCTGCCAGGACCATGCGCACATCCTGTGCGCGGCGGCGCGGCTGATCGGCCTGCCGGCGCGCTATGTCAGCGGCTATGTCTGGCCGGGCCGGAACGACGTCGAGGAGGTCGGCTCGCATGCCTGGGCCGAGCTCTGGCTCGAAGGCACCGGCTGGGTCGGCTTCGACACCACCAGCCGCCAGCGAGTCGGCCAGGAGCATCTGCGCGTCGCGTCCGGCCTCGACTATTCCGAGGCGGCGCCGGTGCGCGGCTTCCGCATCGCGACGGGCGGCGAAAGGCTGACCGTGCGCGTGCGGGTGGATCAGCTCGCGTCCTGACCGGGCAGCCGGCGGGACCGCCGGCACGGAGGCGGCCGGGCCGGGCCGGCGCCGCCGTCGCTGGGCCGCCCCGCCGGCTTCCGGCCGACCGGCCGGGCCGCCGCCGTCAGCCGCGCAGCAGGTCGAGCCCGTCGAGGGCGGTGTCCACCAGCGCCTCGGCGCGGTGGATGGCGAGGCCGGTATCCCGCGACAGCGCCGCGGCAAGCATCCCGGCGGCCGGCAGGTCGAGGTCCCAGGCGAAGCGCCAGGCGCCGTCGTCCCGGACCAGGCTGAGGTCGTAGCGCGGCAGCGGCGGGTCCTGGCTCAGGAAGGGCTGTCCCGGGCTGCCGGAATCGGCCCGCTTCTCCAGCGCGATGTGGCGCAGCCGCGAGAGCGGCATCGCTTCCGGCGGCAGGTCCCGGCCGAACAGGCCCCGGCTGCGGCGCGCCTCGCCGCGGGTCGGATCGAGCACGATGCGCGTCCGCCATCCGGAGAACACCAGCAGGGCGGCGCAGATCGCGATGGCGAAGGCCACGAGGTCGCCGGGCAACGGCCCGAGGGCCCAGGCCAGCGCCAGGGCCGCCGCGGCGGCGGCGATTCCGCCCCGGCCCAGCGCCGCCCGGCCCGCCGTCAGGTAGCCATGCTCGAACACCCAGACGCCGTCCGCCTGCCGCACCGCCGCCTCTCCCGTCCATGCTGCCCGGCGGTTGTGGCGCGTCGCGGCGGCGGGGGCGCTGAAGCGCTTCAGAGGCGGCGGGACCACCCTGCCGCCCCGGGTCATCCGGGACTGTGGGCCCGGGGCTGTGGCGAGGGCGCTGCGCGGGGCCGGCCGGTCAGCCCAGATCCTCGTGCCAGGTGCGGCCGTCGCGCTCGATCAGCGCGATCGAGGCGGTCGGGCCCCAGCTCCCGGCGCTGTAGGGGCGCGGCGTGTCGCCCTTGGCCTCCCAGGCATCGAGGATCGGCTCGATCCAGCCCCAGGCCGCCTCCACCTCGTCGCGCCGCATGAACAGCACGGTGGAGCCGCGCACCGTGTCCATCAGCAGCCGCTCGTAGGCGTCCGGGTAGCGCGTGCCGAAGGCCTTCTCGAAGGAGATGTCGAGGCCGGTCTGGCGCAGGTGCAGCCCGCCGGGGCCGGGCTCCTTGGTCATCATCTCCAGCCGCATGCCCTCCTCGGGCTGGAGCCGGATGATCAGCGCGTTCGGCTGCAGCGTGCCGGCATCGGCGGGGAAGATGGTGAAGGGCAGCGCGCGGAACTGCACCACGATCTCCGAGACCTTCTGCGGCAGCCGCTTGCCGGTACGGAGGTAGAACGGGACGTTGGCCCAGCGCCGGCTGTTCAGCTCGGCCTTCAGCGCCACGAAGGTCTCGGTGCGGCTCGGCTCCTCGGCCCCGAGATCGGCGAGGTAGCCCTCCACCGGCCTGCCGTCCACGGCGCCGCGTATGTACTGGCCGCGCACGGTGAGCTGCTCCACCTCGTGCGGCGCCATCGGCTTGAGCGAGCGCAGCACCTTCAGCTTCTCGTCGCGCAGGCTGTCCGCGCCGAAGGTGACGGGGCTCTCCATCGCCAGCAGGCAGAGGAGCTGGAGCATGTGGTTCTGCACCATGTCCCGCAGCGCGCCGGAGCGGTCGTAGTAGCCGCCGCGCCCCTCGACGCCCACCGTCTCGCCCACCGTGATCTGCACGTGGTCGATCACGTCGGCGTTCCAGAGGCGCTCGAAGATGGTGTTGGCGAAGCGCAGCGCCAGCAGGTTCTGCACCGTCTCCTTGCCGAGGTAGTGGTCGATGCGGAAGATCTGCGGCTCGGCGAAGACGCTGCCCACCTCGTCATTGATGGCGCGGGCCGAGGCGAGGTCGTGGCCGATCGGCTTCTCCAGCACCACGCGCGACTGCGGCGTGATGGCGCCGTGCGCCGCGAGGTTGCGGCAGATCGGGCCGTACAGGTCGGGCGAGGTGGCGAGGTAGAAGACGCGGATGCGGTCCGGCGGCGATTCCGCGAGCAGCGAGAGCAGCCCCTCCCACCCCTTCTCGGCGGCGCCGTCCACCTGCGCGTAGTGCAGGCAGGCGAGGAAGCGGCGCACCTGCTCCGGGTCGAGCTCGTCCTTCGCGACATGCCGCTGCAGCGCCGCCTCGGCGCGGGTGCGGTAGTTGCTGTCGTCCATCTCCGAGCGGGCGGCGGCGATGATCCGGCTGCCCTCGGGCGCCTGGCCGTCGCGGAAGCGGTGGTACAGCGCCGGCAGCAGCTTGCGCAGGGTCAGGTCGCCGGTGGCGCCGAACACCACGCAGTCGAAGGTGTCGACGGGGATGATCCTGGCCATTCGGTTCCTCTCGGTGTGCCGGCCGCCGCATCGGGTCGCGGGACGGGCCGCGCCCGGTCGACGGATGGGGGCGACGGAAGGGAGCAACAGAAGCATGCCGGCCCGCCCTTGTGACCAGCCTTTCGCGCCGCGACGGCGGAGGGCCGGGGCCGGCGCGGCCCCGGGCGCGCCGGCATGGCGACACGGAGGATGTCCGGGGCGGCGCGCCGGCCGGGGATCACGCGGCGACGTAGCGTTCCCAGCCGCAGGCGCGCAGCTCGCAGGCCGGGCAATGGCCGCAGCCGCGCCCCCAGGGATGCGCCTGCGCCCGGTCGCCGAGGTAGCAGCTGTGGGTCCGGTCCCGCACCAGCGCCACCAGCGCCTGCCCGCCCAGCCGTTCCGCGAGTCGCCAGGTCTCCGCCTTGTCGCGCCACATCAGCGGCGTGTGCAGCACGAAGCGGCGCTCCATGCCGAGGTTGAGGGCGACCTGGAGCGCCTTGACCGTGTCGTCGCGGCAGTCCGGATAGCCGGAGTAGTCCGTCTCGCACATCCCGGCCACGATGTGGCGCAGGCCGCGCCGGTAGGCGAGCGCCGCGGCGAAGGTCAGGAAGATCAGGTTGCGGCCGGGGACGAAGGTGTTGGGCAGCCCGTCCGCGCCCATGGCGATCGCGGTGTCGCGGGTCAGCGCGGTCTCGGAGACGGCGCGCAGCGCGTCGAGCGACAGCATGTGGTCCTCGCCGAGCCGCGCCGCCCAGGCGGGAAAGGCGGCTTCCAGCCCGGCGCGGAAGCCGGCGCGGCATTCCAGCTCCACGCGGTGGCGCTGGCCGTAGTCGAAGCCCAGCGTCTCGACCCGCCCGAAGCGCTCCAGCGCCCAGGCGAGGCAGGTGGCGCTGTCCTGCCCGCCGGAAAACAGCACCAGGGCGTCCTCGGTCATGCGGATCTCCGGATCTCAGGGTGGGCCGTGGACGCTGCCACGAATTAGGCGAGCCGCACCGCCGCGCCAAGCCGGCCTCCGCCCGGCGGGGCCGGCGACGCGCCGGCGGCCGCCGGGCCGGGCGGAATTCCCCCCGTCCGGCCGCACTTGGCAGGGGGGCGGCGTTCCGCTACCGCATCGGCAACCGCACCGGAGTGCACGTCCATGCCAACGCTCACCCGCGCCGAGTTCCTGGCGCTGGCGCCGTTCGCGGCCCTCGGCCTCGCCGGCGCCAGCGCCCGTGCCGCCGACTACCCGACGCGGCCGGTCGAGCTGGTGGTGCCGGCCTCGGCCGGCGGCGGCACCGACATCCTGGCCCGTGCCTATGCCGACGCGGCCCGCACCCATTCGCCGCAGCCCTTCGTGGTGCTCAACCGGGGCGGCGCCTCGGGCGCGATCGGCATGCAGGAGGTGCTGAACGCCCGCCCCGACGGCTACAAGGTCAGCGTGGTGATCGCCGAGCTGGCCATCCTGCCGGCGCTGAACCAGATCCGATTCTCGGCCGACGATTTCCGCATGGTGGCGCGGCTCAACGCCGACCCCGCCGCGATCGTGGTCCGCACCGAGGCGCCCTGGAAGACGATCGAGGAATTCCTGGCCGACGCGAAGCGGCGGCCGGGCGAGATCAGCCTCGGCGATTCCGGCGTCGGCTCGATCTGGCACCTCTCCGGCGCGCTGATGGCGGAGAAGACCGGCACGCGCTTCCTGCACGTCCCCTACCCCGGCTCCTCGCCCGGGCTGCTGGCGCTGATCGGCGGGCATGTGGACGCGATGTGCACCAGCCCCGGCGAGGCCGCCGCGCACATCCAGGGCGGCAAGATGCGGCTGCTCGCCTCGATGGCCGAGGCGCGCGGCCCGGGCTACGAGGACGTGCCGACCCTGAAGGAGCGCGGCATCGACGTGGTGATCGGCACCTGGCGCGGCCTCGGCGTGCCGCGCGCCACCCCCTCGGCGGTGGTCGAGACGCTCGGCGCCATCACCCGCCAGGTGGTCGAGGAGCCCGGCTTCCGGGAGGCGCTGAGGCGCAGCAACCTCGGCTTCGCCTACGCCAACGGCGCCGACTTCGATGCCGCCATCACCCGCGACCGGACGCTGTTCCGGGAGCTGATCGGGCGGCTGAACCTCTGATATTGGGGCGCCCGCGAGCGGGCGCGCCGCCGGTGCGATGGCCGCCCGTGCCGGGACCTCACCCCGGCATGGCCGGGCCGCCCGCACCGGCGCCCGGCCGCGCGGCGATCTCGCGCACCAGCTTGGCCCGGATCGCCCGGGCGAAGTCGCGCCGGTCCGCGGCGACGAGCACGAAGGCGCCCGGGCCGCCGATCACCGCCTGCCTGTAGTGCGCGGCCAGGGCCTCGCCGCCGATCGCCAGCGCGTTGACCGTGATCCCCTCGGCCACCGCCGCGTCGCGCGCCTGGGCCGCCGGGCGCAGGCTGCGCAGGTCGGGCCCGTCGCCCGAGATGTCGATGATCCGCGCCGAAGCCGCGAAGGGCGCGGCGCGGATCGACGCCGCCGCGTGGTCGATGGCATCGCCGATGGCGTTGTAGGATTGCGGCGAGCGGGGCGCGGCGAGCAGCGCCGTGGCCAGCGCCCGGGCCTCCGCGGCGTCGCCCACCCGCCTCCAGCCCACCGCCGTGGCCGCGCCGCCGGGCGCGCCCCATTCGACCACCGAGACGGCGATGGCCCCGCTCGGCTCCCCGCCCGGCCGGCCGGCGATCGCGGCCAGCACGGCGGGATCGGTCAACGCCTCGGCGTAGCCCTGGCGCTGCAGGCGGAACTCGGCGTCGTCGATGCTGCCGCTCGCATCCATCGCCAGCACCAGCAGCAGGTCCACCGCGCCGCCCGGGGCGGCAGGACCGGCCAGCGTCCGGCCGGCGGCGAGGAGCGGGGCGCCGGCCACCACGGCGCGCCGCCCGATCCTGCCGCCCCGGGCGGCGCCCTCACGATCCGGCCGCATCGCCCATTCCGGCCATCGAGCCACCCCGCACCCGCCGTTGCCGCCGCCGCGTCGCCCGGAGACACTGCCCGCGCCAGCACGGCACGCGGCAGCACAGCACGAAGCCTGGGAGGCACGCCATGACGGATACCGAACCGCCGGTCCTGGTCGCGGTCGATGCACGCGGCATCGCCACGGTCACGCTGAACCGACCGGCCGTGGGCAACGCCTACAACGAGGAATTGCTGGACGCGCTGTACGAGGGCCTCGGCCGGCTGGAGGCGGAGGCGGCGGTGCGCGCCGTGGTCATCCGCGGCGCCGGGCGGCACTTCCAGGCCGGCGCCGACCTCAACTGGCTGGCGCGCGCCGCCGAATACCCGCCGGAGCGGGCCTACATCGCCTCCGTGGCGACCACCCGCACCATGGCGCGGCTGAACGAGTTCCCGAAACCGACCCTCGCCCTGGTGCACGGCGCCTGCTTCGGCGGCGGCTGCGGCGTGGTCTGCTGCGTGGACGTGGCGCTGGCCACGCCGGACGCGGTGTTCGGCCTGACCGAGGTGCGGGTCGGCGTCGCCCCCACCCCGATCTCCACCCACATGGTCCATGCCATGGGGCTGCGCCACACCCGCCGCTACGCGCTGACCGGCGAGCGCTTCGACGCCGGGGAGGCGCTGCGAATCGGCCTGGTGCACGAGGTGGTGCCGGCCGACCGGGCGGAGGCGCGCATCGCCGCCATCCTGGACGAGACGCTGCGCTCGGCGCCGGGCGCCATCGCCGTCACCAAGCATTCCTTCCTGGCGGCCAACGGCCTGCTCCTTGATGCCCGGCAGATGGCGCTGCTGGCGCACGAGAGCTGGATGCAGCGCGCCACGCCCGAGGGCCGCGAAGGGCTGGCCGCCTTCCGGGAGAAGCGGCCGCCCGGCTGGTACCGGCCGGCCGGGTGACGCCGCCGGCACGTCCCGCCGGCGGTCCGGCCCAGGCGGACGGCCCAGATGGACGGCCCAGACGGACGGCCCTGCGGACGGCCCCGGAGCCAACCCCGGCATCCCGTGGCCGGCGCGACAGCGCGGCGACGGCGCCCCCGCGCTTTCATCCGCGACGGGAAAGAGCGAGATTTTCCAGCCTGTTGGCGCGGTTCGGCAGGGATCCGACCCGGCCCGGCCGGCGCCGGCCGAAAGGGGCGCAGGGCTGCCCCGCGCGGCGCGGGGCCGTCATCGAAGCTTCACGGAACTGCAACACGACGGTCGCGCTGCGCACCTAGCTTCCGCGCCGCACGTCCCGCCGAACCCGGCGCGGGCGCCCGAACAGCTTGGAGAGACGCCGTGAACCGTCGCTCGTTCCTGATGGCCACCGGCCTCGTGACCTCGGGCCTGCTGGCCGCCGGCCGCAGCATCCCCGCCTTCGCCCAGAACGCCGCCGTCACCGGCGCCGGCGCCACCTTCCCGGCCCCGGTCTACGCCAAGTGGGGCGAGGCGGTGCAGCGCGCCATCGGCATCCAGCTCAACTACCAGGCGATCGGCTCCGGCGGCGGGCAGAACCAGATCCGCAACCGCACCGTGGATTTCGGCGCCTCCGACGCCCCGCTCGCGGCCGACAAGCTCGCCGAGGGCAAGCTGCTCCAGTTCCCGACGGTGATGGGCTCGGTCGTGGTGATCGTGAACGTGCCGGGCGTCGAGGACAACAAGCTGCGCCTGACCGGCGAGCTGCTGGCCGAGATCTACCAGGGCAAGATCACCAAGTGGAACGACCCGAAGCTGGTCGAGGCGAATGCCGGCCTCTCCCTGCCCAACATCGCGGTCGCCCCGGTCTACCGCGCCGACGGGTCGGGCACCTCCTTCGTGTTCACTTCCTACCTCTCGGCGGTCTCGCCGGAGTGGAAGGACAAGACCGGCGCCGCCACCTCGGTGCGCTGGCCGACCGGCACGGGCGCGCGCGGCAATGACGGCATCGCCGGCACGGTGCGCAACACGCGCGGCGCCATCGGCTATGTCGAGAACGCCTACGCCACCCAGAACCACCTGATCACCACGCAGCTTCGCAACAAGGCCGGCCGCTTCGTCGCCCCGACCATGGCGAGCTTCGAGGCCGCCGCCGCCAGCGCCGACTGGTCGGCGCCGAACTTCGCGGCCAGCCTGATCGACCTCGGCGGCAACGACACCTGGCCGATCGTCTCGCCGACCTTCATCCTGCTGCCGAAGGACCCGCAGGACGCGACGCGCTCGCTCAACGTGATGAAGCTGTTCGACTGGGCCTACACCCATGGCGGCAAGATCGCGCAGGAGCTGGAGTACATCCCCCTCCCCGCCCAGGTGCAGAACGCCGTCCGCGCCGTCTGGAAGGCCGAGGTGAAGGGCCCGAACGGCCAGCCGGTCTGGACGGCCTGAGCGAACGGCCCGAGCAACAGGATGGGGCGCGGGCAGCCGCGCCCCTCCCTCCCCGACATCCCGCAGCATCGGAACCCCCGACGTGCAGCAGGCTGCTCCAGCCACCATCGCCCCGGCCGCGGCACCGCCGCGCCAGGGAGGCTCCACCGGCGCCGCCGGCGATACCGTCTTCGAGCTGGCGTGCCGGCTCTCCGGCATCCTCGTCCTGATCCTGCTCGGCGCCATCATCGTCGGCCTGTTCATGGGCGGGCTGCCGGCCTTCCGGGCCTTCGGCGCGACCTTCCTCTGGTCCACCGAATGGGACCCGGTGAGCGAGGTGTTCGGCGCCGGCGTCTCGATCTACGGCACGCTGGTGACCTCGGTCCTGGCCCTGCTCATGGCCGTTCCGCTCGCCTTCGGCATCGCCTTCTTCCTGACCGAGCTGGCCCCCGATTGGCTGCGCGGGCCGGTGGGCACGGCGATCGAGCTGCTGGCGGCGGTGCCCTCCATCATCTACGGCATGTGGGGCTTCACGGTGATCGTGCCGCTGATGGCCACCACCATCCAGCCGCCGATCATCGACACGATCGGCGAGTGGCCGCTGATCGGCCCGCTCTTCTCCGGCGCGCCCTTCGGCACCGGCATCCTCACCGCCGCGATCATCCTCGCCATCATGGTGCTGCCCTTCATCGCCGCCACCATGCGCGACGTCTTCTCCACCGTGCCGCCCGTCTACAAGGAGAGCGCCTACGGCCTCGGCTGCACCACCTGGGAGGTGGTGCGCAACGTGGTGGTGCCCTACACGCGGGTCTCGGTGGTCGGCGGCATCATGCTCGGCCTCGGCCGGGCGCTCGGCGAGACCATGGCCGTCACCTTCGTGATCGGCAACGCCAACCGCATCAACACCTCGCTGTTCGGGCCGGGCAACACCATCGCCTCGCTGGTGGCGCTGGAATTCCCCGAGAGCCCGGCGGGCAGCCTCAAGCTCGCCTCGCTGCTGGCGCTGGGCTTCCTGCTCTTCGTCATCTCCTTCATCGTGCTCGCCATCTCCCGGCTGCTGCTGCGGCCGAAGGCGGCCGGCGCGAAGCGCGCGAGGAACGCATGAGCGCCTCCACCCTCCCCGTCCATTCGGGCGGGCGGCCCCTCAAGGACCTGAAGGTCGCGGCCGCTCTCGGCGCCCGGCGCAAGCGGTCCGACGGCATCGTGCGTGCCCTGTGCTTCGCCGCCACCGCGCTGGGCCTGATCTTCCTGGTCTCGATCCTGTTCACCCTGGCCTGGCGCGGCTTCGAGGCGATGAGCCTCTCGGTCTTCACCGAGGTGACCCGCCCGCCGGGCTCCGGCGGCGGCCTGCTCAACGCCATCATCGGCAGCCTGATCCAGACCGCGATCGGCACCGCCATCGGCACGCCGATCGGCATGCTGGTCGGCACCTACCTCGCCGAATACGATCGGGGCTCCGCCCTCGGCGGCGCGGTGCGCTTCGTCTCGGACGTGCTGCTCTCGGCGCCCTCGATCCTGATCGGTCTCTTCGTCTACCAGATCCTGGTGGTGCCCTTCGGCGGCTTCTCGGGCTGGGCGGGCTGCGTGGCGCTCGCGATCATCGTGATCCCGATTGTCGTGCGCACCACCGAGGACATGCTGCGGCTGATCCCGAACACGCTGCGCGAGGCGGTGATCGGCCTCGGCGCGCCAAAGTGGAAGATGATCACGCTGGTCTGCTGGCGGGCGGCCGCCTCCGGCATCCTGACCGGAATCCTGCTGGCGGTGGCGCGCATCGCGGGCGAGACGGCGCCGCTGCTCTTCACCTCGCTCGGCAACCTCAACTGGTCGCTGAGCCTCAACCAGCCCATGTCGAGCCTGCCGGTGACCATCTACAACTACGCGGGCTCGGCCTTCGCCGACTGGATCGCGCTCGCCTGGGCCGGGGCGCTGATCATCACCCTCGGCGTGCTCGGCCTGAACATCGGCGCCCGCAGCCTGCTGCGGTCTGGTAAGTGATCCGCGGGGAAGCAACGGACATGAGCGGCACCATGGCACATGAGCAGGCGGTCGGCCCGGCGGGTGGTATCCCGGGCGGCGTCCCGGGCGGGATTCCGGCCGGGGGCGGGCTCCAGGCCCGCTCCGGGGCCGCGCTGCGCGAGGCGCGCATCTCGGTGCGCAACCTCGACTTCTACTACGGCGACCACAAGGCGCTGAAGAGCATCAACCTCGACCTGCCGGACCGGCAGGTGACGGGGCTGATCGGCCCCTCCGGCTGCGGCAAGTCCACCCTGCTGCGCATCCTGAACCGGATGTACTCCCTCTACCCCGGCCAGCGCGCCGTCGGCGAGGTGATGCTGGAAGGCCGGAACATCCTCGACGACGGCATGGACCTGAACGCGCTGCGCGCCCGGGTCGGGATGGTGTTCCAGAAGCCCACCCCCTTCCCCATGACCATCCACGAGAACATCGCCTTCGGCATCCGGCTGCACGAGAAGCTCTCGCGCACCGACATGGAGCAGCGCATCGAGTGGGCCCTGTCCCGCGCCGCGCTCTGGGGCGAGGTGAAGGACCGGCTGCACACCTCCGCCCTCGGCCTCTCGGGCGGCCAGCAGCAGCGCCTGTGCATCGCCCGCACCATCGCGGTGCGCCCGGAGGTGATCCTGCTCGACGAGCCGACCTCGGCGCTCGACCCGATCAGCACGCTCAAGATCGAGCAGCTCATCGACGAGCTGAAGCAGGACTTCACCCTGGCCATCGTGACGCACAACATGCAGCAGGCGGCACGCTGCGCCGACCAGGTGGCGTTCTTCTACCTCGGCGAGCTGGTCGAGGTGGCGCCGGCCGCGCAGCTCTTCACCAAGCCGCAGAAGAAGCAGACCCAGGAATACATCACCGGCCGCTTCGGCTGAGGCGGGAGGACGTTTCATGCCCAACAGCGACCAGCCCGAGCACATCTCCTCCTCCTACGAGGGCGAGCTGCGCCGCCTGCGCGACATGATCGCCCGCATGGGCGGCCTCGCCGAGCGCCAGGTGGCCGAATCCACCGAGGCGCTGGTGCGCCACGACACCGACCTGGCCGGCGAGGTGATCCAGCGCGACGCCGCGATCGACGCGCTGGAGCGCGAGATCGAGGCCTACTGCATCCGGCTGCTGGCGCTGCGCGCGCCGGTGGCCGGCGACCTGCGCCTGATCGTCGCCGCGATGAAGGTGGCGCACGACCTGGAGCGGATCGGCGACTACGCCCGCAACGCCGCCAAGCGCACCCTGGTGGTGGCGCAGCAGCCGCAGGTGGGCAGCCTGAACGGCTTCCAGCGCATGGCGCGCCTCGTGCTGGAGAACCTCAAGAACGCCATCGACGCGCTGGTGGAGGACGACGCCGAGCGCGCCGAGGAGGTCTGGGGCGCCGACGAGCCGGTGGACGACATCTACAACGGCATCTTCCGCGAGATGCTGACCCACATGATGGAGGACCCGCGCAACATCACCGCGGCGACCCATCTGCTGTTCATCGCCAAGAACCTGGAGCGCATCGGCGACCATGCCACCAACATCGCCGAGACGGTCCATTTCGCGGTGAGCGGCGACACGCTGCCCGAGGACCGGCCGAAGTCCGACACCGCCTCCTACGCGGTGGTGCGGCCGCCGGGATGAGCCTCGG
Organism: Roseomonas acroporae; assembly: GCF_023223525.1. Taxonomy (GTDB): domain Bacteria; phylum Pseudomonadota; class Alphaproteobacteria; order Acetobacterales; family Acetobacteraceae; genus Roseomonas_E; species Roseomonas_E acroporae. Next base: position 47,163 of record NZ_JALPRX010000015.1, on the reverse strand, counting down.
CGGGTGAGCCCGGGCGCGGGGTGCCTTCCGGCACCCCCGCGCCCTCCCGATCCGACCACAGCCCCCGAGGCAGGAAACCATGGCCGAGGCCGAGCGCCCCACCGTGCTGGTGGTGGAGGACGAGGCGCCGCTGCTGACGCTGCTGCGCTACAACCTGGAGAAGCAGGGCTTCCGCGTCGACGAGGCGACGGACGGCCAGGAGGCGCTGCTGCGCGTCGCCGAGGCGCCGCCCGACCTCGTCCTGCTGGACTGGATGCTGCCGGCGCTCTCGGGCATCGAGGTGTGCCGCCAGCTCCGCCGCCGGCGCGAGACGCGCAACCTGCCGATCATCATGGTCACCGCCCGCACCGAGGACGCCGACATGGTCCGCGCCCTCGACACCGGGGCGGACGACCACATCGGCAAGCCCTTCGCCATGGACACGCTGGTGGCCCGGATCCGCGCCCTGCTCCGGCGCAGCGGCGGCGCCACGGCCCCCAAGGGCGTGCTGAACTACGGCGACGTGTCGCTGGACCAGGACGCGCACCGCGTGACGCGCGGCGACCGCCCCGTGCATCTCGGCCCGACCGAGTACCGGCTGCTGGAATTCTTCCTCCAGCACCCGCGCCGCGTCTTCACCCGCGAGCAGGTGCTGGACGGGGTGTGGGGCCGCGACATCCATGTCGAGCCGCGCACCGTGGACGTGCACATCCGCCGGCTGCGCAAGGCGATGAACGCCGAGGGCGAGGCGGACCTGATCCGCACCGTCCGCTCCGCCGGCTACGCGCTGGACGCCGAGGCGAGCTGAGCCCGGCGCGGCGAGCGCGCCGCCGCCTCGACGCAGCGCTCGAAGGCGGCGAGGTCGCGCCACCGCGCCGGCGCCGGCACGGCCTGCAGCACCAGCAGGCCGCCGGAGGCGCGTATGCCGCCCTCCAGCATCAGGTTGTCGAAAAGCTGGAAGTCCTCGATCAGCATGCCCTCGGCGTCCTCGCAGCCGCCGCCGGGGCGCGGGCGCGGCGGCGTGCCGATCGCCTCGAGGGTGCGGTCGCGGAAGCACCGGTCCACGTTGGCGTAGCCGAAGACCGGCCGGCCGAGCCCGCGCATCAGCCCCATCTCGAACACCGTGCCGACATCGGCCGAGGGGCCGCGGAACGGGGTCAGGTTGGCCAGCAGCGCGTCGCAGCCGCGCAGGTGCGCCTCGCAGGCACGGTACAGGCCGAACCACTCGTCGCCGCCCGCCCCGGCGGGCTGGTCCGGCAGCGGATCGGTCGGGAACACGCCGACGCAGCCATGCGCCGCGCAGATGCGCTTCTTCGCCGCGCCGATGCTCTCCGCGTCGGGCAGGAACACCTCGGGGCCGGCCAGGTACAATCGCATGGCGCGATGATCGCCCGCGATCCGCGAGGAGACCACGTCAGGCTGCGCGAAAATCCCCGTCACGGCGTTGGCCACCCGTCTCGCCCGACAACCACGGGCCGTCCATGCCGATGGTGGCGGTTACCTCGGGTTGATTCGCGGCCCGCCCCGCCCAGGGCCGTCGGCGGCGGGCATCGAACGCGGCTCGGCCCGACCGTACCGGACCGCGGGGCGAGGACATCCGGTCCGGGAGTGCTCCAGGCCGCGCAGGCCGTTCCGATCGTCGCCCGCAACGGCGGCCATTGCGGCGGCGGTACCCTTGCACGACCATCCGCCACGCGGCGGCGGGTTATCCTCCCTTGTGGTGAAGGGCACGGGCCTGCCAAAGGGTAGGGCGTGGAACCGGGGATGGGGCGATGACGGGACTGGGGACGGGCCAGGGGGCGGACAAGGGACCGGCCAGCGGACTGGGCTGCGCAGGCGTGGGGTCCTGGGCGCGGGCGTCGGCATGGGCGCCGCCGCGGCGCTGCTGCCGGCGCGGCGCGCGCGGGCGCAGCAGGCGGGCATCAAGGTCGGCCTCGTCGCGATCCAGACCGGGCCGCAGGCGGCGCTCGGCACCCAGCTCCGCGACGGCTTCCTGCTCGGCCTGCGCCACCTCGACGGCAAGCTGGGCGGCCTGCCCGCCGAGACCGTGATGATCGACGACGAGCTGAAGCCCGACGTCGCCGTCACCAAGGTCCGTGCCGCGATCGAGCGCGACAAGGTGGACGTGGTGGCGGGGGTGATCTTCTCCAACATCCTGCAGGCGATCATGCGGCCGGTGACGGAGAGCCAGACCTTCCTGATCTCCACCAATGCCGGCCCCTCCACCTTCGCCGGCCGCGGCTGCAACCCGTTCTTCTTCACCACGAGCTACAACAACGACCAGGTCCATTCCGTGATGGGCCAGGCGGCGCAGGATGCCGGCTATCGCCGCGTCTTCGTCATGGTGCCGAACTACCAGGCCGGCCGCGACGCCGCCGCCGGCTTCCGCAGCCGCTTCAAGGGCGAGGTGGTGGACGAGGTCTACGTCCCCCTCACCCAGCTCGACTTCTCGGCCGAGCTGGCGAAATTCGCGGCGGCGAAGCCGGACGCGCTGTTCACCTTCATGCCGGGCGGGCTGGGCGTGAACCTGGTGCGCCAGTACCGGCAGGCGGGGCTGGCGAACATCCCGTTCCTCTCCACCTTCACGGTGGACGAATCGACCCTGCCGGCCCAGGGCGAGGCGGCGCTCGGCTTCTACACCGCTGCCCCCTGGGCGCCCAACATGGACAACCCGGCCAACACGCGCTTCGTGCGCGACTTCGAGGCGGCGTTCGGCTACGTCCCCGGCAGCTACGCGGCGCAGTCCTACGACGCGGCGATGCTGCTCGATTCGGCGGTGCGGCGGGTGGGCGGGAAGCTCTCCGACAAGGCGGCGCTGCGCGAGGCGCTGCGCAAGGCGGACTTCCACTCGGTGCGCGGCAATTTCCGCTTCGGCGTCAACCACTACCCGGTGCAGGACTTCTGGCTGTGCAAGGTGGCGAAGCGCCCGGACGGCAAATTCCAGACCGAGACGGTGCGCAAGGTGCTGGCGGACGACGTCGACCCCTACGCCGCCGAATGCCGCATGCGCTGAAGCCGCCGCGATGCCGATCGGGCTGCTGCTGGTCCAGGCGCTGAACGGGCTCCAGCTCGGCATCCTGCTGTTCCTGGTGGCGGCGGGGCTGACGCTGGTGTTCGGGGTGATGCACTTCATCAACCTCGCCCATGGCGTGCAGTACATGCTGGGCGCCTATCTCGGCGCCACCCTCGCCGCCTGGACGGGCAGCTTCTGGCTCGGGCTGGTCCTGGCCCTGCCGGCGGCGCTGCTCTGCGGCCTCGTGCTGGAGGTGGCGGTGTTCCGCCATCTCTACGGGCGCGACCATCTCTCGCAGGTGCTGGCGACCTTCGGCGTGATCCTGTTCCTCAACGAGGCGGTGCGCACCCTCTGGGGCAGCGCGCCGCTGCCCATGGCGATGCCGGAATCCCTCTCGGGCGGCATCCCGCTCATGCCCGGCCTGCTCTACCCGACCTACCGCCTCGCCATCATCGCCGCCGGCCTCGCCACGGCGCTGCTGCTCTGGTTCCTGGTGGAGCGCACGCGGCTCGGCATGCTGGTGCGCGCGGGGGCGAGCAACGCGCCGATGGTCTCGGCGCTCGGCGTGGACATCGGCCGCCTGTTCACCGCCGTGTTCGGCTTCGGCGCCATGCTGGCGGGCTTCGCCGGGGTGCTGGCGGGGCCGATCTTCTCGGTGGAGCCGGGGATGGGCGACAACCTGCTGATCCTCGCCTTCGTGGTGATCGTGATCGGCGGCATCGGCTCGATCCGCGGCGCCTTCCTGGCGGCGCTGCTGGTCGGGCTGCTCGACACGCTCGGGCGCTCGCTGCTGCCGGAGCTGATGCGGCTGTTCCTGGCCCCCTCCCCGGCGCGGCAGGCCGGGGCGGCGCTGGCCTCGATGCTGGTCTACGTGGTCATGGCGGCGATCCTGGCGCTGCGCCCGGCCGGGCTGTTCCCGGCACGCGGCGCGTGAGCGGCCCGTCCCTGCGGCAGGCCGCGCCGGCACCCGGGGCGCAGGCGGCGATGGCCGACGGCGCGGCGCCGACAGCGGCCGGCCCCGCCGCCCGCCTGAGCCGCGACGGCCTGCCGCTGCTGCTGTTCGCGCTGCTCGCCGCCGCGCCCTTCGCCGGCTTCGGCGACGGCGCCTCCCTCACCCTGATGGCCCGCGCCATGATCCTGGCCCTGGCCGCGACCGGGCTGTGGCTGCTGGTCGGCGGCGCCGGGCTGATCTCGCTCGGCCACGCGGCGACGCTCGGCTGCGGCGCCTACGCCGTCGCCATCCTGGACGCGCACGGCATCACCGAGGGCGCCATCGTGTTCCCCGTGGCGATCCTCGGCGCCGGGCTGTTCGCCTTCCTCACCGGGGCGGTGTCGCTGCGCACCTCGGGCGTCCACTTCATCATGATCACGCTGGCCTTCGGCCAGATGGCGTTCTTCACCGCCGCCTCCCTCGCCGCCTACGGGGGCGACGACGGCTACACGCTGTACGGCCGCACCGAGTTCCTGGGGGGCCGGCTGCTGGAGAGCCGTCTCGTCTTCCATTTCGTCTGCCTCGGCGCGCTGGCCCTCGTCTGGGCGCTGTGCCGGGCCGTGCTCGCCTCGCGCTTCGGCCGGGTGCTGCGGGCGACGCGCGAGAACCCGCTGCGGGTGCAGGCGGTGGGCTTCTCCCCCTACCCCTACCGGCTGGCCGCCTACACGCTGGCGGGCATGACCGGCGGGCTGGCCGGGGCGCTGCTCGCCAACGCCACGGAATTCGTCTCGCCCGCCATCCTCGCCTGGCAGCGCTCGGGCGACCTGCTCTTCGCGGTGATCCTGGGCGGGCTCGGCCGGCTGCACGGCGCCATGCTCGGCGCCTTCGCCTTCCTGCTGCTGGAGGAGACGCTGTCGCACGTCACCGCGCACTGGCGGCTGCTCTTCGGCCCGCTGCTGGTGCTGGCGGTGATCTTCCTGCCCGGCGGGCTTGTGGGCGGGCTGGTGGGCGGGCGCCGCAAGCCGGGCGGTCCGGCATGAGCGCGCCGCTGCTGGCGCTGCGCGACCTGCGCAAGCATTTCGGCGGCCTCGCCGTGACCGACGGCGTCAGCCTCGAGGTCCGCCCCGGCGAGATCCACGCCGTGATCGGCCCGAACGGCGCCGGCAAGACCACGCTGATCCACCAGATCAGCGGCACGCTGCGGCCGGATTCCGGGCAGGTGCGCTTCCTCGGCGAGGACGTCACCGCCCTGCCCTTCGCCCGCCGCGTGCGGCGCGGCCTCGCCCGCACCTTCCAGATCACCTCGATCCTGCCGGGCTTCTCCGCGCTGGAGAACGCGGCGCTGGCGGTGCAGGCGCGCAGCGGCTCCTCCTTCCGCTTCCTCCGCCCCGCCGCCGCCGAGGCGGGGCTGAACCGCGAGGCGCTGGCGGCGCTGGCGGCGGTCGGCCTCGCCCACCGCGCCGCCGTGCCGGCCGGCACGCTCTCGCATGGCGAGAAGCGGCAGCTGGAGCTTGCCATCGCCATCGCGACGCGGCCACGCCTGCTGCTGCTGGACGAGCCGCTCGCCGGCGCCGGCGCCGAGGAGACGGAGCGCCTGATCGGCATCCTCGGCCGGCTGCGCGCCGAGTACGGCATCCTGCTGGTGGAGCACGACATGCGCGCCGTCTTCGCCCTCGCCGACCGCATCTCCGTCCTCGCCCAGGGCCGGCTCGTCACCACCGGCACCACCGGCGAGATACGCGCCCACCCCGAGGTGCGCGCCGCCTATCTCGGCGAGGACGAGATGGCCTGATGCTGACGGTCGAATCCCTCGCCGCCGGCTATGGCGACAGCCAGGTGCTGTTCGACGTCTCGCTGCGGGTCGGCGCGGGCGAGGTGGTGACGCTGCTCGGCCGCAACGGCATGGGCAAGACCACCACGGTGCGCGCGATCATGGGGCTGCTGCCGGCGCGCGGCGGCGGCATCGCGCTCGACGGCGAGTCCGTCGCCGGCCTGCCGCCGCACCGCATCGCGCAGCGCGGCATCGGGCTGGTGCCGGAGGGGCGGCAGGTCTTCCCGACCCTGACCGTGGAGGAGAATCTGGTCGCGACGGCCGCGAACCGGGGCCCGAGGGACGCGACGGGCGCGCCGCGCTGGACCCTGGCGGCGGTCTGGCGCCTGTTCCCGCGCCTCCTGGAGCGCCGGGGCAATCCCGGCAGCCGCCTCTCCGGCGGCGAGCAGCAGATGCTGGCGATCGGCCGCGCCCTGATGACCAACCCGCGCCTGCTGATCCTCGACGAGGCCACCGAGGGCCTGGCCCCGGTGATCCGCGCCGAGATCTGGGCCGTGCTGGCCGCGCTCAAGGCCGAGGGGCAGGCGATCCTGCTGATCGACAAGAATCTCGGCGCCGTGCTGCGGCTGGGCGACCGGCACGTGGTGATCGAGAAGGGCCGCACGGTCTGGTCGGGCGGCAGCGCGGCGCTGGCGGCGGCGCCGGAAGTGCGCGACACCTATCTCCACGTCTGAAGCGGGCGGGAGGGCTGCCATGCGTCATCCGGCATCGCCGCGGCGCGGCGTGGGATTGGTGCCGCGGCGCGTTGCGGGGTTGATGCCGCGGCGCGGCGCGGGGCTGCTCCCGCGCTTCGGCGCGGCGCTCCTCGCCATGCTCCCGGCGCTGGCCATCGGCACCGCCGAGGCCGGTCAGGCCGGGCCGGGCGCGGGCGCGGGCGCGCCGGAGATCGTGCCCTTCGCCGTCGCGGTCACCCTCTCCCCGCGCGCCGCCGCGCGACTCGCCGCGCTGGGCGAGTCGATCACGGTGGCCGCCTACTATTCCGGCGAGCCGACCCGTGCCGCCCGCCGCCACGCCGACCGGATGGGCCAGATCAACCTCGGCGCCGAGCGCGCCGACCTCCCCGGCGCGGGCGGCACGGCGCGGCTGACCGGACGGAACATCAGGCTCGCCGAGATCGCCTGGGTGGAGAACCGCGCCGTGCAGGTGCTGGTGAACGTCTTCTCGGCCCGACGCCGGAATCCGGACAACCTGCTCGACTGCGGCATCCACGAGGGCGCGCTGGCGGAGGCCGCCGCGCGCTCGCCCATTCCCATCGCCTGCAGGCTCATCGGCGAGCGCTGAATCCCGCATCCCGCATCCCGCATCCCGCATCCCGCATCCCAAGGAGAGCATGCATGAGCATTCCCCCGATGACCGCCGGCGTCACCCCGGCCGGCGAAGGGCTGGAAGGCGTCGCCTGGAACATCCTCGGCCAGACCTACAGGCCGGTGGCGCTGACGGAATCGGCCTTCGCCTTCGACACGCTGTTCCCGCCCGGCACCTTCGTGCCGCCGCACATCCACCCGCTGCAGGACGAGTTCATCCGCGTCCTGGAAGGCAATTTCGAGCTGGTGCTGGACGGGCAGGCCGGCGCCGCCGGACCGGGCGACCTGATCCGGCTGCCGCGCGGCCAGTCGCACGGCATCTTCAACCGCTCGGCGGCGCCGGTGCGGGCGCTGTTCTGGGTGTCGCCCGCGCGCAGCCTGTACGAGCTGTTCGCGCGGCTGCACGACCTGACGGACCCGAACGAGGTGGTGCGGATCGCGGCGGAGCACGAGGTGACCTTCCTGCCGCCGCAGGGGTGAGCGCGCGGGGCCGGTCCGCGGCAGGCGGGGCGCCGCCTTCGCCCGCCGCCCCGGCCCCTCGGCCCGCTCAGCCTTTCTTCCGGGGCCGCTCCACGAAGGCGCGCAGCATGCGGCGCGGCTCGTCCGTGTCCCAGGCGGCGGCGAAGGCATCCACCCCGGCCGCGATCGCCTCGCCCAGCGGCAGGCCCTCCCAGCGGCGGATCAGCGCCTTCTGCCGGCGCACCGCCGCCGGCCCGGCCTCGTCGAGATGGTGCAGCCAGCCCGCCACGGCGCGGTCCAGCGCGGCCGCGCCCGGCACCACCTTCTCCACCAGCCCCCAGGCGAGCGCCTCCATCGCGTCGATCCGCTCGCCGAGCAGCAGCAGGCGGCGCGTGCGGCCCCAGCCGATCAGACCGGGCAGCAGCGCCGCCTCCACCACGGAAGGGATGCCCACCATCACCTCGGGCATGCCGAAGGTGGAGGCCTCGGTCGCCACCCGCACGTCGCAGGCGGCGGCCAGCTCCAGCCCGGCGCCGAAGCAGTAGCCGTCGACGGCCGCGATCACCGGCACCGGCAGCTCGCGCAGCACGGCGCAGCAGCGATGGACGCGGGTGATGAAGGCGCGCGCCGCCGCGCCGTCCGCCAGCGCCGCCATCTCGTTGATGTCGGCGCCGCCGATGAAGGCGCGGTCCCCCTCGCCGGTCACCACCACGGCGCGGAGCGAGTCGTCGGCGCGCAGGGATTCCGCGGCCTCGACGAATTCCGCCATCAGCGCCGCGTTCAGCGTGTTGAGCCTGCGCTCGTTGCGGATGGTGATCCAGGCGGCCGCGCCCTCGCGGCGCAGCCCGATGCTGCCGGTCATGTCGTTCCTCCCCTGCCAGCGCCCGCCGCTACCGCGACGCGACGGCGAATCCCGCGAGCTGCGCGTAGCCGCCGACGATGGCGCGCAGCTCCTCCCGCGTCGCCACCGCGTCGATCGAGGCGAACCCGTCCGGCGCGCGCGCCGCCGCGAAGTCGATCACCCGCTCCGGCCCGCCCGAGCGGTTGGAGCGCACGATCTCCGCCGTGCGCGGCAGCCGCTCCGCCTCGTAGGCCGACAGCGCCTCGGGCACCGGCAGCGCGGCCAGCCGCGCGGCCAGGTCGCGCGCGTCCAGCACCGCCTGCGAGGCGCCGTTGGAGCCGACCGGGTACATCGGGTGCGCCGCGTCGCCCAGCAGCGTCACGCGGCCCCGCGTCCACCAGGGCAGCGGGTCGCGGTCGCACATCGGGTACTCGGCGGGCTCCGGAGTCGCGCGCACCAGCGCCGCGACGTCGAGGAAGGGCAGCCGGAAGCCGTCGGCGAAGGGGAGGAAGTCCTCCGGGCGGCCCGGGCGGGACCAGTCCTCGCGGCGCGGCGGCGGCGCGGTGCCGTCGGCGATGCGGGCATAGATCACCCAGTTCAGCAGCCGGGTGCCCGACCTGCTCCCCGGGGCGATCGGGTAGAGCACCACCTTGGCCGTGCCGTCGCCGGCGATCACCATGGTGTCGCCGCCCTCGAATTCCGGCCAGTCCACGGCGCCGCGCCACATCTGGATGCCGTTCCAGCGTATGCCGCCATCCTCGGGGTGCAGCAGGGCGCGCAGCGTGGAGTGGATGCCGTCCGCCCCGACCAGGGCGGCGCCCCGCGCCTCCACCACGCCGCCGGCGGTGGCGAAGCGGGCGGTGACGCCGGCCGCGTCCTGCGCGAAGCCGGTCAGCCGGTGCGCGGTGCGCAGCGCGTCCCCGCCGAGCCGCTCCCGGACGGCATGCCACAGCACGCCGTGCAGCCGGCCGCGATGGATCGAGAATTGCGGCACCGGATGCCCGGCCCAGGTGCCGCGCGGCTCCGACCAGATGGTCTGGCCGAGATGGTTGGCGTAGCGCAGCGCGCGGGTGCGGATCGCCACCGCGTCCAGCGCCGGCAGCAGGCCGAGCGCCGCCAGCTCGCGGATCGCGTGCGGCAGGGTGTTGATGCCGACGCCGAGCTCGCGCACCTCGGCCGCCGCCTCGAACACCGTGCAGGGAATGCCGCGCTCGTGCAGCGACAGGGCCAGGACGAGGCCGCCGACGCCGCCGCCGGCGATCAGCACCGGCCCGTCCGGCGTCGTCGTCGGCGTCATCGGCGGATCGGTGCGCGCATGAAGGGACCCCCTGGCGGTGCGGCCGCAGGGTAGGTTCCCGCCACGCCGGTCGCAACGCCGGGGGCGACGCCGGCGGTCCGCGCGCCGCCCTTCGGCCTGGGAGAAGCGGCCCCGGCGCGGGCGGGTCGGCTGCCCGGGAAGCGCCGGGCGGCAGCCGCTACATCACCACCCCTTCGGTGCTGCCCGCCGCCGGCGGCGCGGAGGGCGCGTCGGGAGCGTGGTGCCGGTCGCGCCGCCGCAGCGTGCGGCGCAGGACGCAGGCGGCACCCAGCGCCGCCGCGCCACCGCCGGCCAGCGCCAGGCCGGCCGCCGCGCCGGCCATCAGCCCGGCGGCGAACACGCCCGTCGCCACGCCGCTGGCGCAACGCAGGCCGCATCGAAGCATCATGACGAACTCCTCCAGACGGTTGCGCGCGCCGAAGGCGGCACCCACCCGACCGGGGAGCCCTCCCGCGGCGGCGGACCCAGGTCCCGCTCCGCCGGGCAGGAGCATACCAGCGATCCGTCCGACAGGGCGTTCGGCATGGTCGGCTCGCCGCAGTGGCGGCATTCCACCGGGTCGCGCCGCCCCGGACCGTCCGCCTCGGGCGCGGTCCCCCCGGCAGCGCGCACGGGGGTTCCGGCGGCATGTTGGCGGGCAGGGATCATGGCGGAGCCTCCATCCGGCGCTTCCGCTCCTGACGCCCGGGCGGGCCGCCGGTTTCTCGCGCGCCCGACCGCGCCCGACCCCGCCGCCCATCGCCGCCAGCGGCCTTGCCCCACTCCCGACCCGGTGCGATGTTCCGCCCCTGTCCCGGCCGCCCGCCCCGCTGCCCGCGCCGGGCCGCGGGGCGGCCGCTACGCATCGCTGGATGAGGATCCGCATGGCCAAGATCAAGGTGAAGACCCCCGTCGTCGAGCTCGACGGCGACGAGATGACCCGCATCATCTGGGGGTTCATCAAGGACAAGCTGATCCTGCCCTACCTCGACGTGGACCTGAAGTACTACGACCTCGGCATCGAGTACCGCGACCAGACCGACGACCAGGTGACGGTGGACGCGGCCAACGCGATCAAGCAGTACGGCGTCGGCGTGAAGTGCGCCACCATCACCCCGGACGAGGCGCGGGTGAAGGAGTTCGGCCTGAAGAAGATGTGGCGCTCCCCGAACGGGACGATCCGCAACATCCTCGACGGCACCATCTTCCGCGAGCCGATCATCTGCCAGAACGTGCCGCGCCTGGTGCCGCACTGGTCGAAGCCGATCGTGGTCGGCCGCCACGCCTACGGCGACATCTACCGCGCCGTCGAGATGAAGGTGCCGGGGGCGGGCAAGGTCACCATGACCTACACGCCGGAGGGCGGCCAGCTGCAGGAGATCGGGGAGTTCCCGTTCAAGGGTCCGGGCGTCGCGATGATGCAGCACAACCTGTCCGCGTCGATCGAGGGCTTCGCCCGCGCCTCCTTCAATTACGGCCTGACGCGCGGCTACTCCGTGTACTTCAGCCACAAGAACACGATCCTGAAGGCCTATGACGGCACCTTCAAGGACATCTTCCAGAAGGTGTTCGAGGAGGAGTTCGCGGCGAAGTTCAAGGAGAAGGGCATCGTCTACGAGCAGCGCCTGATCGACGACATGGTGGCCTCCGCCCTGAAGTGGGAAGGCGGCTACGTCTGGGCCTGCAAGAACTACGACGGCGACGTGGAGTCCGATATCGTGGCGCAGGGCTTCGGCTCGCTCGGCCTGATGACCTCGGTGCTGCTCTCCCCGGACGGCAACACGGTGGAGTCGGAGGCGGCCCACGGCACCGTCACCCGCCACTACCGCGAGCACCAGAAGGGCCGCGAGACCTCGACCAACCCGATCGCCTCGATCTTCGCCTGGACCCGTGGCCTCGCCTATCGCGGCAAGTTCGACAACACGCCGGACGTCACGGCCTTCGCCGAGACGCTGGAGAAGGTCTGCGTCGAGACCGTCGAGAGCGGCTTCATGACCAAGGACCTCGCCATCCTGATCGGCAAGGACCAGGCCTGGCTCAACACCCAGGACTTCCTGGCCAAGATCGACAGCAACCTGCAGAAGGCGATGGCCTGAGCGGAAAGGCGGCGGGGGAGCCCTCCCCCGCCGCGCCCCGAACCTTCCGGCGGGAACGGGCCTCCGCTTGCTGCACCTGACCCTGCTCGACTGGATCGGCCTCGCGGTGTTCCTGGCCGGCTGGCTCGGCTATCCCACCGTGGTGGACCGGGCGCCGTCCTTCCGCGACCGCAGCGTGATCGCGGCCATGAACCGCCACCGCCGGCGCTGGATGGCCACCTCGCTGACGCGCGACAACCGCATCGTCGACGCCTCGCTGGTCGGCAACCTGATGTCGTCCACGAGCTTCCTCGCCAACACCTCGATCTTCATCCTGGGCGGCCTGCTGGCCATGCTGGGCAGCCCCGATCTCGGCCAGCGCATCCTGGGCAGCATGCCCATCGCCGAGGTGCCGGACGCGACGGCCTGGCAGGTGCGCATCGGCCTGCTGATCCTGATCTTCGTGAACGCCTTCTTCGAGCTGACCTGGGCGATGCGGCAGTTCAACTACGCCTCGATCCTGGTCGGCGCCTTCCCGCACCCGAAGCAGGCCGCCGCCGAGCCGGAACCGGCCCGGGCGCAGGCCGAGATGGCGGCCGCCGTCGCCAACCGCGCCGCGCGGCACTTCAATTCCGGCCTGCGCGCCTACTATTTCGGCCTCGCCGCCCTGCTCTGGATCTTCCACCCGGTGGCGCTGATCCTGGCGACGCTCTGGGTGGTCAACGAGCTGTACCGCCGCGAATTCCGCAGCGTGGTGCGCCAGGCGCTGAACGTGCCGATCGCCGAGGATTCGGAAACCTGAGACGTGGCGCGGCCGTTGCCACGGCGACGGCCGGCCTCCGCCGGCTGCCCCATCGGCCGGACCCGGGCCGAAGATGTCCAGGAGGAAAGCCGGCGTGAGAGGAATTGCCCTGGCGGCGCTGATGGCCGTGTCGCTGCCCATTCCCGCGCTCCACGCGCAGCCGCAGGCGGAGCCGCCGGAGGCGATCCGGATCGTCGGCGCCAATGCGCGCCGCGAGGTGAATTGCGAGGGCCGGGACGTGGACGTCGCCGGCACCAGCCATGTCGTCACGCTGCTCGGGGCGTGCGGCAGGGTCACGGTGCAGGGCAGCCGGCATCAGGTCCGGCTCGGCTCGGCCGCGAGTCTCGACGTGTATGGCGAGGGGCAGCAGGTCCAGGTGCAGGGGCAGTCGGGCAGCCTCGTCGTCGCCGGCGCCAACCACCGCGTCGCCACCGGTGTCGGCCCCGGTACCACCCCCGGCACCAGCTCCGGCAGCCCGGGCGGACCGGCCTCGGTCGAGGTGAGCGGCGCCGGCTCGGTCATCCACCTGCGCCTCTCCGGCCCGACGCGGATCGAGGTCGCGGGCGCCCGGCACCGCGTCTTCTGGACCGCTCCCGCCGGGGTGCCGGAACCCGAGGGCTCCAATTCGGGCATCGACAACACCGTCCGCCGCGGCGACGGGTAGCGCGCCACGGTCGGCCTCCCCGCCGGCCGGCTGCTTGTCCGCCACGGGCGCGCACGGCAGATGGTGCCGGGTCCGGCCGAACGGGCCGGACTCGGAAGCACGAATCCGGGGGAAACAGCCAATGCGCCAATGCCTGCGCGCCGCCCTGCTCGGCGGCGCCCTGCTCCTTGCCGGCCTGCCGGGCGGCACCCATGCCCAGGGCACCCCGTCGCCCGCCGGGCCATCCGCCGGGGCCCCCGCCGAGGCGCCGTTGCAGGTGCGCGAGATCGGCAGCCTGCATGTCGGCGGCCGCGTCGCCGAGCTGTCCGGCCTGCCCTCGCGAGAGATCGTCTACTCGCCCGGCGCGCCGCCCATCCGCCTCGACCCGAACGGCCAGTTCCAGGTCGAGCAGATGTACGCCCAGTACGTCCGCCTGCAGGACCCGCGCGCCCGCTACCCGCTGATCCTGGCGCATGGCGGCGGCCTGACCGGCGTCACCTACGAGACGACGCCGGACGGGCGGCCCGGCTGGCAGATGCTCTTCCTGCGCGCCGGCCACGACGTCTACGTCACCGACGCGGTGGAGCGCGGCCGCGCCGGCTGGGCCCGCTTCCCCGAGATCCTGCCGGGCGAGCCGGTGTTCCGCACCATGGGCGAGGGCTGGGGCCTGTTCCGCGTCGGCCCGGCCGATGGCTGGAACATCGAGCCCTCGCTGCGCCGCGCCTTCCCGGACACGCGCTTCCCGGCCGCCGCCTGGAACCGGTTCATGCGCCAGGGCGTGCCGCGCTGGACCACCACGGACCGCCAGGTGCAGGCCGGCTACGACGCGCTGGTGCAGCAGGTCTGCCCCTGCGTCATCCTGGTGCACAGCCAGGGCGGCAATTTCGGCTTCACGGCGGCGCTGAACGCGCCCGACAAGGTGCGCGCCGTGATCGCGGTGGAGCCCTCCGGCACCCCGCCCGCCGGCGCCGACGCGGCCAGGCTGCGCGGCATCCCGCATCTCGTGGTGTGGGGCGACCACATCGAGGGCAACCCGTTCTGGACCAACATCCGTGCCAACGTGGGCCGCTGGCAGGCCCGCATCCGCGAGGCCGGCGGCACCGCCGACACGCTGGACCTGCCGGCCCAGGGCATCCGCGGCAACAGCCACATGCTGATGATGGACGACAACAACGCCGAGATCGCGGCGCGCATCCAGGACTGGATGGCGCGGCAGGGCCTGATGCGCTGACGCGGCGCCGGCCCGCAGGAGCCCCGACTCCCGCGGGCCGATCCCGGCGGGCCGGCATCACGCGCCGGGCCGGGGCGCCTGCCGGCCGGCACGGGCGGCCTGCGGGGAAGCCGCCCTTCCCGGCGAGGCCGGCGGCTCAGCCCGCGTACACTTCCTCGTAGAGCTTCACGATCTCCGCCGCGTCCGGCACGCGCGGGTTGTTGGCCGGGCTGCCGGAGGCGAGCGCCTGCTCGGCCATGGTCGCCATCAGCCCCTGCCACTGCTGGCTCGGGATGCCGTACTCCTTCGGCGTCGGCACGGCGAGGTCGCGGTTCAGCGCCCGCAATTCACCGAGCAGCCGGTCGCCGGCGGCGCGGTCGGAATCGGCCGTCCCCGCGATGCCCATGGCGCGCGCCGCCTCGGCGTAGCGCGGCAGCGCCGACTCCAGCCCGAAGGCGGTGACGGCGGGCAGCAGCATGGCGTTGGAAAGCCCGTGCGGAACATGGAAATGCGCCCCGATCGGCCGGCTCATGCCGTGCACCAGCGCCACCGAGCTGTTGGAGAAGGCGAGCCCCGCCTGGGTCGCGCCCAGCATCATCGCCTCGCGCGCGGCGGCGTCGCGCGGCCGCGCGTACACGGTGCGCAGGTTGGGGGCGATCAGCGCCATGGCCGAGCGCGCCAGCATGTCGGAATGCGGGTTGGCGCGCTTCGAGACGAAGGCCTCCAGCGCGTGGGTCAGGCTGTCGATGCCGGTATCGGCGGTGGTGCGCGGCGGCACGCTGAAGGTCAGCTCGTAGTCCACCACCGCCGCGAGCGGCAGGGCGGCGAGGCCGGCGATCAGCATCTTCTCGTCGCGCGCCGTGTCGGTGATGACGGTGAAGCGCGTGGCCTCGGAGCCGGTGCCGGCGGTGGTGGGCACGCAGATCACCGGCAGGGCGGCATGGTCGGCGCTGGCCGGCACCTTGTAGCGGCTGATCGGGCCGCCGCCGCTGCCGTCGCGCCCGGCCAGGAGGGCGATGGCCTTGGCCGTGTCCATCGGGCTGCCGCCGCCGAAGCCGACCAGGCAGTCGTAGTCGCCGGCCCGCAGCGCGGCGACGCCGGCCTCGACCACCGTGTCGGTCGGGTCGGGCACCGTCTCGGAGAACACGCCCGGGCGCATCCCGGCCTCGCGCAGCGGGGCGAGGCAGCGCTCCACCGTGCCGGAGGAGACCATCCACGGGTCCGTCACCACCAGCGGCCGGCCCAGCCCGAACTGGCCGAGCAGCCGGCCGAGCTGCCCGAGCGAACCGCCGCCCACCAGCATCGCCCTGTGCGAGACGATCATCGCCACCATCCGCGTTCCCTTCCCCGCTGCGGCGCGCCTCGGCGCCCTTCCCGCCCCGGATTACGCCCCGCCCGCAGGCCCGTCCATCGGCCGTGCCGGCTTGCCGGCAGGCGGGGCTGGAAGCAGGGTGGCGCCGGCAGGCGCGGGCCGCCCGGGCCGATCCGCTCGCCGCGCAATTCGCCCCGCCGCACCGGCACGAACCCCCTGGCGCCACCGGCCCGTCGGCGCGAAGCTGCGGCGACCGAGCCCGTCCGGCATCCCCGGCCCCCGCGCGATGCGCCCGGGGCGACCATGCCGGAGCGAAACGGAACCGGCCGCCTCCCGGGAAAGAAACGGAGACCCCCATGCTCGACGCCGCCCAGCTCAACATCCCCTCGCTGCGCGACAAGGTCAGCCCCGAGGAATGGCAGGCGCGCGTGGACACCGCCGCCTGCTACCGGCTGATCGCGCATTACGGCATGGCCGACCAGGCGGCCAACCACATCTCCATGCGCGTCCCCGGCGAGCCGGACGCCTTCCTGATCAACGCCTACGGCATGTTCTACGAGGAGATCACCGCCTCCTCGCTCATCAAGATCGACCATGACGGCAACATCCTGCTGCGCCCGGAGACCGGCTACGACTACGGCGTGAACCGCGCCGGCTTCGTGATCCACAGCGCGATCCACCGCGCGCGGCCGGACGTGGACTGCATCATCCACACCCACACCTGGGCCGGGATGGCGGTCTCCTGCCTCGAATGCGGCCTGCTGCCGATGACGCAGACCGCGATGCGCTTCGCGAAGATCAGCTACCACGACTACCAGAGCGTCGCGATCGACCTCGCCGAGCAGGAAAGCCTCGTCGCCGATCTCGGCCCGCACAACAACGCCATGATCCTGCGCAACCACGGGCTGCTGACCACCGGCAGCACCATCCCCGAGGCGTTCAACGCGATGCACCGGCTGGAGCTGTCCTGCAAGACGCAGCTCGCCGCCATGGCCTGCAACAGCCCACTGGTGCCGGTCCCGCAGCAGATCATCGACAAGACCTACGACCTCTACCAGCCCGGCGTGCGCCGCCCCTACGGCGTGCTGGAATGGCCGGCGCTGCTGCGCATGCTCGACCGGCGCGACCCCAGCTACCGGGACTGAACGGCCCGATCCGATCGGCCCGATCCGATCGGTCCGAACTGGCCGGTCCGAACTGGCCGATCCGAACCGGGCCACCTGCGTCCGGCCGCGCCCGATGCGGCCGGGCCGCCCTCCGCCGCGCGGCAGCGGCGCGCTCCCGGCGTGACGCCTGCCGCGACTACTCCGCCGCCAGCGCCAGCGCGGCCTCGGCGGCACGCAGCCAGACCGCCGTGTCGTGGAACACGGCGCCGCCGGCCGGCAGGGCCGGGTCGTCGCTGGTCAGCGCGTTGATGCCGATGCCGCCCTCGAAATCCTCGTCCGGCCAGACGCTCTCGACGATCACCACGCCGGGCTGCAACCCGTCGAACAGCTTGGCGTGCACCGTCACCGTGCCGCGCGCATTGCCGAGCACCACCCGCCCGCCCTCGGCGACGCCGAGCCGCGCCGCATCGGCAGGATGCAGCATGGCGGTGGGCCTTCCCTCGCGCTTGCGGGCCGTGGGCGTCTCGGTGAAGCTGGTGTTGAGGAATTGCCGCGCCGGGGCCGTCACCAGCCGGAACGGGTGCGCGGCATCCGAGGAGTCGATGACCGGCATGTGGTCCGGCATGGTGGGCATGGCGGCGCCGTGCGGCCCGAGGGCGCGCCAGTCCGGCGAGAAGCGGAATTTCCCGTCCGGGAAGCCGAAGCCGTCCAGATGGTGGGCCTTGCGGAATTCGGGCTGCACGTCCACCCAGTGGCGTTCCACCACCTCCGCCGCCCCCGGCCAGCCGGAGGCGCGCAGCGTGGCGTCGGCGATCTCCATCGCGGTCATGCCGAAGCCCGGGTGCTCGGCGCCCAGCCGCTGCGCCAGGCCCAGGATGACGTCGTGGTTGGAGCGGCACTCGCCCGGCGGCTCGATCAGCTTCGGGCCGATCTGGATGTGGCTGTGCCCGCCGGCCTGATACAGGTCGTCGTGCTCCAGGAACATGGTGGCGGGCAGCAGGATGTCGGCCTGCCGCGCCGTCGCGGTCATGAACTGCTCGTGGACGCAGACGAACAGGTCCTCGCGCGCGAAGCCGCGCCGCACCTTGTTGGTGTCCGGCGCCACGGTGAGCGGGTTGACGTTCTGGATCAGCAGCGCGTGCACGCCGGGGCCGTCGCCGAGGTCGCGCCGGTCGCCGGTCAGCACGGCGCCGATGCGGCTCATGTCGAGGATGCGGGTGGCGGGGTCCACCACGTCCAGCCCCTCGATCAGCGTCTTGTCCCAGCGGTACATGCCGCGCCCGGACCAGAGCGCGCCGCCGCCCGCGTGCTTCCACGCCCCCGTCACCGCCGGCAGGCAGCTCACCGCGTGCATCGCGGCGGCGCCGTTGCGCATGCGGGTGAAGCCGTAGCCGATCCGCAGGAAGGAGCGCGCCGTGCCGTTGTAGAGCCGCGCGAATTCCTCGATCCGCGCGACGGGCAGGCCGGTGATCGCCGAGGCCCAGTCCGGGCCGCGCGTGGCGAGGTGCGCCTCCAGCCCGGCCGGGTCGTCGGTGTAGCGGGCCAGGTACTCGCGGTCGGCGAGGCCGTCGCGGAAGGCGCAGTGCATCACGGCGCAGGCGAGCGCCGCGTCGGTGCCGGGCAGCACGGGCAGGTGCAGGTCGGCCACGGCCGCGGTGCCGTTGCGGTAGGGATCGACCACCACGAGCTTCGCGCCGCGCTCCTTCCGGGCGCGGCTGATGTGGGTCATCACGTTGACCTGGGTCGCCACCGGGTTGCCGCCCCAGACCACGATCAGGTCGGCCTGCGCCATCTCGCGCGGGTCCGGGCCCAGCAGCACCCCGGCCCCGGCCTTCCAGCCGATCTCCGAGACCGAGGAGCAGATAGTCAGGCTCTGGCGCGAGTAGCGCATTGCATGGCGCAGCCGGTTGATGCCGTCGCGCTGCACGAGGCCCATCGTGCCGGCGAAGTAGTAGGGCCAGACCGCCTCGGTGCCGTGCCGCGCCGCCGCCTCGGTGAAGGCCTCGGCCACGCGGTCCAGCGCCTCGTCCCAGGAGATCGGCGCGAACTGGCCGGAGCCGCGCGGCCCGGTGCGGCGCATCGGCCGGGTCAGCCGGTCCGGGTGATGGACGCGCTCGGCGTAGCGCGAGACCTTCGCGCAGATCACCCCGGCCGTGTAGGTGTTGGCCGCCGCGCCGCGCACCGCGCCGATGCGGGCGCCGTCGATCACCTCCACCTCCAGCGCGCAGGTGGAGGGGCAGTCGTGCGGGCAGGCGGAGTGGCGCGTGGCGCGGTTGCCGGCCTTGGCGCCGGCCTGGGCACCGGCCTTCGCGGAAGCAGTCTGGCTCATCGTCGTGGGCATCCCTGACCGTCCGACGCTAGGGCAGAACGCCTTCCGGCGGAACCCGTTCGGGGCATGCAAGCGGCGTACCCGTCGGAGGGCGGCCCTGGTTCCGGCCCGCGCGCCGATGCGGGGATGCCGGCGCCGCGCCGTTCTGCCAGGATCGCGGCAAGGACAGCGGGGGAACGAGACATGGCCAGGACGATCCTGATCACCGGCGGCAGCCGCGGCATCGGCCGCGCCACCGCGATCCTGGCCGGGCAGCGCGGCTGGTCGGTGGGGGTGAACTATCTCGGCAACCGCGAGGCGGCCGAGAGCACGGTGCGCGCGGTGGAGGCGGCCGGCGGCCAAGCGGTGGCGCTGCCCGGCGACGTAGCCTCGGAGGCCGAGGTGCTGGCGATGTTCGACGGCGCCGAGCGCGCGCTCGGCAAGCTCGACGGCGTGGTGGCGAATGCCGGGGTGGTGGCCCCCGCCTCGACCGTGGCCGACATGACCCTGGAGCGGATGCGCCGGGTGTTCGACATCAACGTGCTCGGCGCCTTCCTGACGGCGCGGGAGGCGGCGCGGCGGCTCGGGCGCGGCGGGTCGCTGGTGCTGGTCTCCTCGATGGCGGCCAAGCTCGGCTCGCCCAACGAGTACGTGGACTACGCGGCCAGCAAGGCGGCGGTGGACACGCTGACCATCGGGCTGTGCAAGGAGCTGGGCCCGGCCGGGGTGCGGGTGAACGCGGTCCGCCCCGGGCTGATCGAGACCGAGATCCATGCGAGCGGCGGCCAGCCGGGACGGGCGGCGCGGCTGGGCGGCGGCGCGCCGCTGGGCCGGGCCGGGGAGGCGTCGGAGGTGGCGGAGGCGATCGTGTGGCTGCTGAGCGATGCGGCGTCCTACACGACGGGGGCGTTGCTGGACGTGTCGGGGGGACGGTAGCGAGACGCTGCATCGGTAACGTCGGCCCACGGCGGCATGCACTGGCGGCGAGGGCTATCCGCGCCCGTGCGCCCTCGGTTGCCTCCGGCAGCGAGTTTGCGTACACATATTGTGTTCACATCGAGCGAGACTGTGCCGTGTCCGAACCGGACCAGCGTGGAAAGGCACCACCGCGCCGGCTCGGCGTGCGCGAATTCCGCGAAAACATGGCCGAATTCCTGCGGCAGGCGCGGCAAGGCAGCTCCTTCCTCATCACCTCGCATGACGAGGTGCTGGCCGAGCTCCACCCGCCCTCGACACCGGTTCGGCCCCGTCGTCGGCCCGGGGCGCTGCGCGGCCGGATCCGCCTGGCGCCCGACTTCGATGCCCTGCCGCCGGACGTGCTCGCGGCGATGGAGGACGAGGCGGGGTGAAGCTCCTCCTCGACACGCATGCCCTGCTGTGGTGGCTGAGCGATGACGGGCGGCTCGGGAGCCGGGCGCGGGAACTGATCGCGGACCCCGGCAATGACGTGCTGGTCAGCGTGGTCTCGCTCTGGGAGATCGTCGTGAAGCACCGCATCGGGAAGCTGGAGGCCGATATCGGCGAGATCGTGACGGCGGTCGGGCGGGAGGGCTTCACCTGGCTGGGCATCGAGGCCGCGCACCTCGCGGCGTTCGCCGGCCTGCCGCTGTATCCGGACCATCGCGATCCGTTCGACCACCTGCTCATCGCGCAGGCCATGATCGAGGGCGCCGGCTTCGTCTCCGAGGACCGCGACGCGCCCCGCTACAAGGTGAAGCTCGTCACCTGTTCGGATGCACCGTCGCGTCCCCCGCCGGGCTGACACCGCCGCCAGGACGTCCGCCTCTCTTTTCAAAAAGGGGTTTCCAAAGGGGCTTCGCCCTTTGGCGGGGATGCAAGGGGCAGAGCCCCTTGCCGGGGTCCGGGGCAGCGCCCCGATGCCCCCGCGCCAGCCGCCCCCGCCCCCCCGGGCCCCCCCCCCCCCCCCCCCCCCCCCCCCCCCCCCCCCCCCCCCCCCCCCCCCCCCCCCCCCCCCCCCCCCCCCCCCCCCCATGCCCCCGCGCCAGCCGCCACCGCCCCCCTTGCCACCCCCCTCCCCCGCCGCTATACCCCCGCCCCTTCCCCGCGCGCCGAGGCTCACTGACGGGCATGCCCGGCCGCGGACTCGCGTCCCCATCGCATGGTGCGGTGGCGGAGCGACCCGACCCACAGGAGGTCCAAATGCCCAAGATGAAGACCAAGTCGAGCGCCAAGAAGCGCTTCAAGATCACCGCCACCGGCAAGGTGATGGCCGGCCCGGGCAAGAAGCGGCACAACCTGTCCGCCCGCCCGCAGAAGGCCAAGCGCCAGAACCGCGGCTCCCAGGTGCTGCGCCACCAGGACGGGCTGACCGTCATGCAGTGGCTGCCCTACGGGCTCGAGCGCTGAAGGAGGCCTGACCCATGGCACACGTCAAGCGCGGCGTCACCAAGCACGCCCGTCACAAGAAGATCCTCAAGCTCGCCAAGGGCTATGTCGGCCGGTCCTCGACCGCCTACCGGCCCGCGCTGGAGCGGGTCGAGAAGGCGTTGCAGTACGCCTACCGCGACCGGCGCAACAAGAAGCGCGAGTTTCGCGGCCTCTGGATCCAGCGCATCAACGCGGCGGTGCGCGAGCACGGGCTGACCTACAGCCAGTTCATGGCCGGCGTGAAGGCGGCGGGCATCGAGCTGGACCGCAAGGTGCTCTCGGCCATCGCCTTCGACGACCCGACCTCCTTCGCCGCGCTGGTGGAGAAGGCGAAGGCGGCGCGCCCCGCCGCTCCCGCCCCCGCGCCGGCGGCCTGAACCTCCTCTCCCCGTCACGGAGAGCCTTGCGAGAGGGCCGCACCCGGCGACGGGGCGGCCCTTTCTGCTTCGGCGGCGGCGTGCTAGCGCGCCCCGCGACGGGCGCGTTCCCGGCGGACGGGCTCCGCCGGCCTCGCGCCGACCCTTTGTTGCCGGCGCGCAGGCGCCGATCTCTTGATGCCGGCGCGCAGGCGCCGACCCTTTGTTGCCGGAGCGACGCCACGCCGCCGGGCCCAGCCGCCCGACCGGCGATCCGCTCCAACGCGGGACGAGCAGTGATGAGCGAAGCGACCGAGGCGGCCGAGCTGGCCGCGCTGCGGCAGGAGACCGAGGCGGCGCTGGCGGCGGCGGCCGATCTGCGCGCCTGGGACGCGGTGCGCGTCGGCACGCTGGGCAAGAGCGGCCGGGTGACGGCGCTGCTCAAGGGCCTGGGCGCCGTGCCGGCCGAGGCGCGCAAGGCGCGCGGCGCCGCGCTGAACCGGCTCAAGACCGAGCTGGAGACCGCCATCGAGGCGCGCCGCGTGGCGCTGGAGTCGGCGGCGCTGGAGGCGCGGCTCGCCGCCGAGCGCCTCGACGTCTCGCTGCCGCCCCGCCCCAACGCCCCCGGCACGGCGGCCGACGGCGCCATCCACCCGATCAGCCGCACCGTCGAGGAGCTGACCGCGATCTTCGGCGCCATGGGCTTCGCCGTGGCCGAGGGGCCGGACATCGAGGGCGACTGGTACAATTTCGGCGCCCTCAACATCCCCGAGCACCACCCGGCCCGCCAGGACCACGACACCTTCTACCTGCCGGCTGGCCCCGACGGGCGCCGCCCCGTGCTGCGCACCCACACCAGCCCGGTGCAGATCCGCACCATGCTGAGCCAGGAGCCGCCGATCCGCGTCATCGTCCCCGGCCGCACCTGGCGCGCCGACCACGACGCGACGCACTCGCCGATGTTCCACCAGGTCGAGGGGCTGGTGATCGACCGCGACATCACGCTCGGCCACCTCAAGGGCTGCCTGATCGACTTCCTGCGCGCCTTCTTCGCCATCGCCGACCTGCCGGTGCGCTTCCGCGCCTCCTACTTCCCCTTCACCGAGCCCTCCATGGAGGTCGATATCGGCTGGGACCGGAAGTCGGGCGAGCTGGGCAAGGGCAGCGACTGGCTGGAGATCCTGGGCAGCGGCATGGTCCACCCGCGCGTGCTGGCCAATTGCGGCATCGACCCGCGCGTCTGGCAGGGCTTCGCCTTCGGCATGGGCATCGAGCGCATCACCATGCTCAAGCACGGCATGGCCGACCTGCGCCCCTTCTACGAAAGCGACGTGCGCTGGCTGCGCCACTACGGCACCGGCCCGCTCGCCCCCGCCTCGCTGGCCGAGGGATTCTGAGCCATGAAGTTCACCCTGAGCTGGCTGCGCGAGCACCTCGACACGGATGCGACGCTGGAGGCCATCACCACGACGCTCTCCGCCATCGGCCTGGAGGTCGAGGGCGTCGAGGATCGCGGCCGGGCGCTCGCCCCGTTCCGAATCGCCGCCGTGGTGGAGGCCGAGCCGCACCCGAACGCGGACCGCCTCCGCGCGCTGAAGGTCGATGCCGGCAACGGCACGCTGCTCTCCGTGGTCTGCGGCGCGCCCAATGCCCGCGCCGGCATGAAGGGCGTGCTGGGCCTGCCCGGCACCTACGTCCCCGGCTCCGACATCACGCTGAAGGTCGGCGAGATACGCGGCGTGAAGAGCGAGGGCATGATGTGCTCCGCGCGCGAGCTGGGGCTCGGCGAGGACCATGCCGGCATCATCGAGCTGCCCGAGGACGCGCCGGTCGGCGCCGGCTACGCCGAATGGGCCGGGCTGGACGACCCGGTGATCGAGATCTCGGTCACGCCCAACCGCGGCGACGCGCTTTCCGTGCGCGGCGTGGCGCGCGACCTCGCGGCGGCCGGGCTCGGCACGCTGCGGCCGGAGGGACGCTACCTGCGCCCCGGCACCGTTCCCGCCGGCGGCCCCTCGGCGCTGCGCTGGGCGATCGACGACCCGCGCGCCTGCGCCTGGGTGCTCGGCCGCACCATCAGCGGCCTGCGCAACGGGCCGAGCCCGCAATGGCTGCGCGACCGGCTCACCGCGATCGGCCTGCGCCCGATCAACGCGCTGGTGGACGTGACCAACTTCTTCACCGTCGATCTCGGCCGGCCGCTGCACGTCTTCGATGCGCGCAAGGTGAAGGGCGGCACCCTCACCATCCGCCTGGGCCGCGAGGGCGAGACGCTGCTGGCGCTCAACGGCAAGGAATACACGGCGAGCCCGGAGGACTCCGTGATCGCGGACGCCTCGGGCGTCGTCTCCTTCTCCGGCATCATGGGCGGCGAGACGACGGGCTGCGACGCGGACACCACCGAGGTGTTCATCGAGTGCGCCCTGTTCGACCCCGTGCGCATCGCCCTTTCCGGCCGCCGCCACCAGCTCTCCTCCGACGCCCGCCAGCGCTTCGAGCGCGGCATCGACCCGGCGCTGCAACCCGCCGCCCTCGAAGCCGCGACGCGCATGGTGCTGGAATTGTGCGGCGGCGAGGCGAGCGAGGTCGTCTCGGCCGGCGCCGAGCCGGCCTGGCAGCGCGAGGCGACGCTGCGCTTCGAGCGCCTCGCCGGCCTCGGCGGCGCCGAGGTGCCGGAATACGAGGCGACCGCCATCCTCGGCAGCCTCGGCTTCACCGAGACGGCGCGCGGCGAGGGCAGCGTCACCTACGCCGTGCCCTCCTGGCGCAACGACATCGCGCAAGGGAACGTGGCGCCCGAGGCGCAGCCGGGCGGCCTTGCCCAGTCGCCCGAGCTGCCGCCCGAGCGCGCCGCCGCCGCCGCCGAGGGCTGCCGCGCCGTCGAGGCGGAGTGCGACCTCGTGGAGGAGGTGCTGCGCATCCGCGGCCTCGACCGCGTGCCGCCGGTGAGCCTGCCCGTGGCCTCGCCCGTGCCGCCCGCCTCGCTCACCGCGAAGCAGGCCCGCGCCGCCCTGGCCCGCCGCGTGCTGACGGCGCGCGGCATGCTGGACTGCGTGAGCTACGGCTTCGTCGAGGCCCGCGTCGCGGCGCTGTTCGGCGACACCCCGCCGGCGCTGCGCGTCGAGAACCCGATCGCCGCCGATCTCGACCAGATGCGCCCGACGCCGCTGGCCAGCCTCGCCCTCGCCGCCGCGCGCAACGCGGCGCGGGGCTTCCCGGACCTCGCCCTGGCCGAGCTCGGCGGCGGCTACCGCGACCCGAGCCCGACCGGTCAGCTCGCCATCGCCGCCGGGCTGCGCACCGGCCACACGCCGCGCCACTGGGCCGAGCCTTCCCGCGCCCTCGACGCGATGGACGCCAAGGGCGACGCGCTGGCGGTGCTCCAGGCGCTGGGCGTGCCGATGGCGGCGCTGACCGTCACCACCGACGCGCCGGGCCACTACCATCCTGGCCGCTCCGGCGTGCTGCGCCAGGGGCCGAAGACCGTGCTGGCCCGCTTCGGCGAGCTGCACCCCTCCGTCCTCGCCGCCCTGGACCTGCCCGGTCCCGCGGTCGGCTTCGAGGTGTTCCTCGATGCCGTGCCGGAGCCGAAGCGGCGCAAGCGCGGCGCCGCCGATCTGCCGGCCTTCCAGCCGGTGCGGCGCGACCTCGCCTTCCTGGTCGATGCCGGCGTGCCGGCCGAGAAGCTGCTGCGCGCGGCCAGCGGCGCCGAGCGCAACCTGCTCGCCGGCGTCTCGCTGTTCGACCGCTACGCGGGCGACAAGCTGCCGGAGGGCAAGGTCTCGCTGGCGCTGGAAATCACCCTGCAGCCGCGCGAGCGCAGCCTGACCGATGCCGAGATCGAGGCGGCCATCGGCAAGGTCGTGGCCGCCGTGACCAAGGCGACCGGCGCCACGCTGCGCGGCTGAATTACCGATCGCTTCGTGCGCTGACGCTGCCGGGGCGCTGCCCCGGACCCCGCGAAGGGGCGAAGCCCCCTTCGAGACCCCCGTTTCATGAGGGGGGCGAGGTGATCCCGCCGCCGGTGCCACCGGCGGCGGGCAACCCCTGGCCTCACCCCCGCCGCAGGTTCCAGAAGATCGCGAAGCCCTTCACCCGGTCGCGCAGATCCTTGCGCAGCGCCGTGCTGGAGAGGTAGGCGCCGACCGGGATGTAGGCCACCTCCTCGATGGCGGTGCGCTGGATGTCCTCGGCGATGCGCTTCTGCGCCGGCAGGTCCGGCGCCTCGAACCAGGCGTTGCGCAGCTCCTCCAGCCGGGGAATGTTCGGCCAGCCGAACCAGGCGTTGGCGCCGTTGCCGCGGATGCCGGAATGGCCCACCGGGTCGATGAAGTCGAACGAGGAGAAGCTGGTCAGCAGCATCGACCAGCCGTTCTTCTCCACCGGCTCGCGGCTGGCGCGGCGCTGGATCACCGTGCCCCAGTCCGACAGGGCGAGATCCATGTTGAAGCCCATGCGCCGGAACAGGTCCGCCGCCACCTGGGTCATGGCGGAGGGCGCGAGGATGTCGGTCGGGCCGATCAGCCGCATCGGCTGGTTCGTGTAGCCGGCCTCGCGCAGCAGCGCCTTGGCGCGGTCCAGGCTGCGCGGCCCGAGCAGCGGCTCCAGCCCCGCCTGGTTCGCCAGCGGCGTGCCGGGCGTGAACACGCCGCAGCGCGCATCGTACTGGCTCGGATCCGGCCCGACGATGGCGCTCATGAAGTCCGCCTGGTCGATCGCCGGCAGCAGCGCCTGCCGCACCCGCTTGTCGTCGAAGGGCGGGTGCAGGTGGTTCAGCCGCAGCATGCCGCAGAGCGGCAGCGTGTCGATCGGCTCCACCGAGAGGGTGCGGCTGCGCTTCAGCAGCTCCTGCAATTCCGGCGCCGGCTGCTCGAACCAGTCGATCTCGCCCGATTGCAGCGCGGCGGCCGAGGTGGCGCCGTCGGTGATGATCTTCCACTCGACGCGGTCGAAGAAGACCTGCTTCGGCCCGGCGGTCAGCCCGCTCGCCGCGACGGGGGTCGGGCTGTAGGTCGGGTTGCGCTCGTAGACGATCAGGCTGCCGGAGTTGAACTCGTCCGCCTTGAAGCGGAACGGGCCGGAGCCGACGGTCTCGCGGATCTGCTGGAACGGGTCGGTGTTGGCGATGCGCTCGGGCATGATGAAGGGCACCGGACCCGCCGGCCAGCCCAGCGCCTGGATCAGCAGCGGGAAGCGCCGCTTCAGCCGGAAGC
Source organism: Roseomonas acroporae (assembly GCF_023223525.1). Lineage (GTDB taxonomy): Bacteria > Pseudomonadota > Alphaproteobacteria > Acetobacterales > Acetobacteraceae > Roseomonas_E > Roseomonas_E acroporae. Next base: position 20,095 of record NZ_JALPRX010000015.1, on the reverse strand, counting down.
GCAACCGGCGGTCGTCCACCGCCACCAGCTCGTCCACCGAGGGCTCCAGCTTCTGGCCCATCGGGCTGCGCTTCATCCAGCGCTTCAGGCTGGCCACCGCGTCGGCGGCGCGCACCGTCTCGCCGTCGTGGAACCTGAGGCCGGAGCGCAGGGTGATGGTGCAGACCCGGTCCCCGTCCTCGAAGACGTGCCCCTCGGCCATCTGCGGCTTCGGCTCCAGCGCCGCATCCGTGCCGTAGAGCGTGTCGTAGATCATGTACCCGTGGTTGCGGGTGATGTTGGCCGTGGTCCAGATCGGGTCGAGGCTGCCGAGATTGGCCTGCGGCACGAATTTCACCACCCGGCTCGCGGCCGGCTGGGCGATCGAGAAGCGCGGCAGCGCGGCGGCGGCCGCGCCGGCGAGGACGGTGCGTCTCAGCATGCGGAGGAACTCCCGGGACGCGGCAGCAGAGCAAGGCACCGCCGTGGTTGCAAGCGCGCCGCGCCGGGCCGAGGGGGCCGCTCTCAGCCCCGGCGGATGTTCCAGAACAGGAAGGCGCCCCGCGACAGCCCGGTCAGGCCGCGCCGATAGGCGGTCTGGTAGAAGTACTGGCCGGTCGGCAGGAAGACCGCCTGCTTCAGCGCCTCCGCCTGGATCGCGGCGGCGAGGGCGGGCTGCTCGGCCTCCGGCGCCTCCAGCCAGCGGTCGCGCAGCGCCTCCAGCCCGGGCAGGTCCGGCCAGCCGAAATAGGCGCGCTCGCCATTGGCGCGCAGCACCTGCGTCACCGCCGGGTTGACCATGTCGAGCCCGGCCCAGGTGGTGTGGAACATGCTCCAGCCGCCCTGCTCCGGCGGCGCCTTGCTGGCGCGCCGCTGCACCACGGAGCCCCAGTCCGTCACCACGTACTCGACGTTCATGCCGAGCCGCCGGAGCAGGTCGTTGCCCACCTCGCCCAGCGCCGCCAGCGCGCTCTGGTCGCTGGCCGCCAGCAGCACCACCTTCTCGCCCCTGTAGCCCGCCTCGCGCAGCGCCCGTCGCGAGGCCTCGATGTCGCGCGGCGCGGTCAGGATCTCCATCCCGGCGTCGTTCGCCATCGGCGAGCCTGGGGTGAAGACGCCCACCCTGTCGCGCCAGCGCCCCGGCTCGGTGCCGGCGACGGCGGTCATGAAGTCCGCCTGCGACACGGCGCCGAGCACGGCACGCCGCACCGCCGCCTTGTCGAAGGGCGGATGCAGCGTGTTGAAGATCCCCGTGCCCATCACGCCGAGGGTGATGATGTTCTCCAGCACCACCTGCCGGTTGCGCGCGAGCACCGGCAGCAGGTCGTTGGGCGGGTTCTCCCACCAGTCCACCTCGCCGTTCTGGATCGCGGCGGCGGCGGTGCCGGGGTCGGGGATGACGTTCCACTCCACCCGGTCGAAATGCACGAGCTTGGGGCCGGCGGCCCAGTCCGGCGTGCCGTCCGGGCGCGGCACGTAGTCCGGGTTGCGCGCATAGGCGACGCGGGCGCCCGCCACCCGCTCGTTCGCCAGCCATCGGAACGGGCCGGAGCCGACCACCTCGGTCACCGGCCGGAAGGCGTCGGTCTCGGCGAGCCGCGCCGGCATGATGCAGCAGGCGGGCGGGCCGAGCTTGGCCAGCGCCTGCAGCAGCGGCCCGAAGGGACGCTTGAGGCGGATGGTGAATTCCCGGTCCCCCGTCGCCGCCATCTCGTCGAGCCGCGCCAGCAGCGCCTGGCCGAGCGGGTCGCGCTGCGCCCAGCGCTTCACGGAGGCGACGCAGTCTCGCGCCAGCACCTTCTCGCCGTCGTGGAATTTCAGCCCCTCGCGCAGCCTGATCGTGACGCGCTTGCCGTCATCCTCGACCGTGTGGCCCTCGGCCATCTGCGGCTGCGGGCGGAGCTGGCCATCGAGCCCGTAGAGCTGGTCGTACACCATCAGCGCATGGGTGCGGGTGATGTAGGCGGTGGTCATGACGGGATCGAGGATCGTCACGTCCGCCTGCGGCACGTAGCGCAGCACGCGCGCGGCGGCAGGCTGGGCGATGGCGACCCTTGGGGCGAAGCGCGGCAGCGCGGCGGCGCCGGCACCGAGGATCAGGCTGCGTCGCGGAACGGTCGGCATTCGGTTCCTCCGGCGGGAAGCGGGGAATGGATGACGACCGGCTCCGGACGCCGTGGCACGGGCCGGCCTTCACCGCGGGCATGGCGCGTCGCGACCCGGGAGCGGATGACGGGCGGCCGCCATGGCGGGGCACCGCGGTCGATGCGGGCCCGCGGCGCCGCAGCAAAGCAGGGGATGCGGCGGGCGCGCAAGCCGCCGCGCCCCTTGCCGCGGATCCCGTCCTGCCGATCGCCACCATACGGTGCTTGCCGGCCCTCCGGCCGGCTGCCACCTTGCCGCCCGCAACGGACCAGGTTGCCGGAGGGGGTATTCGATGCAGAGACGCGACTTCCTGAAGTCGGCGGCGGGCGGGATCGGGCTTTCGGGTCTGGCGGGCAGCCTGGCGCGCCCGGCCCTGGCCCAGGCGCCGGGCAGCCGCGTCCTGAAGTTCATCCCGCAGAGCGACCTGACCGTGATGGACCCGGTGGTCACCACGGCCTACGTGACGCGGCACCACGCGCTGATGATCTGGGACCAGCTCTACGGCGTGGACGCGGACTTCAAGCCGCAGCCGCAGATGGCCGAGGGCCACACGGTCGAGGATGACGGCAAGCGCGTCACGATCAGGCTGCGCGAGGGGCTGAAATTCCACGACGGCCACCCGGTGCGCGCGCGCGACGCCGTGGCCTCGATCAAGCGCTGGGCGCAGCGCGACGCGATGGGCCAGGCGCTGATGGCGGCGACCGACGAGCTCTCGGCGCCGGACGACCGCAGCATCCTGTTCCGCCTGAAGAAGCCCTTCCCGATGCTGTTCTACGCATTGGGCAAGCCCGGCACGCCGATCCTGGTGGTGATGCCCGAGCGCCTCGCGCAGGGCGACCCGTCGCGGCAGGTGACGGAGATGATCGGCTCCGGCCCGTTCAAGTGGGTGGCGGGCGAGCGCGTGCCCGGCTCGCGACTCGTCTACGAGCGCAACGCCGACTACGTGCCGCGCGCCGACGGCCCGGTGGCCTGGACCAGCGGCCCGAAGAAGGTGAATTTCGACCGCGTCGAGTGGCAGGTCATCCCAGACCAGGCCACCGCCGCCGCCGCCTTGCAGAACGGCGAGGTGGACTGGTGGGAGCAGCCGACCAACGACTTCGCCCCGACCCTGCAGCGCAACCGCAACCTCGTCTTCGAGGTGTCGGACCCGACCGGCTTCCTCTCGCTCGCCCGCTTCAACCACCTGCACCCGCCCTTCGACAAGCCGGCGGTGCGCCGCGCCCTGCTCGGCGCGCTGGTGCAGGCGGACTACATGACGGCGGTGATGGGCGACGACCGCTCGCAGTGGCGCGACAAGGTAGGCTACTTCCCGCCCGAGACGCCGATGGCGAGCGATGCCGGGCTGGACGCGCTGACCTCGCCGCGCGACATCGAGAAGGTCAAGCGCGACCTCACCGCCGCCGGCTACAAGGGCGAGAAGATCGTGATGCTGGGCTCGACCGACCAGCCCGCGCTGTACCAGCTCGCCCAGGTCGGCGCCGACTACTTCAAGCGCGCCGGCATGAACGTGGATTTCGTCACCACGGACTGGGGCAGCGTGGTGCAGCGGCGCGCCAACAAGGCCTCGCCCGAGCAGGGCGGCTGGTCGGTGTTCTTCACCAACTTCACCGGGCTCGACTTCCTCAACCCCGGCACGCATCTCGGCCTGCGCGGCAACGGGCAGAACGCCTGGTTCGGCTGGCCCACCATGCCGCGCATCGAGGAACTGCGGGGCCAGTGGCTCGACGCCACGGCGGAGGCGGACCAGAAGAAGATCGCCGCCGAGATCCAGGCGCAGGCCTTCCAGGAGGTGCCGTACCTGCCGCTCGGGCAGTACTTCCAGAGCTGGTCCTACAAGCGGAACCTGACGCGCGTGCTGAAGGGCATGCCGATGTTCTGGAACGCGCAGCGGGCGAGCTGACGGGGGCTCGCGCGCCCGTTCAAAGGAGGGCTCCGCCCTCCTTTGGTATCCTCCCGCCAAAGGGCGAAGCCCCTTTGGAAACCCCGTTTGTTTCCGGGCCCGGCGGTTGCAACGCCCAGGGCCCGAACGAACAGAGGTCCAGGAGGGCCTCGCCCTCCTGGCGGATGGGTTCCAGGGAAGGCAGCGCCTTCCCTGGCCGGAGGGGTCCGGGGAGGGCGGAGCCCTCCCCGCCCGTCACCCCCCGTGCATGGCCCGCCACACCTTCTCGGCCGTCACCGGCATGTCGAGATGCGCCACGCCGTGGTCGCGCAGCGCATCCGCCACCGCGCTGACGATGGCCGGCGGCGCGCCGCACGCGCCCCCCTCGCCCGCGCCCTTCACGCCGAGGTCGTTGGACGGGCACGGCACGACGTGGAAGCCGAGTTCGAGTTCCGGCACGTCGGCCGCGCGCGGCATGCAGTAGTCCTGGAAGGTGGCGGTGAGGAACTGGCCGCTCTCCGTGTCGTAGCGCGCATGCTCCAGCAGCGCCTGGCCGATGCCGCTGACGATGCCGCCATGCGACTGGCCGTGCACCAGCATCGGGTTGATCACCACGCCGACATCGTCCACGGCGCTGTAGCGCACCAGCGCGACCTGTCCCGTCTCCGGGTCGATCTCGACCTCGGCGACGTGGCAGCCGTTGGGGAAGTTGCACTCCGTGTCGCGCTTGTAGAGAAGCTGCTCGTCGAGACCCGGCGACTCGCCCGCGGGCAGGCGGGCCGGATCGGCGGCGGCGCGCGCCACCTCGGCCCAGCCGAGCGAGAGATCGGTGCCGGCGACGCGGAAGCGGCCGGCCTCGAACTCGACGTCCGCCGCGTCGGCCTCCAGCAGGTGCGCCGCGATGCGCCGCGCCTTGTCGATCACCAGCGCCGCGGTGCGGCTGATGGCGACGCCGCCCATCTGCGAGGAGCGCGAGCCGCCGGTGCCGTTGCCCTGCTCCACCACGTCGGAATCGCCCTGCACCAGCCGGATCCGCTCGAAGGGGATGCCGAGCCGATCGTGGATGATCTGCGCGAAGGCCGTCTCGTGCCCCTGCCCGTGCGAGAAGGTGCCGACGGTGACGGCGACGCCGCCATCCGGCGCCACCCGGATGCGCGACCACTCGGTGGGCTGCCCGCCCGAGGCCTCGATGAAGTAGCCGAGGCCGATGCCGCGCAGCTTCCCCTGCCGCGACGCTTCCTCGCGCCGCGCCGGGAAGCCGGCCCAGTCGGCCAGCGCCAGGGCGCGGTCCTGCGTCTCGGCGAACAGGCCGGAATCGATCACGTTGTTGACCGCGTTGCGGTAGGGGATGCGCGCCGGCGCGATGTAGTTGCGCCGCCGGATCTCGTCGCGCCCGAGGCCGAGCCGCGCCGCGCCGAGGTCGAGCAGGCGCTCGATCACGTAGGCCGTCTCGGGCCGCCCGGCGCCGCGATAGGCGTCGGTGGGCGAGGTGTTGGTGAAGACGCAGCGCACGCGCACGTTCACCGCCTGGATGTCGTACACCGTGCCGATGATGCGCCCGCCCGCGACGGTCGGCACGCGCGGCCCGAAGTCGCAGAGATAGGCGCCCATGGCGGCGACGGTGCGCACCCGCATGGCCAGCGCGCGGCCCTCCGCGTCGAAGGCCATGTCGGCGTGGGTCACGTGGTCGCGCCCGTGCGGATCGCACAGGAAGGTCTCGGTGCGGTCGGCGCGCCACTTCACCGGCCGGCCGAGCCGCTTCGCCGCCCAGAGCACCAGCGCGCTCTCCGCGAACAGCTTGCCGCGCAGCCCGAAGCCGCCGCCGACATCGGGCGAGATCACCCGCAGCCGCTCGTTCGGCACCTTCAGCACGTATTTCGCGAGGCCGTCGCGCACGCGCAGCACGCCCTGGGTCGGCGAGTGCAGCACGTAGCGCGCCGACTCCGCGTCCCACTCGCCGATCGCGACCCGCGGCTCCATCGGGTTGCCGACGAGGCGGTTGTTGACGAGCGAAACGGAGACCGTGTGCGTCGCGTCGCGGAAGGCGGCCTCGGTCTCCTCGAACCTCCCGCTGTCCCAGTGGACGCAGAGGTTGCTGCCGCGCTCCGGCCAGATCACCGGCGAATCCGGCTCGGCCGCCGCGGCCGTGTCGGTGACGGCGGGCAGCTCCTCGTACTCGACCGCGATCAGCTCCGCCGCCTCGACCGCCTGGGCGCGCGTCTCGGCCACCACCAGCGCCACGTGGTCGCCGACGAAGCGCACGCGCTCGCCCTGCAGGATCGGGCGCGGCGGGCACCAGACCGGGCCGTCGATCCCGGGCACCTCCACCAGCACCGGCAGGTAGCCGAGTCCGTCCGCCTCGACCTCGGCCGCGGTCAGCACCGCGAGCACGCCCGGCGCCGCGCGCGCCGCCGACGCGTCGAGCGAGACGATGCGCGCATGGGCGTGCGGCGAGCGCAGGATGGCGGCGTGCGCCTGGCCGGGCCGGTCGATGTCGTCGGTGTAGGTGCCGCGGCCGGTCAGCAGCCGCACATCCTCCTTGCGGCGCACCGGCTGGCCGATGCCGAATTTCTCGACCACGCCCGATCCGTCCATGCCCGTCGATCCTCGTGCCCGTCCCTATTCGCGGCCGTCCCTATTCGCGCCAGGCTCTATTCACGCCAGGGATGCTGGTGCCACAGCGCCGTGTAGTGGTCGCGCAGCGCCACCAGCTCGCGGCGGAATTCCTCCGGCCCCAGGAAGCGCATCGGCAGCAATTGCTGGGCCACGACGCGCTGGAAGTCCGGATCGTCCAGCGACTGCCGTGCCGCCGCCGCCAGCCGCTCCAGCACCGGGGCCGGCGTGCCGGCCGGCGCGGCGAGGCCGCGCATCGAGCCCTCCACCACGTCGAAGCCCTGCTCGCGGAAGGTCGGCACGTCCGGCGCCTCCTGCCAGCGCCGCTCGCCCATCTGCCCGAGGGCGCGCACCAGCCCCTGGCGCGCGTCGAAGGTCCCCTCGCCCATGTTCATCGAGCCGATCGTGATCTGCCGGCCGACCAGGGCGTTGCGCACCTGCGAGGAGCCGGCGAAGGGCACGTGGGTCAGCTCGATCCCGGCCTGACGCTGCAGGGCCAGCGAGGCGAGGTGGTCGTCCGAGCCGACGCCCGTCGTGCCGTAGGTGAGCGCGCCCGGCTGCGCCTTGGCCGCCGCGACGAGGTCGGCGAGCGTCCGGTACGGGCTGTCCGGCACCACGAAGAAGCCGCCCGGATCGTCCACCAGGTTGGCGATGGGGGCGAAGTCGGCCAGCGCGAAGCGGGCCTGCCGCTCCAGCGGCACGGTGACGACCGCGGGCGTGTTGATGAAGCCGATCGTGTAGCCGTCCGGCCGCGCCCGGGCCAGCTCGGCGAAGCCGATCTCGGCGCCGGCGCCGGGGCGGTTCAGCACCACGATGGACTGGCCGAGCCGCTTCTCCATCGCCCGCGCGACGGCGCGCCCGACGATGTCGGTGCCGCCGCCGGCGGCGTAGGCGATGATCATGGTGATCGGCCGGTCCGGCCAGTCGGCCCGTGCCCGGCGCAGCGCGGGCAGCGAGAGGCCGAGGGCCACGCTGCCGAGCATGGCCGCGCGCCTCGTCGGTTGCGAATTCGGCATCGGACGGCTTTCTCCCGGCCGTGGCGTGGGGCCGCCACTTGTGCCGCGATGCGAGCATGCCGGGAGCGGCGCGGCAAGCCTGCTCGCCGCGCGGGCGGACCTGCCCCGCCGCCGGCCCTCGGGCATGGACATCCGGCACGGCCGGTCCTGCCCCCGTGCCGCCGGTCGCCGCGTCCGCCCGCCCCCCCCCCCCGGGCGGGTGGCGGCCGGCCCCCGCCGCCCCTCCCACCGTTTCCTGTCTCCCGGTTTCCTGTCCCCCGGTTTCCTGCCCCCTGGTTTCCTGCCCCCCGGTTTCCTGCCATGTCGCCTTGGGTGCTGGCCGTGCGGCCGCCCTGGCTGTATGTGACGGACTTGCCTCGGGCCCTCTCGCGGGGCCCGCAACGGGATGCGGCGCAACCCAGCCTTGCACCGGCGCAGCTCGTCTGCCGCCGGCGACGGACCAGATCGACGGCCATGAACACACGCGACGCCTTCCGGCAGCACTGCCGGGCCACGCTGGACGGGATGCGTCAGGAAGGCCGCTACCGCGAATTCGTGGCGCTGGAGAAGCTCGCCGGCCAGTTCCCGCTCTACCGCCACCACACCCCGGAAGGCATCCGGACCGTCACGGTCTGGTCCAGCAACGACTATCTCGGCATGGGCCAGCACCCGGCCGTGCTGGCGGCAGCCGAGGCGGCGGTGCGCACCCACGGCGCCGGCGCCGGCGGCACGCGCAACATCTCGGGCACCTCGCACCTGCACGTGGCGCTGGAGGCGGAGCTGGCGGCGCTGCACCACAAGGAGGCGGCGCTGCTGTTCACCTCGGGCTTCGTCTCCAACCAGGCGACCCTGCCCGCGGTGCTGAACGCCCTGCCCGGCTTCACCGTGTTCTCCGACGCCAAGAACCACGCCAGCATGATCCACGGCATGCGCCACAGCGGCGTGCGCCGGCACATCTTCCGCCACAACGACCTCGCCCATCTCGAGGCGCTGCTCGCCGCCGCCGACCCGGCGACGCCGAAGCTCGTCGCCTTCGAGAGCGTCTATTCCATGGACGGCGACATCGCCCCGATCGGCGCGATCTGCGACCTCGCGGAACGGTACGGCGCCATGACCTACCTCGACGAGGTGCACGCGGTCGGCCTCTACGGCGCGGAAGGCGGCGGCATCGCCCAGCGCGAGGGGCTGGAGGACCGCATCGACATCGTCGAGGGCACGCTGGCCAAGGGCTTCGGCGTGGTCGGCGGCTACGTCGCGGGCGATGCCGAGATCGTCGACTTCGTCCGCTCGGTCGCCGGCGGGCTGATCTTCACCACCTCGCTGCCGCCCGCCGTCACCGCCGCCGCCCTGGCCAGCGTGCGGACGGTGCGGACCGACGGGAGCCGCCGCGAGCAGCTCGCCGAGCGCGCCGCCGCGCTGAAGGCGGCGCTGGACCGCGCCGGCCTGCCGCGCATGCCCTCGACCAGCCACATCGTCCCGGTCTGGGTGGGCGAGGCGTCGCTCTGCCGCGACGTGGCCCGGCGGCTGCTCGCCGAGCACGCCATCTACGCGACGCCGATCAACTACCCGACCGTGGCGCGCGGCGAGGAGCGGCTGCGCCTCTGCGCCACCCCGCTCCACACCGATGCGATGATCGCCGAGCTGGTGACGGCGCTGCGGGCGGTGCTGCCGGGAACGGCCCGGGCCGCCGCCTGACGGCCGGGACAGGGCCGCCGGCGCCTGCTAGAGCATTTCCAGGCTGAGCGCACGCGCTCAGCGGCTCGGGAAATGCGCCAAATCAAAAGGCTGGAGCCGTTCCGGCCTGATACAGTCAGGGCTGGAACGGCTCCAGAGCGGATCGCCGGAGGGGGGCTATGCCCGGAGGCGTGAATCCGCTCGGAAAACAATGGGATGGGGCGGCACGCGGTCCCGACTGGTCTGCGTTCCGCTCCAGAGCGGATCGCCGGCGGGCGGACACGCCCGACGGCGTGAATCCGCGCCGAGAACAACGAGCCACGGCGAACCGCAGCCCCGACCGGACTGCGGTTCGCCGTAGGCGCGGGCACGGGGAGCGCCTGCCCGGCCGTGCCGGCGCCGTGGCGCCCTCCGCCGTCTCCTGACGGCGCGGGCGGCGAACCGAGGGACAGGGACGACAGGAATCCGGTATGCGCGACTGGCTGGACTTCCAGGGGCGGATCGGTCGCCGCACCTTCTGGCTCGCCTACGTGCTGCCGATCTTCGGAGCCGAGATACTGGCGAGCCTCGTCGATATCGGCCTCGGCCTGTACACGATGGCACCCTTCACCATCCTGGTCTCGCTGCTGAGCATCTGGCCCGGCCTCGCCGCCCAGGTGAAGCGCTGGCATGACCACGACCGCAGCGGCTGGTGGGTGCTGATCCAGCTCGTGCCGCTGGTCGGCCCGATCTACGCCCTCGTCATGATCGGCTTCCTGCGCGGCACGCCGGGGCCGAACCGCTTCGGCCCCGATCCGCTCGGCGACGCTGCGGCCATGCCGGCGACCCCACCCATGCGGGCCTGAACCCCGCGCCGAGCCGGCCTGCCGCCCCTGGCCACTCCTGGCCGCGGCGCCGGGACGCCGGACAGCCGCCATCGGGGCCACCCGTCGCCGGCACGGCCCGATCACGGCCGCTTCCCGGGCATGGCAAGTTGTTCTCACAGAGGCTACATCGACGCCTCGCGAAGCCTTGGCTCGGACCGGACCGCCGTCGCGCCGTGACGCTTCCGGCACGCCCCCGGCCCAGCCACGGGCCCAATCGGAGATGCCACCTTGCTGCACATCGACCTGCCGACCCGCGCCGAGATCGAGGCGCTTGCCGCCTATCGCGGCAGCCCGGCGGTATCCATCTACCTCAGCACGACGCCGCTGACCCAGGACGCCCAGGCGGATCGCATCGGGCTCAAGAACCTGCTCAGGACCGCCCTTGCCGAGATGGCGGACGCCGATGCCGACAAGCGGAGCATCGAGCCGATCCGCGAGAGCATCGAGGCGCTCGTCGAGGACGACGATTTCTGGGTGGAGCAGGCCAACAGCCTCGCCATCTTCGCGACGCCGAAGAGCCTGCGCACCTTCCGCCTGGGCAACAAGCTCGGCAACGCGGTCGAGGTCTCGGACCGTTTCCACATCAAGCCGCTGCTCCGCGCGATCACCTTCCCGCACAACGCCTACGTGCTGGCGATCAGCATGGGCGCCGTGCGGCTGGTCGAGGTCTCGGCCGACCTGCCGCCGCACGAGGTCAAGGTGCCCGGCCTGGTGCGCGGCGCCGCCGACGCGGCCGGCCGTCGCAGCCACCTGGAGCGCAAGGGCGACATGGAGAGTGGCGAGAGCACCAGCGAGAGCGCGCTGCTCACCCGCTATGCCCGTGCCGTCGACCAGGCGCTGCGCCCGGTGCTGGCCGGGCACGGCCGGCCGCTGATCGTCGCGGCGGCGGAGCCGATGGCCACGATCTTCCACGGCGTGTGCAGCTACCCCCATCTCGCCGAGGCGACGATCCCGGGCACGGCCGACCGCACGCCCGACCACGAGCTGGCGGCCGCGGCACGCGGCATCCTCGATCAGGTCTATGCCGCCGAGATCAAGGCGCTGGGCGAGACCTACGCCGCCCGCGCGGCACAGGACCGCGCCACCTGCGACCTCGGCCGCGCCGCGCGCGCCGCGACCTTCGGCGCCGTGGAGACGCTGATCGTGGACATGGACGCCGAGCTGCCGGGCCGGGTCGACGAGAACGGCGCCGTCACCCTCGATGCCAAGGCCGACGGCGTGAACTACAGCGTCACCGACGAGATCGCCCGGCGAGCCCTGCTCTCCGGCGCGCGGGTGATCGCGGCGCGGCGCGGCGACGTGCCGGGCGGCGGCGAGCTGGCGGCGGTGCTGCGCTACCCGGTCTGATCGCCGGATGCCGACCGGCCCGCGCAACGCCGGGCCGGTCGGCGATCCCGCCGCGATCGCGCGCCGCCGGGCATTCCCGCCCGGCGGCAACACGCACGCGGTCAGCCCGGCAGCGTCAGCCCGGCAGCTCCAGCACGTTCTTGGCCAGGATGTTGCGCTGGATCTCGCTCGACCCGCCATAGATCGTGCAGGGCCGGGCATTGATGAACAGGCCCGAGGGATGCAGGTCGCGGTTGCCGCCCATCGGCTCCAGCAGCCCGGCATTCTCGCCCGCGATGTCCATCATCGCCTCGGTGATGCGCTGGAACAGCTCGGACTGGATCACCTTCAGCATCGAGACGTCCGGCCCCAGCCGCTCGCCGCGACGCAGCTGCGCGACGAAGGTCTCGTACAGCGCCTTCAGGTCCTCCAGGTCGAGCCGCAGCCTCGCGTAGCGGTCGGCGAAGTCCGGCTCCTCCCACACGCCCATACGCTCGGCCAGCAGCCGCAGCCGCACCAGCGCGTAGGCGGATTGCCGCGGCGAGCCGAGATAGATGCGCTCGAAGCCCAGCAGCGCCTTGGCCATGGTCCAGCCCTTGTTGGGCTCGCCGACCAGGTTGTCCTTCGGCACGCGGACATTGTCGAAGAAGACCTCGCAGAACTCGTCGTGCATGTCGAGGTTGACGATGGGCCGCACGGTGATGCCCGGGCTGTCCATCGGCACGAGGAGGAAGGAGATGCCCTCCTGCTTCTTCGCCGCCTTGTCGGTGCGGACGAGGAGGAAGATCCAGTTGGCGTCGTTGGCGAGGGTGGTCCAGGTCTTCTGCCCGTTCACCACGTACTCGTCGCCGTCCAGCACCGCCTCGGTGCGCAGGGAGGCGAGGTCGGAGCCGGAATTCGGCTCGGAATAGCCCTGGCACCAGATGTGCTCGCCGCGCAGGATCGGCGGCAGGAAGCGCTCCTGCTGCGCCTTCGTCCCGTACTGGATCAGCAGCGGCCCGACCATGACGATGCCGTGGTCGTTGGTGCGCGCCACGCCGTGGCGCTCGTACTCCTCGATCAGGATGATCTGCTTGGCGGGGCTGAGCCCCATGCCGCCGAACTCCTTCGGCCAGCCCGGCGCCAGCCATCCCTTCTCGGCCAGCCTGAAGTACCAGGGGCTGTTCTCCGCCCAGTGCAGGCGCTTCGGGGGGTTGCGCAGCTCGGGCGGGTAGTTGGCCTCGACCCAGGCCCGCACCGTCCGGCGGAAGGCCTCGTCGTCGAGCGCGTTCAGATCCTCTTGCGTGTTCCCGCTCATGGCGTCAGCCCCCCGTGAAATGCGGCGCGCGCTTGCCGAGGAAGGCGGCCTTGCCCTCGGCATGGTCGGCGGTGAGGAAGAGCGAGGTCTGGTACTGCCGCTCCTGCTCCAGCGCCGCGTCGAGCCCGTTCGCCAGGAGCTGCTTGGTCAGCGCGATGGCGGCGGGCGGCTGCGCCGCCAGCAGCTCGGCCCGCTCGATGGCGATGGCGAGCGCCTGGCCGGGCAGCACCACCTTGTCCACCAGGCCGACGCGCTCGGCCTCGGCCGCGCCCATGCTCTCGCCGTAGAGCAGCACCTGCCGCGCCCGGCCCTGGCCGATGCGCAGCGGCAGGGTGTGCGGCAGGCCGAGATCGGCCATCAGCCCCACCTTGCCGAAGCCGGCCATGAAGCGCGCCTCCTCGGAGGCGACGATGGTGTCGCAGGCGCAGGCCATGGAGAGGCCGGCGCCGACGCACCAGCCCTCCACCGCCGCCACGAAGGGCTTCGCGCCCGCCACCATCAGCCGGATGATCTGGTGCGCCATGCGCAGCCGCTCGCGGCCGCCCAGCACGTCCTGCACGTCCATGCCGGAGATGTCGCCGCCCGAGCAGAAGGTGCCGCCCGCGCCGGTCAGCACCAGCGCCCGCACCGAGCGGTCGCCCTCGACCCGCTCCAGGATGTCGAGCAGCGCGCGGCGCAGTGGGATGGCCAGCGCGTTGCGCCGCGCCGGGTAGTCCATGGTCAGGACGAGGACGGCGCCCTGCCGCTCCTCGATGATGCGCGGGGTCTCGCCGGACATGGGCGTCACTCCTCCACCGCCTCGGGGGAAAGCGCCATGAAGCGCTTCCGGTGCAGCCTGGCCGAGCCGAACTGGTTGGCCAGCACCATGGCCTTCCGCAGATACAGGCCGACATCGTACTCGTCGGTGTAGCCGATGCCGCCATGCAGCTGCACCGCCTGCCGCGTGACGAGCATCGAGGCCTCGGCGGCGCGCGCCTTGGCGCGCGAGACCACGGCCCGCCGCGCCGCCCCCGTCAGCCCGGCATCGAGCTGCGCCGCCGCGCCCTCGACGCTGGCCCGCGTCAGCGAGAGCTGCACCTTGAGGTCGGCGGCGCGGTGCTGCAGCGCCTGGAAGCTGCCGATCGGCCTGCCGAATTGCTGCCGCGTCTTCAGGTAGGCGAGCGTCATCGCGAAGGCCGCCTCCATCGCGCCGAGCAGGTAGGCCGAGGTCGCCAGCGCCGCCTCGTCCAGCGCGGCGTCCAGCGCGCCGCCGAGGTCCGCCGCCACCAGCTTCCCGCCGGTGAAGTCGGGCGCCGCGCGCAGCGTGCCGTAATTGCCGCCATCCTGGGTCTGGTCGATGGCGAGGTCGGCCGCCTCGCGCGGCAGCAGGCGCAGGGTGAGCCGCCCGCCCTCGCGCACCGGCACCAGGAAGCCCTCGGCGCCGGCTGCCATCGGGACAAACAGGCGCGGCGCGTCCAGGCTGCCGGGCGCCTCCAGCGTGTCGGCCCGCTCCTGCCAGCCAGCGAGCAGCAGCCGGCCGCCCAGCACCTGGCCGAGCGCCGCCTCCCCCGCCGGATCGGCGGCCAGCAGCGCGGCGGCAAGCGCCGCCGGGATCAGCGGCTCCGGCACCAGCGCGGCGCCCAGCTCCTCGGCGAGCGCGCAGAAGGCGCCCATGCCGAGGCCGGCGCCGCCCTTCTCCTCCGGCACGCGCAGCCCGACCCAGCCGAGATCGGCCATCTCCCGCCACACGGCGGGGTCGAAGCCGGGTTCCTCGAAGCGCAGCGCGCGGATGCGCCGCAGGTCGCCGCCGCGCGGCGCCACGGCGGCGGCGCTCTCGCGGATCAGGCGGATGGAGTCGGCGCGTTCCGACTCGTCCATTGCCAGGGCCTGGCTCATCGGCCGCTCCTTCCCCGTTGTTCGTTCAGTCGTGGCCGCGCGGCTTCGGTCGCGTGGCGCTGGTCGGCTTCCGGCAGGCCCCACCGGGCGTGCCGGCCGCTCGCGGCGGAAGCCGCATGCCGACCCAGGGCCGGCGGAAATCACGCAGCAGGCCCCAGGGTCGGCGGAAGCCGGCAACCGGCCCCGGGCCGACGGGAACCGCGTATCGGCCCGGACCGGCGGACGGACGGCCGGCGCACAGGGCGCCAGCGGACGGGGGCCCGGCGGTCAGCCGGCGGCGTGCAGCGTCGCGCCGGTACGCGCCTGGAGCGCCTCCAGCGTCAGGCCCGGCGCCATGTCGCGCACCACGAAGCCCTTCCCCGGCACCACGTCGAGCACGGCGAGGTTGGTGTAGACCCGCGTCACCACCCCGGCCGCGGTCAGCGGGTAGGCGCAGCGCTCCACGATCTTCGGCCGCCCGTCCTTCGTGGTGTGCTCCATGATGACCCAGAGCCGCTTGGCGCCCGCCGCGAGGTCCATGGCGCCGCCCACGGCCGGGGCGCTGTCGTTCTCGCTGGTCGCCCAGTTGGCGATGTCGCCGTTCTCGGCCACCTCGAAGGCGCCGAGCACGCAGAGGTCGATATGGCCGCCGCGGATCATCGAGAAGCTGTCGGCGTGGTGGAAGTAGCTGCCGCCGGGCCGCAGCGTCACGGGCTGCTTGCCGGCGTTGATGAGCCAGAAATCCTCGTGCCCCTTCTCGGGCGCCGGGCCCATGCCGAGGATGCCGTTCTCGCTCTGGAACAGCACCTCGCGGCTCTCGGGCACGTGGTCGGCCACCAGCGTCGGGATGCCGATGCCGAGATTCACGCACCAGCCTTCGGGGATGTCGTCGGCCAGCCGCTTGGCCATCTGGTTGCGGCTGAGCACGGCCACCGCTTGATCGGGCATCGTTCCGTCTCCTTCCGTGCGGGCCGGCTCAGGCCGCGGCCCCGGCGGCCGCGCCGGCCGGCGCCGCGCTGCCGTAGGGCGAGGGTACCCGCACCACGCGGTGAACATACACCGCCGGGGTCATGACATTCTCCGGCGGAATGCCACCCAGCTCGACGATCCGGTCCACCTGCGCCACCGTCATCGCGGCGGCCATGGCCATCACCGGGTTGAAGTTCCGCCCGGAGCGCCGGTAGGTCAGGTTACCCCAGCGATCGGCCTCCCAGCCCTCCACCAGCGCCACGTCGCCGTGCAGCGCCTCCTCCAGCACGCAGAGCTTGCCGCCGATCTCGCGCTCCTCCTTGCCGCGCGCCAGCAGGGTGCCGGCGCCGGTCGGGGTGAAGAAGGCCGGGATGCCGGCGCCGGCGGCGCGCATGCGCTCGGCCAGCGTGCCCTGCGGCACGATCTCCAGCTCGATCTTCCCCGCCTTGTACAGCTCCTCGAACACCACCGAGCCGGCCGAGCGCGGGAAGGAGCAGATGATCTTGCGCACCCGCCCCAGCTCCATCAGCCGCGCCAGCCCGACATGGCCGGTGCCGGCGTTGTTGGCGACAGCGACCAGCTCCTTCGCCCCCTGCTCGATCAGCCCCTCGATCAGCGCGTCCGGCTGGCCGACCGCGCCGAAGCCGCCGATCAGCACCGTCGAGCCGTCCCGGATGCCCTCGAGGGCCTCGGCGATGGACTGGACGACCTTGTCGATCATGGGGCGGCTCCCGCTGCGGTTCGCTGCGTCGAACTAACCCCGGGCGGCGCCGAGGTCCAGAGCAGCGTAGCGAATTCCCGCGCGGAATGACGGCGCAGCGGAAGCCGCCGTCGGGCATGGACGACGCCGCCCGCCTGCGGCACCCTTTCCCGACGCGACCCACAGAAGGCGCGGCGTGCCCCCGGCCCCGGCCGGATCGGCGCGGGAGACGGAGAGGAGCTGTCCATGAAGGGCGTCGTGTTCCTGGGCGACCGCGAGGTCGCGCTGATGGACTTCCCCGACCCGACGCCGGGGCCGGGCGAGGTGGTGCTGGAGATGAAGGCCTCCGGCATGTGCGGCAGCGACCTCAAGCAGTACCGCCGCGCCAAGGGCGCCGCCTCGGTGCCCGGCCTGCCGCCGCCGACCGAGCCGGTGATCGGCGGGCACGAGCCCTGCGGCGTGGTGGTCGCGGTCGGCCCCGGCGTGTTCGCGGCCGAGGCGGTCGAGGGCAACCGCGTCATGTGCCACCACTACCATGGCTGCGACAATTGCGGCCATTGCCGCACCGGCTGGGCGCAGCTCTGCCAAACCACGCCGATCAAGGTGTACGGCAACAACGCCCATGGCGGGCATGCGCGCTACCTGAAGGTTCCCGCCCACACGCTGGTCGAGCTGCCCGAGGCGATGAGCTTCGCCGCCGGCGCCGCCGTCTCCTGCGGCACCGGCACGGCCTACGGCGCGCTGCGCCGACTGGACCTCTCGGGGCGCGACACCATCGCGATCTTCGGCCAGGGCCCGGTCGGGCTCTCCGCCACCCAGCTCGCCAAGGCGATGGGCGCGCGCGTCATCGCGCTCGACGTCAGCCCCGAGCGGCTGGAGCGCGCGCGGGCCTTCGGCGCCGACTGGGTGGTGAACCCGGCGCAGGACGACGCGGCCGCCGCGATCCGCGAGCTGACCGGCGGCGGCGCCGACTGCACCCTCGACACCTCCTCCTCCCCCGCCGCGCGGGTCGCGGCGCTACGCGCGCTCAAGGTCTGGGGCCGGGCCTGCTACGTGGGCGAGGGCAACAACGTCGAGATCGATGTCAGCGCCGACATGCTGCGCCGGCAGGTGACGCTCATCGGCTCCTGGACCTTCTCCACCCATATCCAGGCCGAGTGCGCGCGCTTCTGCCTGGAGCGCGGCATCGCCGTGGACGAGCTGTTCACCGACTACTGGACGCTCGACCAGGCGGACGAGGCCTACCGGCTGTTCGACCAGCAGAACACCGGCAAGGGCGTGTTCCTGCTGTGAGCCGCCCCCGCGCGGCCACGCGGCGCGGCCTGCTGCTCGGCGCCGCCGCCCTGGCGGCGCCACGCCTCGCCAGCGCGCAACAGGCCAGTGCGCAACAGGCCACGCCGGCCGCCCGCCCGCCCGCCGCGCGCACCCGCCTCGTGCTGCTCGGCACCAAGGGCGGGCCGCGCGTCGGCATCGAGCAGGCCAACCCGGCCAACCTGCTGCTGGTGGGCGACACGCCCTACGTGATCGATTGCGGCTACGGCGTCTCGCGCCAGCTCGTGCGCGCCGGCGTGGCGCTGCCCTCGCTGCGCCACGTCTTCATCACGCACCACCATTCCGACCACAACCTCGAATACGGCAATCTCGTCTACAACGCCTGGGCCGGCGGGCTGCGCACGCCGGTCGATGCCTACGGCCCGCGCGGCATCGAGCAAATGACGCGCGACTTCTGGTCGATGAACCGCTTCGACGTCGAGACGCGCATGGCCGACGAGGGCCGGCCGGACCCGCGCAACCTGCTCACCGCGCACGACATCGAGGGCCCCGGCCCGGTGATGCGCGACGAGCGGGTCCGCGTCACCGCCTTCCGCACGCCGCACCCGCCGATCGTCGACAATTACGCCTACAAATTCGAGACGCCGGACGGCGTGGTCGTCTTCTCCGGCGACACCGCCTACAATCCCGCCCTGGCCGAATTCGCGAAGGGCGCCGACGTGCTGGTGCACGAGGCGATGCTGCTCTCGGGCGTGGACGACCTCGCCCGGCGCAACCCCAACGCCGCCACCATGCGCCAGCACCTGCTCGACAGCCACACCACCACCGAGGATGTCGGCCGCGTCGCCGCCCGGGCCGGCGTGAAGCTTCTCGTACTCAGCCACTTCGTGCCGGGCGACATGCCAGGCGTCACCGACGCGATGTGGGAGGAAGGCGTGCGCCGCCACTATGCCGGCCGGCTGATCGTCGGCCACGACCTGCAGGAGATCGCGCTGCCGGTGTGACGGTCCCGCGCCTGCACGATCGGGGGTTCCAAGGGGGCTTCGCCCCTTGGCGGGAGGATCCAAGGAGGGCAGAGCCCTCCTTGGTGGGGCCCGGGGCGAAGCCCCGACCGCGTCAGCCGCCGATGCTGTCGGCACGACGCCCCGGACGGATCAGCCCCCGGCCACCTCCACCACAGCGTCGGCGGCGTAGCACCCCTGCCCTTCCGGCAGCACCAGCATCGGGTTCACCTCGGCCGAGAGCAGCCGCGGCCCCGCCGCCGCCGCGAAGGCCGAGAGCCGCGACAGCGCCTCGGCCAGCGCCTGCACGTCGGCCGGCGGTCGGCCGCGCACGCCGAGCAGCAGCGGCGCGCCCTTCAGCGAGCGGATCATCCGCTCCGCCTCCGCCGGGTCGAACGGGCAGCGGCGGAAGGCGACGTCGCGCAGCACCTCCACGAAGATGCCGCCCAGCCCCACCATCGCCACCGGCCCGAACACCGGATCGCGATGGATGCCGAGGATGCACTCCACCGCGCCCCTGATCTGCTTCGCCACCAGCACGCCCTCGATGCGGGCCTCGGGCGCGTGCCGCTTCGCCCGCTCCAGCAGCGTGGCGAAGCCGTCGCGCACCGCGGCCGCGTCGGCCACGTCCAGCAGCACGCCGCCGATCTCCGACTTGTGCAGGATGTCGGGCGAGAGGATCTTCAGCACCACCGGGTAGCCGAAGGCCTCGGCCGCCGCGACCGCCGCGCCCGGATCGGCGCAGGCGCGCTCCGGCACCGCCGGCACGCCGGCCGCGGCGAGCAGCGCCTTGGCATCGGCCTCGCTCGGCGTGGTCGCCGGCAGCGTCACCTGCGGCAGCGCCACCTCGGCCGTCGGCTGCTCCGCCGCCGCGAAGGCCTCGCCGAAGCGGCCCATGGCATGCAGCGCCACCACCGCCCGGCTCGGATCCTCGTAGCAGAGGAAGCCGTCCGACTGGTATTCGCGCACCATGTCCGGCGAGGCCAGCACCGAGAGCGCCCAGAGCCGGTCCGGGTGCCGGCGCATCACGTCGACGAGCTGCGCCCGCAGCTTCGGCCCCACCGTGCGGCTGCCGCCGGTCTGGGTGAAGAAGTTGAGGATGCTGCTGTAGCCGCCTTCCGCCGCCGTCGCCTCGGCGAACTGCCCGACCAGCTCGATGTTGTTCAGCGCCTGCGCCGTCACGTCCACCGGGTTGCGCGGCGCGCTGAAGCTCAGCAGCCCGCGCAGACGCGCCTGCGCCGGCTCCGGCATGGGCGGCATGGGCAGGCCGAGCTGTTCCGCCGCGTCCGAGATCAGCACCCCCGCCCCGCCCGAGACGGTGATGACGCCGAGCGTGTTGCGCGCCGGGTAGATGCGCTTCGTCGCGGCATAGGCGATGTCGAGCGCCTCCTCGGTGGTGCGGGCCCGCACCACGCCGAATTCGCGCAGCACCGCATCCGTCACCGCGTCGTCGCCGGCGATCGAGGCGGTGTGCGACTTCGCCGCCTCCCCGCCCACGGCCGACTGCCCGACCTTCATCATCACG
>NZ_JALPRX010000149.1 GCF_023223525.1 Roseomonas acroporae | reverse complement strand
GCCAACTCAGGATACGCTTCCATGTAAACGCAGCATGCTCTAGCCGTTGCAAGATCGAATCAGGAGCTGGCCGCGGGTGGATGGGCTGGCCCGGATGGGCGCCGCCGGGGTCGCTCCTGAACGGCTGAATTTTTATATGATGATCGATAAATTCAGAAGTGAATTTCTGGACAGAAAATCCCGTCCTGGTTGATGAAGCTTCGTGTCGAGGGTGCGCCGCCGATGGGCGGGGCCGCTCTGCCGGGAGGCGGATAGGTCCCGCACGGCGGATCCGGGCCGGTGGGGCGCGCGGCGAGGCAAGACAAGCTGCTGGAAAACAACGCCGTTCCGCCGGATGCGTGGACGGGGAGGGTTGGCCCTGCCGGTCGGGATGCCGGGCCGGCGTGGCCGGGCGCGGAATCGGCGTCAGGATCGGGGCGCGCCCGGCCGCGGCTACGGCAGCGCCTGACGCAATCCCACGAGATCGTCTTTCCCGGCGAGATTCCGGATCATTATCGATCCGGACCCAATGATCGGGATGGTGCCGCCGTTGGGAGTCCCACCGGTCGGGGCCGGCGCGTCAGCGGCGCCATCTGGACCAGTGCTGCGCCAGCCGGCCGCGGCGCTCGGCACCGGCTGTCAGCCAGCGAGGTGGCGTGCCGGTGTGCCGGCCCGGGCGGCGCGGCCTGGCGGCGGGTGGCGGTTCGGCGGTCGCGGGCGGGCTGTCGGCAGGCGCCCGGAAAGGTTGCGCCGCATCCTCGGTTGCTGCGGTCTGGTGGTGGATGCGGCGGCCGGCGCGCGGGGGTGGCGGGTCGTCGGGGGAGGTCGCGAGGTCGGCCGGAAGCGTGGCGACCGTCGCCAGACGTGCCGTCGCATCCGGCGCCGCGGCCTCCGTCGGCGGCGAGGCCGGCGCCGTCGCGTCCGGCGTCGGCATGCCTGCCCCGTCGACGCCCATCCCGTCGATGGCCATCTCCTCGATGCCCATCCCCTCGATGCCGGGTGCAGGCGGGTCCTTCTCCGCCTTGCCCGGCGCCGCTCCCGTCGCCGGCGGGGCGGACGACAGCACGTCGCGCAGCGTTCCCGCCGTCTCGAAGTAGGCGCCGTCGCGCGTCACCAGCATCGGCGTGCCGTCGAGGAGGAAGATGCGCCGCTGCATCGCGAGGCGTCCCACCTGCTCCTCGGTGGCGGGGCGGAGGCTGAAGCCGGCAGCCATCAGGGCCGCCGCCTGGTCTGGCGTGATCTGCAAGTCGGTGCTCGCGGAGGGGAAGGGCCCGGCTTCGGACACG
>NZ_JALPRX010000148.1 GCF_023223525.1 Roseomonas acroporae | reverse complement strand
CGGTGGCGGGGCGGAGGCTGAAGCCGGCAGCCATCAGGGCCGCCGCCTGGTCTGGCGTGATCTGCAAGTCGGTGCTCGCGGAGGGGAAGGGCCCGGCTTCGGACACGCTACGGCGAACCGCGGTCCGGTTGGGACTGCGGTTCGCCGTGGCTCGTTGTTCCCGGCGCTGATTCACGCCGCCGGGCGTGTCCGCCCGCCGGCGATCCGCTCTAATTGCCGTCGGCGGCGGGGAAGGCAAGCCTCGGCCAAAGCGGTTGCGGCCGGGAAAAAGAGGGGTATACTGACGATCTGGGATGCGAAAGGGCGAAGGGATGGCCTGGCAGGCGGTGTGTGCCCTCGAGGCCGTGCCGGAAGGCGGCGTCCGCGCGGCGACGCTGGCGGGGGTGCCGCTGGCGCTGTTCCGGCTGGACGGCGCCGTGTACGCCACCCAGGGCATGTGCACGCACGGCCATGCCCGGCTCGACGAGGGCTGGTGCGAGGGCGGCCAGATCGAGTGCCCGCTGCACCAGGGCCGCTTCGACATGCGCAGCGGCCGTGCCCTGTGCGCGCCGGTGACGGAGGATCTGCGCACCTACGCGGTCCGGGTCGAGGACGGCACGGTGCTGGTGGATCTCGACCGCGCCGCCGAGGCGCCTCCGGCCCGCGCCCCGGCACCGGCCGCATCCATGTCGGACGGGGGGGCGGACGCTGGGGCGGACGCGGGGCCGGTGGTGGTGGTCGGCGCCGGGCAGGCCGCGGCGGCCGCGATCCGCGCGCTGCGCGAGGCGGGCTTCGCCGGCCCGGTCACGCTGGTCGGCGCCGAGCCGCACCTGCCCTACGAGCGGCCGCCGCTTTCCAAGGAGCTGCTCCGGGGGGATGCCGCGCCCGATCCCGCCGCCTGCTGCCGGCTGACCGAGGCGGACGCGGCGCGGCTCGGCGTGACGCTGCGCCTCGGCACACGCGTCGCGCGCATCGACCCGGCGGCGCGCCTGGTGCTCACCGAGGGCGGCGACGCCATTCCCTACGGCCGGCTGCTGCTGGCCACCGGCGGGCAGGCGCGCCGCCTTGCCGTGCCGGGGGCCGACCTGCCCGGCGTGCTGCACCTGCGCACGCTGGAGGACGCCGCCGCGATCGGCGCGGCGCTCGGCCGGGCGCGGCGGGTGGCGATCGTCGGCGGCGGCTTCATCGGGCTGGAGCTGGCCAGCGCCGCCCGCGCCCGTGGCGTCGCCGCGACCATCTTGGAGCGCGAGCCGGTGCCGATGGCGCGGCTGCTGCCGGCGCCGCTGGGCCGGGCCTTCCGGCGGCTCGCCGAGCGGCACGGGGTGGAGGTGCGCTGCGGCACGCCGGTCTCGGCGGTGCGTCGCCTGGGGGACGCGCCCGGGGGGGACATGCTCGGGGTGGAGACGCCGGGCGGCCTCGTCGAGGCGGATGCGGTGCTGGTCGGCATCGGCCTCGTGCCCGACACGGCGCTGGCCGAGGCGGCCGGCTGCGCAGTGGCGGCGGGCGGCATCGTGGTGGACGCGGCCGGGCGCACCAGCGTGCCCGGCATCTGGGCGGCCGGCGACTGCGCCCTGCATGCCGGGCCCGTGCGCGGCCGCCGCCTTCGCCTGGAGAGCTGGCACAACGCCGAGACGCAGGGTGCCGCCGCCGGCCGCGACATGGCCGGCGCGGCGCCCGCGGCGGGCGACGGGACATCCGATGCGGCGGCCGCCGCGCCGTGGTTCTGGACCGACCAGTTCGGGCTGAACATCCAGATGCTCGGCCTGCCGGGCGCCGACGACGCGGTGGCGCTCTCCCACCCCGGCGGCGATCCCGGCGGCGATCCAGGCGGCGATCCCGGCGGCGATCCTGGGGGGAGCGATCCCGGCGACGAGGACGGGGTCGGCCCCGGCGCCGTGTACCACTGCATCGACCGCGGGACCGGCCGCCTCGCCGGCGTGATGGCCTTCTCGGCGCCGCGCGCCATCCGCGAGGCGCGCGCCCGGCTCGGCCAGCCCTTCGACGCGGCGGCGGCATCGTCCCGCCTGCTGCCGGACCCCGGCGCGC
Organism: Roseomonas acroporae; assembly: GCF_023223525.1. Taxonomy (GTDB): domain Bacteria; phylum Pseudomonadota; class Alphaproteobacteria; order Acetobacterales; family Acetobacteraceae; genus Roseomonas_E; species Roseomonas_E acroporae. The sequence goes on along the minus strand of NZ_JALPRX010000148.1, from coordinate 22,360 downwards.
CTGCTGCCTGCCTGCCCGAATCCTGCCAGCCCGAATCCTGTCAGCCCGAATCCTGTCAGACGGAGAATCCGGCGATGAGCGCGACGCCTTCCGCGTCCCCCGGAGCGGCCCCGGGCCTGTCCATCACCCGCCGCTACCACTGGCCCGCCGAGGGGCTGACCCGCATCCCGGACTGGGTCTACACCGACGAGGCCATCTACCAGCGCGAGGTGGAGCGCATCTTCCACGGCCCGACCTGGAACTACGTGGCGCTGGAGGCGGAGATCCCGAATCCGGGCGACTTCATCCGCTCCAACGTCGGCCCGACGCCGATCGTGGTCTCGCGCGCCGAGGATGGCAGCATCCATGCCTTCGAGAACCGCTGCGCCCATCGCGCCGCCGAGTTCTGCCGCGAGCTGGACGGCAACGCGAAGGAGTTCGTCTGCCCCTACCACCAGTGGACCTACGACCTGCGCGGCAACCTCGCCGGCGTGCCGTTCCGGCGCGGGGTGAACGGCAAGGGCGGCATGCCGGCGGATTTCGACGCCGGCCGGCACGGGCTGCGCAGGCTGAAGGTGACGACGCATCGCGGCGTGGTGTTCGCGAGCTACCGCGAGGACATGGAGCCGCTGGCCGACTACCTCGGCCCCGAGATCCTGCGCGAGTTCGAGGCGACCTTCGACGGGCGGAAGCTGACCATCCTCGGCCACTACCGCCACACCCTACCGGGCAACTGGAAGCTCTACCACGAGAACCTGAAGGACCCGTACCACGCGACGCTGCTGCACACCTTCCTCGTCACCTTCGGCCTGCTGGTGGCCGGCAACCGCTCGCTGATGCTGGCCGATCCCTCCGGGCGGCACGGCGCGATGTGCTCGGCCAAGTCCGACGCCTCCAAGGTGAAGGCCGAGGACAAGAAGGAGATGCGCGCCTACAAGGAAGGCATGACGCTGGCCGAGCCGCGCTTCATGGACTTCATCGAGGAATTCGACAGCCCCTGGTCCGTCACCATGGCGACGATCTGGCCCAACCTGATCGTGCAGCGGGAGATGAACACGCTCGGCATCCGCCAGATCGTGCCGACCGGGCCGCACGAGTTCATCATGAAGTGGACCATGTTCGGCTTCGAGGGCGACACGGAGGAGATGGTCCGCCATCGCCTCCGCCAGGGCAACCTGATGGGGCCGGCCGGCTTCCTCGGCCTCGAGGACAACGAGGCGATCAAGTTCGTGCAGGACGGGATGCGGAGCGTGCCGGGCGGCGAGCATCTCGTGGCGCTCGACCCCCAGATGCCGCTCGGCACCTCGGAGACGCTGATCTCGGAATCGGCGATCCGGGCGATGTACCGGCACTGGCGCGAGGCGATGGAGCTCTGACCATGCCGGAGGCACCCGATTCCATGGACCGGCTCCACGCCGCGCGGGCGGCGCGCGAGGCGCGGCTCGACGCGCTGCTGCTGCGCGCCGAGATCGAGGAGTTCAACAACGCCTACGCCGAGGCGCTCGACGCGCAGCGCCTTTCCGAGTGGGCGGAGATGTTCACCGAGGACGCGCTCTACGTCGTCCTCTCGCGTGAGAACCACGACCGGAAGCGGCCGGTCGGGCTGATCTACTGCGAGGGGATCGGCATGGTGCGCGACCGCGCCTTCGCGCTGGAGAAGACCGCGATGTTCGCGCCGCGCTACCTGCGGCACGTCGTCGGCAACCTGCGGGTGGAGCCGACGGCGCGGCCGGACGAGTTCCGCGCCACGGCCAATTACGTGGTGCTGCAGGTGCTGTTCGACCGGCCCGACGCGACGCTGCACCAGGTGGGCGTCTATCGGGACGTGTTCCGCCGCGTGGACGGGGCGCTGAAGCTCGCGGAGCGGCGCTGCGTGTACGACAACCTGCTGGTGCCGAACGCGCTCTGCCTGCCGGTCTGAGTCCGGGGCGGCCGGGCGGCGTTCGGGGAGGGCGCTGCCTGCCCCGACGGCCGAGGCGGGGTGCGGGAAGGGCGGAGCCCTCCCGCCATCACTCCGCCGCCCGTCCCAGCGCCGCCCGGCCGTGCTGGTTGTGCGCGTCGATCAGCCGCAGCAGCATGCCGAGGAACTGCTCCCGCTCCGCCGGCGCCAGCGGCGCCAGCAGCCGCTCCTGCGAGCGGCGCATCACCGCGTACATCGCCTTCAGCAGCGCCTCGCCGTCGGCGGTCAGCCAGGCGAGCACGGTGCGCCGGTCCGCCTCGCCGCGCTGGCGCCGCACCAGCCCGCGCCTCTCCAGCCGCACCAGCACGTCGGCGACGTTGGTGCGGTCGAGCCCGACCTCCTGCGCCAGCGTGTTCTGGTCGCTGCCGGGCAGCAGCGAGAGGGTGGTCAGCACGCCGTACTGCACCGGGGTGATGTCGAACCCCTCGCACTCGCTGAAGAACAGCGCGTTGTGGAGCTGGTGCAGCCGGCGCACGAGGTAGCCGGGCCGGCGCCAGAGCGGCATGCGCGCGATCAGCTCGCGCAGCTCCGGGCTGCTGACCGATTCCGCCACCGTGGCCTGCGCGGCCTCGGCGGCCTGTCGCGGTCTGCGGCCTGCCGGTCGCGTCCGGATGACGTTCATGGCCGTGACATCCTGAATTCCTCCCCTTTCCATTACGCCGGAGGCCGTCGCCGCGCCAGCGCGGCGCGAACGGAGGAGGTCGCACCGGCGCGACGCGAACGGAGGGAAACGCGCCGGCACGGTGCTGGCGAAGGGAAATCGCGCCGGCGCGGCGCGGGCGGGGGATATCGTGCCGGCGCCCCGCGAATGGGCGTTGACGCGGCGCGTCGCGTGCGTTCAGCATACCCCCTATTTCCGGTCCACAGGGCCGCTGCCGCGGACGGAGCGCCACGCATGGATGCGACGCAGGAGGGCCAGGCCGGCCAGGAGCACGCCGGGCCGGGCGAGGGCATCGGCGCCCGCGCGCGGCGCAAGGAGGATGCGCGGCACCTGCACGGCCGCGGCTGCTTCACCGCCGACATCCGCATGCCGGGCATCCAGGAGGTGGCCTTCTTCCGCTCCCCCGTGGCGCATGCCCGCATCCGCGCGCGGGAGAAGCCGGCGGCGCTGGCCGACAGCATCCTGTTCCACGACGACCTCGCCGGCATCCTGCCCATCGTCACCCGCTCGACCCTGCCGGGCTACAAGCTCTCGGAGTACCCGGCGCTGGCGCGCGAGAAGGTGCGCTATGTCGGCGAGCCGGTCGCCATCTGCGTCGCGCCGACGCGCGCCGAGGCGGAGGACGTCGCCGAGCAGGTCTCGGTGGAATTCGAGGAGCTGCCGCCCGTCGTCTCCTGCGCCGCCGGCCTCGCGCCGGGCGCCGCGCTGCTGCACGAGCAGTGGGGCGACAACCTGTTCCTGGAGACCCGCTCGGACAACGGCATCGAGGCGGTGGCGGCGACCGCGCCGGTGACGGTGGAGCTGGCGCTGGAGACGGCGCGCCAGACCATGCACCCGATGGAATCCCGCGCCATCCTGGCCTTCTGGGACCACCGCGCCGGCCAGCTCGTCGTCCACATGGCGACGCAGGTGCCGCACCTGATGCGCGCCGGCATCGCCGAGTTCCTGGGCATCCCGCAAGCCATCGTGCGCGTCGCGCCGCCGGATGTCGGTGGCGGCTTCGGCTACAAGTGCGTGCTGATGCCGGAGGAGCTGGCGGTCGCCTGGCTCGCCTGGCACCGCAAGGCGCCGTTCCGCTGGATCGAGGACCGGCGCGAGCACCTCGTCTCCGGCGCCAACACGCGCCAGCACGAATACCGCATCAGGGCCTATGCCGACCGGCGCGGAAGGCTGCTCGGGCTGGATGCGGAGGTGACGATCGACACCGGCGCCTATTCCGTCTGGCCCTTCACGGCGGGGCTGGAGGCGGCGCAGGCGGGCGGCAACCTGCCCGGCCCCTACGACCTCAAGGCCTATCGCTGCCATGTGCGCGCGGTGGCCACCAACAAGCCGCCCTTCTGCCCCTATCGCGGCGTGGCGCGGCCGGGCGTGTGCTTCGCGATCGAATCCGTGATCGACGCCGTGGCGCGCGCGGTCGGGCGCGAGGGCTGGGAGGTGCGGGCCGAGAACCTCGTCACCGCCGCCGCCATGCCCTACACCAACGTCACCGGCAAGCACTACGACAGCGGCGACTACCCGGCCTCGCTCGACACGGCGCGGGGGATGATCGGCTTCGAGGAATTCCGCGCCGGGCCGCGGCGCGACGCGCGCGGGCGCTACCTCGGCATCGGCTTCGCCACCTATTGCGAGCAGACCGCGCACGGCACCAAGGTGTTCGCCTCCTGGGGCCTGCCCGTGGTGCCGGGCTACGACCAGGCGCACGTCAAGCTGACGCCGGACGGCGCGCTGGAGATCAAGGCCGGCATCCACAGCTTCGGCCAGGGGCTGGAGACGACGCTGGCGCAGGTGGCCTGCACCATGACCGGCGTGCGGCTGGACGACATCCGCGTCACGCTCGGCGACACCGCCAACACGCCCTTCTCCACCGGCGCCTACGCCTCGCGCGGCATCGTGATGGTGGGCGGCGCCGTGTCGCGCGCCTCGGAGGTGGTGGCGGCGCGCATCAAGGCGATCGCCGCGCACCTGATGCAGGTGCGGCCGGAGGCGGTGACGTTCCGCGACGGCCGCATCCATGCCGGCGCCGCCAGCGTCTCCTATGCCGAGGTCGGCCACGCCTGGTACACGCGGCCGGACCAGCTGCCCGACGGCGTGGACACGGGCGGGCTGGAGGTGACGGAGGGCTACCGCCCGCAGGTCGATACCGGCCTGTTCTCCTACGGCACGCACGCCGCCAGGGTGGCGGTGGACGCCGAGACCGGGCAGGTCGAGATCCTCGACTACTGCATCAGCGAGGATTGCGGCCGCATGGTCAACCCGATGATCGTCGAGGGCCAGACCTTCGGTGGCGCCGGCCAGGGCATCGGCACGGCGCTGTTCGAGGAGAGCCCCTACGACGCCAACGGCCAGCCGCTCGCCTCCACCCTGATCGACTACCTGCTGCCGGGACCGACCGAGATGCCGCGCTTCCGCATCCACCACACCGAGACCCTCTCGCCCTACACCGCGCACGGCATCAAGGGCGTGGGCGAGGGCGGCGCCATCGCGCCCGGCGCCGCCATCGCCTGCGCGATCAACGACGCCCTGGCGCCGCTCGGCGCCGTGCTGCGCGCGCTGCCCGCCTCGCCCGAGCGGGTGCTGGCGGCGATCGCCGAGGCAGGGGGCGCGGACGCCGCGCCGGCGGTGGCGGCATGAAGGCCGCCGTCTTCGACTACGTCCGCGCCGGCAGCGCCGCCGAGGCCGCCGCCATCCTCGCCGCCGACGAGGGCGCGAAGCTGCTCGGCGGCGGCCAGTCGCTCGGCCCGACGCTGAATCTCCGCCTCGCGCGGCCGGGCAGGCTGGTCGACCTCAAGCGCGCCGAGGGGCTGCGTTCCCTGGCCGGCGACGACGCGCACCTCGCCATCGGCGCCGGCTGGACGCATGCCGCGATCGAGGACGGCGTGGTGCCGGACCCGGCGCGCGGCATGCTCGCCCAGGTCGCGCACGGCATCGCCTACCGCGCCGTGCGCAACCGCGGCACGCTGGGCGGCTCGCTCGCCCATGCCGATCCCTCGGCCGACTGGGTCGCCACCATGTTCGCGCTGAACGCCACCATGGTGGTCACCGGCCGTGCCGGCACGCGCCGCGTCGCGGCGGAGGGCTTCACGCTCGGCGCCTTCGCCACCGCGCTGGCCGAGGACGAGGTGCTGGTCGCGGTCGAGGTGCCGAGGCTGTCGGCGGGCGCGCGCTGGGGCTACGCCAAGCTCTGCCGCAAGACCGGCGAATTCGCCAAGGCGATCGGCGCCGCCGTGCTCGATCCGGCGCGCGGCCTCGCGCGCGTCGTCGCCGGCGCCACGGGCGGCGCGCCGGTGCTGCTGCCGGCCGCCTCCGCCGCGCTGCGCGAGCAGGGCTGGCAGGCCGCCGCCGCGGGCGTTGCCGGCGAAATCGGCAGTGTACTGCCCAATTCCGATGCGGCCGCGCGCGCCCAGCACGCCGCCATGCTGCGCCGCGCCCTGGCGCAGCTCGACCTGACCCGCTGAGGGGCCGCGAACCATGAACGCCATGCAGGCGGCGCGCGGCGCGCCCACCGCCGTCTCCCTCACCGTGAACGGCCGCGCCGTCACCGGCCTCGCCGAGCCGCGCACGCATCTCGCCGACTTCCTGCGCGAGACGCTGGGCCTGACCGGCACGCATCTCGGCTGCGAGCAGGGCGTGTGCGGCGCCTGCACCGTGCTGCTCGACGGCGCGCCGCAGCGTTCCTGCATCGCCTTCGCGGTCGATTGCGACGGCGCCGAGGTCACCACCATCGAGGGCTTCGAGCGCGACCCGACCATGGCCGAGCTGCGCGAGGCCTTCTCGGCGCACCACGCGCTGCAATGCGGCTTCTGCACGCCCGGCATGCTGGTCAGCGCGCGCGACGTGGTGCTGCGCCTCGGCGAGCAGCCGCCCGAGCGGATCCGCGAGGAGATGTCGGGCAATCTCTGCCGCTGCACCGGCTATGTCGGCATCATCGACGCGATCGGCGCCGTGGCGAAGGGCCGCGCGCCCCAGGGGATTACCGGGCCGGAGACCCGCGTCGCCGAGGTCGCCGCCGCAGCACCGGCCGCCCCGCCCGCCGCCGCACCGCCCGCACCGGCACCGGCCGCCTCGGCGCCCGCCGCCACCCGCGCCGACGACGATGCCGGCATCGAGGAACGCATCGCCATCGCCGCGTCGCCCGACGCCGTCTGGGCCGCGCTCTCCGATCTGCGCGCCGTCGCCGCCTGCCTGCCCGGCGCCGAGCTGGTCTCGCAGGAGGGCGAGCGCGTCGCCGGCCGCATGCGCGTGGCGCTCGGGCCCATCAAGGTCGCCTTCGCCGGCGAGGGCACGGTGCGGTTCGACGACGCAGCGCGCGCCGGCACGCTCAAGGGCCAGGGCCGCGACAACGGCACCGGCTCCTCGGCCAGCGGCACCGTCGCCTGGCAGGTCGCGCCGGACCCGCGCGACGCGGCCGGCAGCCTCGTCACCGTGCGGCTCTCCTGGCGGCTCACCGGCGCGCTGGCGCAGTTCAACCGCGCCGGGCTGGTGCAGGATCTGGTGCGCCGCCTCGCCGCGAGCTTCGCCGCCAACCTGCAATCGCGCCTCGCCGCGACGGCAGCCGGCAAGGCCCCGCCGCCGCCCGCCGAGGCGAAGCCGCTCGGCCTGTTCGCGCTGCTCTGGTCGATGCTGAAGGCACGCCTGCTCGGTCGCTGACTTCGCCGCGCTGGCCTGCTTCTTGCTGAATTCCTCGCCGGAACGGCGGCCGTGCGGCAGGCGTGGCGCCTCGCCGCGCCGGATGGCGCAACGCGACGCGGAAGGGGATGCAGACATGAACCGCAGGGGAATCATCGGCGGCGCGGCGCTCGCCGCCGGCACCGCCGCCGTGCTGGCCACGCCGGCGCTCGCGCAAGGGGCGCCCACGGTGCGCTGGCGCCTGCAGACCGCCTGGCCGCGCAGCCTCGACACCATCCACGGCTCCGCCGAGGCGCTGGCGCGCCGCGTCTCGCAGCTCACCGACGGCAAGTTCGAGATCCGTGTCTTCGCCAGCGGCGAGGTGGCGCCGCCCGGCCAGATCCTCGACGCGGTGCAGAACGGCACGGTGGAGGCCGGCCACGTCCTCGCCTCCTTCTTCACCGGCAGGAGCCCGGCCTACGCCTTCGATGCCGGCCTGCCCTTCGGCATGAACGCGCGCCAGCAATCGGCCTGGCTGCACGATGGCGGCGGCCTCGCCCTGCTGCGCGAATTCTGGAAGAAGTCCGGCATGGTCAACCTGCCGGTCGGCAATGTCGGCGTGCAGATGGGCGGCTTCTTCCGCCGCGAGATCCGCACGGTGGAGGACCTGCGCGGCCTCAAGATGCGCATCGGCGGCATCGGCGGGCAGATCTTCGCGAAGCTCGGCGCCGTGCCGCAGCAGATCCCGACCGCCGACATCTACCCGGCGCTGGAGCGCGGCACGATCGACGCCGCCGAGTGGATCGGCCCCTACGACGACGAGAAGCTCGGCCTCAACCGCGTGGCGCAGTTCTACTACACGCCCGGCTGGTGGGAGGGCAGCGCCGCCGTCACCGCGCCGGTCAACCTCGCCGCCTGGGAGGCGCTGCCCGCGCCCTACCGCGCCGCGCTGGAATGCGCCGGCAACGAGCAGTACCAGATGATGCTCGCCTCCTACGACGCGAAGAACCCGGACGCGCTGCGCAAGCTGCTCGCCCAGGGCACGCAGCTCCGCGCCTTCCCGCGCGCCGTGCTGGAGGCGGCCTACAAGGCGAGCTTCGAGCATTTCGACGAGCTGAGCCGCAACGACGCCGACTTCCGCGCCATCTACCCGTCCTGGCGGCGCTTCCTGGAGAATTCGAATCCCTGGTTCCGGGTGGCCGAGCAGGCGCTCGACAATTTCCGCTTCGGCCGCGACGTGCCCCCGCCGGCCTGACGCCGGCCTACACTGGGCCTGCGCGCGGCCGGGAAGGCGGCTGTGGCGGCGCGGCGGGCCGCCCGGCGTCCCCCGGCCGGCCGTGGCGCCGGGATGCCGTGGCGGGGCCGCCGACGCCGGAACGCGGCCCGGCCGGGACCCGCGTTCCGCCCCGGCCCACCGGCTCCCGGCGCGGCTGCGTGCCGTCCGGGCGCCTCCGTTCCCGCCGCGATCCGCGCTATTCCGCCGTGCCCTCGGTCTCGCCCTCGGGCGCCGTCCGGGCGGCCTGGCGGCCGCTCAGCGCGGCGCGCACCGGCATCACCACGCGCCGGCGCAGCGAGACCACCTGCGCCGCCGGCAGCGCCGCCAGCACGTCCTTCTCCGCCTCCACCAGCGCCACCCCCGCGAAGCGCGGCGCCAGCGCCCGGCCGACGCCTTCCCAGAGCGGCGCGGTGCGCAGCAGCAGCCGGGCGCGGAAGGGCGGCACGAACAGCGCGCTGTCGCGCCGCTCCACCCGGAACAGCTGCCGCGCCAGCAGCTGGTCGAGCTGCCCGTGGGTGAAAGGCTGCCCGTGGCCGAACGGCGTGTTCTCGGAATGGGCCCAGAGCCCGCGCCGGTTCGGCGCCACCACCATCAGCCGGCCGTCGTCGCGCAGCACCCGCCACACCTCGCGCAGCAGGCGGCGCGTGTTCTCCGCGTTCTCCAGCCCGTGCACCAGCAGCACCCGGTCGAAGAACAGGTCCGGGAAGGGGAGGGCATCCTCCTCGGCGGCGACGGCGCAGGCGCGCGGCGCGCCGGGCCGCGCCGGGCGCGCGCCCGCCGGCCGGGGGGCGGAGGCGGCCGGCCAGCGCGCGGGCAGGCCGAGCTGCGCCGGGGTCAGGGCGATCGTCCGCTCCGCCTCGTCCCGCCAGAGCCGCAGGAACGGCCCGGCATGGCCGATGCCGAGCACCGACATGCCGCGCAGCCGCGGCCACAGGGCGCGCAGCCGCTCCCGCAGCAGCCTCGCCGTCACCGCCCCCGTGGGGGTGCCGTAGAACTCACGTAGCCCGTGGACCTCGTGCGCCATGCGGTGGATATAGGGCATCCGTCGCCGGAGCGCATGGCCGGACCGGAACGTTCCCGCCGGTTCCGCCGCGCGGGCGGTCGACGCACCCCGCCGGCGCCGCCGGCCCCCGGGCCTGCCGCCGGGCAACGGCGGGGGGCCTCGACGGGGGGCATGCGCATGAGAGGGAGTGCACGATGCCGCTCGACGTGACGCCGATCCCGATCCTCTCCGACAACTACTGCTGGCGGCTGGCGGACACCGTCACCGGCGCGGTCGCGGTCTGCGACCCCGGCGAGGCGGGCCCGGTGCTGGCGGCGCTGGAGGCGGCGGGCGGGCGGCTCGACCTCATCCTGCTCACCCACCATCACGGCGACCACGTCGAGGGGACCGAGGCGCTACGCGCGCGCTTCGGCGCCCGCGTGGTCGGCGCCGCCGCCGACGCGCACCGCCTGCCGAGGCTGGACCGGGCGGTGCGGGAGGGCGACACGGTCGCGCTCGGCGCCGCCAGCGCCACGGTCATCGACACGCCCGGCCACACGCGCGGCCACATCGCCTATCATTTCCCCGAAAGCCGCGTCCTGCTCTGCGGCGACACGCTGTTCGCGCTGGGCTGCGGCCGGCTGCTCGAGGGCACGGCCGCCGAGATGTATGCCTCGCTGCGCAAGTTCGCCGCCCTGCCCGGCAACACCCGCGCCTATTGCGGTCACGAGTACACGCTCTCCAACGCCCGCTTCGCCCGCGTCGTGGACCCGGACAACGCGGCGCTGCGCGCCCAGGCGGAGGCCTTCGCGGCGCTGCGCGAGGCCGGGCTGCCCACCGTGCCCACCACCATCGAGGGGGAACTGGCCGCCAACCCCTTCATGCGCGCCCCCGACGCGGAGCGCCTCGCGGCGATCCGCGCCGCCAAGGACCGGTTCCGCTGACGGCCCGTGCCCGGCCGTCGGCCGGGCGTCGCGCCTCCCCGCCGGCACCGGCTGCGGGCCCCGCCGCCGGCGCGCGGCGGTACTCCGTTCCCCCGCAGACATCCTCCTCCCCGGAATTCCCGGCACGACCGGCACGAGACCCGGCGCGACCGGCACGAGAAAGGAACGCCGCATGCTGCTCCACTGGTCGCCGACCAGCCCCTATGTCCGCAAGGTCATGGCCGTGGCCATCATCCGCGGCCTCGACGGGCGGATCGAGCAGGTTCCCACCAACCCCCACCTCTCGCCGGAGTCGCTGCTGGCGCACAACCCGCTGTCGCGCGTACCCTGCCTCGTGCCGGATGACGGCCCGCCGCTCTACGACAGCCCGGTGATCTGCGAGTACCTCGACAGCCTGGGCGACGCGCCGGCGCTGTTCCCGGCCGCGGGCCCCGCGCGCTGGGCGGCGCTGCGCCTGCAGGCGCTGGGCGACGGCATCCTCGACGCCGCCGTGCCGCGCCGGGCCAGCGCCGCCCTGCCGCAGGACGAGGGCCGGCAGGCCTTCGAGGCGCGCCAGCAGGCCGCGATGCGGCGCGGCGTGGACGCGCTGGAGGCGGAGGCCGGCAGCCTCGGCCCGCTCGCCACGATCGGCGACATCGCGGCGGCCTGCGCCCTCGGCTACCTCGACTTCCGCTTCGCGCACGAGCCCTGGCGCGACTCCCATCCGCGCCTGGCCGCCTGGCTCGACTCGGTCGCGCCGCTGCCGCCGTTGGCGCGCACCGCGCCGCAGGGCTAAGCAAACCTCTCGAGGTTTGCGCATGGACGAATGGCTGAGCAGGCTTGCGCAGCCTGCGCCACGGATGGAAATCGGCGGTGGCCGGCGGCGCAAGCCTGCTCAGCCAGTCGTCCATGCGCAAACCTCGCGAGGTTTGCGCATGGACGAATGGCTGAGCAGGCTTGCGCAGCCTGCCACAGCCGATTTCCATCCGTGGCGCAGGCTGCGCAAGCCTGCTCAGCCATTCGTCCATGCGCAAACCTCGCGAGGTTTGCGCATGGACGAATGGCTGAGCAGGCTTGCGCCGCCGGCCACCGCCGATTTCCATCCGTGGCGCAGGCAGCGCAAGCCTGCCTGGAGCGGATGGCCGGCGGGCGGACACGCCCGGCGGCGTGAATCCGCGCCGAGGACAACGAGTTGCGGCGAACCGCAGTCCCGACCGGACTGCGGTTCGCCGTGGAGCCGTTCCGGCCTGACCGCATCAGTCTGGAACGGTTTCAGCCTTTCGCGCCGGCGCATTCTCCGAGCCGCTGAATCGGCGCGGTCCGGCGGGTCCCTTCCGCAGCCGGGGGAGAGCGTCGGGATCCCGGCGCGATGCGCCGCATCGCCCCGGCCGGCGGGAGCCCGGCGGCGATGCGGCCGCGCCTCTGCCGGACCTGTTCCGGCGGCGTGTCGTCCTTGCGTTAATGTTCTCTTTATGTTCTCATCGCCCCATGAGCGATGCCGATGACGATTCCTGCCTCCGCATCCCGCCGCCGCCCCGGCACGACGCCTTCGGCGGCGAGATCTGGCTCGACCAGGTCTGGTCCAGCCTGACCCCGCTGCACCTGCCGCCACCCCGCCTCGGCCCGTTGCAGGAGGCGGCGCTGATCGGCAGCCTCGGGCTGCTGATCGGCCTCGGCGTCGGCGACCTCGTCGTGCGGCTCGCCGGCGGCTGAGTGCCTGCCCGGGCAGCGGCGGGGGGCGAGGGATTTCCCGCCCCGGGGACAGGGTCCGGCGCCCGCGCCCGACCCCCGATCCGGCGGCGGGGCCGCCCCGCGCCGTCGGCGGTTGCGGCCGGCGCGGAGGCGGCCCATCTGTGGGGCGACACGCCGCGAGGCGGCCCGGCGAGGCGGCAGGTGCCCTCTCTCCCGTGCCCGGGCCCACGGGCCCCCCACCACCCTCCACCCGGCGGTGCCGGGCACGGCGCAAGGACGGGACCGCAAGACCGATGTTCATCGAGACCGAAGGCACGCCCAACCCGGCGACGCTGAAGTTCCTCCCCGGCCGCGACGTGACCGGCGCGCGCGGCACGGCCGACTTCCCCTCCGCCGAGGCGGCCGCGCGCTCGCCGCTCGCGGCGCGCCTGTTCGCGCTGCCGGGCGTCGCCCGCGTCTTCCTGGGCAGCGACTTCGTCACCGTGACCAAGACCGACGCGGTGGACTGGCAGTCGCTGCGCGCCCAGGTGCTCGGGGCGCTGGTGGACCACTTCACCACCGGCCTGCCCATCCTCGACGAGGCCGCCGACGCGGCGGAGGACGAGGAGGTCGATCCCGCGGACGCCGAGGTGGTGGCCCAGATCAAGGAGCTGCTCGACACCCGCGTCCGCCCCGCGGTCGCCGGCGATGGCGGCGACATCGTGTTCCGCGGCTTCCGCGACGGGATCGTGCGGCTGCACATGCAGGGCGCCTGCTCGGGCTGCCCTTCCTCGCGCGCCACGCTCAAGCACGGCGTCGAGACGATGCTGCGCCACTACGTGCCCGAGGTGGTGGCGGTGGAACAGGTCGAGGCCTGAACCGGCCCGCCCCGCGCGGGGCGGGCGCGCCGCCTGTCCCGCGCGTTTCCGCCCCGGCGGCCGGAACGGTATGCCGGAGCGGCATCAGGACAGCGCCAGCCTGTCCCGCACGCTCGGCCGTTCCTGCATCCCGGCGTACCAGTCCCGCAGCGCCTCGCACCCCTCGGGCAGCGGCAGCTTCACGAGCCCCGCGAAGATCAGGCCACCGATCAGCGTGATGTCGGCCATCGAGAAGGCCGATCCGGCCACGAACGGGCCCCGCCGCAGCACCGAGTCGAAGTGGTGCATGCCGCGCAGCGCCCTGTCGCGCTGGCGCAGCCCCCACTCGGCGTTCTGGTAGAGCTCGACATCGGGGCCGAGCCCCGGCGTGGCGTGGTGGAAGTAGACGCTGACGGCGTCGAGCAGCTCCAGCTCGGCGCGCCGGCTCATCATGTGGATCAGGCCCTTCTCGCGCGGCGTCCGCCCGGTGAGGGTCGGGGTGCCGTCGAGCGCGTCGAGGTACTCGGTGATGGCCGTGCACTCGGCGATGCAGGTCCCGTCCTCCAGCTCCAGTACCGGCAAGGTGCCGGAGTAGTTCCTGGCGAGGAATTCGGCCTTCCTGTGCTCGCCCTTCCTCAGATTCACCGTCTCGAAGCGGATGCGCGATTGCAGGCCCTTCTCGGCCACGGCGATGCGGACGCGCGCCGGATAGGGGCCGATCGGCCAGTCGTGGATCGTCATCGACGGCTCGTCGTGGAGGGGCTTCGACGGCCGGTCGTGGAGTGTCGTTGACGGCTGGTCGGGCGTGTCGCGGTGGCGGGCTGCGGAGGTCGCGGCCCCGGCTGTGCCGTCCCCGGCGGTTCCGGCCTCGGATGCCATCGCGGACCCCTATCTGCCAGTTGGTAGGCCAGCCATAGGGGCTTCAGCCTTTTCCGGTCAACGCCTATCTGTCACCTGGCAGGGGATGGGCGGCGAGGTGGACGGCGGATGGGCACGGGCTCCCGGGAGGCCATCCTGGCGGCGGCCAGGCGGGCGGCGCAGGCGCGCGGCTATGGCGGCCTGAACTTCCGCGACCTGGCCGACGAGGTGGGCATCAGGGCCGCGAGCATCTACCACCACTTCCCGAGCAAGGCCGATCTGGGCGCGGCGGTGGCGCGGCGCTACCGGGAGGACATGGCGGCCAGCCTCGACGCCATCCTGGCCGAGACGCCGGACCCGGCCCGCTGCCTGCACCGCTATCCCGGCCTGTTCCGCAAGGCGCTGGAGAACGGCAACCGCCTCTGCCTGTGCAGCTTCATGGCGGCCGAGCACGACGATCTGCCCGAAGCGGTGCGGCGGGAGGTGCTGGCCTTCGGCGACGTCAACGTGGCGTGGCTGACCCGGCTCCTGACCGCCACGGCCGGCGCCAGGGCCGACGCGAAGGCGCGCGCCATCTTCGCCGCCGTCGCCGGTGCCCAGCTGATGGCGAGGAGCCGGGCGGACGTCTCGCTCTACGATGCGCTGATCGACAGCTACCGCGCGGCGGGCCTCCTGTCCGCGTAGGGCGGATTGCCGGCGGGCGGGAACGCCCAGCGGCGCCGATCTTCCCGGCGTCCGGGCCCCGCCTCCGGCCGCCGCGCGCGCCGCGTGCTACCGCAGGAACCCCCCCACGCTCCGCCGCAGCGCGTCCTCCCGCCCGTCGCGGGTGAGTTCCCACAACGGGTTGTCCACCTGCAGCCGCTGGCCGCCGTCGCGCTGCACCGGCCGGATCGCCGCCGTCGCCACGGCGCGGGTCTGCGCGCCGAGCAGGTCGAGCGGCACGCGCACGTAGAGTCCCTTGTCGAACGAGCCCTCGCCGAAGCGCGAGAAGGGCACGTTGGTGAAGGTGGCGAAGGCGCCCACCTCGATGCCGGAATCGAAGCGCCGGCCGAGCTCGATCGTCCCGCCCCAGTCCCCGGCGAGGTAGCGCCCCGCGCGCGCCACGGCGTAGAGGTTCCACCAGGGCAGGTCCCAGTACAGCGAGAGGTGCCCCGTCGCCACGCGGTAGCGCTGCACGCCGAAGCGCTGCGCGAATTCCCGCTGCGCCACGTAGTTGAGGTCGAGCCCCACCGCGAAGGGCCGGTCGTAGGGGCGCCACAGCACCTCGCCCGAGGCGCCGGCGAACATCGGCTCCAGGTAGCCCACCGTCGCGCGCGCGAACCAGTCCGGCGCCAGGTTCCAGATCCCCTCGCCGTAGAGCGCCGGGATCGAGGTCCTGCCCTCGCGCGCGTAGCGGGCGAAGTCGCTGCGCACATGCGGCAGCACGCTGTTCGAGGGCTGTCCGTCGCCGAGATTGCCCGCCAGCGTCTGCTGCACGCTGCCCGCCACGGCGAGGCCGGCGCCGAATTCCAGCCGCCCGCCCACCGCGATGCCGACGTCCCAGCGCAGCGGCCGCACCGGGTCGCCGAACTGGGTGCGCAGCCGCGGCTCGACGCCGTAGCTGGTGCGCGGCCCGGCCGGCCGCACCGCCTCGCCGGGCAGGCCCAATCCCCCGCCGTCCCAGGGCCAGTTCGCCTCCGCGCCCGCCGGCATCAGGAGGCTCTGCGCGAACACCTCCTCAGCGCTGCCCTGGCCGGTGGCGGCCGCCTCCATCACGGCGCGCGGCAGCAGGATCGCCGCCACCTCCACCCCGTTGCGCCACCAGGAGAGGCGGATGCGCTCCACCTCCGCCGGCAGCACCGGCTGCGCCGCGCGCAGCACGCGCGAGGCGGTCTGCGACAGGGTGCGGAAGCGCCCGCCCGCGACCGCGATGCGCGCCTCCTCGCCCGAGAGCGTCAGGCCGAGCGGCACGAAGCCCGCCGCGCGCAGCGCCGGGAACAGCCGCGCCGCCACCGCCTCCTCGTCGGGCGTGTCCGCCGCCTCCGGGGCCGCTGCGTCCGGGACGGCCGACGAGGCCGAAGCGTCCGGCAACGGCGCGCCGCCCGCGACCGCCGGTGGCGACTCCCCCGGCAGGCCCGGCTGCCCGGCACCGGGGCGCAGCGGCGCGCCGGGCGGCGTTCCAGGCACCGCCCCGACCGGCCCGCCGGCCGCCGCCCGACCCGTGCCGAAGGCCCCGACGTCCGGCACGGCCCTCTCCGGCGCCACGCCCGACACCGACCACCCCCCCACCACCAGCTCGCCCGGTGCCGTCGCCCCCGCCGCCCCGGCGCCCGGCACCGCGTCCGGGCGCGCCGCCACCGCGCTCGGCCGCGCGACCAGCGATTCCGGCCGGGGCGGCATCTCCGGCGGCGGCCGGCGCGGCACCTCGGGCGGGTGGTCCGGGTCGAGCCGCAGCGACAGCCGCACCAGCAGGTCCGAGCCGTTGACGAAGGACACGCCGAGATCCAGCCAGTCGTTCGGCTGCCAGGCCAGCCCCGCATTCACCCGCGCCCGCGCCACCCCGCGCAGCCCGGTCGTGCGCGCCGGCCAGCCGCCGCGCTCGTCGCGCAGCCGGTCGCCGGACCATTCCAGCTTCACCCGCAGCCCGTCGAGCTCGCCCCAGGGCGTCGGGATCGCCGGCGCCGACCACTCCACCCCCGCGAAGGGCGCCGTGGCGCGGCCCCGGAAGTAGGGGAAGGTGTTCAGCGTGCCGCCCTCGCCCACCAGGCGCGGCCGCGTGTCGAACCAGGCGGAGGCCAGGCCCAGCGGGTTGCGCACGTCCCCCGCGCTGCCGAGCCGCCCCCAGCCCCAGCCGAGCGAGAGGTCGAACGCCCCGAACCGCTTCGACGCCACCACGTACTCGCCGCCGTAGATGCCGGTGCCGATCACGTCCTGCATGCCCACGGCCAGCGCCGGCAGCCAGTCGGACTCGCGCAGCAGCCGCAGCTTCAGGTCCAGGCCCCGGTCGTTGGTGGTGCCGCGCCCGGTGGTGCCGTTCAGCCGCTCGGCGAAGCGGAAGGTGGTCTCCAGGAAGGGCAGGGCCTGGAAGTTGAGGAAGTAGAATTGCCGCTGCCGGCGCAGCGCGGCGCCCGCCTCCAGCGTGCCGTCCGGCCGGAAGCGCGCGTTGCGCGTCTCGATCAGCCCGGCGCCGCCATAGGCCGAGCCGGTGGCCGGCACCTCCTGCTCCCAGGGCTGCGCGGCGGCGGGGGCCGCCAGCAGGGCCAGCGCCAGGGCGGATACGATCGGAGGCGCGAATCCGCTGCGGCAACGACGCGCCAGGGCGGGGGGCTTCGCCCCCTGCGACCCCCACCAGGGAGGCGCCGCCTCCCTGGCCCCTCCGCCGGGGGCGAAGCCCCCCGGACCCCCCGTTCGGAATCCAGGTCCGGGCGGCGCAACCGGCGAGGCCGAATCCCGGAACGGGGGGTTCCAGGGGGGCTTCGCCCCCTGGCCTCGCTTGCCTTCTCCAGCCACCGCCCGGCCGGTCGCCCTACCGCGTCCCCGCCAGCACGGCGAGCGCGATGCCCGAGAGCGAGATCTGCGCCACGATGTTGCTGATGTCGCGCACCATCCCCCAGGTCTCGTAGGGCGAGGGGTCCTGCGGCACCACCACCGTGCTGCCGGGCGGGATCGGCGGCCCGCCCCGCTGCCAGGAGCCGAGCCCCGCCGCCGCCGCCTGCCCGTTCGGCAGCACGACGAAGGCGCGCGAGGCATCCGCGAAGCGCTGCTCCCCGCCCGCCGCGCGCACGTAGTCGGCGGCGCGCCAGCCGGTGCGGAATTGCAGGCTGCCCGGGTTGAGCACGGAGCCCACCACCGTCACCTCGTTCGGGCGCTTGGGGATGGCGATCAGGTCGCCCGGCTCCAGCAGCGGGTCGAATTCCGGCCGTGCGGCGAGGATCACCGGGTTGGCCTCCACCACCATCCGAACAACATTAGTTCGCAGTAGATCATGGTGGTTCAGATAACCTACTGATTTAAGGCATATCTGCTCTATCTGATCGGGAAGTCGGTTCGCTCCCGTTCGCTCGTGTTCTCCATAAGCCGCCGTTGAAATTAGGGGACAGAATAGGGGACACTTCATCCATCCCCTAGCTGTCCCCTATTGGATCCCCTACTCCGTCCCCTCATGCGTCCCCTATTCCTTGGAGGCTTCGATGGCCCGCAAAGTGACGCCGCTGACCGTCATGGAGGTGCGGGCGAAGAAGCCAGGCCGGTATGGCGATGGTGGTGGGCTCTATCTGCTGGTGCGCAGCGAGGAGGGGCGCTTCTGGGTGTTCCGGTATGTGCTGGGCGGCCGGATGCGCGAAATGGGGCTTGGCCGGGCCGCCGGCAAAGGCATGGTGTCCCTGGCTGAGGCACGCACCAAAGCAAAGGCGCTCATGCAGCAGGTGCGCGCCGGGATCGACCCGCTCCAGCAGCGCGCCGCCGAGGCCGAGGCCGCCGTCACCGCGGCCATGGCTGAGGAGGCAGTGGCGGCGCGCAGGCAGACGTTCCGCTCCGTCGCGGAGCTGTACATCAGCGCCCATGAGAAGAGCTGGCGGAACGCCAAGCATGCGGCGCAGTGGCATTCCTCTCTGGCAACCCATGCCTATCCCGTGCTGGGCGACATGCCGGTCGAGGACATCGATACGGGCCACGTGATGCAGGTTCTTGAGCCTATCTGGCACAGGACGACGGAGACGGCATCCCGTGTGCGTGGCCGGATCGAGGCGATCCTTTCCTATGCAGCCACCCACCAATGGCGAGGCGGTGACAACCCGGCCCGGTGGAGAGGGCACCTCGCGAACCTGCTGCCACCACCAGGCCGGGTGAAGCCCGTTGAACATCTCTCGGCTCTGCCATGGCGAGAGATGGCTGCTTTCATGGCTGATCTTCGAGCCAGGGAAGGGGTGGCCGCACTCGCATTGGAGTTCGCGATCCTGACCGCCGCCCGGAGCGGCGAGGTGCGCGGCATGGTGTGGGGCGAGGTTAACACGGAGAGAGCATTGTGGGTCGTGCCGCCCGGCAGGATGAAGGCCGGGAAGGAGCATCGTGTGCCGCTCTCCGCTTCCGCCCTGAAGGTGCTGATGAAGATGCAGCCGCTGCGCGATCGGCAGCGTGGCGATCTGGTGTTCCCCAGCCCCATCCGTCTCGGCGCAAAGCTATCCGACCAGACGCTTACCGCCCTGCTGATGAGGATGGAGCGCAGCGGCCTGACGGTTCACGGCTTCCGTAGCAGCTTCCGCGATTGGGCCGCCGAGGCGACCAGCTATTCGAACGATCTCGCAGAAATGGCATTGGCGCATCGGACCGGCAGCAAGGTCGAGGCCGCGTATCGCCGCGGCGACATGCTGGAGAAGCGAGCACGGCTCATGGCCGATTGGGCCGCTTGGTGTGATCGGCAGCCATAGGCTTGTGGTGTGAGCCCTGCCGTATCGGCAATGGCTGCGGGGGGGGGCAGGCCGCCGAGGCGGTGCCGGCGCGTATGCCGTGATCGTCCGACCCCCTATCTCTCGCACACGAATTTCGTTTTCAGGAATTCCATCCTTCCTTCCGAAAACAGCCTCCAACCACCTCGGCCAGGGCCCTGCCACCCCTTCGCGGCGCGCACCGAACACGCGTTTTCATCCAGGGTATGTCGATTTCTGGTCGGAACCGTCGGAACCGGTCGGAACCAAGCCAATATCAATGGCTTACATGGTCGGACCCGTCGGAACCATGGTCGGAACCGGTCGGAACCGCTAGCACGTATGCAACGATCGCTCGGCGACGCCGAGACCACCCCCCAGGCGCCTTTGCTCGTGCATCTTCCAGTCTCCATCGGGTAATGTGCAGAGGCGCCGCCATCTTCGTGGCGATGAACCGCTGCTAACCAAGGCGATGGCTGGATGCCCGACGTGACCGACGATGCCGTGCCCGAGCAGCCGGAGACCGAGCCGGAGCCGCCCGAAGCCGCGTCGCTGACGCCGCGGCAGCGCCGGTTCGTGGAGGAGTATCTGCGGGACCTGAACGCGACGCAGGCGGCGATCCGGGCGGGGTACAGCGAGGCTACGGCGGAGCAGCAGGGGCCGCGGCTGTTGGGGAATGCTGGAGTGGCCACCGCGATCCGCATCGCCCTGGAGACGCAGCGCAACCGCACCGGCCTCGACGCCGACCGCGTGGTGCGCGAGCTGGAGCGCATCGCCTTCTCTGACCCGCGCGGCATCTTCAACGGGACGTCGCTGTTGCCGCCGAGCGAGTGGTCGGACGACGCCGCGGCGGCGATCCAGTCGATCAAGGTGGTCACGCGCAAGGTCGGCGAGGGCGAGGTGGAGTACGTCGCCGAGATCCGTCATTGGCCCAAGACGGCCGCGCTCGACACGCTGGCCAAGCGGGTATGGCCCGAGCGGCGGGGCCGGCCGGTGCGGTTCGAGATGCCGGAGGTGCGCAGCGCCGCCGATGCGGTGGTGGCGCTGGGCAGGATCGCCTCGGCGGCGGCGGCCGGGACGCTGACGCCGGAGGAGGCGCAGGCGCTCGCGGCGGTGATCGAGGGCCAGCGCAAGGCGCACGAGACGCTGATCCTGGAGGAGCGCATCGCGGCGCTGGAGGCGCGTCGGCAGGAGACTTGAGCCGAGTGGATCGTCGCCAAGCCGCCGCAGGGTCTCGGCTCCACGATCGAGCGCGTCCGCCAGCTCGTCATGGCCACCTTCATCTGGGCGAGGTGCGCTGGGATCGGCTCAGCGGCTGCCGCTCGTCCTCTCAGCAAGGGCATCCAGCCTCGCGAGCTCATCGGCCGTGACGAAGGCAGCGCAGCGGGCTTCGTCGCGGTTCGGGAGGGGGAAGACTTCTTCGGCGATCTGCCAGGACGCCGTCATCGCGCCTTTCAGGCGTTCGTACACACGCACTGACTGACCTCCCGCTTGCGCAGCCACGCCGTCGAATTCGTTGACCGCGGCCGTGCCGACGAGATCGAACCACCGCATGTCGCGATGGCCGCAGCGCACCGCTGCCGTGGCACGGAAGCCGATCAGGGCAGCCCGCTCGATGCCGGCCTTGATCTGGCCTTCTACTTCCGCAGAAAGCGTCCTGTGGTCCTGCTGCCAGACAACGGCGGCGCCGAGCCCCAATCCCGCCGCGACCAGCATGATGATCAGTAAGCGTCGCATGTCGGTGCTCCTTGGGAGGCAAGCATGAACAGCTTTCCCGACATATCGCTGACGCTCGGCCAGTAACTTCGTGTCGATGTTCTTTGCATTCCGGCGTGCTTTGTGTCAGCCACATGGATGCCGCCTGCATCGTCGCGACGGCACCGGAGAACGATGAGATGCAAGGCGCAGTAACGAACAACCTCAAGCGCCGGCTAGCCGATCTGGAGCAGAAGTCCGCCGGCGGCATGCGCGTGCTGCGCGGCCCGGCGGGGCTCGACGGCGACGCGCTGACGGCCTGGGGGCGTGAGCAGATGCAGGGCCGGCCGGTCGGCCTGCTGGTGCTGGTGCGCACCTTCGGCGATGGCGTGGAGGCGGTGTCGTGAGCGGCAGCATTGCCCGGCTGGGCTTCTGGGACGACCCGGCAGGCTATCTCGGCAACGCGCTCGCCGGTGACAGCGGCGACGGCTCGGATGGCCTGATCCAGCTCTCGCGCGAGCAGCAGGCGGCGCGCGGCCGGCAGAACCTGATGACGCTCGGCGCCTCCCTGCTGGCGCAATCCGGCCCGCGTGCCGGCGGCGTGCCGGTGACGTTCGGCCAAGGGCTGGGCAATGCGCTGATGCAACTCCAGCAGCAGACCGACACCAACGACACGCGGGACCTGCGTCGGGCGCAGGTCGGCGCGCAGGTGATGACGGCGCGCGCGCGGCAGCAGGAGGTGGAGGACCAGCGGCGCAACATGCAGCTGCTGGCGCAGTGGGCCCGCTCGAACAGCGGCATGGGCGGGGCGGCGCCGCCCCCAGATGGTCAGACGCCCCTGCCGCAGGGCGCCCCTCTGTCCGGCGTCGGCGGCCCGCTGCCCGGCGCCGGCAGCGGTGGCGTAGTGGACGGCATCATCGGGGCCGAGAGCGGCGGCGACTCGAACGCGCGCAACCCGCGCAGCAGCGCCACCGGGCCGGGGCAGTTCATCGACGGGACCTGGGTGAACGGCTGGCAGCGGTTCGGGCAGCAGGTGGCGCAGGCGACGGGGCGGCCTGAACTGGCCAGCCTGAGCTGCTCCAACGAGGCCGACCGGCCGCGCATCATGGCGCTACGCACCGATCCGGCGGCGGCGCGGGCGATGACCAGCGCCTTCGTCGGCAACGTCTACCAGCCGGCGCTCGACCGGGCGCTCGGGCCGGGCAACGCCACGCCGATCGACTTCTACGCGCTGCACTTCCTCGGCCCCGAGGCCGGGGCGCGGCTGGCGCAGGCGCAGCGGTCCAACCCGGGCCAGCCGATCACGGCGGTGCTGCCCGAGGGGATGCGCGACCGGGTGCTGGCGGCGAACCCGCAGCTTCGCGGACCGGACGGCACGCCGCGCAGCGTGGGCGAGGTGTACGCGCAGCTCGGGCAGGCGCTCTCGCGGCGGGTCGGTGGCGGCCGGCAGGTGGCGGCGGCGACGCCGACCGTGATGAGCGACGCGCCGGG
>NZ_JALPRX010000147.1 GCF_023223525.1 Roseomonas acroporae | reverse complement strand
GGAACCTGAGGTTCCTGGCGGTTGGGGTCCGGGGAAGGCGGAGCCTTCCCCGGGGGGCGGATGGGGTCCGGGGAAGGCGGCGCCTTCCCCGAACAGGCAGGCGCCGCGACGCGCTCGTCGCTCACCCAGGCGCCAGCGCCTGCCACAGGGCCAGCAGCGCCGCCTCCGGCGGCTGGTCGGTGCGGTGCACCGCGAAGCCCCAGCCCGCCGCGCCGGCGATCGCCGCCAGTCCCGCCCGGTGCTGCGCCAGCCGCTCGGCGTAGAGCGCGCGGGCGGTCTCGGCGCGCGGGATCAGCGTCTCGCCCTCGTCCTCCAGACCCTCGAAGCGCACCCGGCCGGCATAGGGCAGGGTCTCCTCGGCCGGGTCGGCGACCAGCAGCAGGTGCCCGCGCACCGGCCGGGCGGCGAGCGCCGCCACCTCGCGCCGCACCTCCTCCAGCGGCCCCAGGAAGTCGCCGATCAGCACGGCGCGGGCATGGCGCGGGGCGGTGGCGTCGACGGGCGCCCCCCCGGCCGCGTCCAGCGCCCGGGCCAGGGATTCCAGCGCGGTGCGGCCGCCATAGGCGCGCCGGTCCGCCCCGCCCAGCAGCCGCACCCGCTCGCCGCCGCGCAGCAGCAGGGCGGCCAGCGCCAGCAGCAGCAGCTCGGCGCGCGCGGCCTTCTCGACCGGGGCGAGGTTGGAGCGCCAGCGCATGGAGGCGGAGGCGTCGCGCCAGAGCAGCACGGTCTGCGCCGCCTCCCACTCCGTCTCGCGCACGAACAGCCGCTCGGTCTTGGCGCTCTGGCGCCAGTCGATGCGGGTGGAGCTGTCGCCCTGCAGGAAGGGGCGGAACTGCCAGAAGGCGTCGCCCTGGCCGGCGCGCCGGCGGCCGTGCACGCCCTGCATCACCGTGGCGGCGACGCGCTCGGCCGCCACCACCAGCGGCGGCAGCCGGGCGCCGAGCGCCGAGGCGCGGGTGGCGCGGGTGAGGGCGGTGCCGGGGGCGCTGCCGAGGGAGCTGCCGGGGGAGCTGCCGCCGCCCGCCGCGTCGGCCGGCGGCCTGCCCATGGCCATTCCCTGGGCCGTTCCGTGGGGCGCGGGATCAGCCAAGCTGGCCCTTCAGCGTCTCGATCACCTCGGCGATGCGCACCCCGTCGGCGCGGGCGGCGAAGTTCAGCGCCATGCGGTGGCGCAGCACCGGCTCGGCCAGCGCCGCCACGTCGTCCACCGAGGGGGCGAGCCGCCCCTCCAGCACGGCGCGGGCGCGCGTCGCCAGCATCAGCGCCTGCGCCGCGCGCGGGCCGGGCCCCCAGGCGAGGTTGCGGCGCACGCCCTCGATGCCGCTGGTCTCCGGCCGGGCGCCGCGCACCAGCCGCAGGATCGCCTCCAGCACCGATTCGCCCACCGGGATGCGGCGGATCAGCCGCTGCGCCGCCATCAGCTCGGCGTCGGTCATCACCGGCACGGCGCGCGCCTCGGTGGCGCCGGTGGTGGCGAGCAGCATGGCGCGCTCGGCCTCCAGGTCGGGATAGCCGACCTCGACCTCCAGCAGGAAGCGGTCGAGCTGCGCCTCGGGCAGCGGATAGGTGCCTTCCTGCTCGATCGGGTTCTGCGTGGCGAGGACATGGAACGGGGCGGGCAGGGGCTGCACCTCGCCCGCGACGGCCACCTGCCGCTCCTGCATCGCCTGCAGCAGCGCCGACTGGGTGCGCGGGCTGGCGCGGTTGATCTCGTCGGCCATCAGGAGCTGGCAGAAGACCGGCCCGCGCAGGAAGCGGAAGCGCCGGCCGCGCGTGCCGTCCGCCTCGGCCGTCTCCTCCAGCACCTCGGAGCCGAGGATGTCGGCCGGCATCAGGTCCGGCGTGAACTGCACCCGCTTGGCGTCGAGCCCGAGCACCGTGCCCAGCGTCTGCACCAGCAGCGTCTTGCCCAGGCCCGGCACGCCCACCAGCAGCAGGTGGCCGCCGGAGAGCAGGGTGACCAGGGTCTGCTCCACCACCTCGGTCTGGCCCAGGATCACCCGGCCGACGGAGCGCCGCGCGGCGGCCAGCCGCTCGCCCAGCGCCTCGACCTCCGCGACCAGGCGCGCCGGATCGAGGGTCTCCGTGTCCGCTGTTGCAGGCGACTGTGTCCCGGCGGCCACTTCAACCATGCCAGCCCTGCTCCCTATATGGGCCGCAAGCGCGTGCTGCGGCGAGGCGTCCGGGAAGCCTGCACTGGACAGGGTGCGGATGCGTCGGCGCGCAGCAGGCGCGCGGAGTGAAGTTCGGAAGCCTATGACTCCTGGCCACGCGGAGAAAGCCATGAATGCGGCGGGACCGGGTAACGCCCTGTCGGGTGACGCCCTGCTGGTCGAGGCCCATGGGGCGACGACGCGCAACGCGCTGATGGGCGGCCTCGCCGCCGCGGAGGACCGCGGGGGGGCGGCGGCGCCGGCGCCCCGCGCCCCGCGTTCCCCGTCCCGTCCCCGGCCGGAATGCGGCCATTTCGACATCCGCATCGCCCGCGACGGCACCTGGCACTACCGCGGCAGCCCGATCGGCCGGAAGGAACTGGTCTGCCTGTTCGCCAGCGTGTTGCACCGCGAGCCGGACGGCAGCTACGTGCTGGAGACCCCGGTCGAGCGCGGCACCATCGAGGTGGAGGACGCGCCCTTCGTCGCCGTCGAGCTGTGCTGGTGCGAGGGCCGGGGGCACGAGGGGAGGGGACGCCAGACCATCGGCTTCCGCACCACGCTCGACGAGTGCGTGACCGCCGATGCCGAGCACCCGATCCGCGTCGACATCGATCCCGTGACCGGCGAGCCGCGCCCCTACGTGATGGTCCGCCCCGGCCGGGACGGCGCCCCGGGGCTGGAGGCGCGCCTCAACCGCCCCGTCTTCTACGAGCTGGTGGCGCTGGCCGTGCCGGAGACGGTGGACGGGCGCGAGGTGCTGGGCGTCTGGAGCGAGGGCGTGTTCTTCCCGATCGACGACGTGCCGGCGGATTTCGGCGGCGAGGCCGATGCGTGACCATGCCGCCGTCCGCGCGCGGCGCCGGCCCCGATCGCGACCCTGACGCTGCCCGCGCGCGGCCGGGACGCCGCCGGCCGGGCCCGGTGACCCGCCCGCCGCCGCAGGTCCCGCCCGCGGCGGCGCCGGCATGACGCGCGGCGAGCTGGTGGCGCGCCTCGCCGACCCGGCCGCGCTGCGCCGGGCCGGCCCGACGGCGAGCGACCTCGTGGAGCCGGAGTTCGCCCGTCCCGCCAAGCTGGCGGCGGTGCTGGTGCCGATCGTGCTGCACCCCGAGCCCACCGTGCTGCTCACCCTGCGCACCGCCGACCTCGCCGCCCATGCCGGGCAGGTGAGCTTCCCCGGCGGCCGGATCGAGCCGGGCGAGACGCCGGAGGCGGCGGCGGTGCGCGAGGCGGCCGAGGAGATCGGGCTGGACCCGCGCCTGCCGGAGCTGCACGCCCGGCTGCCCGACCACATCACCGGCACGGGCTACCGGATCACCCCGGTGGTGGGGCTGCTGACCCCGCCGCTGTCGCTGACGCCGCAGCCCACCGAGGTGGCGGAGATCTTCGAGCTGCCGCTCTCCGTGGTGCTCGATCCGGCGGCGCCGGAGCGGCGGCGGGCTGAATTCCGCCAGCGCCTGCGCGAATTCTGGGTGTGGCCGCACGAGCGCCACTACATCTGGGGCGCGACGGCGACGATCCTGGTGACCCTCGCCAGGGTGCTGCGCGAGCCGGCGACGGCGGCGGACTGAGCCGCCCCCGGACGAACCGACCGGAGGCCGGGCATCCGGGCATCTTCAAGCCGGGCGTACTCGCCCGGCGATCCGGGAAATGCGAGACATCAAGAGGCTAGGGCCGCTCCCACCTGATACGGTCGGGCTGGAGCGGTCCCGGCGGCCGGCGTGCCTCCCGCCCGCTCCCTGCCCACCCGCCAGAACCCATGGTCCGCGTGCTCAACCTCCTCCTGTTCCTGCTGCCCTTCGCCGCCTATGCGCTCTGGCGCCACCTCAACCCGCGCGTCGGGATGAGCGGGGTCGAGGTCGCGCTCGCCGTCCTCGGCATCGTGCTGGCCGTCGGCGGCGCCGCCTGGTTCGGCCTGTCGCGCAGCATGGCGCCGGACACGGTCTACGTGCCGCCGCACCTGCAGGACGGCCGCGTCGTGCCCGGCCACGCCGTCCCGGTGCCGGACGCGTCGCCCACGGCTCCCGCCGATCCGGCCACCCGGGTCATGACGGGGCCGGCCGATCCGGCCCCGGGGCCATGACGGGGCCGGCCGATCCGGCCAACCGGGCCATGACGGGGCCGGTCGATCCGGCCCCCGGGCCATGATGGGGCCGGCCGATCCGCCCCAGGCCCGCATCGCGCCCCCCGCCCTGCTGCGCGCGGGCGCGCCGGCCGCCGTGCTGGCGGCGCTGCCCGGCGCCCGCGCGGTCGGCGGCTGCGTGCGCGACATCCTGGCCGGCCGGCCGGTCGCCGACGTGGACGTGGCGGCGCCGCTGCCGCCCGAGGCCATCGCCGCGCGCCTGCGCGACGCCGGGCTGAAGGTGTTCGAGACCGGCATCGCCCACGGCACCGTCACCGCCGTGCTCGGCCGCCAGCCGGTGGAGGTGACGGCGCTGCGCCGCGACCTCGCCACCGACGGCCGCCACGCCGAGGTGGAATGGACCACCGACTGGCGCGAGGACGCGGCGCGGCGCGACTTCACCATCAACGCCATGTCGCTCTCGGCCGAGGGCGCGCTGTGGGACTACTTCGGCGGCCGCGAGGACCTGCGGCGCGGCCTGGTGCGCTTCGTCGGCGACCCGGCGACGCGGCTCGCCGAGGACTACCTGCGCGCGCTGCGCTTCTTCCGCTTCCAGGCCCGCTACGGCACCGGCGCGCCGGACCCGGCGGCGGTGGCGGCGATCCGCGGCGCCGTGCCGGGGCTCGCCCGGCTTTCCGCCGAGCGCGTCTGGAGCGAGCTGAAGCGGCTGCTGGCGACGCCCGATCCGCTGGGCGCGCTGGCGCTGATGCGCGGGACGGGGGTGCTCGGCGCCGTGCTGCCCGAGGCGGGCGCGCCGGACCGGCTGGCCGCGCTGCTGCGTCTCGGCGCGCCGGCCGAGCCGCTGCTGCGCCTCGCCGCGCTGCTGCCGCGCGACGCGCCGGGGCGTGCCGGCGCGTCGCCGCCGGCCGCTGCGCCGGCCATGGCGGGCGCGTTGCCGCCATCCGGCGCCGCGGCCATGGCCGCGGCGCTGGCCCGCCGGCTGCGGTTCGCCAACGAGGAGCGGGACGTGCTGCTGGCGCTCGCCGCGCCGCCGGCGCTCGCTCCCGACCTCGACGACGCGGCGCTGCGCCGGCTGCTGGCGGAGGCGCCGGCCGGGCGGCTGGTGGCGGCGAGCTGGCTGGCCGAGGCGGACGATCCCGCGGCGGCGGACCCGGCGGCGATGCGCGGCTGGTCGGCGCTGCGCGACCGGCTGCGCGACACGCCGCGCCCGGTCTTCCCGCTGCAGGGGCGCGACGTGCTGGCGATGGGCGTCGCAGCCGGACCCCGGGTCGGCGCGTTGCTGTCGGCGACGCGGCGCTGGTGGCTGGCGGGCGGCTGCGTGGCCGACGCCGAAGCCTGCCGCGTCGAACTGGCCCGCCGGGCCACGATGGAGGGGCCGCCATGACGCCGCGCCTGGACCGCCTGCCGACGCCCGTTCCCGTGCCCTTCCGGCGATGACGCCCGCGGAGATCGACGCGGCACTCGGCCCCGCCCACGGTCCCTCGGGGGACTGGCCGCTTTCCCGCCTCTCGCCCGCCTGGGCGGCGGCGCTGCGCGACCGGCTCGACCTGGCGCGGCTCGCCCTGCTGCGCGCGCACCTGGCGGCGGCGCTGGCCGAGGGGCGCCGCGTGTACCCGCCGCCGCCGCTGATCTTCGCCGCCCTCGACCGCACGCCGCCCGACGAGGTGCGCGTGGTGATCCTCGGCCAGGACCCGTACCACGGCCCGGGGCAGGCGCACGGCCTCTCCTTCTCGGTGCAGCCCGGCGTGCCGCTGCCGCCCTCGCTGCGCAACATCTTCCGCGAGCTGGGCAGCGACCTCGGCCTGCACCCGCCGGCCTCCGGCTCGCTGCTGCGCTGGGCCGACCAGGGCGTGCTGCTGCTCAACGCGGTGCTCACCGTGGAGGAGGGGCAGGCCAACAGCCATGCCGGCAGGGGCTGGGAAGGCTTCACCGACGCGGTGATCCGGGTGGTGAACGACACCGTGCCGCACGCCGCCTTCGTGCTCTGGGGCGCCTACGCGCAGAAGAAGGCCGCCTTCGTGGATGCGGGCCGGCACCTGGTGCTTCGCTCGGTGCATCCCTCCGGCCTGTCGGCGCGGCGGGGCTTCTTCGGCTCGCGGCCCTTCTCGCAGGTGAACGCCTGGCTGCGCGCGCACGGCCTGGGCGAGATAGACTGGCGGACCGAGGCGGCCTGAGCCCGTCGTGTCGGTGCCGCGTCGGCACCGGGACAGGACCGTGACGATGGCGGCGCGCCTCTCGACTTCCGCCGCCGGGGATGCCACCTGTGCGCCGCCCGTGCACGGGCGGCACTGACGAGGACGGAGCGGCGTTGGACCGGCGAGAGACGGAGGTCGCGTGGCCGGACGGCGCCGTCCGGCACCGGGCCGGCACCCATCCGGACGGGTTTCACCGCGGTTCATCCCGTGGATCTTCCCTGGGATCTTCCCTGGGATCGTCCCGTGGACCGCGCCAGGGATCTTGCCGGGGGCCGGCCCGGCGACCGTCCGCGGGAACCTCCCGGGGGCCGTCCCGGTGATCCCGCCCCCGCCCGCGGCGACCCTGCCGACGGACCCCGACGTGGTGGTGGTGGGCGCCGGCGCCGCCGGGATCGCGGCCGCGACCGCGCTGCGCGCCGAGGGCTTGGCCTGCGTGGTGCTGGAGGCGGCCGACCGGGTCGGCGGCCGCTGCCGCACCGAGAGCGACAGCCTCGGCAGCCCCTTCGACCACGGCGCCTCATGGCTGCATGCCGGCGACCGCAACCCGCTGGTGCCGCTGGCCGGGCGGCTCGGCATCGGCCTGCTGGACCAGCGCCGCGGGGAGCGCGACCGCGTCACCTTCGTCGACGGTCGCCGCGCCACGGCGGCGGAGCTGGCCGAGTACGACGCGGCCGAGGAGGCCTTCCACGCATCGGCGTTCCGGCTGGACCGGGCGCGCGCGGCCGCCGGCGGACCCGACCTGCCGCTCTCGGCGGCGACGCCGGACCGGCGCTTCGCCGCCACGGTGGAGGCCTGGGAAGGCCCGGTGATCTCGGCCGCCGAGGCCGACGCGATCAGCCTGGAGGACTGGGCGGCCAACCTGCTGGACGGGCCGAACTACGCCGTCTCCACCGGGCTCGGCGCGCTGGTGGCGCGGCTGGCCGAGGGGCTGCCGGTCGTCGCCGGCGCGCCGGTGACGCGCATCGAGTGGGGCGGGCCGGCGGGCGGGACGCGGGTGCGCGTCTCCGGGCCGCGCGGCACGGTCCGGGCGCGCTGCTGCCTCGTCACCGTCTCCACGGGCGTGCTGGCCGCCGGGTCGATCGCCTTCGACCCGCCGCTGCCGGAAGCGACGCGCGACGCGGTGGCGGCGCTGCCCATGGGGCTGCTGACCAAGGTGGCGCTGCGCGCCGCCCGGCAGCCCGCAGGGCACCCCCCGGAACGTCCCGCCGGACGCCCCGATGGCCCGGACCGGCTGGACCTGCCGGACTTCGCCGGGATCGACCGCGAGGTGGCGCGGGGCGAGCGGCTGATGGTGTTCCAGGCCTGGCCCTTCGGCCGCGATCACGTCATCGGCTTCGTCGGCGGCCGGTCGGCCCGGGCGCTGGCCGGGGTGACGGACGCCGAGGCGGTGGCGCTGGCGCGCGAGGAGCTGCGGCGCGGCTTCGGCACCCGCGCCGACCGGGCGCTGGACCCGGCGCGCGCCGTGGTGACGCGCTGGGGCACCGACCCGCTGACCCTCGGCAGCTACAGCTACGCGGTTCCCGGCGGCCACGCGGCGCGGCTGGCGCTGGCGCGGCCGGTGGCGCCGGGGCGGCTGCACCTGGCGGGCGAGGCGTGCCACCCGCACCTCGCGGGAACGGCGGGCGGCGCGTGGCAGACGGGCCTGGAGGCGGGCGCCGCCATCGCGCGCGCGCTGCGCGGCGCCGCCGGTCCGGCCGTGGCGCCCGCGCCGCGTGCCCCCTCCGCGCACGAACCGCGTGCCCCCTCCGCGCGCGAACCGCGCGACCCCACGGATCCCTGACCCGTGCCGCCGGAGGGCCAGGACATCGCCGCGCGCGCGGCGGCGCGCGAGGACGGGAACGCCGGGATGGAGCGGCGCGCGGACGGCACGCTGGCCCTCTCCGGCCGGCTGGACGCCGACGGCGCCGCCGCCCTCTGGCCACGCGTCATGAGGGGGGTGGAGGCGGGGGCGCAGGACGGCGCGCCGCCCGCCATCGACCTCGCCGGCATCACCATGCTCGACACCGCCGGCGCGGTGCTGGTGCTCGACCTGGCCGGGCCGGAGACGCGCATCGAGGGCGCGGGCGAGGCGGAGCGGGCGGTGCTGGACCGCACCCGCGACGCGCTGGCCGAGGCGCCGCCGCCCGTGCCGCCGAA
Organism: Roseomonas acroporae; assembly: GCF_023223525.1. Lineage (GTDB taxonomy): Bacteria > Pseudomonadota > Alphaproteobacteria > Acetobacterales > Acetobacteraceae > Roseomonas_E > Roseomonas_E acroporae. The sequence goes on along the minus strand of NZ_JALPRX010000147.1, from coordinate 8,809 downwards.
GCCGATGCCCTGGCTCGCCTGGCTCGGCGCCATGGTGTTCGCGGCCGGCCGCTCGATCCGCGACGGCACCGCCTTCATCGGCCAATGCCTCGTCACCGCGCTCGGCCTGCTGCGGCGCCCGCGCAACCTGCGCGCGGCCGACCTGCTGCGCCAGCTCGACGAGGTGGGGCTGCGCGCCTTCCCGCTGACGCTGCTGCTCGGCGTGCTGATCGGCGTGATCCTGGCCTTCCAGTCCGCCATCCCGCTGCGCCGCTACGGCGGCGAGATGTTCGTCCCGCAGCTCGTCGGCATCGTGCTGCTGCGCGAGCTGGGGCCGCTGATCGCCGCCATCATCGTCGCCGGCCGCACCGGCTCGGCCTTCGCCGCCGAGCTCGGCACCATGACGGTGAACGAGGAGGTGGACGCGCTGCGCATCATGGGCATCGACTCCATGGCGATGCTGGTGCTGCCGCGCCTGATCGCCACGCTGGTGGCGATGCCCATCCTGGCGCTGCTGGTGAACCTCTCCGGCCTCGTCGGCATGGCGGTGGTGATGACGGGGCAGAACTTCCCGCTCATCTCCATCACCAACACGCTGATGCAGTGGCTGACCCTGCGCGACCTGCTGGGCGGCCTGTTCAAGGCCGCCGTGTTCGGCCTCGCCATCGCCGGCATCGGCTGCCGCGCCGGCCTCAGCGCGGGGCGCGGCCCGCGCGCGGTGGGCGACGCGGCGACGGCGGCGGTGGTGGGCGGCATCATCGCGACCGTGGTGCTCGACGGCCTCTTCGCCGTGCTGTTCAGCCGGCTCGGCATATGAGCGGGGCGGAGGCGGCGGGCACGGCCGGGGAGGCCCGGCCGACGGGGGCGGCGTCGCCGGAACCGGCGCGGCAGGCGTCGCCGGAACCGGCGCGGCACGCTTCTTCGGAACCGGCGCGGCACGCTTCTTCGGAACCGGCACGGCACGCTTCTTCGGAACCGGCGAGGCAGGCATCGCCGGAACCGGTGGGGCCGATGTCGCCGGAGCCGGCGCGGCAGACGTCGCCGGAACCGGCGCGGCAGGCGTCCTCGGAACCGGCGCAACCGGCGTCCCCGGAGCCGGCGCGGCAGGCGCCGGGGCCGGAGGCCGAGGCGGTGATCCGCGTGCGCGACCTCGCCGTGGCCTTCGGCGGCCGCACCATCTTCAGCGGCGTCTCCTTCGACGTGCGGCGCGGCGAGGTGTTCGTCATCCTCGGCGGCTCCGGCTGCGGCAAGTCGAGCCTGCTCAAGGCGATGATCGGCCTGTTCCCGCCCGCCGCCGGCACGGTGGAGATCCTCGGCCAGCCCGTGCTCTCCGAGGACGACAAGGCGCGCCAGGCGCTGCTGCGCCGGCTCGGCGTGATGTGGCAGTCGGGCGCGCTGTTCGGCTCCATGACGCTGGCCGAGAACGTCGAGCTGCCGATCGAGCGCCACACCCGGCTGCCGCCGCGCGCGCGGGGCGAGGTGGCGCGCGCCAAGCTCGGCGTGGTCGGGCTCGGCGACGCCGCCGGGCGGCTGCCGGCCGAGATCTCGGGCGGCATGGCCAAGCGCGCCGGCATCGCCCGCGCCATGGCGCTCGACCCGCCCGTGCTGTTCCTCGACGAGCCCTCCGCCGGGCTCGACCCGATCACCTCGGCCGGGCTCGACGAACTCATCCGCGGCATCGCGCGCGACCTCGGCACCACCTTCGTGGTGGTCACGCACGAGCTGCAGTCCATCCTGGCGATCGGCGACCGCTGCATCATGCTGGACAAGGAGGCCAAGGGAATGATCGCCGAGGGCGACCCGCGCGTGCTGCGCGACACCAGCGAGCACCCGGTGGTGCGCGCCTTCTTCCGGCGCGAGCCGATGGCGGAGCGGGGCTAGGACATGCCCGCGATCGGCAGCGTCGAGGGGAGGGCGAGGCGCCTCCCGGGCCGGCCTCCCGCGCTGGGCGGGCTCTAGCCATGGCCTCCCGCAGCACCGCGCTCTATCTGCGCGTCGGCACGCTGGTGCTGGTCGGCGCCGGGCTGATGGTCGGCTTCGTGCTGTTCCTCACCTCGCGCAATTTCGGCGGCCGCGAGGTGACGCTGGAGACCTATGTCCGCGAATCCGTGCAGGGCCTCGATGTCGGCTCGGCGGTGCGCTACCGCGGCGTCAGGCTCGGCCAGGTGCGCGAGATCGGCCTCGTCTCGGCCGAGTACCGCACCGAGGACGGCGAGCGCTTCAACACCGCCTTCCAGCGCGTGCTGGTGCGCTTCACGGTCGATCTCGCGCGCATCGGCCCGCTCGGCCGCGAGGACATGCTGCACGAGGCGGTGGAGCACGGGCTGCGGGCGCGCATCACCAGCCAGGGGATCACCGGCGTGAGCTACATCGAGCTCGACTTCTCGCCGCCGGACCGCTTCCCGGTGGTGCAGCCGCCCTGGCGCCCGCGCTTCACCTACATCCCCTCCATCCCCTCCACCGTGGCGCAGGTGCAGAGCGCCGCCGAGAACCTGGTGCAGCGCCTGCAGGACGTGGATTTCCGCGGCCTGATCGAGAACATCGCCGGGCTGGTGCAGGACCTGCGCCGCGAGGTGGGCCAGGAGGGCGAGGTGAACGTGGCGCTGCGCGAGGCCACCCAGCTCCTCACCACGCTGCGCGGCGCCGTGGACACCGCCGACCTGCCGGGCGTCATCGCCGAGCTGCGCCGGACCTCCGAGGCGGCACGCACCGTGCTCACCGGGCGCGAGACGCGCCAGGCGATCGCCAATGTCAGCCAGGCCGCCGGCCAGTTCGGCCAGGCGGCGCAGAGCGTGCGCGAGGCGGCCAACCGCGTGCCGCAGGCGCTGGCCGGGCTCGACAGCACGCTGCGCTCCGGCCGCGGCCTGGTCTCCGACACCCAGGCCGACCTGACGCCGATCCTGCGCGACCTGCGCGCCGTGGCGAGCAACCTGCGCGACGTCACCGAGCTGCTGCGCCGCGCCCCGTCGCAGGCGCTGTTCGGCTCGCCGCCACCGCCGGAGCGACGCTGATGCCGGACCCGATCCCCGGAACCATTCCCGGGCACGACCCCGTGCCGCGCCCGGCGGCGCCCGCCGGGCGGATTGCCGGGCCGGCCCGCGGCGGCCCCCCGGCGCGGCCGGGGCCATGCCGGTCGCGGCGCGCGGCGCTGCTGCTCGGCGCCGGCGCGGCCCTGGCGCTGCCCGGCTGCGCCTCGCTGTTCAGCCGGCCCTACATCGAGATCCAGCGCTTCGCCCTGGATCCGGCGCCGCCGCCGGGTCGCGGTCCGGGCGGCGCCCGGCGCGGCGGCAAGGTGCTGCTGGTGCGGCTGCTGCGCGCGGCCCCGGGCCAGGAGCAGCGCGGCCTGCGCACGCTGCGCGCCGACGGCACCGAGACGGCCGACTTCCACAACGAATGGACGGCCCCGCCGGCCGATCTCGTCGAGGAGGTCGTCCGCCGCTGGCTGATCGCCTCCGGCCTGTTCGCCGCCGTCGTCGCGCCCGGCAGCCGGGCACCGGCGGACCTGATCCTGGAGGCCGAGCTGACGACGCTGCAGGCCGAACCCGCCCGCGGCCTCGCCCGCGCGGGGATGTCGGCGGTGGTGCTGCGCGGCGCTGACGGGCGGGTGGCGTCGCAACTCGTCCTGGCCGGCACCGCGCCGCTGGCGACACCGGACCCGCCCGCCGCGGCACGCGCCGCGGCGATGAACGCGGCGCTGGCCGATCTCCTGGGGCAGCTCGAGAGCCGGCTGGCGCCTCTCGCCTGAGCGGGCTTGCGCAGCCTGCGCCATGGATGGAAGTCGGCGAAGGCAGGCTGCGCAAGCCTGCTCGGCCATTCGCCCATGCGCAAACCTCCAGAGGTTTGCCGGGAGCATTTTCAGGCTGGGGGCGCTCGCCCGGCGGCTCGGGAAATGCGTCGCATCGAAGGCTGTGGCGCCGTTCCGGCCTGGTAAAGCCGGGCCGGAACGGCCCCGGGAGCCCGTTCGAGGGGCCGGTGGCGGGATGGCGAGGGCCTTTCCGCGTCGGGAAGCAGGAGCTGCCGGCGCGCTGCGGTGCATCGTGCCGGGGCCCTGACCCTCCCGGCACGGAAAGGAGCGCGGACGAACCCGCGGGCCACCCGAACCGGCCCTGACGGGCCCGCACGGATCCGCAAATCCACCATGGCCCGGGGCATGCCGCGCCCCCTGCAGCGAACCGCGGTCCGGTTGGGACTGCGGTTCGCCGTCGCTCGTTGTTCCCGGCGCGGATTCACGCCGCCGGGCGTGTCCGCCCGCCGGCGATCCGCTCCAAGCCCCGCATCCCGCGTCTGGATCGCCCGCGCCCGGGCCTCGCGAGGGGCCGGGCGGGCCGGGCCGCTCCCTTTCGGCCGGAGCGCGCGTCGGCGCAGCCGTCCGGTCCGGGCCACGAAGCACCCGCGGGTCCGGGCCGCCCCGGAGGCATGCCGGCCCGCCACCATGCCCGTCCCCATGGCGACGCGCCCACTGACCACCCGTCCCGCGGGCCCACCGCCGGCGGCGGCGATGCCGTCCGGACGGCAGGGCCGGTCGGGCCGCGCGTGCCGCGGGCATGGCCGGCGGCGCGCAATCTCGCACTGGTGATGGCGCTTCAAGGGGATGCGCGTTGCGCGCGCACGATCCAGCCGCCTCCATTAACCAGTGAACAAGGAAAGCCGTCTCACAAGTACAAAAAATTGTACTGCTGTCCCTGGAGTCTCGCCCCCGGTGAGATCAGGGCGGTCCCGGTTAACGCGCGAGGCAGGCATGAGCAGGGCGAGCATCTGGGACGAGGTATGGGCCGACTACGACCGCCGCCACCCGCCGGCGCCGGTCCCGCCTGCATCCCGGCCGCCATCCGCCAGGCTCCTGGCATCCCGCGCGGCCCTCGCCCCGGCGAGGGCGGCCCGGCCGCGCGCCCTGGCCGGCATGCTGCTCGTCGGCATCCTGGCGCTGCTCGGGGCCTGGACCGGTACCGCCGGCTATTCCGTCCTGGAGGTGGCGCGTCACGTCGACGCGGCCGACGCGCCGTCGCTGGAAGGGCGGGTGGACTGGCCGTCGCTGCGTCGCAGCCTGATGGCCGCGTTCCACGGCGCCGTGCCGGCCGGGCCGGACGACGAGACCTTCCTCCACGCGATGGCGTCCGACATGGCGCGCAGGGCCGCCACGCCGGGGGCGCTGCTGACGATGATCCGCGACCGGCTGCGGCCCGACGCCTTCCTCCCGCCCGTGCCGCTGCTGCAGGCCGTGCGGTCGATGCGCGTGATCGGCGCGGGGACGATGGAACTCGACCTCGGCGACCGGCTGACGCTTCGCCTCGCCACCGACCCGGCCGCGCCGCTGCGCTGGCAGATCGTGGCGGTGCGCTTCACCGACGCCTGAAGCGGCGGAGCGCGCGGGGCGCGCCGGCCGGGGAGGCATGCGGGCCGCCCGGTCGGAACGGTGCCGGCGTATCCGTCCGTCGGCGATCCGCCCTATCCTCGCCGGACGCATCGGCATCGGAGGATGGCGGGATGGAACGGCGCAGGCTCGGCAATTCGGGACTCGAGATCACGCCGCTGGTGTTCGGCGGCAACGTGTTCGGCTGGACGGTGGACGAGGCGCAGTCCTTCCGCCTGCTCGACGCCTTCGTCGCGGCCGGCGGCACCATGGTGGACACGGCCGACGTCTACTCGAAATGGGCGCCGGGCAATTCGGGCGGCGAGTCCGAGACGATCATCGGCAACTGGCTGGCCAGGCGCGGCGGCCGCCACGGCGTGCTGATCGCCACCAAGTGCGGCATGGAGCTGGGCCCCGACCGCAAGGGCCTGTCGCGGCGCTGGATCGTGCAGGCCGTCGAGGACTCGCTGCGCCGGCTGCGGACCGACGTGATCGACCTCTACCAGTCGCACAAGGACGACCCCGAGACGCCGCTGGAGGAGACGCTGGAGGCGCACGCCCAGCTCGTCCGCCAGGGCAAGGTGCGCGCGATCGGCGCCTCGAACTACGCCGCGCCGCGGCTGGCCGAGGCGCTGGAGACCAGCCGCCGCCTCGGCATCCCCCGCTACGAGACGCTGCAGCCGGAGTACAACCTCTACGACCGCGCCGGCTTCGAGGGCGCGCTGCAGGATCTCTGCGTGCGCGAGGGGCTCGGCGTCATTCCCTACTACTCGCTGGCCAGCGGCTTCCTGACCGGCAAGTACCGCTCCGAGGCCGACCTCGGCGACCGGGCGCGGGCGGCCAAGGCGCGCAACTACCTCAACCCGCGCGGCCAGCGCGTGCTGGCCGCGCTCGACACGGTCGCCGGCCGGCTGGGCGCGACGCCGGCGCAGGTGTCGCTGGCCTGGCTGATGGCGCGGCCGGCCATCGCGGCGCCGATCGCCAGCGCCACCACGGTGGAGCAGCTCGACGAGATCATGGGCGCCACGCGGCTGCGGCTCGATGCCGACGCCATGGCGCTGCTGGACGGCACGGGCGAGGCGGGCTGAACCTTCCCGGCGCGCCGGCCCGGCCCCGGCCGGCGCGTCGCGCGATCGGTACCGCCCGCGCCGGATCGCTCGCTTTCGCTGTTTGTTCTTGACGATTAACGCGGCATTGCGCAGGGTCTTCCGGAACGAACCGGGAACCGCGCATGCCCGACGGTCATTTCCTTCCCGCCGGAACCGCCACGCCGAACGCCCGCCCGCTGAAGGGCCGGGGCGCCGCCTCGAATCCCGCGAACCGCTACGAGCGGACGCATGCGGAGCCCTGGGACGATGGCTGGGACACGCTGGCGCGCGAGCTGGCCGAGCTGCCGCCGCTGCCGACCACGCTGACGCCGGACCGCAGCCGCTCCGCCATCGCCTGGAACGATTCCCCCGACATCGGCTTCGACCGGTCGGTGAACCCGTACCGGGGCTGCGAGCACGGCTGCATCTACTGCTACGCCCGGCCGAGCCACGCCCATCTCGGCTTCTCGCCCGGCCTCGAATTCGAGACGCGCCTCCTCTACAAGCCCGACATCGCCGCGCTGCTGGAGCGGGAGCTGCGCCGGCCCGGCTACGTGCCGCGCCCGATCGCGCTCGGCTCCAACACCGATCCCTACCAGCCGGTGGAGCGCACCCTGTCGCTGACGCGGCAGGTGCTCGAGGTGCTGGAACGCTTCGGCCATCCGGTGACCATCGTCACCAAGTCCACCGGCGTGCTGCGCGACCTCGACATCCTGCGCCGCCTGGCCGAGCGCAACCTCGTGCATGTCTGCCTCTCGGTCACCACGCTCGATCCGGTGCTGGCGCGGCGGATGGAGCCGCGCGCGGCGGCGCCGCTGCGCCGCCTCGCCGCGATCGGGGCGCTGGCCGCCGCCGGCGTGCCGGCCGGCGTGCTGGCGGCGCCGATGATCCCGGGGCTGAACGACGCCGAGCTGGAGCGCATCCTGGCCGAGGCGGCGCGGCACGGCGCCACGCGCGCCGGCTACGTGCTGCTGCGCCTGCCGCTGGAGGTGCGCCCGCTCTTCGAGGAATGGCTCGGCCGGCACTTCCCCGACCGCGCCGCGCGGGTGCTGTCGCTGATCCGCGAGACGCGCGGCGGCGGGATGAACGATTCGCGCTTCGGCCGGCGCCAGACCGGCGCCGGCCCCTATGCCGATCTGCTGGCGCGGCGCTTCGCCCTGGCCTCGTCGCGGCTCGGCTTCGACCGCACCGGCCTCGACCGCTGTCACGAGGAGAATGGCGCCGCCGGCGCGCGCGGCACGGGCCGGCTGGACCGCACCCTGTTCCGCGTTCCCGAGGATGGCGGAGCGGCGGATGGCGTCCCGGTCCCGGTCCCGGCCCCGGCCCCGGCCCGGGCGCCGGGACGGCAGGCCGCGCGGCAGCTCGCCCTGTTCTGAAACCGGCTCTGCCGCCCGCACAGGTCCCGACCTGCGCGGGCCGGTGTCGCGCGCGGGGTCGGGTGGGGCGGTCGCGCGCCGAACCCTGCCCGGCACGGCAGGTCCCTCGCCATCTCCTTCCGCCGCCTTCCCGAACCGGACAGGTCCCGGCTGGACGGCCCGGGCGCGGCCTACCAGCCGTCCCGGCGGATGCCACGGTCCTGCGGCATGCCGCCATGCGTAGGGCCGATCCACACCTGCCGGCACTCGCGGCGGATGCGGCCGGAGCCGCCGTGGCTCCAGTCGGTCTCGCGCACGAAGCGGCACCGGTTCGCCCAGCGCACCTTCTCGATGCCCGCTCCCTCGCTGCCCGGCGCCGGACCGACCTCGGCGAGCGCCCCTCGGACACCCGCCGGAATCCCCGGTGCCGCCAGCGCGCCGCCCCCGGCAAGGCCGGCCGCGAGACCGATGGCGGCGGCGAGCGTGCGAAATGACATCGGCGTTTCCTTCAGGCTGTCGGCGGGGCGGGCGGCCGCCGGCCCTGGCGTCGCCGCCGGGTCGTGCGGGGTCGGCAGGCCCGTGGCGGGAACCCCGCGCGCGGATCGTGCCGGTGGTTGCCACAGGACGTGGCGCAGTTCCAGCCGCGCTCGGTTCCGGCGGGGCTCGGTTCCGGCGAGGGCAAGGCCCCGGCGGGGCGGCGGTGCGCCACCGGTGCCCCGTTCCCGGCGGCGCCCGTCCGGCCGGTCCCGCTGCCGCCTGCAGCGAACCGCCGTCCGGTTGGGACGGCGGTTCGCTGTAGCCCCTTGCTCTCGGCGCGGATTCACGCCGCCGGGCGTGTCCGCCCGCCGGCGATCCGCTCTGGAGCCGTTCCGGCCTGACCGTATCAGGCCGGAACGGCTCCAACCTTTTGGTTTTTCGCATTTTCCGGGTCGCTGGGTGAGTACACCCAGCTTGAAAATGCTCTAGCCCTGGTCGTCGCGGAAATAGGGTTCCACCGTGCCCTGGAACTTCATGGTCATCGGGTTGCCCTTGCGGTC
>NZ_JALPRX010000146.1 GCF_023223525.1 Roseomonas acroporae | reverse complement strand
ATCAGGCCGGAACGGCTCCAACCTTCTGGTCTTTCGCATTTTCCGGGCCACTGGGTGAGTACACCCAGCGTGAAAATGCTCCAGGCGGCAGCGGGCCTTCGCGTCACCAGCGCGGCGGCGGGCCGCCGGGGCCGCGATGCGGCGGGCCGATCCAGACCTGCCGGCAGGTCTGGCGCGGCACCATCACGCGCCGGCCGTGGCGCCAGGTCTCGACGTAGGTGGTGCGGCAGCGGTTCACCCACCGCACCGCCTCGATCCCGGGATCGCCGGCGGCGGCCGGCAGAGGCAGCAGCATGGCCGCGTTCGGCGGCGACGCCAGGGCAGCGCCCCCGGCGAGCCCGGCCGCGAGACCGATGGCGGCGGCAAGCATGCGGAAAGACATGGCACTCCTCATCGCAGGCGTCAGGCGACACAGGTTTGAGCCGGAAGTCGGCCCCGCCGTGGCGCATGGATGGCGCGTTTGCGGCACCGAGGCAATCGCGCCGGGTACAGATCGCGTCACGGGCCCGCCCTCCCGATCGCGGGCCGTGCGCGGCGGCCCGCCGCGAGGGGGCGGGATGCCGCCCGGGCGAATCGCCGCGACCGCCGCGCCGCCGGGCCGGCTTGCCGGCCCCGGCGGCGGCGCGCAGCCTGCCGCCATGCCCGACTACAGCCTCGAATCCGCGATGGGCGGCCGCGTCGCCGGGGTGGACGAGGCCGGGCGCGGCCCGCTGGCCGGCCCCGTGCTCGCCGCCGCCGTGCTGTTCCCGGCCGGCGTGCCGGATGCCCTCGCCCGCCTGCTCGACGACAGCAAGAAGCTCGACCGTGCCCGGCGCGAGGCCGCCTTCGCGGCGCTGCGCGCGGCCGAGGCGGCGGGGCTGGCCGAGATCGGCCTCGGCGCGGCCAGCGCGGCGGAGATCGGCCGGCTCAACATCCTGCGCGCCACGCACCTCGCCATGGCGCGTGCCGTGCGCCGCCTGCCCGGCCCGGTGGACCTCGCCCTGGTGGACGGCAACCAGCCGCCGCGCCTCGACTGCGCCGTGCGCTGCCTCGTCGGCGGCGACGGGCTGAGCCTCAGCATCGCCGCCGCCTCGATCATGGCCAAGGTGGTGCGCGACCGCGCCATGCACCGGCTCGACGCGCGCTGGCCCGGCTACGGCTTCGCCGCGCATGCCGGCTACCCCACGATCCGACACCGGACGGCGCTGCGCGAGCTCGGGCCGACGCCGCACCACCGGCGCGGCTTCGCGCCGGTCGAGGCGGCCATGGCGATGACGACGATCGCGGCGGGGCGGGGGGCATGGCGGCCCGCGACGCGGCCATGAGGGCCGGCCCCGCCGCCGGACCGCGCCGCCGCGCCGGGCCGGGGCGGGCCGTGCTCAAGGGGACCGGGCTCGGGGGGATCCTTGCTCAGGGGGACCGGGCTCGGGTGGGTCGGGCGCCCGGCCGTCCACGCGGTATCCGGGGGCGGGCAGGGGCCGGGCCGGCCCCGCCCGCCGGCTGGCGACGCGCTTCGGCCGCCGTGAGTCGGGCTTGCCGCGAATCGCCGGAATCGCCCGCGCCGCACCGGATTGACGCCCGGAATCCCGCGTGATTCCTTGCCGCCCGACGCGTCGCCGTCGGCGCGGCATTCCCCGCGCGCCGGGGACGCGGGTCCGGGGGACATGGCGACAGTGCGGATGGGTCTCAGCCTACAGACCGACCAGATCCTGGTCGGCGATTGCATCGACGTCATGCGCGAACTGCCGCCCGCCTCGGTCCATGCCGTGGTGGCGGACCCGCCCTACAACCTCCAGCTCAGGGGCGACCTGCGCCGGCCGGACGACAGCCTGGTGGACGGGGTGGACGCCGCCTGGGACCGCTTCGCGGACTTCGCCGCCTACGACGCCTTCACCCGCGCCTGGCTGACCGAGGCGCGCCGCGTGCTGCGCAAGGACGGCACGATCTGGGTGATGGGCGCCTACCACAACGTGTTCCGCCTCGGCGCCGCGTTGCAGGACCTGGGCTTCTGGATCCTGAACGACGTGATCTGGCGCAAGTCGAACCCGATGCCCAACTTCCGCGGCCGCCGCTTCACCAACGCGCACGAGACGCTGATCTGGGCGGCGCGCGGGGAGGAGAGCCGCTACCGCTTCAACTACGCCGCCATGAAGGCGCTGAACGACGACCTGCAGATGCGCTCGGATTGGCTGATCCCGCTCTGCACCGGCGGCGAGCGGCTGCGCGACGCGGCGGGACGCAAGCTGCACCCGACGCAGAAGCCCGAGGCGCTGCTGCACCGCGTGCTGCTCTCCTGCACCGCGCCGGGCGAGGTGGTGCTGGACCCGTTCCTCGGCAGCGGCACCACCGCCGCCGTGGCGCGCCGCCTCGGCCGCCGCTTCATCGGCATCGAGCGCGAGGCCCCCTATGCCGAGGCGGCGCAGGCGCGGGTGGACGCGGTGGAGCCGCTGCCCGAGGGCGCGACGCTGGTGACGGTGCAGAAGCGCGACCAGCCGCGCGTGCCCTTCGGCACGCTGGTCGAGCGCGGCCTGGTGCCGGCCGGCAGCCCGCTCTTCGACCGGGCCCGCCGCTGGCGCGCCATGGTCGGGGCGGACGGCTCGATCCGCTGTGGCCGGGTGCAGGGCTCGATCCATCAGGTCGGCGCCGCGGTGCAGGACGCGCCGAGCTGCAACGGCTGGGTGTTCTGGCACGTCGAGGCGCCGGGCGGCCGGCTGCGGGTGCTGGACGAGCTGCGCGCGGACATCGTGGCCCAGGGGGTCTGACCAGGGAAGGGGGTCTGATCGGCCAGCCGTCCGGCGTCGCCGCGGCCCTTGCCGCCGGATGGAGGCCGCGTGGCGGGGAGCCGGCAAGGATCGCCGCCGGGGCGAACAACCCGGCGGCACGATGCCGGCGCGAGGCGACGATCTACGGTGGACCGCGCTCGCCGGTCGGCCCACTCCCCGGCGGCCCATCCCCCGGCGGCCCATCCCCCGGCGGCCCATCCCCCGGCGGCCCATCCCCCGGCGGCCCATCCCCCGGCGGCCCGCCGAACGCCGCCGCCACCTCGGCCAGCAGCCGCGCCTCCTCGCCCGCGTAGCGCGGCGAGAAGTGGAACGGCTCCACCCGCAGCGCCCCGGCCGCGTGCGCGATCTCGCCCGCCGCGCGCGTGGTGAGATGGCCCCGCGCGGCGGCGAGCGGCGCGTCCTCGGCGGCGAAGGCGGCCTCGATGAACAGCGTGTCGGCGCCGCGCACCAGTGCCTCGATCGCCACGCGGTTCGCCGGCGTGTCGGCCACGTCGGTCACGTAGCCGAGCTTCTGCCCGGGCGTGACGGTCACGAGGTCCCGAAGCTCGCCCAGCGGCAGGGTGGGCGGCAGGGTGGGCGGCAGGGCGCCGGGAAGGGCAGGGGCGCCGGCCGCGCCACCGGCCGCACCACGGGGCCGGACGTCGAACGGCACCGGGTGCGTGTCCGGCAGCCCCGCCAGCACCGCCCGCTTCAGCCCGGCGAGCCAGGGGCCGACCGGCAGGCCGCGCGCCTCCAGCCGGTTGCGCCAGACGTTCACGCGCGCCGCCTCCGTCACCGCGTAGCCGAGGCAGGGCGCGCCGTGATGCACCAGCGGCACGGCGGCGACGGCGAGCTCGCCGAGGCGCAGCACCACCCTGTCCCCGGCCCCGACCTCGTCCTCGGCCGGCGGCAGCGCCTCGGGCAGGAAGCCGCCGCGGAAGCGGTAGCGGGTGCGCGGCAGGGCGACGACCTCCTCCCCCCGCGCCGCCACCTCCGTCACGTCGAAGGTCAGCTCGGCGGCGTAGCGCGCGGCGAGGTCCCACTCGTAGCCGTGCAGCCGGTGGTACACCCGCGTGGCGAAGCCGGCCGGCCCGACCAGCCGCACATGCCGCTCGCGCCCGATCAGGTGGCGCAGCAGCGTGTCGAAGCCGATGAAGTGGTCGACATGGGTGTGCGTCACCAGCACCGCCTCGACCCGCAGCAACTCGCGCGCGGAAAGCGCGTGCAGGTCGCCGAGGTCGAACAGCAGGGCGCGGCGCTGGAACGGCAGGTCCACGAACAGGGTGGGATCGCCGGTGCGGCCGTTCACGAGGCGGGCGTGCAGGGTGGCGGGCATGCGGTCCGGCGGGGCGGCACGGGCCGGGCCGATGGCCGGCGCCGCCCGCGAAGGGGAAGCGAGCCAACCGCATCGGGCCGCGAAAGTCCACGCCGCGCGCCATGCCTGCCGTCCGCCGGGGGCATCCGGGCATGGGGGCAGCGGCGTGTTGGCCGGCGATGGGCCAGCCGGCGATGGGCCAGCCGGGAATGGGCCGGCCGGCGACGGGACGGTCAGGGTGAGCCGAAGCGCGTGGCCGGCGCGTCGATCGCGCTGTACACCCAGCCGCCGCCCGGCCCGACGGTCAGCTTCGCGCCGCCGAGCGTCCAGCCATCGGCGATGGCCAGGCGCCACGGGCTGCCGCTGACCGGGGCCTCCAGCGCGTCCGCCAGCTTGCGCAGCAGGGTGTAGCCGGGCTTGCTGGTGTCGCCGCTGAACTGGCCCTTGAAGGCCACGGGGACCTGCCGGACCTTGCCGCCCTCCTGCACCGGGACGGTGCCGGGGCCGGCCGGGCCGTCCGCCGCCACCTCGCAGCCGATGATGGCGGCATGCGTCAGCCAGCTCCGGACGAAGGGGCGCAGGCGGCGGAATTGGCCGATGGCCGCGTCGTCGCCGGCGCGGAGCCTGGTGCCGACCGTGACCTCGCCGCCGGCGCCGTGGCCGGCGATGAACAGCTTCTCGATCGCCTGCTCCCGGCCGAGCGCGCCGACCACCTTGCCGATCGTGTCGGCCCAGGACTGGCCGATCGCGATGAACGGGACGATCGGCGCCTCCATCCCCTGGCGGCGCACCGGCGGCGACAGGGGCAGGGCGGCCCCGGCGCGGCCGTTGACGGTGCCGATCCACATCCATTCATCGGCGAGGTACACATCGACGCGCCGTTCGCTTGCCATGGAGCCCACCCGGTCTCGGCCGCCCCGGCAATCTGCGGGCCGGGGCTTTCCGACGGCTGACGCCACGAGGCGCCAGACGGGGGGGCGCCTGACGGGGGGGGCACCCGGCGGGACTTGCGCCGGCTATTCATGATCGCCATCATGAAAACATGCGGGTCAGCCGAGCCACCCTGGAGAACCACCGTCGCGCCATCCTGGACGCCGCCGGGCGCCTGTTCCGGCGCGGCGGGCTGGAGCGCGTCACCCTGGCCGAGGTCACGCGCGAGGCCGGGCTGACGCACGGCGCCTTCTACGGCCATTACCCCTCGAAGACCGCCCTGGCGGAAGCCGCCTGCCGCGATTCCCTGGAATGCGCGGCCGCGAAGTGGCGCGTGCGCGCGGCCGAGGCCCGGGCGGCGGGGGCGGACCCCGTGGCCGCGCTGGTCCACCGCTACCTGACCGAGCGGCACCGCGACGAGCCCGGCGGCGGCTGCGCCCTGGTGGCGCTCGGCGCCGAGCTCTGCCGCGGCGAGCCGGGGCTGCGCGAGGCCCTCTCCATCGGCACGCGGGCGCTGCTCGCCGTGCTGGAGGAGGAGATCGCGCCGCGCCGGCCCGCCCTCGACCCCGATGGCCGCCGCCGCGCGGCGCTGGCGACGCTCGCCGCCATGGCCGGCGGCCTGCAGCTCGCCCGCGCCTGCGGGCCCGACCCCGAGCTCTCGCGCGAGGCGCTGGAGGCGGCCGCGCTCCTGGCCGTCCAGGCCGCCGACACCGCCGGCGCGCCCCCGCAACCCGCCCCGCCGGACGCCCCGGACCAGCCTCGGCCGGCCCCGCCGCCTCCCCTCCCGGAAGGACCCTGAACCATGCTCTCCGGCCTTCTCGCGCCCGCCCTGGCGCGCCGCGGCGTCTTCTACGGCTGGGTGGTGGTCGCGGCCACCTTCCTGACCATGCTCGCCACCGCCGCCGCCATGGGCATGACCGGCGTGCTGCTGCTGCCGCTGCAGCAGGAATTCGGCTGGACCACGGGCGACATCTCCGGCCCGCTCGCCTTCCGCATCCTGCTCTTCGGGCTGATGGCGCCCTTCTCGGCGGCGCTGCTGCAACGCTACGGCATGCGCTGGACGGTGGCCGCGGCGATGCTGCTGATCGGCACCGGCCTGCTGCTCGCCATGACGGTCATGACCACGCTCGCGGAGCTGTGGCTCTACTGGGGCGTGCTGGTCGGGCTCGGCACCGGCATGACGGCGATGGTGCTGGGCGCCACCGTGGCCAACCGCTGGTTCGTGGCGCGGCGCGGGCTGGTGATGGGGTTCCTGACCGCCAGTTCCGCCACCGGGCAGCTCGCCTTCCTGCCGGCCGCCGCCTGGATGGCCGAGCACTGGGGCTGGCGCGCCACCACCCTGGCCTCGATGCTGGTCTGCGCCGTGGCGGCGGTGGTGACGGTGATGCTGGCGGCCGAGCGGCCGCACTCGGTGGGGCAGGTGGCCTATGGCGAGGCGCCCGGCACGAAGCCGCCGCCCGCGCCCTCCGGCAACGCGGTGGCGATGGCCTTCGCCACGCTTGCCGAGGCCGCCGGCAACCGCATGTTCTGGGTGCTGTTCCTCACCTTCTTCGTCTGCGGCCTCTCCACCAACGGGCTGATCCAGACCCACTTCATCTCGCTCTGCTTCGACTTCGGCATGCCCAACGTGCAGGCGGCCTCGGTGCTGGCGCTGATGGGGGTGTTCGACTTCGTCGGCACCATCCTCTCCGGCTGGCTGTCGGACCGCTTCAACAACCGCTGGCTGCTGTTCTGGTACTACGGGCTGCGCGGCCTCTCGCTGCTGCTGCTGCCCATGTCGACCTTCACCTTCTACGGCCTGTCGATCTTCGCGGTGTTCTACGGGCTGGACTGGATCGCCACCGTGCCGCCCACGGTGAAGCTCGCCGCCGCCGAGTTCGGGCGCGAGAAGGCGGGGCTGGTGTTCGGCTGGGTGTTCACCGCGCACCAGCTCGGCGCCGCCGTCGCCGCCTTCGGCGCCGGCCTCTCGCGCGACCTGCTGGCGAGCTACCTGCCGGCCTTCTACCTGGCCGGCGCGGCCTGCCTCGTGGCGGCGGTGCTGGTCGTCGCGGTGCGTCGGCAGGGCACCCGCGCCGTGGCGGTGGCGCAGGGAGCGGACTGACCGCCGCCGCCCGGCCGGGGCGGCGCCCCGCCCCGGAGATCGCCCCGGGGATTGGCGGCCGCGTGTCCGCCCGAGGCCCCCCGGATCGCGGCCCCCGGATCAGGACCAGCGGATCAGGACCCCCGGATCAGGACCACCGGCCGGAACGCTTCCGCGCGGCCGGCGGGCGGCCGGGAGCGTCCCGCCCACCCCCCCGTGCCGGCGGGGCAGGCCGGGTCAGATGATGTAGTCGCCCGACCGCGTGATGCCGTAGTTGCTGTACAGGTAGATCGTCTCGCCGCTGGCGAAGGAGAGCAGGATGCCGCCCCAGTCGGTGGAGGTGGTCATCGAGCCGAGCTGGCCGTGGAAGGCGGAGAGGTCGATCTTGTCGGTGCCGCTGCGGAAGTCGGTGATGGTCATGTGGCCGCCGGCGTTGAGCACGAAGGTGTCGTAGCCGTTGCCGCCGGTGAACCGGTTGTTGCCCGTGCCGGACTCCAGCGTGTTGTTGCCGTCGTTGCCGTAGACCGAGCCGCCCGTCGCGTTGCCGCGCGCCCAGAGGTTGGCGGTGCCGGTGAGGTAGACGGTCTCGACGTTGTTGGCCACGGCCCAGTTCGCCGAGGTCATCACCATGTCGTCGCCGCCGTTGGCGCTCTCCACCACCTGGTCGCCGCTGTTGTCGACGATGTAGGTGTCGTTGCCGGCCCCGCCGGTCATGACGTCGGCGCCCGCGCCGCCGTCGATGTAGTCGTTGCCCGAGCCGCCCCAGAGCTGGTTGCTGGCCCCGTTGCCGAACAGGCCGATGTTGGTGGTGAGGCCGCGGGCGTCGGCGTTGATGGCGGAGTTGCCGTCCATGTAGATCGTCTCGACGTTGGCGGGCACCACGTAGCTGACGGAGATGCGGATCGCGTCGTTGCCGCCGCCGGCCGCCTCGATCACCTTGTCGGCCGCGTTGTCGACGATGTAGGTGTCGTCGCCGGCGCCGCCGGCCATGGTGTCGATGCCGGTGCCGCCGTCGAGGTAGTCGTTGCCGGTGCCGCCGGTCAGCGTGTCGTTGCCCTCGGCGCCGAACAGCGAGTCGCCCGAGTTGTTGGCGGTGATGCGGTTGTCGTAGGCGTTGCCGGCCCCGTAGAAGCTGCCGGTGCCGGTGAGCACCAGGTTCTCCAGGTGCAGGCCCAGCGTGTAGCTGAACGGCGCCATGATCGTGTCGTTGCCGGCGTTGGCGTTCTCGACCACCTCGTCGCCGGGGCTGTCCAGCACGTAGGTGTCGTCGCCGGTGCCGCCGAGCATGAT
>NZ_JALPRX010000145.1 GCF_023223525.1 Roseomonas acroporae | reverse complement strand
CAGCGTCGCGATGATGCGCAGGATCGCCACGTCGTCGGCCAGCGCCCGCTCGCTCCGGCGCAGGCGGTGGCAGGCCAGCGCGCCCACGATGCGCCCGTCCACGCGCAGCGGCAGGGCCAGGAAAGAGACCTGCGCCTGCGGCAGCCGGCTCCGCTCCACGGCGCGGCCGAGGAAGCCCGGCTCCTTGTCGATGTCCTGCAGGATCACGAGATGGCCGTCGGCGATGACGCGGCCGGTGATGCCCTCGCCCCGCGCGTAGCGGCCGCGCGCCATCTCCCGGTGCGTCAGGCCGTAGGCGTAGGCGATGGCGTAATGTTCGCCCTCCGGCTCGCGCAGCACCACGCGGCCGCGGTTGAGCCCGAGCACCTCGGACAGCAGGTGCAGCATCTCGCGGATCGCGCGA
>NZ_JALPRX010000144.1 GCF_023223525.1 Roseomonas acroporae | reverse complement strand
GGCGTAATGTTCGCCCTCCGGCTCGCGCAGCACCACGCGGCCGCGGTTGAGCCCGAGCACCTCGGACAGCAGGTGCAGCATCTCGCGGATCGCGCGATCCGGCTCCAGGCTGGCGCCGACCTGCTTCATGATCTCCTGGAGCAGGAACATCTCCTGCTCACGCCAGGCGCTGACGCTCTCGCGCGTGGTGCGCAGGGCGCGCTGCTGGGTCATGACGGAACTCCCGGGGCCTGTCGCTGCCGAAGCCCGGGTGACGGTCGGTTTCGTCCCGGCACGGCGAATGCGCGCCATTCTCGACATTGTCAACATTTTGTTGGTGAGCGGCGCCGGCGCCACCCCGCCCGGCGACGCATCAGCACGGTGCAAGGCATTGGAAGAGGCGGACATTCGATTGTTTCGCGCGTGCCGGTCCGTTCCTGGCATGCCAGCTGCTGCAAATGGCGCGACAGCGGGAGAACACTCGATGGCGCGCCTCTTCCCCGATCCCTTCGCTGCCGATGCCGCGCTCGATGGCCTCTGCCCATACGGCCGGCATGCCGCCCCGCTCGCCTGCGACGCTACCGGCGCTGCGGGCATCGGCGATGCTGGTGCGCCGGCGTCGGAGGCGGCTGCCGCGCAGGCCGTGGACGCTGCCGTTGCGCGCGCGGTCCTGGGCCCGGACGCCACGCGGCGGGCGCGGCCGCGCAGCACCGCGCCGGGGAAGCTGTCGATGCGGATCTCCGCCGCCTGCCCCTCGCGCAGCCGCGCCACCTGGGTCTCGCGGAAATTGGCGATGACGTAGAGGCCGGGCCGCGGCACCAGCGCGATCACCTGCGTGCCGATGCCCACGTACTGGCCGGGGAACACCCGCCGCCGGCTGACCTGCCCGGCCACGGGTGCCGTGATGCGCGTGTAGCCGAGGTTGATCCGCGCGAGGTCGCGCGCCGCCTCCAGCGCCGCCTGCGCCTGGGCCAGCCCGGATTCCGCGACGTTGCGCGCGGCATCGGCCTGCTCCACGCGCTGCTCGATGCCGACGATGCCGCCGCGCAGCAGGCTCTCCTGGCGCCGGATCCCCGAGCTCCTCCCCAGGGCCGTCGTCGGGGCCACCTCCGGCGCTGCCCGTTCCACGGCGAGGGCGTCTGAATCCCGGGGCCGTCCCCTACGGGCTGCTTCGCACCCTCATCCACGATCCGCGCCGGCACCGTACCGAGCCGATGCTGCCGAAAGGTAGCGCCCCATGTCCGTCACCGAGCATCCGCTGCGAATCGACGTTCCGGTCAAGCCGCCCGAGGTCAAGGTCGTCTTCAGCATCGGGACCCTTGCCTTCGAGTGAGACCCGCCCGCCTCGCAGTTCCACCTTCAGCTCCTGAAAGGCGATATGTGCCTATCTCTCCGCATTCCGCTTGCGTGTCGCGGCCGCCTTCCTGGCCGACTCCGAGCGTTCCGCCGCCGTCCGGGAGGCAGAGGCTCGGCCCCCAGCCTCACCGCCCTTCCTGGCCGAGACGTGGGTATCCGGCTTGCCGCGGCCGGAGCCGCTCTTGTTGCCGCCGCCGGTTTCCTTGTTCACCGTCGCCCAGGCGCGGCGTTCCGCCTCCTCCTCGGGAACGCCGCGGCTCTCGTAGCTCTCCTCGATGTGTTCTGCCTGCCGCTTCTGCTTGTCCGTATAGGCCGACTTGTCGCCGCGAGGCATGGTTGCCTCCCATCTTGCTGCGTCAGCAGCAAATCGGATCTTGCTGCGTCAGCAGCAAATCGGACAGGGCATCTCGGTTCCCTGTCCTTTCCGACTGAACGTGATGCGCGAGGGCATCGAGATGGACCGGACACCGGGGCTGGAGCCGATCCAGCCTGACCGTATCAGGCCGGAACGCCTGGCTGATCCCTGGCGCGAACCCTGGCGCGAACCCTGGCGCGCCCCCTGGCGGATCCCTCTCAAAGCCTCGATAGAGGGGTGATCTCCGCACCCGCCTCCAGCACGGCGGCGCGGATCGTCTGGCCAAGCTGCACCGCGCCCGGCGTGTCGCTGTGCACCAGGATGGAGTCCACGGTCATCCGCAGCACCCCGCCATCAATGGTCTCCAGCGTGCCGTCACCCAGCAGCC
Organism: Roseomonas acroporae; assembly: GCF_023223525.1. Taxonomy (GTDB): domain Bacteria; phylum Pseudomonadota; class Alphaproteobacteria; order Acetobacterales; family Acetobacteraceae; genus Roseomonas_E; species Roseomonas_E acroporae. The sequence goes on along the minus strand of NZ_JALPRX010000144.1, from coordinate 23,431 downwards.
GGGTGATCCGCTCCTGGATCCTGGCCGGGTCCTTCACCACCGAGCCCGGCACCGCGCGGGAGACCAGCAGGCCGCGCCGGTCGTAGGCGCGGTCGGCCAGGAAGGAGCGGACGACGCGGAGCCCGTGCCGCTCCGCCGCCTTCTCCGCCTCGGTGCCCGGCAGGGCCAGGAAGGTCAGGTCGCGGTCGAAGGTCCGGACGGCGCGCAGCAGCACCTCGGCCACCTCGGCGTCGACGAAGGAGAGATTGCCGAGGGCGCCGTGGAAATTGGCGTGCGTCAGCCGGTGGCCCGCCGCCTCCGCGATCGCCCGCAGCGCGCCGAGCTGGTAGAGCGTCATCAGCTCCAGCTCGCGCCGGTCGATGGTCATCGGCCGCCGGCCGAAGCCCTGGCGGTCGGCATAGCCGACATGGGCGCCGACATCCGCGCCGCGTTCCAGCGCGAGGCGGACGGTCCGGTCCATGATGACGGGATCGCCGGCATGGAAGCCGCAGGCGATGTTCGCCGAGGAGACCAGGGCGAGGATGCCGGCATCGTCGGCCGCGCCGTAGATGCCGAAGCCCTCGCCGAGATCCGAGTTGATGTCGATCTTCACGTGGCTTTCTCCACCTGCGGTTCGATCTCGAGGAGCCGGTCGCCATGGCCGACCAGCGTCCCGTCGGGAATGCCGGCGCCAAGCAGGATGCCGTCGATGGGCGCCCGCACCGCCAGCAGCAGCGGGCCGAGCCGGACATGGCCCAGGATCGCCCCGCCCGTGACGGCCGTGCCGGCGGCGGGCGCGTCCGGCGCGGCCTGGAAGACGCCCATGGCGGGCGAGGCGACCGCCACGGCGCGCGGCGGCGCGGGCGGGCTCGCCGCGACGGGTGAGGGCGTGGGCGCGGGCGGCAGGAGCCGGAGGCCGATGCGGCGTCCCCGCTCCTCGACCACCAGCTCGCCGATGCCGTGGGCCGCCGCGTAGCGCGCCAGCCCGGCGATGTCCTTCACCTCAACCATGTCCGCCTCCTGCCGGCCCGCACCGGGTCACGCCACCGCCCTCCTGGCCCGGTCCAGCCGGGCGAACAGCGCCTCGGCCGCCAGCGCCTGCCGGCGCAGCGCCGCGACGGCCGCCGCCCGCTCCACCAGCGCGAAGCGCAGCCGGCTGCCGAGCCGGGCCTGGCCGAGGCGCCAGAGATCCGCGCCGATCACCGCGCCGATCTTCGGGTAGCCGCCGCAGGTGTTGGCGTCGCTGAGCTGGATGACCGGCTGGCCGGAGGGCGGCACCTGGATGGTGCCGGGCAGGATGCCGTGCGAGAGCAGCTCGACCCGACGGGTGAGCGCCAGGGCCGGCCCGGCCAGCCGGTAGCCGACGCGGTTGCTGTCGGGCTGGATCGTCCACTCGGCCTCGACCAGATCCCGCCGTGCCGCCGCGTCGAACAGCCCGTACTCCGCCGCCGCGACGACGCGGATCGGCGCGTCCGCCGGGCCGCACAGCGCCGCCAGGCTCTCGGGCGCGAGGCCCCAGTCGCAGTGCGGCACGGCCCGGCCGGCGGCCCGCAGCGGCAGCCGGTCGCCCGGCCGCAGGGCGCGGCCCTCCCAGCCGCCGAAGCCGCCCTTGAGGTCCGTGCTCGCCGAGCCGAGGACGGGCGCGACGCGGAAGCCGCCGGCGACGGCCAGGTAGCTCCGCATGCCGCCGCGCGCGGCGCCGCCCTTCAGGACCTGCCCGGCCCGCGCGGTCATGCACCAGAGCGGCGGCAGGGCCAGCCCGTCCAGCGTCGCCCGGCAGTCGGCACCGGTGAGGGCGAACACCGCATCCGCGTGGAAGCGCAGCGCGAAGGCGCCGAGGGTGAACTCGATGCCGGCGATCCCCGCCTCGTTCCCGACCAGCCGGTTGGCGAGGGTCAGCGCCAGCGGGTCCATCGCGCCGGAACGCCCGACGCCCAGGGCGAGGCAGCCGTGGCGGCCGAGATCCTGCACCGAGGCCAGCGGCCCGGGCGAGAGGATCTCGATCGCGGCCTCCCCGTTCATGGCCTGCCCGGTCATGGCACGAGGCTCTCGATGGTGAAGCGGATGGTGTCGCCCGGGGCGAGCAGCGCCGGCGGGTCGCGATCGGGGTCGAAGAAAGGCAGGTCGGTGGTGCCGATCACGTGCCAGCCGGAGGGCGAGGTGCGCGAGATGACGCCCGTCTGCGCGCCGCCGATCACCACGGAGCCGCCCTCGACCCGCACCCGCGGCACGTCGCGGCGCGGCACGGCGAGGGCGGGGTCGAGCCCGGCGAGGTAGCCGAAGCCGGGCTGGCTGCCGAGGGCGTAGACGACGTAGCACCCGGCGCTGTGCCGCCGCACGACCTCGGCCGGCGCGAGCCCCGTCACGGCCGCGACATGGGCGAGGTCGTAGCCTCCCTCGCCGCCGTAGCGCACGGGGATCGTCACCTCCCTGCCCGCCACGGCGCGTCGGCCGGCCGTCGCCCAGCATTGCCGGATCGCCGCGACGGCCGCCTCGCCCTCGGCGTCCGGGTCGATCATCACGAGGAGGTTGTTCATCCCCGGCACCGCCTCCCGCGCGAAGGGCAGGCGGCGGACCGCCTCGGCCAGGGTCCAGAAGCGCTCCTGCAGGGCCGGCTCCAGCGGCGCGGGGTCGGACTGGCAGAGCACGGCGCCCTCGCCCAGCCAGCTCGTGTGGAGCGGGGGTACCGGCTCAGCCATTCGCGCGCTCCTTCAGCCAGTGCTCCAGGTGGTGGATGCCGACCCCGCCGCGGCGGAAGCCGGGCTCGTCGAGGATCGCCACGTGCAGCGGGATGTTGGTGGCGATGCCCTCGACGCGCGTCTCGGCCAGCGCGGCGCGCAGGCGCGCCATGGCCTCCTCCCGGTCGGCGCCGTGGGCGATCACCTTGGCGATCATCGAATCGTAGTAGGGGGGCACGGCATAGTCGCTCTCGACATGCGTCTCGACGCGGATCCCCGGGCCGCCGGGCGGCCGCCAGCGGGCGATCCGGCCCGGGCAGGGCCGGAAGGTGAAGGGGTCCTCGGCGTTGATGCGGCACTCGATGGCGTGGCCGACGCGCCGGATGTCGGCCTGGGTGAAGTCGAGCGGCAGGCCCGAGGCGATGCGCAGCTGCCAGGCGACGATGTCGATCCCGGTCACCATCTCGGTCACGGGATGCTCGACCTGCACCCGCGTGTTCATCTCGATGAAGTGGAAGGCGCCGTCCTCGTAGAGGAATTCGAAGGTGCCGGCGCCGCGGTAGCCGATCCCGACGCAGGCGGCGGCGCAGCGCGCGCCCACCGCCTCGATCAGGTCGCGGGGGATGCCCGGCGCCGGCGCCTCCTCCACCACCTTCTGGTGCCGCCGCTGCAGCGAGCAGTCGCGCTCGCCGAGCCAGACCGCGTTGCCGTGCGCGTCCGCCAGCACCTGGATCTCGACGTGGCGCGGCGCCTGGAGGAATTTCTCCATGTAGAGGGCGGGGTTGCCGAAGGCCCTGGCCGCTTCCTCCCGCGTCGTGGCGACGGCCTCGGCCAGCGCCCCGGGCGCGTGGACGATGCGCATGCCGCGGCCGCCGCCGCCGCCCGCCGCCTTGACGATGACGGGATAGCCGATCTCCTCGGCGATACGCCGGCAGGCGGCGTCGTCGGCGGGCAGGGCGCCGTCGCCGCCGGGCACGCAGGGCACCCCGGCGGCGCGCATCGCCCGCTTGGCGGCGATCTTGTCGCCCATCGTCTCGATGGCGGCGGCGGGCGGGCCGACGAAGACCAGGCCGGCCTGCTCCAGGGCGCGCGCGAAGCCGGCATTCTCGGAGAGGAAGCCGTAGCCCGGATGCACCGCGTCGGCGCCGGTCAGCTCGGCCGCCAGCAGCAGCCGGTCGATGCTCAGATAGCTGCGGCCGGCCGCCGCCGGGCCGATGCAGAGCGCGTGGTCCGCGGTCGCGACATAGGGGGCCTCGCGGTCGGCCTCGGAGAAGACCTGCACGGATTCGATGCCGAGCCGGCGGCAGGCCCGCTGGATTCGCAGCGCGATCTCGCCCCGGTTCGCGATCAGGACCCGCTTCAGCATGCCGTCCGCCCCACCGCCTGCCCCGTCATCGGCCATCGGCGCGTCCCCCGCCGATCTCGAAGAGCGGCGTGCCCTCCTCGACCATGTCGCCGTTCCCGGCGAGGATCCGCAGGATGGTGCCGTCCGCCGGCGCCTTGACCGGGGTCAGCATCTTCATCGCCTCGATGAGGCCGAGGGTCTGGCCCGCCGTCACGGTCGCCCCCGCCTCGACGAAGGCCGGCTCCTCCGGCCCGGCGCGCCGGTAGAAGACGCCCGGCAGCGGCGCCGTGCAGAGCCGTGGCGCCGCCGCGCCATCCGCCCCGGCCGGCGTGGCGGCGTCGGTGCCGGCGTCGGTGCCGGCGTCGGTGGTGGCGGCGGTGGTGACTGTGACCGGGGCCGGGACCGCCGGCTCGGGAGGCGGCGCCGCGCCGGGCTGCGCCGCGGATCGCTTGACGATGCGCAGGCTGGTCTCGCCCTCGCGGTATTCCAGCTCGGCGATGGGCGCCTCGCTCACCAGGGCGATCAGCCGCTTGATCTCGTCGATATCCATCGCGCACCTCGCAGGGACGTCGTGGCGGGCCGTGGCCCCCTGGGGGTTCCAGGGGGATGGTCGGAGGGCGGGGCGCGGCGGCCCGGCGGGAATCCGCTCAGGCGCGCGCCGCGCCGGTTGCCCCGTCGGCCGTCCCGTCGGCGCCCACCTCCTCCGCCTCGATCGCCTCCAGGCTCCGGCTGTTGGTCTCGACCGCCAGCAGGCCGATCGTCACGGCCTGGATGACCAGCAGGACGGCGACGCCGCTCACCACCGCCAGCATGCCGCCGGCCTGCACGAGGTACACGGAAACGAAGGGGATGCCGATCGAGGCGAGGCGCCCCGCCGTCACCGCCCAGCTCGTCAGGCGCATGCGCACCTGGGTCGGGAACAGCTCCGGCAGGTAGCCGGCCTGGATCACCGAGACGAGGAAGTAGACCAGGCTGAACATGACGAAGCCGAGCGCCGTCGCCACCGCCTGCGAGTCCACCAGGGCGAAGCACGGGCCGATGACGGCGGCGAGCAGCGAGCCGCCGATGATCGCCGGCTTGCGCCCGATGCGGTCGCTCAGCAGGTAGGCGAGGATGGCGCCGGCCGGGCCGCCCAGCGTCATCAGCACCGACTGGCCGAGCGACTGGTTGATCGGGATCCCCTGCCGGGCGAGGAAGGTGGGCAGCAGGGCGATGAAGCCATAGATGGCGGCGCTCTGCACGATCTGCGTGACCGCGCCGATCGCGAGCGGCCGGCGGAAGCGCGGATCGAGCGGGCCGATCCCGGCGGCCCCAGGGCTGACGGAGGGAGGGCTGGCGGAGGAAGGGCTGGCGGCGAGAGGGCTGGCGGCGGGCTGCGGCGTGGCGAGGGCGGTTGCCGGCGCCTCGGCCTCGATCCGGGTCACGATGGCGTCGGCCTCGGCCTGCCGGCCGTTCCTCTCCAGCCAGCGCGGCGATTCCGGGATGTTCTTGCGGGCGATGAAGACGATCAGCCCGCCGATGCCCGCGACGACGAACATGGCGCGCCAGCCCAGGGCCGGGATGACGATCCAGCTCATCAGCGTGGCGGCGAACAGGCCGAACTGCGCGATGCAGGAGAGCAGCGCCGCCCAGCGGCCACGCCAGGCCGGGGGCACGAACTCGCTGAGCAGGCCGTAGCCGATGACCAGCTCGGCGCCGAGGCCGATGCCGGTCAGGAAGCGCGCCCCGATCAGCAGCTCCATGTTCGGCATCACCGCGCAGAGCAGCGAGGAGAGGCCGAAGACGAGGAGGTTGAACTGGTAGGTGAACTTGCGCCCGTAGCGGTCGCCGAGCAGCCCCGCCATCAGCGAGCCGATCAGCATGCCGAAGGCCGTGGCGGAGAGGAAGGCGGCGTTCTTCCCGACGGTCGACCAGCCGCTCTGGACGATCGCGCCGAGGACCGAGTTGGCGAGGTAGATGTCGAAGGCGTCGAAGAAGAGCCCGGCGCCCACCAGCATCAGGATCTTCCGGTGGAACGGCAGGATGGGCAGCCGGTCGAGGCGTTCCGAGACCGAAGCGGATTGCGTGACCATCGTGATCTTCCCTCGCGTCATCGGGGCGTCATCAGTGGCCAGTTCATTCAGTATTAAAAGAGATTTATCATCATCGTTCAGCAACGCTTTCAGGAATGATTCGGGACGCCTCCCTTTCCGGTGGGTCATGCCCGAGTCTCCGGGATCGTGTCGCGTCCCATCGCCGGAAGCGATAGGAGAACCGGAATATTCCTCCCTTGCCTTTCCCGCCGGGGATGGATCAGAGGGGTCGGAAAGGCCGGCGTGCCGGGGCCACGCCGCCAGCCCGGTCGGAAGCGACCCGACCGGCAGGTACCGCCCCCACCAGGAGAGCGTCCCTGCTGCCGCATTCCGGCGCCTCGCGCCCGCCCAGGTTCCAGGCCCCCGCCGGCGCCACCGACTGCCACATGCATGTCTTCGACCCCCGGGTCCCGGCGGTGCCGGGCGCGCCGGTTCGGCATGGCGCCGCCACGGTGGCGGAGTACCGGCGCGTGCAGCGGGCGCTCGGCACGACTCGCTGCGTCGTGGTGCAGCCATCCCTGTACGGCCTCGACAACACGGCCACCCTGGCGGCGCTGGCCGACTTCGGCGAGGCGGCCCGGGCCGTGGTCGTGATCGATCCGGCGACGCCGGAGGCGGCGCTGGCGCGGCTGCACGGTCTCGGCGTCCGCGGGGTGCGGATCAACCTGGTGCAGGCCGGCGCCCTCACCTGGGCGCAGGCGCGGGCGCTGGCGCCCCGGCTCGCGGCCCTCGGCTGGCACCTGCAATTCCACCTGACGCCGGAGGCGCTCCTCGCCGCCGGGGATGCCCTGGCGGACATGCCCTGCCGCGTCGTGCTCGACCATCTGGCCCGGCTGACCGACGCGCCGGCCCATCGCGAGGCGCTGACGGCGGTGCGGCGCCTGCTCGATGGCGGGCGTTGCTGGGTCAAGCTCTCGGCGCCCTATCTCGTCTCGCGGGCGGGACCGCCCGGCTTCGGCGACGTGCTGGGCGTGGCCCGCACCCTGGCGGCGGCCGCGCCCGAGCGGATGCTTTGGGCCAGCGACTGGCCCCACGCGACCGAGCCGCGCAAGCCCGACGACGCTGCCCTGCTCGACCTCCTGCCGGCCTGGTGCCCGGAACCCGGGATGCCCGCCCGCGTGCTCGTGGCCAATCCGGCCGAACTCTACGGCTTCCCGGTCGCCGACGACCGGCCCGCCGCCCCTGCCATGGAACCTCGCTGATGCCGGACCATCCCGCCCGCCTCCTCCTGCGCTCCCGCCTCTCGCGCCGTGGCCTGCTGGCCGGCGGGGCCGGTCTCGCCGCCGCCCTGCCCGTCGGCGCGGCCTCGGCGCAGGGCGCCGACTGGCCGAAGCGCCCGGTGCGCGTCATCGTCGGCTGGCCGCCGGGCGGGACGGCCGACCTGGTGGCGCGGCTGCTGTTCGCGGACGTGTCGAAGCGGCTCGGCCAGCCCTTCGTGATCGAGAACCGCGCCGGCGCCACCGGCATGATCGGCGCCGGCGCCGTGGCGGCGGCCGCCCCCGACGGCTACACCGTCCTCTACGGCTCGACGCCGCTGGCGACCTCCATCCTGTTCCCGCAGATGACCTTCGACCCGCAGCAGGACCTGCTGCCGGTCTTCCGCTCGATCCGCGTGCCGCAGCTCATGCTGCTGCACCCCTCGGTCACGGCCGGCTCCGTGCCGGAGCTGATCGCGCAGCTCAAGGCGCGGCGGGAGCCGATGGAGTGGGCCTCCGCCGGCAGCGGCTCGGTGCAGCACCTGGCGCTGGAGCTCTTCGCCCGGCAGGCGGGCGTCCGCGTGAACCACATCCCCTATCGCGGCGGCGCGCCGGCGACCAACGACCTGATCGCCGGCGTGGTGAGCGGCTATCTCGGCAACGCCGACACCGCGATCGCCTTCGTGAAGAGCGGCAGCGTCCGCGCGCTCTGCCACACCGGCAGCGGCCGGCTGGCCTCGCTGCCGGACCTGCCGCCGCTGTCGGACACGCTGCCGGGTTTCGAGACCTACGAGTGGAACGGCGTCTTCCTGCCGGCACGGACTCCGGCCCCGATCGCCGAGACGCTCAACCGCGCCCTGAACGAGGCCATCGACGATCCGGGCGTGGTGGAGAAGCTGCGATCGGCCGAGCTGCGGGCCGAGCACAACAGCCCCGCCGAGTTCGCCGGCTTCTTCAACGCGCAGTGCACCCGCTGGCACGCCTTCATCCGCGAGGCGAACATCCGGCTCGACTGATGCCGGCGGCCCGGCGCGCCGGCACATGCCGGGGCTCTGCCCCGGCCCCGCGAAAGGGCCAAGGCCCCTTCGAGACCCCCATTCCGCAAGGATCCGTCATCTTTCTTGCGGAACGGGAGCCGAGGGCTCTGCCCCCGGCGGCGGGTGCATGGGGGTGGAGCCTCCCTGCCGGGGTCCGGTGGCGGAGCCCCGAGGGCCGGTCGATCAGGACCGTCGGCATGCGGCCGGCCGCGGCACCCGCCCCGATCAGGCCCAGCGGATGGGGTTCGCGAACTCGCAGGTCGCCCTGGCGATGGTCGCCAGGGAATCGACGACGTTGGCGGACTCGTCGCCACGGAACATCATCGCGTAGGTGACGGCGGGCAGCGGCGGATCGGTCGAGATGACCCAGAGCTTGCCCTGCTCGACCAGCCCGCCGAAGCAGGCTTCCGGCAGGTAGCTGACCCCCACCGCGGCCAGCGTCATGCCGACCATGGCGATCAGGCTGTTGCTGGTGAGCAGGCGCGGCAATTCGATGCCGTTCTCCTCCAGCCACTTGCCGAAGACCAGGCCCGAGCCGGAACGCTGCCCCTGCGTCAGGATGTTGAAGCGGGCCAGCTCACGCAGCGGCAGCAGGCGCCGGTCGTGGAACAGCTCCGGGCTGCACATCCAGGCATTCTGCACATTGGCCAGCGGCACGCGCCGGAAGCCCGGCGTCCAGAAGGTGTCCGGCACGATGATGAAGTCGAGGCTGCCCTTCCGCAGCGATTCGAACAGGTCGGCGCTCATCTCGACCTCCGGCTCCAGCACGATGCGCGGATAGGAGGCGCGCAGCTCGCTGACGAAGGCCGGCAGCCAGGTCATGGCGGTCAGCTCCGTCACGCCGAAGCGCAGATGCCGCAGCGCGACGGCCCGCCCCGTCCCGACGGCGAGGATGCGGTCGCGCACCGCCAGCAGCTCCTCGGCGAGCGTCATGATCGCCTCGCCCTTCACCGTGAGCCGGGAGCTGCGCTGCGTCCGGTCGAAGACCGGCGTCCGCAATTCCGCCTCCAACTCCTGCACCCGCTTCGAGATCGCCGACTGGGTGGTGTGCAGGCGCTCCGCCGCCTTCTCGAAGCTGCCGAGCGCCACGATCCAGCGCAATGCCTCGAGCTGCTTGATGGTGGGCATGAGCGGGCTGCTTCCTCCACGGGACGGCACCACGGATCGCGGACATTCCTTATAGGAATGATTTTTGATTAAATCAAATCGTTTTATTCAAGAAGCCCGTCGTGGCATCCCTGGGGTACCGGAGGTGCTGACCAATGCCAGCCACGACCATCTTCCAGCCGATCCTGCCGCCCACCTTGTCACCGGCCGACGTGGCCGCGCTCCGCGCGCTCGCCACGCCGCTGCTCAGCGACAACATGGACCGGCTCGTCGGCGCGACCGGCCTCAACCGGTACCACCGCCAGGGAATGCTGGTGGGCACGGCGCTGACCGTGCGCACGCGCCCGGGCGACAATCTCGGCATGTACCAGGCCATGGCGCTGATGCGGCCGGGCCACGTGCTGGTCGTCGACGCGGGCGGCGACCTGAACAACGCCCTCTGCGGCGACCTGATGCGCGCCTACGCCGTCTCGCGCGGCTGCGCCGGCTTCGTCATCGACGGCGCCATCCGCGACGTCGCGAGCTTCGCCGGCGGCGACTTCCCCTGCTACGCGCGCGGCGTCGTGCATCGCGGCCCGTACAAGTCGGGACCCGCCTTCCTGAACGTGCCGGTCAGCATCGGCGGCCAGGCGGTGAACCCGGGCGACATCGTGGTGGGCGACGAGGACGGCCTCGTCTTCATCGCGCCCGACCGCCTCGCCGCCGTGATCGCCGCCGCCCAGGCGAAGCTGCGCGCCGAGCAGGCCATCATGGCCGAGATCGAGGGCGGCGCCGAGCGGCAGGGCTGGCTGCACGGCGTGCTCGACCAGATGGGCATCCGGGTCTGAGCGCCGGACCAGGGAACGGACAAGACATCATGACCGAGATCGCCATCGCCCGCCGCCCGGCGGCCATCAAGCCCTCGCCCAGCATGGCCGCGCGCGCCCTGGTGCTGCAGCTACGCGCCGAGGGTCGCGACATCGTCGACTTCACCCTGGGCGAGCCGGACTTCGACACCCCCGCCCACATCACCGAGGCCGCCTTCGCCGCGGCGCGCCGGGGCGAGACGCGCTACACCGCCCCGGCCGGCACGAAGGCGCTGCGCGACGCCATCGCCGCCAAGTTCGCCCGCGAGAACGGGCTCGACGTGCCGGCGGACCGCGTCGTCGTCGGCAGCGGCGCCAAGCAGCTCATCGCCACCGCCTTCGCCGCTACCATCGACGATGGCGACGAGGTGATCGTGCCGGCGCCCTACTGGGTCTCCTACCCCGACATGGCGGTGATGAACGGCGGCGTGCCGGTCTTCGTCGACTGCGCCGAGACCAACGGCTTCAAGTTGACTCCGGCGCAACTGCGCGGCGCCATCACGCCGCGCACGAAGTGGCTGGTACTGAACTCGCCCAACAACCCGAGCGGCGCGGTCTACTCGCGCGCCGAGATGGCGGCGCTCGCCGCCGTGCTCGCCGACCACCCGCAGGTGCTGGTGATGACGGACGAGATCTACGAGCACTTCATCTACGACGGCGCCACCATGGATTCCTTCGCCGCCGTGGCGCCGGCGCTGGCCGACCGCACCCTGACGATCAACGGCGTGTCCAAGGCCTATGCCATGACCGGCTGGCGCATCGGCTACGCCACCGGCCCGGCGGCGCTGGTGCGCACCATCGTCAACCTGATCTCGCAGAGCACCTCCTGCCCCTCGGCGGTGAGCCAGGCCGCCGCCGTGGCGGCGCTGACCGGCGAGCAGGGCATGGTGCGGGAGGCCAACGCCCTCTTCCAGGCGCGGCGCGACCGCATCGTGGCGCTGCTGAACGAGATCCCCGGCATCACCTGCCGCACGCCGGGCGGCGCCTTCTACGTCTACCCGAATGTCGGCGGCCTGCTCGGCCGGCGCGCGCCGGACGGCACGGTGCTGCGCAGCGACGCCGATGTCGGGCTGTTCCTGCTGCGCGAGGCCGGCGTCGCCGTGGTCGACGGCAGCTCCTACGGCCTCAGTCCCTACATCCGCATCTCCTTCGCCACCTCGATGGACGTGATCGAGGAAGGCTGCGCGCGCATCCGCCGCGCCTGCGAGAGCCTCGCCTGAACGGCGGCGGGTCCCGTCGCGGACGGGGCCCGCCGCGCTGCCACCCATCCCACCCGAAGGAACCGCACCATGAGACTCGCCGCCCTGGCGTTGACCGCCCTGCTTGCCCTCGGCACGACGGCCGCGCGTGCCGACCAGCTGGATGAGATCCGCCAGCGCGGCACGCTGGTCTGCGCCACGCTCGGCACGGCCGAGCCCTTCAGCTTCCAGGACCCCGCGACCCGGCAGACCATCGGCTACGACGTCGATTTCTGCCGACGCATCGCCGAGCATCTCGGCGTGCGGCTGGAGCTGAAGCTGCTGGCGGTGGAGGCCCGCATCCCCGAGCTCTCGCAGGGCCGGGTGGACGTGGTGGCGGCCAATCTCGGCTACACGCCGGAGCGGGCGCAGCAGATCGACTACAGCTACTTCTACTACATCGGCCAGCAGAAGCTGCTGGCGCGCGCCGGCGACACGCTGCGCGTCGCCGGCGACGTGGCCGGCCGGCGCGTCAGCACCATCAAGGGCTCCACCTCGGAGCTGGCGGTGCGCGAGAGCGTGCCCACCGCCCAGACGGTGACCTTCCAGGACGCGCCCTCGGCCTTCCTGGCGCTGCAGCAGCGCCGCGTGGTCGCCTTCGCCGCCTCCGAGATCATGCTGGTCCGCTTCCGCGCCCAGGTGCCGGAGGGGACGCTGACCATCCTCGAACCCTCGCTGATGCGCGAGCCCTGGGGCATCGGCGTGCGGCGTGGCGAGGCGCGGCTGCTCGCGGCCGTCAACGAGGCGCTGACGGGGATGGAGCAGTCGGGCGAGGCCGCCGCGATCTTCGAGCGCTGGCTCGGCGCCGGCTCCGCCTACCGCATGACCCGCGAATTCCGCATCGAGCCGCGCAACTGAACCCGCCCTAGCCCGGCGAAGGAGGGATCATGGGCCATCTACTCGACAGCCTCAGCATCGTATCGGCCGATGGCGGTACCTGGGTCTGGATGGGGCTCGCGACGACGCTCGCCCTGACCCTCTTCGCCGGGGCCATCGCCTTCGGCCTCGGCACGCTGCTCGCCGTCATCCGCGTGGCGGGGGGACGCGGCGTCGAAGGCGCCGTCGCCGCCTATGTCGAGTTCCAGCGCAACGTGCCGATGCTGGTGCACATCCTGTTCTGGTACTTCGGCATCGCCGCGCTGCTGCCGGACTCGGTGGCAGACTGGATCAACGAGCGCGGCAGCGAGTTCGTCTTCGCCGGCCTCGCCATCGGCCTCTGCATGGCCGCCTACGTTTCCGAGGACCTGCGCAGCGGCCTGCGTGCGGTCCAGAAGGGGCAGTACGAGGCGGCGCAGTCGCTCGGCATGACCTACCCCGACATGATGCGCCGGATCGTCATGCCGCAGGTGTTCCGGGTCGCGGCGCCGGGCCTCGTGAACCAGGCGCTGCTGCTGTTCAAGAACACCAGCCTCGCCATGGCCATCGGCGTGGCCGAGCTGACCTACCGGACGCGCGAGATCGAGAGCCTGACCTTCCGCACCTTCGCCGCCTTCGGCGTCGCGACCGCGGTCTACCTCGCCGTCTCCTTCGTCATCATGGGCGCCGGCGCGATGATCGGCCGCCGCCTCGATTTCCTGCGGCGGTGACCATGCTCGACATCCTGCGCGACAACTGGCTGCTGCTGCTGATCGGGCAGTACCCGAACGGCCCGCTCGGCGGGCTGGCGATGACCCTGATCCTGGCGGTCTGCGCCATCGCCGCCGCCTTCGTCCTCGGCACGCTGATCGCCCTGGCGCGCACCAGCGGGATCGCCCTGCTGTACTGGCCGGCCACTGCGCTGGTCTACGTGGTGCGCGGCCTGCCGCCGGTCATGGCGGTGTTCTGGGCCTACTTCGCCCTGCCGGTGCTGATCGGCCGGCCGATCCCCGGCTTCTGGACGCTGCTCACGGCGTTGATCCTCTACGAGAGCACCTATCTCTCGGAGATCATCCGCGCCGGCATCCAGTCGCTGCCGAAGGGCCAGGTCGAGGCGGCGAAGGCGCTCGGCTTCGGCTACGGCCGCATCACATGCGACATCGTGCTGCCGCAGGTCTACCACACCATGCTGCCGAGCATGGTCAGCCAGTTCGTCTCCACCATCAAGGAGACCTCGCTCGGCTACATCATCGCGGTGCAGGAGCTGACCTTCGCCGCGAACCAGATCAACAGCCAGCTGCTGACCCGGCCGTTCGAGGTCTTCCTGATCCTGGCGGTGATCTACTTCCTGGTCTGCTTCACCCTCACCTCGGCCGCGCGCTTCCTGGAGCGCCGCGTCGCGAGGCAGCGCAACGCCCCGGCCCTGAAGGTGCAACCGGCATGATCACGCTCCACAAGGTCAACAAGTGGTACGGCCAGTACCACGCCCTGAAGTCGGTCAGCGCGGAGGTCGCGCCCGGTTCGGTGGTCGTCGTCTGCGGCCCCTCCGGCTCGGGCAAGTCGACGCTGATCCGCACGATCAACCGGCTGGAGCCGATCGGCGATGGCCAGATCCTGGTGAACGGCGACGACGTCCACGCCGCGAAGGGGCGGGAGATCAACCGGATCCGCAGCCACATCGGCTTCGTCTTCCAGCAGTTCAACCTGTTCCCGCATCTCAGCGTGCTCGACAACGTGGCGATCGCGCCGGTCCGCATCCTCGGCCTGTCCTGGCACGAGGCCCGGGAGCGGGCCCGCGCGCTGCTCACCCGCGTCGGCCTCGCGCAGCGCATCGACCGCTACCCGCACCACCTCTCGGGCGGCCAGCAGCAGCGCGTCGCCATCGCCCGGGCGCTCGCCATGAAGCCGCCGGTGATGCTGTTCGACGAGCCCACCTCGGCGCTCGATCCCGAGATGGTCGGCGAGGTGCTGCAGGTGATGCAGTCGCTGGCGGCGGAAGGCATGACGATGATCTGCGTCACCCACGAGATGGGCTTCGCGCGCGAGGTGGCGAGCGAGGTCTGGTTCATGGATCACGGCGAGATCATCGAGACCGGCAGCCCCGCCGAATTCTTCTCCGCGCCGCGCTCCGAGCGCGCCCGGAAATTCCTCGCCGAGATCCGGCACTGAGCCGCCGCCCCGGCAACGACGCGCAAATCGACCCAGAGGTCACCGCATGTCCACCTATTCCGGTCCCGTCTTCGACATGGCACGCAGCCAGTTCGAGACCATCGCCGACCACATCGGCATCCCGCAGCACGAGCGCCCGCGCATCCTGCTGCCGAAGCGGGCCATCACCGTCGCCTGCCCGATCCACCGCGACGACGGCAGCATCGCCGTGTTCGAGGGCTACCGCGTCCAGCACCACCTGACCTTCGGCCCGACCAAGGGCGGCACGCGCTACGCCGCCAATGTCGATCTCGGCGAGGTCGCGGCGCTGGCGATCTGGATGAGCTGGAAATGCGCCCTGGCCGGCCTGCCCTACGGCGGTGCCAAGGGCGGCATCGCGGTCGATCCGCATTCCCTGTCGCGGCGCGAGCTGGAGGCGCTCTCGCGCCGCTACATGCAGGAGATGATCCCCTTCGTGGGGCCACAGACCGACGTGCCGGCGCCGGACATGGGCACCAACGAGCAGGTCATGGCCTGGTTCATGGACACCTACTCCATGTACCAGGGCCAGGCGGTGCCCGAAGTGGTGACCGGCAAGCCGGTCGCGGTGGGCGGGACGGTCGGCCGGCGCGAGGCGACCGGCCGCGGCGTCGCGCATCTCGTCGGGCGGGCGATGGAGCGGATCGGCCTCGACCCGCGCGGCGCCACCGCCATCGTCCAGGGCTACGGCAATGTCGGCTCGGTCTCCGCGCTGACTCTGGCCGAGATGGGCGTGCGTATCCTCGGCGTCAGCGACCACACCGCCTGCTACCACGATCCGCGCGGCCTCGACCTCGCGGCGATCGAGCGGCACGTGGCGGCGCACGGGTCGCTCGCGGGCTTCTCCACCGAGCTGGCCTTCGATCCGAAGGAATTGCTGGTGCAGCCCTGCGACGTGCTGGTCCCGGCGGCGGTCGAGCGGGTGATCGACGCCGACGTCGCGCGGCGCCTGCGCTGCCGTATCCTGGCCGAGGGCGCGAACGGTCCCACCACGCCGGAGGCAGACCGCGTGCTGGCGGAGCGCGACGAGATCTTCGTGCTGCCGGACATCCTCTGCAACTCCGGTGGCGTGATCGTCAGCTACTTCGAGTGGGTGCAGGACATCCAGCGGCTGTTCTGGGAGGAGGACGAGGTCAAGCGCCGGGCCAACCAGATCCTCGACCGCGCCTTCCACCAGGTGCAGGAGCGCGTCCAGCGCGAGCGCATCCCGCAGCGCATGGCGGCGATGGCGATCGGCGTCGAGAAGGTCCTCGACGGCAAGCGGCGTCGCGGGCTGTTTCCGTGATGGAGACCGCCCGGAAGCTGGGGGTGCTATGAGCGGCGGGCAACCTCCCGAACACCCAGACCTTGCGACCGCAGCAGCGCGATCTCCTCCTGCCCCGCCAGGCTGAGATAGCGCCCGGCGGCTGGCTTCGATGATCGCGACAGGTACGACGGCGCCACGCAGCCAGCTTCGCGGAACCAACGGTACCCGACCGGCTGCGATATCCCGACCTCCACTGCCGCGTCCTCGCTCGACAAGTTCTCGGCCACCAACGCCCGGAACCGCCGCCGGTCCTCCTGTCGCGCTAGAGCATTTTCAAGCTGAGCGTCCTCGCTCAGCGGCTCGGAAAATGCGAAAAATCAAAAGGCTGGAGCCGTTCCGGCCTGATACAGTCAGGCTGGATCGGCTCTAACCCCCACCCGCTCCGAGCGGCCCGCACACCGGTCTCGTCAGACGGGCAACAGCGTCCCGGCCTGCTCCGGCTGCTGTGCGTCCCGCGCGGCGGTCGCCGAGGCGGCCGTCTCGCCGGCCGTGCCTCCCGCCTCTCTCGCCACCGCGAGCCGCATGCGCCGCAGCACGTTGACGCTGAGACGGGCATTGTGCTGGCGCATCGCCTCGTAGGCGCGGTCGGCGTCGCTGGCCAGGATCGCGTCCAGGATCGCGGCATGCTCGGCGAGGGAGCGGGTGAAGCGGTCCGCGTCGTCGTCCTGGGCGCGGCGGTAGGCGGAGAGACGCTCGCGAAGCTGCGACACCATGCGAGCCATGGCACGGTTGCGCACGCCGTTGCAGATCGCCTCGTGGAACAGGGTGTTGAGCTGCCAGTACCCGACGAGGTCGCCGCCCCGCACGACGGCCTCGCTCTGCTCGTGGATCTGGCGCAGCTCGCTCTTCTCGATGGCTCCCATGCGCAGCGCCGAGAGGCGGGCGCAGAGGCCCTCCATCTCGCATTCCGCGTCGAGGAGCTGCGCCACCTCGTCGGGCCCGATCCGCGCCACCACGAAGCCGCGGCGCGGCTGCCCCTCGACCAGCCCGCGCGCCGCGAGGTCGCGCAGCGCCTCCCGCACCGGGGTACGGGAGACCTCGAACTCGTCCGCGAGGATCTGCTCCTCGAGCTTCTGCCCGGAAGGGCGCAGGCCGCGGATGATCTCGTCGGCCAGCAGCTGGTAGATGCGGTTGGCCGTGGTGGTGGCGGTGTGCTCGGACATGGTGCGGTCCTATCCTCCGGCGCCGCGCCCGGGCAACACCGCATCCGGCGCCGGCCGGCCGGCCAGCACCGCCGTCACGTTGGCGACCAGCGTCCCGATCTGGCGCCGCTCCGCCGCCGGGGAGCGGCCGGCCATGTGCGGGGTGATCACCAGCCGGGGCTGGGCCAGCAGCGCCGGCGGCACCACCGGCTCGCCCTCGACCACGTCCAGCGCGGCGCCCGCGATGGTGCCCGCGGCCAGCGCCGCCACCAGCGCCGCCGTGTCCACCACCGAGCCGCGGGCGATGTTCACCAGGAAGCCTTCCGGCCCCAGCGCCGCGAGCACCTCGGCGTTCACGAGGTGGCGCGTCGCCGGGCCGCCGGGGCAGGCGGCGACCAGGAAGTCGCTCTCCCGCGCCAGCGCCGTGAGCGAGGGCTCGTGTCGCCATGGCTGGTCCGGCCGGGGGCGGCGCGTGTGGTAGCCGACGCTCATGCCGAAGGCGGCCCCGCGCCGGGCGATGCCCTCGCCGATCGCGCCGAGGCCGATCACCCCGAGCCGCGCCCCGTCGAGCGTCGGCCGCACCGCGCGCAACTCGGCCCAGCCGCCGGCGCGCACGCCCCGGTCGGCCGCGACGATGCCGCGCGCCACGGCCAGCATCAGCCCCAGCGCATGGTCCGCCACGGTCGCGGCGTTGGCGCCCGGCGCGTTGGTGACGACGATACCGCGCCGCGCCGCCGCGTCGAGATCGACGTTCTCGTGCCCCGCGCCGAAGCAGGCGATCAGGCGCAGCGCCGGCATGGCGGCCATGGCGGCGTCCGAGAGGCCGGTGGAGCCGTTGGTGACGACCACCACGGCGCGCGGGTCCGTCGCCGTGCCGGCGGGCAGCAGCGTGACGAGCGCGCCGAGCGCCGCCACCGCCGCCGGCCGCAGCGGGATGGTCGCCAGGGCGAAGGGCAGGCCGGAGGAAGGGTTGGCGGGAGGGGCGGAGGCGGGAACGGGCGCGTCCGCCCCGCCCGCCGCGCCGGCGGCCGCCGTCAAGCGGTGGCTTCCGCGGCCTTGGCCGGCGCCTCGGCCGGGACGACCTCCTTCACCGCGCCGCGCCAGCCGCTCTCGGTCATGTCGAAGACGATGCCCTCCGGGGTGGTGTACTTCACCTCGTAGAACACGTTGGGGTCCTTCTCCTTGCGGCCGGTCTTGTAGGCGCCGCCGGCCGCCTCGACCGCGGCGCCGGACTTCTCCAGTTCGTCCACCCAGACGCCGAAATGGATCAGCCCGGTGTAGCCCGGCTGGTCCTCGAAGCCGGGCACCGGCTCGTCGCCGAAGTTCAGCAGCGCCACGTTGATGATGCCGTCCGTCATGTAGACGCCGCGCATGGCGCGGCCGGCGCGCTTCAGGCCGAGCGCCTGCTCGAAGAACTGCGCCGCCTTCTCCGGATCGGGCACGGACAGGGCGATGTGTCGGATCTTGGCCATGGGTGTCCTCGTCGGGCTGCGGGTCGTGGCAGGAAGGCCGCGTCACCGGCCGGCGCCCGAGGGGCGCGCCACACGGTGCCGATGCCGGCAAGGCTAGCGGCTCGGCCGCCTAGCTGTCCAGCCATAAGTATACATGAAGCCGTTCATGTACTCTTGATGGTCGTGTTGTGGCCATGTTAAGCGGCTTGCGTCACCGGACGGGCCTGCCTTCGTGGCCGACAAGCGACGGGGTGGGGGAGCGCCGGTCGGAACCCGAACGGAAGGGGCTGGGCATGCGCCAGTCGCGCGTACTGATCGTCGGAGCGGGCCCGGTCGGCATGGTCTGCGCCCTGGCGCTGCACCGGCAGGGCGTCCCGGTCACCGTGTTCGAGCAGGAGGCGGCGCCGGTGAAGGACCAGCGCGCCGCCTCGCTGCACCCCTCCACCCTGGCGCTGCTGGACGAGCTGGGCGTGGCCGAGGACATCATCCCGCGCGGCCTGATCTCCGCCGTGTACCGCTTCCACGACCGCGTCACCGGCCGGGTGGTGGCCGAGTTCGATCTCGGCCGCCTCGCCGACGAGCTGGAATTCCCCTTCGTGCTGCAGTACGAGCAGTACAAGCTGACCGCCGACATCGCCCGCCACTATGCCACCACCCCGGATTTCGACGTGCGCTTCGGTCACCGCGTCGCCGTCATCGAGCAGGAAGCCGACGGCGTCGCGCTGACAGTGGAAGGGCCGGACGGCCCGCAGCGCCATGCCGGCGCCTGGCTGGTCGGCACCGATGGCGGCCGCAGCACGGTGCGACGCGCCGCCGGCATCGCCTTCGAGGGCTTCACCTATCCCGAGCGCTTCGTGAAGATCGCCACGCCCTTCGACCTCGGCGCGGCGAACCCGGACTACGCCTACCGCAACTACGTCTCGGACCCCGAGGAGTGGTGCAACCTGTTCAAGGTGCGCGGCGAGGACGGCGTGCCGCTCTGGCGCTGCATCTTCCCCACCGGCCCGGAGGAGAGCGAGGCGGAGGCGGTCTCGCCCGAGCGCGTCGAGGCGCGACTGCAGAAGCTCCATCCGCAGGCCCGCCGCTACGAGGTCGCCTACTGCGCCGCCTACGGGGTGAACCAGCGCGTGGCCGCGACCTTCCGGCAGGGCCGCATCCTGCTCGCCGGCGATTCCGCCCACGTGAACAACCCGATCGGCGGCATGGGCATGAATGGCGGCATCCAGGACGCGATGAACCTGGCCGGCAAGCTGGCGCCGGTGCTGCGCGGCGAGGCGGACGAATCGCTGCTCGACCGCTACTCCCGCCAGCGCCGGCACGCCGCCATCGCCTTCGTGCAGGCGCAGACCATCGCCAACAAGAAGATGATGGAGGAGCGCGATCCGGCGCTGCGCCGCGCCCGCTTCGACGAGCTGCGCCGTGTCGCCGAGGACCAGGACGCGTCGCGTGCCTTCATGCGGCGCGCCGCGATGGTGGAGAGCCTGCGCGAGGCCGCGCTGGTCGACTGAGCCGTCCGGCGCCGGCGACACGTGCCGCGCCTCGCCTTTCCCGACCCCGCCATCGCGACCCGTCGGGGTGCCGCCTCGTTCCCGCCGACCGTCCCCGGCGCCACCGGCGCCTCGGTCCGCCGCCGACCCGCCCCCCCGCCGCTCAGCCCTCGTACCGCGTCGCGTCGCGGCGTATGGCGCGGCGTGACGCGGCCCGGGCGCGGATGGCGCGGCGCTCGGCCGCGTCCGCCTTCGGCCAAGCGGCGACCTCGTCGATGGTGCGGCCGCAGCCCAGGCAGACCTCCGCATCGTCCGGACGGCAATGGCCGACGCAGGGGGACGGCACCGGGACGGCGTCGCCCGCCGCCGGGCGTGCTTCCTCAGGCTCGATCATGGTTGCACAAACAATATGCTGATTGCCGCGTTCCGGGCAAATTGGCGGTGCCCTGCCGGATGGTTGCGCATTTGCTCGGCATTTTCTTCCTTGAGTACACGGATGGCCCCCACGCATACTCAGTTGCGTTCAGGCACGCCGGCAAGGGCAGGCGTGCCGTTGCTGGCAGTCGCGGGAATCGGCGGGCGGGGATGGCGGACGGGTTCGATCTCATCGTCGTGGGCGGCGGCAATGCGGCCCTGTGCGCGGCGATCGCCGGGGCCGAGGCCGGGGCCCGCGTGCTGGTGCTGGAACGCGCGCCCGAGGCGGAGAGCGGCGGCAACAGCCGCTTCACCGGCGGCACCATCCGCTTCGCCTATGACGGGCTGGAGGACCTGCTGCCGCTGGCCGAGATCATGCCCGAGGAGCGCCGGCGCACCGATTTCGGCGCCTATCCCGAGGCGCAATTCTTCGACGACATGGCCCGCGTCACGCAGAACCGCACCGATCCCGACCTCTGCGAGACCCTGGTGCGGCAGAGCCGCTCCACCATGCGCTGGCTGCGCGCGCAGGGCGTGCGCTTCCAGCCGATCTACGGCCGCCAGACCTACACGGCCGAGGACGGCACGCAGCGCTTCTGGGGCGGGCTGGTGCTGGAGAGCTGGGGCGGCGGCCCCGGGCTGGTGGCGGCGCTGACGGCGCGCTGCCGCCGGCTCGGCGTCGAGATCCGCTACGCCACCCGCGCCCTCGGCCTGCTCATGGACGGCGCGACGGTGCGCGGCGTCGAGGTGCAGGGGAAGCCCGGAAGTTCCGGCGGCCGCGCCGCCATCCCCGCCGCCGCCGTGGTGCTCGCCACCGGCGGCTTCCAGGCAAACACCGAGATGCGCGCGCGCTATCTCGGCCCTGGCTGGGACCTCGCCACGGTGCGCGGCTCCCGCTTCAACACCGGCGACGGCATCCGCATGGCGCTGGCCGCCGGCGCCGCGTCGCACGGCCACTGGAGCGGCTGCCACGCCGTGCAGTGGGATTTCAGCGCGCCGCCCTTCGGCGACCTCGCCGTGGGCGACCAGTTCCAGAAGCACAGCTACCCCTACGGCGTGCTGGTGAACGCCGAGGGGCGGCGCTTCCTCGACGAGGGCGCCGACCTGCGCCTGTTCACCTACGCGAAGTACGGCAGGCGGGTGCTGGAGCAGCCCGGCGGCTTCGCCTGGCAGGTCTTCGACGCCGCCGTCGCGCCGCTGCTGCGCGACGAGTACCGCATCCGCCAGGTGACGCGCGTGCGCGCCGACAGCCTGGAGGAACTGGCCGGGAAGCTGGAGGGCGTGGACGCCGCGGGCTTCCTCGCCGAGATCGGCGCCTACAACGCCGCCGTGCGCAGCGACATCCCCTTCCGCCCCGGCGAGAAGGACGGCCGCCGCACCGAGGGGCTGGCCATCCCCAAGAGCAACTGGGCCAACCCGATCTCGACGCCGCCCTTCGAGGCCTACCAGGTCGGCTGCGGCATCAGCTTCACCTTCGGCGGGCTGCGCATCGATGCCGGCGGCCGGGTGCTGGACGAGCTGGGCGCGCCCATCCCCGGCCTCTACGCCGCCGGCGAGCTGGTCGGCGGGCTGTTCTACTTCAACTACCCCGCCGGCAGCGGGCTGATGGCCGGGGCGGTGTTCGGCCGCCTCGCCGGCACCAGCGCCGCCGCCCGACGCAACGCCCCGCGCGGCGGGGCGGCCGACGCGCCGCCCGCCGTCATGTCGGCCTGACCGCACACGGCACGGCCGCTCCCCATCCCAGGGGGGCCGCCGCCCGATGCATCGAAACGCGACGACGTCATCGAGACCGACCGGGGAGAGGTCGGCCAGGTGGGGTCGGCCAAATGGAGTCGGCCAAGTGGGGTCGGCCAGGGAGGACGACGGACCAACCCCGGCCACGCCGGGAGCCCACCCCGGGCCGCCCGCGCGGCCCGGATCCAACCGACAGGTCGTAAGGAGCCCTCCCCATGCTGAACCGGCGGCAGCTCATCCTCGGCGCCAGCACGCTGCTCGGCGGCACCGCGCTCGGCGCCCCCGCCCTGCGGGCGCAGCCCTGGCCGCAGCGCAACGTGTCGCTGATCGTGCCCTTCGCCCCGGGCGGCGTCACCGACATCATGGCGCGCCTGGCCGCCGAGCGGCTGAGCGACGGCCTCGGCAAGCCCGTGGTGGTGGAGAACCTTTCGGGCGGCTCCGGCGCCATCGCGGCCGAGCGCGCGCTGCGTGGCCGGGGGGACGGCAGCACCCTGTTCTTCGCCACCATCACCCAGCTCTGCGTCCTGCCCTTCCTCCAGCGCATCCCCTACGACCCGGCGGATTTCGCCCCGGTCGCGGCGGTGTTCAGCACGCCCTTCCTCGTCACCGTGCGCGCCGACAGCCCGTACGGGGATTTCGCCGCGCTGCTCGCCGCCGCGCGGCGGGCGCCGGGGAAGATCACCTACGGCTCGGCCGGCCAGGGCAGCCTGTCGCACCTCGCCAGCGCGCTGATCGCGCAGCGCGGCGGGCTCGACATGGTGCACGTGCCCTACCGGGGCGAGGCGCCGGCCTTCGCCGACCTGCTGGCCGGCACGGTGGACTTCATCACCGGCAGCCCGGTCCAGGTGCTGCCGGCCGTCCAGGCCGGGCAGCTGCGCATCCTGGCCACCACCGGCGCGACCCGCGCCAGGCAGGCGCCCCAGGCGCCGGTCGTGGCCGAGACCTTCCCGGGCTACGCCGCCGCGACCTGGAACGGCGTGACGGTGGCGCGCGGCGCCCCGGTCGATATCGACCGCATGTCGAACATCCTGCGCGCCGCGGCGCGCGACCCCGCCTTCGTCGCGCAGCTTGCCCGCCAGGGCGTGGATCCGGTCGATCTCAGCCCCGAGGCGTTCGGCCAGCTCATCGCCGCGGATACCGACCGCTGGCGCGAGACCATCGGCCAGCTCGGCCTCTCCGTGGGCTAGAGCAAAGCGCGGGTTAGTCGGGACAGCTGTAGCCGGCATGGCGAAAGAAGCCGGCGGCATCCTGGGCGGTGATGGTGTCGAGGGCGGGGCCGAGGGCCTGATGCAGGGCCTCGGCGGTGCGCATGAGCCTGCGTAATCCGGTCGATCGTGATCGGTGGATCCGTTTGATCG
>NZ_JALPRX010000143.1 GCF_023223525.1 Roseomonas acroporae | reverse complement strand
GTTCTCCCCGTCGCCTCCGTCCAGTTTCCCATGGCGCCCGACACGTGCTGCCGGCGCCGCGACCGATGTGCAGGCCGGCGCCGCCGAAGCCCTCGCGGCCAAGGTGGAGCAGGGCGGCCCCTCCAACGCCACCGCGATCATCCGCCAGGCCCAGGACGAACTCCACGCCGCCAAGGCTGCCTATGAGGAAGCCCTGGAGCGCCACGGGGTGACCCCGGAGGTCCGCCGGGAGATCACTGCGGCGGTCGATGCCGCCAAGGCCCCTGCCCCTGTCCGGCAGGAAGCCAAATCCACGGCGGAGCCGGCGACCGTGGAAGCCAACGAGACGGCTGCCCGGTCCACCCCTACCGGACCGGAGGCGAAGGCGGCTGGCAGCGTTGGGGGACGTGCTGCCGTTGATACCGCTGGGGAGGCTGCCGATGCCGCCACCGTCGCCGCCGCCCGTGGCGCTGCGGATGCTGCTGCCGCCGCTGCCCCTTCAGGCACTCTTCCCCTGACGGGGACCGCCGCCCAGCGCGCCGGCATGAACCTCTCCGACGCCGCCGCCCGTGCCGTGGAAATCACGGACGACCAAGTGGTGAACGTCCACCGCTTGCTTCAGGAAGGCCGCCCCCGGGAAGCCATCGACCTCATCGGGATCAACCCGCTGCACGTCCAGGGGCGCGAGGGGATCACCGAAGTCCTCAACGCTCTCCACGACACCTTCGCCCCCGCCTTCGCCAAGGCGAACCAGCGGGTGAAGTCGGAGGAGGTCACGAAGGCCCTGGCGGACAGCATCGCGTCCACCCCGGCGCAGGCCAGGGAAGCCCTCGCGCGCACCTTCGGCGCCACCCGGGACCTCGACGCGATGGCCCTGCTGGCGAAGCGGTACATGACTTCCTCCAGTCAGGCCGTGCTCGACCTCTCCAAGCGCGTCGCCGGGGGCGACAGGGCGGCCACGGGTGAACTGATCGCGGCCGTCGCGCGCGCCAAGGAGGCCCGGGAGTTCTTCGAGGGCACCGCGTCGAGCTTCGGGCGTGCCCTGCGGTCCCTGCGGATTGACAGCGATGCGCTGGTCCACCTCACCCCGCAGGACATCGCGGAGATGGCGGCCGAGGCCGGTGGCCGGGAGGCGGTGCAGAAGTTCGCGGAGCGCGTGGCCCTGATGCAGCACCCGGAGCAGATCGCCCGGCTCATCAAGGGAAGCTTCGCGGATCGCTTCATGCACGCCACGGCGGAGTTGTTCATCAACAACATCCTCTCCGGGCCGACGACGCAGACGATCAACCTCGCCTCCTCCACCATGAACGCGCTCATCTCCCCCATCCGCCACATCCTCGGCGGCGCCTTCACGGGAGACTGGAACGCGGTGCGTGGTGGTGTCTCGATGTATCACGCCCTGGGCGAGAGCTTCGTGGACCACCTGCGGCTCCTGAAGCTCGCCACGGATGGCCGTGGGGGTCTCGATGAGATCGCTCAGACGTACATGGGCGATGGCATCAAGCCGGAACTCCTGAACGGCATCCGGGCCTTCATGGGCGACGCTCCCGTACTCGACAGCGCGGGTGTCGGCGCGACCACCGATGGCGTCCTCGGGCGCCACGCCATCGCCTCGTACAACTTCGGGGTGACCAACCCGCTCGCCGCTGCTGCCATCGACACCTTCGGCAAGGCCATCCGCCTGCCGACGCGGCTGATGATGAGCACCGATGAGATCGTGAAGGGCATGGCGTACCGCATGGACCTCCGCCGGCAGGCCACCGAGCTTGCCTTGGAAGGGCGCCGCACGGGCTCCATCGTGGACGACAAGGCCATGGCCGAGTTCATCACGCGGACCATGAACGATCCCCCGAAGGAACTCCACGACCTCGCCATCCAGGCGAGCCGGGAGGCCACCTTCTCGCAGAAGCTCGACCGCAACGGCGGCGCGCTGGACCGGATCGGAGCCCGGTTCGCGGACATGACCACGGCGTACCCGCCACTGAAGTTCTTCCTGCCCTTCGTGACCACCCCCACGAACCTCCTGAAGTGGTTCGCGGATCACTCGGTGGTCTCCCCGATGCTCACCGGGAACTTCTACCGGGACATTCGGGGCGTGAATGGGCCGATGGCGCAGCGCATGGCGATGGGCAAGATGGGCCTCGGGGCCACCATGTGGGGCGCCGCCTACTACCTGACCTCCACCGGCGCGGTCACCGGCGCGATCCCCAATGGCAACGCCGGGCAATCCGAGCGCGCCTCCGGTGCCCTGCCGTATTCCATCCGGGTCACCAACGCGGACGGCAGCCACTCCTTCGTGCCCTTCTCCCGCTTCGATCCCATCGCCATGCACCTCGGCATCGCCGCCGACATGGCGCAGCTTTGGGGCCGGACGGATGCCAGGACGCAGGAGGGCTTCTTCACCTCCTACGTCATCGCCGCCGCGCAGAACTTGTTCAACAAGTCCTATCTCAAGGGCGTGTCGGACATGTTCTCCCTGGTGAATGATCCCTTCGCCTCGGACACCAACCCAGGGGAGCGCCTGACGCGCTTCCTGGCGAACACCGCAGCCTCCCTGGTGCCCTTCTCGGGGCTCCAGCGGGGCATCGCGCGGACCTTCGATCCCACCCAGCGCGAAGTCAGGGTGTCCGGCGGGGACGACGATTGGCCCACCGTGCGCCGCCTGCTGAACCAAGTCATGGCGAACACGCCAGGCTTCTCCTCCAGCCTGCCGCCCGTGCGCGACCTCCTGGGGGAACCCGTTCAGGTGCCCGTGGGCTACGGCTCGAACCTCACCGGGGGCCTCCTGGGGGCCATCTCGCCGCTCCAGTACCGCGACGAGAGCAGCCACCCGTTCCTTCAGGAGCTTCGCCGGCTGGGCTACGACATGGCCCCGCTGGTCCCCTGGCGGAACTCCGATGGTCTCCCGATGACCCCGCAGCAGCGGGACCGGCTCATCACGCTCACGACGCAGGACGTGACGATCCAGGGCAAGACCATGCAGGAGTATCTGGACGACTTCGTGCAGTCCGAGGCTTACGCGAGGCTGACCGATGACGGGCGTGATGGGTCTCCGGGTTCCCGGCGGCAAGTCCTGGGGAACATCGTGCGGGGCTTCAAGCAGCTTGGGGAGGCCGCGCTGATGGAGGATGACCCCGCGTGGCGGGAGCAGGTGCGCGCGGCGCGAATCCAGCGCCGTTCGCAGTTGATCCCCGCGATTCTCTCGGGGGTCACCGTGGGGCAGACGATTGAGGCGACGCACCCCCACGCGATAAAATGTGAGGGGTGCCTTGTGGGGGGTGGCGTGAGGGGTGTCTCTCGCGCCACTATTCCTTAAACGGCTGATTTTCCGAAGGAAATTTTTCGTTTCGGTGGATGGTGGAGCTGAGGGGAATCGAACCCCTGACCTCCTCATTGCGAACGAGGCGCTCTCCCAACTGAGCTACAGCCCCATCGTATCAGCCACGCGGAGGTGATCCGCCGCGCGGGCCGGGTTATGTCGGAGGGCCTGGGACAAGTCAAGCCTTCACCCTCCACGTCAGGGCGCCGCATTCGGGTTAACGGCGGTTTATGGGTTGCCTGGGTAGTGGGTTCGTGAGCGGCACCGCTCTGGAGCACTGCCATGATGGGGCTTGCGCTGCTGGAGCGGCTGGCGCCGTCGCGCCTGAAGGCGTTGCTGGAGCATTTCGGCGCGATCGCCGACCCGCGCGAGCCCCGGCGGGTGGCCCACCCGAAGGAAGGTGCTGACACAAGACCAGGGTGATCCGCCGTCGCGGCCGGTAGCGCACCCTGAGGTGGCGACGTTCGCCACGCTCGGGTGGGCCGATGGGTTCAGCGACCGCCGCCGCCTCGAGCCGATCGGCAACATCCCGCCCGCCGAAGCGGAAGCGCGCCACCAGGCCCCGATCCAGGCCCCTGCCCTGACAGTCCGACCCGATCCAGCCAGCCTCCGGCAAACGGCGCCGTTCAGCCCGCGCTGTCCGATCCGTCTCCGTCCTCGGTTCTCGCGATCCGGTCGAGGGTGCGGGCGAGGCGGTAGCGGGTTGCCGGCGACATATCGGCGAAGGTGCGGCACAGACGGGCGCTGTTGGTCGTCAGCAGCTCGTCGGCGACGCGTTCCCCATGCGCGGTCAGACTTACCAGGAAGCGCAGCTGATGGGCGGGATCGGTCTTCCGCACGATCAGCCCCTCGCGCTCCATGGTGTCGACGAGTTCGGACACCGACGGCCGCGAGACCTGCAGCAGCGGGCCGAGGTCGGCCTGGCGGATCGGCCCGCCTCTGGCCCAGAGCAGCAGCAGCATCCGCATGCGCCCCGGCGTCACCGCGTTCGCGCCCATCCAGCGGTGGAGATCGGCATTCACGCGCTGCGCGCACGTCCGGAGCGCGAACAGAAGGTCGAGCGCACTCGCCTCGTCCTCGGGCAGGCGCTCCCGGTAGGCCGCCTGCACGAAATCCGGAGGCACGATATCGCGATCAGTCATTGTAACACCTTCTTTGTAAGGACCCTTACATTAGATTGGAGGCTCACAGGACACCATCAGCACGTTC
The DNA here is from genome assembly GCF_023223525.1 of Roseomonas acroporae. Lineage (GTDB taxonomy): Bacteria > Pseudomonadota > Alphaproteobacteria > Acetobacterales > Acetobacteraceae > Roseomonas_E > Roseomonas_E acroporae. The sequence goes on along the minus strand of NZ_JALPRX010000143.1, from coordinate 2,483 downwards.
GCGAGCCGGATCGAAGGTGCTGGCTGACAGAAGGTGGACACGATGACCAATCCCATACTCGTCGTCGGTGCCGGTCCGACCGGGCTTACGGCGGCACTCGAATTGTCGCGGCAAGGCGTGCCGGTGCGCCTGATCGACAAGCGGGCCGGGCCCGCCGAAACCTCGCGCGCGATCGGCATCCAGGCCCGGACCCTCGAACTGATGGAGCAGCGCGGGCTCGCCGACGAGATGGTGCGGCTCGGCAACAAGGGCCATGCCGGCAGTGTCTACGGCGGCGGCAGGCGTGTCCTGCGGCTCGACTTCGGCCACGTCCCCAGCCGGTACGACTATATGCTGTTCCTCAGCCAGGCGGAAACCGAGCGGATCCTGCGCGAGGCGTGCGCCAGGCACGGGGTCGAGCCCGAATGGAGAACCACGCTCACCGGCATCGCGCAGGACGCGCTGTCGCGGTCGGAGAATCCCGTCGCCGCGGCGATCGGGCTGCCGGACGGCGCCACGGAGCGGTTCGAGACGCCCTGGCTCATCAGCGCGGAAGGCGCGCACAGCCTCACGCGCACCACGCTGGACCTTCGCTTCGGCGGCAGGTCGCTCGACACGCAGTACGCGCTCGGCGACCTCCACCTCGATGGCGACCTGCCCGGGACCGACTTCCACATCTTCTCGTCCGAACACGGCTTCATGGGGCTTTTCCCGATGGGTGGAAGGCACTTCCGCCTGATCGCGAGCAATCCGTTCGGCAAGCCCGACCCGCACACCAGGCCCTCGCTCGACGAGTTCCAGAAGATCTACGACCAGCGCTCGCACATCCCGGCGCGCTTCCACGATCTCGTCTGGTCCAGCTGGTTCCGCATCAACAGCCGGATGATCGAGCGGCTCCGCGTCGGCCGGATCCTGTTTGGCGGCGATGCCGCGCACATCCACAGCCCGGCCGGCGCGCAGGGCATGAACACCGGCATCCAGGACATGATCAATCTCTGCTGGAAGCTGGCACTTGTGCAGCGTGGCGGGGCGCCGCCGGCGCTGCTCGACACCTACGAGCAGGACAGGCTGCCGGTGATGCGCAACGTGCTGTTCGGGACGGAGCACCTGACGGAGATCATCGGCAGCGAGAACCCGGTCACCCGCACGCTGTTCAACCATCTGGGCCCCTGGATCGGCGGGACCTCGATCGTCCAGGAGAACAGCACGGCGCGCATGGCGCAGATCGCCCTGGGCTACCGCGACAGCCCGCTGTCGGACGAGCACGCGCATTCGGGATCGCTCAAGGCGGGCGACCGCATGCCGCCGCAACTGCGGGTCCGCCGGGCCGGAACGGGCGGGGATACCGATCTCGCCAAACTGCTTGACCCGTCGAGCTTCGTGCTGGTTGTGGCGCACGGTGCCACGCCGGTCGCGGTCACGGCGGCGCTGACCGCCGCCGCCGGCGGCATCCCGATCGTGGAAATCGCCGCGGCCGGCGATGACGACCGGGACTACGCGGCGCTGCTCGGCGGCCGTTCCGACGTCTACCTGGTGCGGCCCGACGGCTATGTCGGGCTGGCCGCATCGGCCCGGGGCGCGCCGGCGGCGCTCGCCGCCTATGTCAGCCGGTGGCTCACCCACGAGGAACCCTCGGCATGAACGCGCATGACACGCTCGTCCTGTTCGCCGACCTCCAGCCGGAGATCGTCGCGCGCAGCAGGACGACCGCGCCGGACGCGCTCGCCGCGTCGGCCGGCATCCTGGCCGAGGTCGGGGCCATCCTCGGTCTCCCGCTGCTGTTCAGCGTTGTCCCGGAGGGGAGCAAGCCGCCCGTGCTGATCCCGCAGCTGGCCGGGTACGCCCGTGCCGACCGGGTCTTTCCGCGCATGACGGCGACCCCCTGGCTCGACCCGGCCATCGTCGCGGCGATCGAGGAGACGGGGCGGCGCACGATCGTCGTCGCCGGCTTCGCGACGGAGGTGGTGACGCTGCACGCCGCGCGCGGCGCGGTCGCGGCGGGCTATCGTGCCATCGTGCCGGTCGATGCCAATGGCGGGATGTCGGCGGCCACCGAGGCCGCCGCGCTCCGCCGGATCGAGCAGGCGGGCGGCGAGACCAGCGCGGTCGTCTCGGTCGCCACCGAACTTGCCCCCGACTTCGCCGCGGCGCCCGGCGCCGCGGTGTTCGCTGCCCTGCAGAAGCTCCGGCTCGCCTGAATGAGCCGCGCCGGGTTTGCCGGAGGCTGGTTGGGTTGCGTCACGCCGCCAGTGCGGGCTCCTCAAGCTGGGCATAGTAGCGCGCCTCGGCTTCGGCAGGTGGGATGCTGCCGATCGGCTCGAGGAGGCGCCGGTTGTTGAACCAATCGACCCACTCAAGGGTGGCGAACTCCACCGCTTCCAGGGTGCGCCACGGACCGCGGCGGCGGATCACCTCGGTCTTGTAGAGGCCGCTGCCGTTGGACGCAGCGCGTCCAACCGGCGAGGGCGTTGTCGTAGCTGTCGCCGACCTGCCGACGGAGGGCT
>NZ_JALPRX010000142.1 GCF_023223525.1 Roseomonas acroporae | reverse complement strand
ATCACCTCGGTCTTGTAGAGGCCGCTGCCGTTGGACGCAGCGCGTCCAACCGGCGAGGGCGTTGTCGTAGCTGTCGCCGACCTGCCGACGGAGGGCTCGATGCCCTGGCCGGATCGGCCCGGCAGGCGACGTGGGCGTGGTAGGTCGACGGGGCAATCGGCAACACCTTGCAGATCGGCTCGACCCCGTAGGCCGCGCGGTGATCGTCGATGAAGGCGATCATGGCTTCGATCGGCGGTCGGACTCCGCCATGGCAAAATACGCCGATGCCTTACGCAGGACCTCGTTGGCCGGGTGCCGCTCACGGTTCTCCCGCTCCAGGGCCTTGATCCGCTCGCCCGCCTCGCTGGTCGGGCCCGCCCGCTGTCCCTGGTCGCGCTCGGCCTGTCGTACCCACCCGCGTAGCGTCGCAGCGGGATCGACGGGGATCAGGGGGACCGGCCCGGCGTGCGGAACAGGCGCACGGCGGCGGTCCAGACGCGGAGCTGATAGGACTGGTTCCGGAACGGCGTGTGCGAGTGGTAATTGCCGATCGCGCGCATCAGGTCGCCGCGCGTCTCGTTGAGGTAGGTCCGCAGGATCAGACCGGCGGCGGCGATGTTGAAGCAGGGCCAGTCGATGAGCCGGCGCCTGACCTCGGCCTGGGGAAGCCCGGTGTAGCGGGCAAGGGCCGGCACCCACAGCGTGTTCACCTGCATCACGCCGAGATCCTCGGAGCCGTTGCCGTTGCGGCTGATGCTGCCGGGCCTGCCGCCCTCGATGGCGTGGATCGCCGGCAGCACGCGCGGCGGCAGGGCGTAGATCTGCGCGACCAGGGCCATGCAGGCGACGTAGGGAACCGCCATCAGCCCGACTGCCTCGGCAGCGCCGCCATCCCTGCTCCCCTGCATCCGGCACGGCCCCCCAGCCGCCGCCGGGATCAGGATAAGGCATCCCCTGGCTGGCTGTACACAAGCCGGCCCGTGCAGCGCGCCGGAGCAAGGGCATGGAGAATCCAGGCTGGACCCACCTGCTCGGCGGCCCGGGAAATGTGTCGGATGAGGCTGGCGCCGTTCCGGCCCGACTGCGTCAGGCCGGAACGGCTTCTGCGGCAACGGATCGTCCCGCCCGCCGGTCCTTTCGGGAGGGGGAGGGACGCGGGAACCGGCGTGGGGTGCCCGGGAATCCCGCTGCTGCCGGTCAGGCCGCGACGTAGCCGAGTGCCGAATCGCGCGCCCGCGCCGCGTCGCTCCGCTCGGCCGGGGCGCCGTAGCCGCCGCCGCCCGAGGTCTCCAGCCGGATCACGTCGCCCCGGCGCAATCGCAGGTTGTTGACCTTGGAGCCCAGCGCCTGCTTCTCGCCCCCGCGGATCAGCGTCAGCTGCCCCGCGCGCCCGGGCTCGCCACCTTCGAGCCCGTAGGGGCGGAAGCGGAAGCGTTCGAGGTTGGCGGTGAAGATCGCCTCCGGGCAGTCGATCCGCCATTCGCGGTAGAGGCCGAGGCCGCCGCGCTGGCGCCCGGCGCCGCCGGAGCCCGGCACCAGCCCGTAGCCGACCACGCTGAGCGGCAGCTCGCTCTCGATCATCTCCACCGGGATGTTCGAGTTGTTGTGCATGCCGAAGGTGTAGGCGCTGAGCCCGTCCTGGTCGGCATAGGCGCCGCTGCCGCCGACCTCGATCTCCACCAGCACGCCGCGCCCGCCATCCTCGCCGATGGTCTGGAAGGAGCAGACGTAGGAGACGCCGTAATAGGCCGCCGGCACGCGGCCGGGCACCGCCTGGTGCAGCGCGCCGAGCACGGTGGTGGCGAGGCGGTGGCTGACCGCGACGCGGTTGGCGACCGGCGCCGGGTGCCGCGCGTTGACGATCAGCCCCTCCGGCGCGATCACCCGGATCGGCCGGTAGCAGCCGGCATTGGCCGGGATCTCGGCATCGGCGATCGCCATCATCGCGTAGGAGATGGCCGATTGCGACGAGGCCAGCGTCGCGTTGACCGGCCCGACCGCCTGCTTCCCGCAGCCGGAGAGGTCGATCGTCGCCTCCTCGCCGTGGATCTCCACCGCGGCGTGGATGCGGATCGGCTCCGGCGAGATGCCGTCATCGTCGAGGAAGTCCTCGAACTCGTACCGCCCGTCGGGGATGCGGCCGATCATGGCGCGCATCGCCCGCTCGGAGCCGTCGAGCATCTGCGCGCAGGCGGCGATGAAGGTGTCGGCACCGGTGCGCGCGGCGAGGCCGCGCAGATTGGCCTCGCCCACCGCGAGCGAGGCGAGCTGCGCCTGCAGGTCGCCCCAGAGCATGTCCGGGCGGCGGACGTTCTGGCGCATCATCGCCAGCACCGCCTCGTTCATCACGCCGCGGTCGAGCAGCTTGATCGGCGGAATGCGCAGCCCTTCCTGGAACACCTCGGTGGCGGCCGCGGCGTAGGAGCCGGCGGCCATGCCGCCCATGTCGAGATGGTGGCAGAGCGTGCCGACGATGGCGACGCGCCGGCCGTCCAGGAACACCGGCCGGAAGGCCAGGATGTCGGGGATGTGCTGGCCGCCGCAATAGGGGTCGTTGGTGATGACGACGTCGCCTTCCGCCCACCGGTCGAGCGGCAGGAAGTCGCGTACCACCGTCAGCAGGCCGGCACCCATGGAATTCAGGTGCTGCGGGATGCGCGCGGCCTGGGCGATGTTGTAGCCGTCGCGGTCGAACACCGCCGTCGAGTAGTCGAGCAGCTCGCGCACCACGGTGGAGCGGCTGGTGCGCCAGACGGTGACGTCCATCTCGGCGGCGGTGGCGGTGAGCGCGTTGCGCAGGATCTCCAGCGCGACGGGATCGAGGGTGCTCATGCTTCGGTGCTCCCCAGGGCCTTCCGGTCGTTCAGGCGGCGGGCAATCAGCGTGCCGGCGGCGCCGGGGGCGCAGCGCCAGCCATCGGCGACGTAGACGGTGGTGTACTCCTCCTCGATCAGCGCCGGGCCGGCGATCTCGCCGGCGAGCTGCTCGCGCTGGTACACGGCGACGGAACGCCAGGCATCGCCGAGCCAGATCTCGCGCGCCTCCGGCTTGCGCCCGGCGCCGATGCCGGGGGCACGGCGGGATTCGAAGCGCGGCAGCAGGCCGGTGACGTTCATCCTGAGCGCCACCATCTCCACCGGCGCGCCGGGGTTGCCGTAGGAGAAGCGCTGCGCGTGCAGCGCGTGGAAATCGGCGAGCAGGCGGGAAAGGGCTTCCGGCGTCGCCGCCATCTCCGGCCAGGGCACGACCAGCTCGAAGGCCTGGCCGTGGTAGCGCAGATCGGCCGCGACGGCGAAGCGGCGGTCGGCCGCCGGCACGCCGTCGGCGGCGAGCAGCGCCTCGCCCTGCTCGCGCAGCTGCGCCACGGTCTCGGCGAGGTAGGGCAGGATGGCGTCGCCCACCGGCAGCACGCGCGAGCGCGCGAGGTCGTGCACGATGTCGGAGTGCAGGATGCCGAAGGCGGAGAAGGTGGAGGCGTCGGCCGGGAACACCACCTCGTCGATGCCCAGTTCCTCGGCCACCGGCACGGCATGCAGCCCGCCGGCGCCGCCGAAGGAAAGAAGGGAAAAGTCGCGCGGGTCGAGGCCCTTCTCGAACAGGCTGAGGCGCGCGGCGGCGGCGAGGTTGGTGTCGGTGACGGCGAGGATGCCGATCGCCGCCTGCTCCATGCCGAGGCCGAGCCGGTCGCCGACGCGCTCCCGGATCGCGGCCCGGGCGCCGTCGAGGTCGAGCTTCATGGCGCCGCCGAGGAAGAAGCGCGGGTCGAGCTTGCCGAGCGCGATGTTGGCGTCCGTCACGGTCGGCTCGGTGCCGCCGCGCCCGTAGCAGACCGGGCCGGGCCAGGAGCGGGCGCTGCGCGGGCCGACGCGCAGCCGCCCGGCATCGTCCACCGCCGCGATGGAGCCGCCGCCGGCGCCGATGGTGCGTATCTCCACCATGGGCAGGCGCACCGGCAGGTTGTCGATCTCGCCCTGCGTCATCTGCGTCACGCGGCCCTCGCGCACCACGCAGACATCGTAGGAGGTGCCGCCCATGTCGACGCCGAGCAGGTACGGCCGGTCCAGCGCCTCGGCCATGCGCGTCGTCGCCAGCGCGCCGCCTGAGGGGCCAGAGAGCAGCAGCCGCGCCGGCTGGCGCTTGGCCACGGCGGCGCTGCACACGCCGCCGTTGGACTGCACCAGCAGCAGCCGCGCCGTCAGGCCGGCCTCGGCCATGCGGGTCTCCAGGCGGCCGAGGTAGCTGCCCACCACCGGCATCAGCAGCGCGTTCAGCACGGTGGTGGAGGTACGCTCGTACTCGCGTATCTCCGGGCTGATCGCGGAGGAGATCGTGACGGGCAGGTCCGGCCGCAACGTCGCCAGCCGTTCCGCCACCGCCTCCTCGTGCGCCGCGTTGACATGCGCGTTGAGCAGCGAGACGGCGACCGCCTCGGCGCCCAGCGCATCGAGGTGCGGCAGCAGCGCCTCCACCGCCCCGGCCGCCAGCGCCCGCTCCACGCTGCCGTCGGCGCGCATGCGCTCGGGCAGGCCGAGGCGGCGGTCGCGCGGGATCAGCGGCGGCTCCTGGTGCGGCTTCAGCCCGTAGATGTCGCGGCGGGCGTGGCGGCCGATCTCCAGCACGTCCTCGAAGCCGGAGGTGGTCAGCAGCACGCCGTGCGCCAGGTTGCGCTCCAGCACCGCGTTGGTGGCGATGGTGGTGCCGTGCAGCAGCAGGCGGATATCGGCCAGGGTGAAGCCGAATCGCCCGGCCGCGTCGCGCAGGCCGGTCAGCAGGCCGATGGAGGGGTCCTGCGGCGTGGTCGGCGTCTTGAAGCTCTGCAAGGCGCCGCTGCGCTCATCGAGGATCTGCAGGTCGGTGAAGGTGCCACCGATGTCGATGCCGATCCGGATATGGGGAGAGGTTGGCACGGGAACTCCGGCAGGTTCGGCGGTTCGCGCCCCGTTCGGAGGCGCGTCGCCCGGTTGTGCGGGGCCGGGCGGCGCCCGGCGGGGTGGGAAGGCCGGGCGGCGCCCAGCGGGTCGGCTAGCGCATGAACTGCAACGGCCAGAGCGCGATGCCGGGCACCAGCAGCAGCAGCCCGACCGCGACCAGGTAGGCGAGCAGGAAGGGCATCACCCCGGCGAAGACGTCGGTGATCGGCCCGCCCTTCGGGCGCATGCCCTGGAGCACGTACATCACCGTGCCGTCCGGCGGGCTGATCTGGGCGATCTCCACCAGCATGGTGACGACGACGCCGAACCAGACCGGGTCGTAGCCCAGCGCCACCACGATCGGGAACACCACCGGCACGGTGGTGATGATCATGGAGAAGCCCTCCATGAAGGTGCCGAGCGCGAAGTACATGCCGATGATCGCCAGCATGATCGCCCAGGGGGGGACCGGCAGGTGCGAGATCATCTGCGCCATGGCCTGCGGCACGTTGATCTGCGTCAGGATGTAGTTCAGCAGGTAGGCGCCGAGGATGATGAGGCCGAGCAGCGCCGTGTTGCGCGCCGTGGCCTCGGCCGAGGCGTTGAGCATGCGGAAGGTCAGCCGGCCCTCGATGGCGGCGAACAGCGCCGCCCCGGCGACGCCGAGCGCGGCCGCCTCGGTCGGCGTCGCGTAGCCGCCATAGATCGAGCCGAGCACCATGACGATCAGCGCGACGGTCGGGATCAGCCCGGTCAGCGAGCGCAGCTTCACCGAGAGCGGCAGCGGCGGCGGCCGGTCGAGCGGGTGGCGGATGCCGTGCCAGACGATCACGCCGACGAACAGCGCCGTGACCAGAACGCTCGGCAGCAGCGCCGCGACGTAGAGGTCGCCCACCGAGGTCTCGGTGATGAGGCCGTAGACGATGAAGGTGATCCCGGGCGGGATCAGGTTGCCCATGGCGCCGCCGGCGGCGAGCGAGCCCAGCACCATGCGCTGGCTGTACTGGCTGTCCCTGAAGTAGGGCAGCGCCACCGAGCCCATGGTGGCCGCCGTCGCCACCGAGGAGCCGGAGATCGCCGAGAACAGCGCGCAGGAGGCGATGTTGGTGTGCAGCAGGCCGCCGGGCAGGCGGTTCAGCCACACGTTCAGCGCCTTGTAGAGACGGTCCGAGAGGCCGGCGCGCAGCAGGATCTCGCCCATCAGCAGGAACAGCGGCACCGCGATCAGCACGAAGTTCGAGGACGGGCCCCAGAAGGTCTCGCCCGCGAACAGCCAGAAGGGGCGGTCCGAGAAGATGAAGCCGGTGAGCAGGGCGAGCAGGCCGAGCACCACCGAGACGTGCACCCCGGCACCGAAGAACACGGTGAACACCGCGATCAGGCCGAGGATCTCGGCGATCGGCACCGCCGGCCCGCCGCTCGCCGCGGCGAAGACGGTGACGCCGAGCAGCACCAGCAGGAAGAGTATGGCGATCATGCCGGCTTCTCCTCGGGGTTCGCGTCGTGCGCCATGGCGACCGCCTCCAGCGCCTCCTCGGTCTCGTCATCGACCGAGCGGGAGCTGAGCAGCGCCTCCACCTCGGCGAGCCGGCCATCCGCCAGGGCCAGGGCGGATTCGGCCAGCAGGGTCACGGCCATCACCAGGAACGCCACCAGCCCGACCAGCCAGAGCCCCTGCGGGATCCACATCGGCACGTGCAGGGCGCTGTTGTCGTGCGCATCGAACAGCAGGGATTCGTCGAGCACGGTCCAGCCGGCCCAGGCGACGAAGCCGGCGAAGACCACGAGCAGGGCGATGCTGAACAGGTGCAGCGCGGCGCGCAGGCGCAGCGGCATGCGGTTGACCAGCACATCCACCCGGATATGCGCCCGCATCGCCAGCGTGTGCGCCAGCGACCAGGAGATGCCGGCCGCCAGCATGTAGCTCGTCACCTCCACCGTGGCGGCGGAGGAGAAGCCGAACAGGCTGCGCGCCAGCACGTCGAAGGTGATGAAGGCGGCGCATAGCACGTAGTTCCAGCCGGCCACGTAGGCCATGACGGTGGAGACCGACTGGGCGCCGCGCCGCAGCGCGCGCGCCGCGCGCAGCGGGCCGGGGTCCGCCGCGCTCTCCCGGAAGCCGGGCGCGGTCACGGCTGGAACGGGACGCCGCTGATCGGCGCCACCACCTGGTTGTAGATCTCGCCGCAGCGCGCGCCGCAGCGACGCACCCAGCCGGGCAGCACGGTGCTGCGGAAGGTCTCGCGCACCAGCGCGCGGTCCGCCTCGGTGGCGCGCACCTCGGTCATCGGGCGCTGCGCCAGCGGGTGCAGGTGGCACTCGGCGGCGAGGCCGGTGTCGCAGGCGATGCCGTCGCGCGTCGCGACGCCGCCCAGCTCCCACAGCTTCGCGTGCATCTCCTGGAAGGTGCCTTCCAGGAAGGCGCGCACCTGCGGGTCGAGCCCGTTCCACCAGCGCAGGTTCACCATGTAGCCGGCGAGCGACCAGGAGAGCGGCAGGTCGGAGATGTGGGTCGAGACCTCCGGCCAGCGCGCCGAGGCGCCCGAGCCAGTGCCGGTCACGGCGCAGTCCACCACGCCGCGCTCCAGCGCGCTGTACACCTCGGGGAAGCCGATGCTGGTGGGCTGGGCGCCGATCGCGGTCATCAGGTCGACCAGCGAATTGCCGAAGGTGCGCACCTTGCGGCCACGCAGGTCGGTCAGCGTGGCGAAGGGCTGGCGGCAGAACAGCACCTGCGCCGGGAAGGGGTAGATGAAGGCGATGCGGATGCCGAACCGCTCCAGGTCGCGGTTGGCGGCGGGCAGGATGGCGTCGGCGATGCGGCGCGCCATGCCGATTTCCGGGCTGAGGCCGGCGAGGTCGATGCCGTCGAGGATCGGCACGTCGCCCGACAGGGTGGAGAGCGTGCCGGCGCCGATGTCGACCTGGCCGGAGCGGACCAGCCGCACGATCTCGTTGCCGCCGAGGTTGCGCTCGGCATGGGTGCCGAGCTGCATGCTGATCCGCCCGCCGGAACGCTGCACCAGCGCCTCGCGCAGGTAGGGCACGTCGACGCGGGTGAATTGCGGCATGGTCGGCAGCGGCTGCGTCACCGCCGAGATGCGCACCGGCGGGCCGGCCGGCAGGCTCTCCGGCATCTGCGCCCCGGCGCCCGACAGGGTGGCGGAAAGCGCGAGGCCGAGGCAGGCGGCCAGGCCGCGTCGCATCGTGTGTCGGATCATGCAGGCCGGTTCCTTGTGCGGTCTGGTGGCGTTCTGGTCGGGCTCGTCGCGTCGTGGTCCTGGCTGGCAGCGCCGCCCCGCCCTTGTGCCGGGCGATGGCGGTTGGTCCGCGTGGCAGCGGCCACGCGTGGTCCGGAGGCGCCCGGCGATGTGGCACCCACGGCGCCCGGCGGTGTGGCGCCCACGGCGCCCGGCGGTGTTGGCGCCCGCGGCGTTCGGCGGCAGGGCGCCGGTGGCGCCCATGCTGGCGCCCAAGCCCTGCAAGGGATGCGCCGGCACGGCCTCAGCCGCCGCGCGGCACCTTCGGGCGGATCAGGCCGTAGGGCGCCGCCGGGATGGCGGGCTCGCGACCGGCGATCAGGTCGGCGAGGATGCGGCCGGTGCCGCAGGCGATGGTGAAGCCGAGCCCGCCATGGCCGAGATTGAGCCAGAGCCGGCCGATGCCGCTCTCGCCCAGGATCGGCTTCCAGTCCGGCGTGGCCGGGCGCAGCCCGCTCCAGGGCTCGGCGCGCGGCCAGTCGGCGGCGGCGGGGAACACCTCGCGCGCCTGGCGCGAGAGCAGGGCGACGCGGCGTTCCACCAGATCCGTGCCGAAGCCCACCAGATCGACCATGCCGGCCACGCGCAGCCTTCCCTCGGCCCCGGGCGCGGCGCGATCGAGCAGCGCGTACACCACCTTGTGGTGCGCGTCGGTGATGCTGACCTCGGGTGGCCGGTCGCCGGTCCGGGTCGGCACCGTCAGGCTGTAGCCCTTCAGCGGGTAGAGCGGCAGGGAGAGGCCGAGCGGCTCGGCGAGCGACAGGGCGCCGATGCCGGTGGCGAGCACGAACTGGTCCGCCTCCACCGGCCCCGCCGCCGTCAGCGCCGCCGCGACGGCGCCGTTGCGCACGAGCAGCCCCGTCGCCTCGCGGCCGAACAGGAAGGTGGCGCCGCGCTGCGCCAGGGCGTTCCGCAGGCCGAGGCAGAAATGGTGGGCGTCGCCCACCGCCTCGTCCGGGGTGTGGACGCCGCCGGCGAGCTGCGCGGCGGTGTCGGCGAGCGCCGGCTCCAGCGCCAGGCATTCCCGCGCGTCCAGCACCTGCTGCCGGGCGCCGTGCCGCGCCTGGAATTCCACCAGACGCGCCGCGCCGGCGAGGTCGGCCGGGTCGCGGAACACCACCAGCTTGCCGTTCACGCGGTAGGAGAATTCGAGCGGCGCCTCGGCCAGCAGCGCCGCCAGCACGTCGCGGCTGTGATAGGCCAGCGCCAGCATGTCGCGCGTGCCCTGCTCGAACACCTCGCGGCGGCTGGCGCGCACGAAGGCCATCAGCCAGCGCCACAGGCGCGGGTCCATCTGCGGCCGCAGGCGCAGCGGCGCCTCGTCGTCCAGGATCCAGCTCACCCCCTTGCGGGTGACGCCGGGAGCGGCGAGGGGCGCGACGTAGCTGTAGCTGAGCTGCCCGCCATTGGCGCGGCTGGTGCCCTCGCCGGGGCCCGCCTCGCGGTCGAGCACCACCACCTCGTGCCCGTCCCGCAGGAGCTGCCAGGCGCAGGCGAGGCCGGCGAGGCCGGCGCCGAGGACGCAGATCCTCATCGGGCGGCGGGCCGGCGGCGGTGGAACGGGGGAAGGGGCGTCGGGATGGGCATCGGGGGGCTCCGCTCGGCAAGGGATCGCTCAGTCGGCCATAAGTGTCCAATCCTTATTCAGAACCGGATTCCATCACCCTGGCTTATGGGTTCCTGCATGGTTCCTGGCCACCTCGCCGCTGATTTCGGCAAGCGCCGGCACCAGGATGGCATCCGGGGAGAGCCGGTAGCTGGCGGTGAAGCGCAGCGGCGGCATGTCCAGCATGGTGTCGAGCCGGCGCAGCTCGCCCCGCGCCAGCTCCGGCCCGATCACCGAGGTCGGGATGATGGCGATGCCGATCCCGTCCAGCGCCATCCGCACGATGGTCGCGAGCGAGGAGCTGGCATGGATGCGCGGCGTCGTCGCGGTGGCGGCGTGGAAGGCCTGCTGGATCTGCAGGAAGACCTGGGAATTCTTCTGGTAGGTGACGAAGGCGTGCCGCGCCAGTTCGGCGGCCGGCACCGGCTCGGCCTCGAAGCGGCGGCCGCTGTCGCAGATGAAGGAGAGCGGCACGCTGCCGAGGTCGAGATCGACGATGTCCGGCTCGTTCACCGGGCCCGCCAGGAAGGCGAGGTCCAGCTCCTGCCGGGCCAGCCCGGCGCGCAGCTTGGGCGTCACGTCCACCTCGATGTCGAAGGTGACCAGCGGGTAGCGCCGGCTGACCACGCCGATGAAGTCGGAGAGCCAGGTGTGGACGATGGTCTCGGAGACGCCGAGGCGGATCAGCCCGCTCATGCGCTCGGGCGTCGCGACGTTGCGGATCATCTCGGTACGCAGGCGCAGCAGCCGGTCGGCGTAGCCGAGGAGCTGGCGGCCGCGCGGCGTCGGCCGGGTGGCGCGGCCGCTGCGCTCCAGCAGCCGGCCGCCGAACTCCTCCTCCAGCGCCGCGATGCGCTGCGAGACGGCGGGCTGGGTCGTGTAGAGCCGCTCGGCGGCGCGGCCGAAGCTCTCCAGCGTCGCGACCCAGTAGAAGACCTCTAGGCTGCGGAAATCCACCATGCGGCTGCCTGTCGCGGCGGAGGGCCGCCGCGGGCGGCACGCCGGCCGGTCCGCGCCCCGGCCGCCGCCGTGGCATCCTCGCAGGGGGCGGGGACGGGGGAAAGCCCGCGCGGTCCGGCCGGCGTGACGGGCTCCGTGCGGGGGAGCCTCAATCCGCGGCGGCGCGGCACGCCGCCGGGATCGCCACGCCCTGCCCGGCCGGCCGGCGGGCGCGGCTGCCGCGCCGCAGTGCCAGCGCCAGCAGCAGCCCCGCCAGCGCCGTCCCGGCGCCGGCCACCGGCACCGCCGGCAGGCCGAGCCCCGCATCGATCACCGCCCCGCCCAGCGCCGCGCCGATCGCGTTGCCGAGGTTGAAGGCACCGATGTTCATCGCCGAGGCCAGGTTGGGCGCCTCCGACGCCGCCGCCACCACGCGCATCTGCAACGGCGGCACCAGCGCGAAGCTGGCGACGCCCCAGAGCAGGATCAGCGGCGCGGCCGCCACGGGCGAGCGCAGGCCCAGGGCGAAGAGCAGCAGCAACACCGCCACGGCGGCGAGGGAGCCGATCAGCGTGCCGTCCGGCGAGCGGTCGGCCAGCCGGCTGCCCAGCCAGTTGCCGATCGCCAGGCCCACGCCGTACAGCACCAGCATCGCCGTCACGAAGCCGGGCGCCGCCCCCGCCTCGTCGCGCAGGATCGGCGCGATGTAGGTGAAGACGGTGAACATCGCGCTGGCGCTGACCACCGTCAGCAGCAGCGCCGCGAGCACCGGGCCGCGCGCCAGCACGCGCAGCTCGGCGCGCATGTCGGCGCCGGGCTCGGCCGGCAGCGGCGGCAGCGAGGCGCGCAGCGCCAGCATGGCCACCACCCCCACCGCCGCGATGCCCCAGAAGGCGACGCGCCAGCCCACCGCCCCGCCGACCCAGGCCGCCAGCGGCACGCCGCCGATGGTGGCGATGGTCAGCCCGGAGAACATGGCGGCGACCGCGGCGGCGCGCCGGTCCGGCGGCACCAGCCCCGCCGCCACCACCGCGCCGACGCCGAAGAAGGCGCCGTGGTTGAGCGAGGTGAGGAGGCGCGCGGCGAGCAGCATCCCGTAGCCGCCCGCCACCGCCGAGAGCAGGTTGCCGGCGGTGAAGATGCCCATCAGCCCGATCAGCAGCGCCCGGCGCGGCGCGCGCGCGAGGAGCAGCGTCATCAGCGGCGCGCCGACCAGCACGCCGAGCGCGTAGGCGCTGACCAGCAGCCCCGCCGCCGGGATCGAGACGCCGAGATCGCCGGCGATCACCGGCAGCATGCCCATCGGCGTGAACTCGGTGACGCCGATGCCGAAGGCGCCGACCGCGAGGGCCAGCAGGGGTGGGTTGAGACGCATGACAAGGGATATCCCGCCTGTTCCGTCCCGGCATCTGGTCGGCCGTGCTGCGGCGCGGTAGCCAGGAGGCCGGACCAACATCCGTGCCCGGGATTCACGAATGCCGCAGGAGAAGGCCGACCGGACGGGCGAGATGGCGGCCTTCGCGGCGGTGGCGCGGGCGGGCAGCCTCTCGGGGGCGGCGCGCGATCTCGGCCTGACGCCCTCGGCGGTCAGCCGCATCGTCTCGCGCATCGAGGCGCGGCTCGGCGTGCGCCTGCTCGTGCGCACGACGCGGCGGATGCGCCTGACCGCCGAGGGCGAATCCTACGCGCGCGCCGCGCGCCGCATCCTGGCCGATCTCGACGAGGCGGAGGCGGCGATCGCCGACCAGGCGGCGCCGCGCGGCCGGGTTCGGGTCAGCGCCGCCACCGCGCATGGGCGGCTGGTCGTCGTGCCGCTGCTGGCCGACTTCGTCGCGCGCCATCCCGGGATCACGGTGGAGATCGAGCTGAGCGACGAGGTGGCCGACGTGCTCGGCGGCCGCGCCGACCTGGCGATCCGCTTCGGGCCGCTGCCCGACAGCCCGCTCACCGCCCGCCGCCTGGGCGAGACCGGGCGCACCGTGGTCGCCTCGCCCGCCTATCTCGCCCGCGCCGGCACGCCGCGCCGGCCGGCCGACCTCGCGCGGCACAATTGCCTCGACTTCAGCTTCCGCCGCAGCGAACCCGGCTGGCCGTTCCGCGAGGAAGGGCGCGACCGGGTGCTGCCGGTGCGCGGCAGCATCACCGCCAACAACGGCGAGACTCTGGTACAGCTTGCCTTGCAGGGCGTCGGCATCACCCGGGTCGGCGACTTCCACATCGGCGCGGATCTCGCCGCCGGGCGGCTGGTGCCGCTGCTGGAGGACTACAACCCGCAGGACCGCGAGAGCATCCACGCCGTGTTCGTCGGCGGCGCCGCCATGCCGGCCCGGCTGCGCGTGCTGGTCGATTTCCTGGCCGAGCGGATGCGCGCCGCGCCGCCGGGCTGAGCGGGGCCGTCCGGGCCGTCGGCATGACGATCACGGCTTCCGTTCGAGATGGCAGCGTTGTGCGGCGGCCCGTGGGCGCGCCGCGCGGAACACCGGCTCCCTCGACCAGCCCAGCACCACCCGGCGGGCTCGCCCGAGTGCCTTGTGGGCATGGCGCGGCAAGGAAGCTCGTCCGGTCCGGCGGGACGCCTGGAGGAAGACCTCATCCAGACCCGGACCAGCACCTTCCCCGAATCCGGACGCATCGTTCCCTCGTGGGCTCTTTGATCCGGTTCCCTGAAACCAGTTGAATGACGGGAACATTCCTCCTTTCCAATCAAGGCCTGCCCGCTGCAATGTCGGAGGCCGGCACGTTGAGTAGGATTCCGTCCCAGAACGGCTCCGTTCCCGCCGCGACGTGCCATCGGCACATGGAGGAGCGAACGGCCACTCGCCAGGCACAGGATGGCGCACCACGTCGCCATGGGCCGGGACGGACCGACGCTTCGACCGGCAGGCAGACGGCCTTACCCAACCCGTACCCATCCCCGCAGGCGGTGGAGCCGGTCCCCGGCGGCAGCGCGCCGCGCCGTTCCCGTGCCAGCGAAGCGCGGTCGTTTCCCCGCCGCCGACCAGGTCGGGCGCCGGCGGCCGGACCGACGGGTCCCGCCAGCCGGCTCCCCCGCCCCCCCCTGCCCCTGTCCCATCCGGCGGTTCCGGGGCCGCCCGGCCATGCCTGGCACGCGCCGCGCTGCGCGGATCGACCGCGCTCACCGCGCTCGGCCTGGTCGTGCCCGGAACGGCGGCACCGGCTGCGGCGCAGACGGTGCCGCCGCCGAACCAGCCGGTGCCCTACATCGTCGACAACCAGGGTGCGGCTGGCGGCACCGGCGCCGACAACGACTCGACCGTGAACGGCACGGCCGGCAGGCGCGGCCAGGGCGGGGCGGGGCTGGCACGGCGATCAGCATCGAGATCCCGGAGGGGGGCGCCAGCCTGGTCAGCCCTGGCGGTGCCGGCAGAGCATCGGCGGCGGTGGCGACGTGGGCGGGGCCGCCAACCCGGCGATGGATTCGCAGCGCCCGGCTCGCCGGCACCGTCGAGGTCCACGCCGCCACGGTCGCCAACCGGGCCATCCCTATGCTCACCGCGACGGGGGGCTGACGGTCGATCCCGGCCTGAACGGCACCCGCACCTACCTCGTCAACTACGTGCCGCAATCGGACGGCACCACCCTGCGCATCCAGCCCAGGCCGACTTCCGCAACACCGGTGACGACCTGACCGACAGGCGACGGCGCAACTGGTGGTCCGGCGCGTTACGCCGCAGACCCTGCTGGCCTCGGCGCAGGTCGGGGTGAACGTCACCGTCGCCGAGCCGCTGCGCCTGGTCGTGGCGGAACAGCCCGCGCTGACGCTGGCCTTCCGCCGCTGCATGCCGCGCGGCTGCTTCGCCGAGTTGCAGGCCACCGAGGCCAGCTCGCCGCCTTCGCCCGCCGCGACGGCGAGCCCGCCAAGCTCGATTTCCGCGACGCCGAGGCCAACCCGGTCGCCATCCCCGTCTCGCTGCGCGGCCTCGCCGACGCCCTGGACGCGCTCGGCAGGGCCGAGCATGTCTGAACCGGATGCGAAGCTCAGCGCCGCACCGGCGGCCGTGCCGGTGTCGCGCCGGGACGCGGTAGGGCAGGCGCTGCATGGCCCCGAGCGCGAGGTGAACGTCCGCCAGGCGCACCCCCGTCGACCGCTACGACCTGCCGACGCGGCGAGGCTGGACGCCGCCAGGCGCGCCGGCAGCGCCGGGATCGCGGTCAGTTCGCTCGACTTGTCGGCCAATGCCGCCTGGCCCGGCACCAGACGGGAGGTGGTGGCGAAGCAGCCGGTCAGCACCCACCGCCGTGTCACCAGAGATCAATACCAGCTTGAGTTCGGAGCCATGGGACACGGTCTCGGCCGATTGACAGTGGGTCTTGCGCAGCCCGGAGAACCTGTCTATTACGCGCCAACCGAACGGAGCGCGGGCGTAGCTCAGGGGTAGAGCACAACCTTGCCAAGGTTGGGGTCGAGGGTTCGAATCCCTTCGCCCGCTCCAAATTGACTAGTGATATTAGAGGGTTATAGAGGGCTCGCTTCGGCGGGCCTTTTGCTTTTCCGGAGCGCGGAAGCAGGGCGGAAGCAGTTGGTGAGGCATTTCCTGGCCTTGGCGGTCTGCTGAACCCTCTCTTTCAACCAACGCGCGCTGGCCTGCCTGCTTGGCAGGGCTCCCATGCGTTACCACTCCCACTCCTCCCTGCAGGTGTCCTCACCCATCACCTCGTCCCACGCCAGCCGCTCCGCCTCCTCGCGTGTCAGGCCGGCGTCGTATTCCAGGATCGCGGCCCGCTCCTCGTAGGCGTCGCGGCGGTTGATCTCGGTTGCCGAAAGGGGTTGGGGCGGCACTCCGGGCAGGCGCCACCTTTCGAGGCGAGCGAGCATACTTTCTTTTCCAGCCCCCTTTTCTCGTTTTAGGGTGGGAACCGTGGGAACTTGGGGAACCGCTGATCCTAACTGCAACTTTGCGGTTCCCACCCCTTCGGCGAGGGTGGGAACCGCGGGAACCGGCAAGCCGGTCACGCCGCCTTCTCCTCCGGCTCCGGCGGCGTCATCAGCGTCGCCTTGACCGCATAGACCCTGATCTTGCCGAAGCCGGGGATCGCCACCTTCCGGCCCAGGCGGTTGCCTTCCCCCGGCTCCAGGTGTCCAGCTGCCAGCAGGGTCCGCGCCACCTCGGTGGCATCGAGCCCCTCGCAGACCTCGGCGCGCCAGGTCTCGGGGTGGATCAGGTAGAGGTCGGAACCGTCGGGCTGCCGCCGGCGCCAGCCCGCGCGGTTGACCACCGGCCGGGCGGGGTCGAGCACCTCTTCCAGCTCCTTGGTCGTCTGGTTGAGCCAGAGGAGCTGGAGCCGGCTGGCGCCATGCTGCACCAGGAACAGCCGCACCTTCGCGAGGTGGGCGGCCTCCTCGCCGCTGCCGTCCCCGCCGCGCCGGCCGCGCCAGAGCCCAAGCACCGTGGCAGCCGCGGCAGTCGCAACCTCACTCGGCCAGGGCAGCACGCCCAGCTTGGCCGCGATCTCGCCGGCCGCCGCCACCAGGGCCATGCGCCGCGCCACCTCCCGCACCTGCGGGTCGGCCCCGGCCGGGACGTGGGCGCCGAGGAAGGCGGCGCGGCGCTCGGTGATGATGGTCGGCAGCGTGTCCGCTTCCTCGGCGCGGATCCGGGTCAGTTGCGCCAGGAAGGCGCGGCCGGCGGTGCCATGCTGGCGGATGGCCGCGGTGGCGAGGTCGGCGCAGAGGGCCTGGAAGTCCGGCCGGCCGTGCAGGTCTGGCCAGAGGTCGGCGGGCAGTGGCACGGAAGGCAACCGCACCTCGGCGCCGGGCGGGACACGCCGGCCGGCCTTCTGGGCGACCGTGGCCACGTCGATTTCGCCGTTCGACAGGAAGAAGGTGCGCCATGTCCGCCGCTTGCGCGCCGTGGTGTCGGCCCGGAGCCGACCTTTGCCGCCGCCGTTGCCCATGACGTAGATGCTGTCCTCCACGCCGCGCGCCTCGGCCTGTTGGATCTCATCGAGCGTCAGCAGCCCATCGGCCGCCTCTTCGCACGCGGCTTCGAGGGCGTTGCTCGTCGCCCTCCAGTCACGCAGGGCGCCGGCCTTGTCCGGCGGACCCCACACGCTGGACGCCATCTTGAGCGCCACCGTCTTGCCTCGCTTGCTGGGGCCGAACAGGTGCACGCCGCCGCCATCCTCGCCGGCGATCTCCAGCAGCGGCCCGACGAAGGCCGCGGCCAGGCAGAAGGTGGCGACCGGGTTGCCGACGGCGAGGGCTGCGACCTGCTCCTGCCACGCGGTCAGCGTGCCGGCGGTGGCGACTCGGCGGGCGGCATCCTCGGCCGTGTTCCGCAGCGCCAGCGCCTCGGCCGCCTCGCCGATCACCGTGCCGTCGGGGAGCACGTAGGCGGTGGCCTCCCCGACGCCACCGTGCCACCCAGCCCGCGTGACCAGCATGACGCGGCTGCCCGACTGCACCTCACCGAGCGCTCGGCGAAGCAACTGCCGGGCGGCCAGGTCGGGCGAGACGCGCAGGCCGCGCTCGACCAGCGCCGCCTCCAGCTCGCCGGGCCCCACCATCAGCAACCGGTGCGGCATGGGCCAGGTGTGCGGCCGGCCGTCGCGGTCGCGCCAGCGCAGCCAGAGGCTCCAGCCTTCGCCGGCGGCGTCGCGCGCCTCGCCGAGCACCTCGAACGGGGCAGCGAGCCAGACCAGCCCGTCATCCCCGCCGGTGTCGGCATGCAGGCCGTCATCGCGCATCAGGAAGCCGAACGGCCACCTGACCTCGCCCGGGCCGGGGGGTGGGCGGGAGCGATCGGCCTCGGCGGCCGCGGCACGGCGGCGAGCCTGTTCAACGCGCACAGCCTTGTCGAGCGCGCCGACGCCGATGCCGAGCGCCTGCGCGGCAGCTTTGCGAGTCGCCTGATAGTCCAGCCCGGACAGGCCGGCGAGGCGCGCCACCTCGGCCTGCATCTGCTCCGGGGAATGCGGATCCGCTGCCGGATCGGCGTCGGGCTCAGCGTCCGGGTCCGCGTCGTCGGCAGCGTCGTCGCCCCCGACCGGCACCGCCGCCATGACCAGGGTGTGCAGCGTCTCGACCGTGGTGCCCGCCGGCGGCGGGTCGGCGAGATCCCAGCCATCGGGCCACTCGGCCGGCACCGTCACCACCGCCACGCGCTCGGCGCCGGCGAGACCGGCCGCCTGTGCGATCGCGGCAGCCGCCTTGCGCCCGGGCTCGTCATGGTCGGGCCAGATCACGACCACGCGGTCGGCCAGGGGTGTCCAGTCGGCTCTGAGCACCGCCTTGCAGCCTCCCGGCCAGGTCAGCACGGCATGGTCGGGGAACAGCGCCGCCGCGGCGTCTGCCGTCTTCTCCCCCTCCACCACCAGCACCGGCGCGTCGAGACGGGCCGCCAGCCGGTCGAGGCCGTAGAGCGGCCGCGGGACCGGGGCCGCCCGCCAGCGCCAGCCGCCGGCGCCGCCGCAGTAGGGCAGCACCTGCTTGCCGGCCGGCGTGTCGAACCGCGCCACAGCGAACAGCAGCGCGCCGTCGGCGGCGAGGTAGCGCCACACCGTCGAGGGCACGCCGTGATCGCGGTGCCGCAGCGCCTTCGGCAGCGGCAGCGGCGCGGGCAGGATGGGCGCCCACGCGTCGGCCGGCCGCTCGGGCGGCGGCGGGGCCGACGCGGGGCCCGCCGGGCCGGGCTCGCCCAGCGGCGCAAAGCGGGGATCCGGCATGGCGTCATCCATGGCGGCCGCTCCCGTCCGGCAGGCCGAGCATCTGCGCGAGGCGTTCGGCCGCCTCGGCCTGGGTCAGGCCGGCCACGGCCGCTGCCAGCGACACCGGGTCGCCGCCAGCCACGTCGGCCGCGAAGTCCGCCCACGCGCCGCGGCGGGCGCCGGTGAGGCGCACTTGGCAGGAGCGCCCCTCGCCGCCGCGGAGGCTGGCGCAGAAGTACACGGCCCCCTGCTGCCTGCCGCCCGGCAGCAGCCGCGCCACCACCTCGGGCAGCCGGGCCAGGGCCGCGCTGTTGACCGCCGCGTAGTCCGGTGGGCCGGCGGCGATGCGCGCGAGGGTCGCGGCCTGCCGGTCGGAGAGCGGCTTGGTGCGCCGGCCGAGGTCGGCGAGGAACTCGGTTTCCCACGCGGTCAAGCCGTGCCGCGTGCGGGCGGTGGCGAGCTGCGCGGCCTGCGCCGGCGTCAGCGGACTCGTGGTGACGTTCATGCGGCACCTCGATCGCTGGTGGAGCGCCGCAACTTCCCGAGCTTCTCGGCAGCCCAGCGGTCCAGCTCGTCGCGCGGGTAGACCACGGCGCGGCCGGGCTTGTGGAAGGCGGGCCCGCCGCCGATCACGGCGAGCTTCGCGAGTGTCGCGACGGCCACCGGCACGCCGTGGGCGAGCTTCAGGTACTGGACGGCCTCGGTGCGGCTCAGGCGCGGCTTGCGCAGAGCCAAGGGCAGAGCCTCGGACATGGATTCCTCGTTCCGGCCGGACTGGCCGACCGGGTTGCGTTCCGTGTTGGTGACGGACAGGGCGACGGTGCGGGGGCGGGTCATCACGCCCTCCCCGCCGGCTCGGTGATGCCGTGCGGCGCGTTGACCAGCTCGGCGTTGGGGATGAGGCGCCGGACCAGCGTCGTCATCCGGCCGCCGAGGGTGGCCGGCCGCATCCAGAGCGGCGCACATCCCCGGCAGATGCAGGCGGCGACCGGCTGCTGATCGACGGG
>NZ_JALPRX010000141.1 GCF_023223525.1 Roseomonas acroporae | reverse complement strand
GCGGACGCGCAGGTCAGGGAAGGCGGTATATGCCGGACGGGTACGACCCACCCCGCTTACGCGCCGGAGTTCCGGCGTCAGATGGTCGAGTTGGTCCGTGCCGGACGCGACCCGGCTGACCTGGCCCGTGAGTTTGAACCCTCCGCCCAGGCCATTCGGAACTGGGTCACTGTCGCTGACCGACAGGAGGGGCGGCGCGAGGCGAAACCCGCCCCTGCCGAGGCCGCCCTGAATGCAGCCGAGCGCGAGGAGCTCGCTCGGCTGCGGCGCGAGAACAGGCAGCTGCGCCAGGAGCGCGACATTCTCTCTCGAGCGGCGGCCTGGTTTGCCCGCGAGACCGGCGCGATCCCGTCCGGGTCTTCGAGTTCATGAAGGCGAACCAGGCATCCTTCCCGATCGCCCGGATGGCACGCCTGCTCGGCGTCTCGCGGGCCGGCTACTACGCCTGGCTCGGACGCCCCCTGTCCGCCCACGCCGAGGCGGATGCGGCGCTGCTGCGGCGGATCCGGACGGTGCACGCGATCTCGCGCCAGACCTACGGCGCGCCGCGGGTGCATGCCGAACTGCGTGCCAGGGGTGAACGGCATGGCCGCAAGCGCATCGCACGGCTGATGCGCAGCGTCGGCCTGGTTGGTGCCAGCCATCGCCGAAGCGGACCGGTGACGACCTACCGCGACGCCAGCAGCAGGCCGGCGCCGGACCTGGTGGATCGCAAGTTCACGGCCAGCGGCCCCAATCAGCTGTGGGTCGCAGACATCACGTTCATCCCTACGGCAGCCGGCTTCCTCTACCTCGCCGTGGTGCTCGATGTCTGGAGCCGCAAAGTCGTCGGCTGGGCCATCGCCAACCACCTGCGCGCCGAGCTCGTCCTTGCTGCCCTGGAGATGGCCGTCGGCCAGCGCCGGCCCCGTGATGTCATTCACCACTCGGACCAGGGATCGCAATATACGTCCCTGGCCTTTGGCAAGCGCTGCAGAGAGGCCGGCGTCCGGCCGTCCATGGGCTCGGTCGGCGATGCCTACGACAACGCGCTCTGCGAGAGCTTCTTCGCCATCCTGGAATGCGAGCTGCTCGCCCGCCGCCGCTTCGCCTCCCACGCCGAGGCGCGCATGGCCACCTTCAGCTTCATTGAGGCCTGGTACAACCCAGCCAGGCTCCATTCAACGCTGGGCTACCGCTCGCCCATGACCTACGAAAAAGAGGAGCACCAAGCCGTCACCGCAGACCCGTAATCAGCCAAGCCCATCAACCGTCCACGAGCGCGGGTCAAACCCAGTCGTCCGTGAAGTCGAGCCGCAGACGCTCGGCGATCTGCCGCGGGCTCCACGCCATGGCCCATCGTCGGTGCTGCCGTCGCCCGTGCCGTCGGCCCTTCCACGGCACCGTCGTCGGGCCGGGCACCGCGGCGCCGCCCGGAACGGCAACGGAACCGGCCAACCGGTCCTGCACGTAGGCTCGCAGTGCCGGGTGTGTA
>NZ_JALPRX010000140.1 GCF_023223525.1 Roseomonas acroporae | reverse complement strand
CCGTGCCGTCGGCCCTTCCACGGCACCGTCGTCGGGCCGGGCACCGCGGCGCCGCCCGGAACGGCAACGGAACCGGCCAACCGGTCCTGCACGTAGGCTCGCAGTGCCGGGTGTGTAGTCAGCTTCGCCGGCTTCGGCCGCCGTGCCGCCCGCTCCGCGTGCCATTGCGCGGTCGTCGCCCGGTAGTCCAGATTGCCGCCCCGCGTCGCCGCGGTTGACCATCATCGACACGCAGACGGTCAAGTGCCTGCCTGTACGCGGTCCACGCGGCTACGATGCCGCCAAGCGCATGGTCGGGCGCAAGCGGGTTGCGCTGGTCGATGCTGACGGCAACTGGCTGGCCGTAGCCGTCGTGCCGGCCTTGGTCCAGGACCGCGACACCCTGCCGGCCCTCGATGCCGGCAAGCAGGCCTGGCCGAGCCTGCGCGTGGCCATCTTGGATGGCGCCTTCACCGCCAAGCGCTGCCAGACCTGGTGCCACCTGCATGGCATGCGCCACGAAGTCGTCAGCCGGACACCCGGGCAGCGGGGCTTTGCCGTGCTGCCGCGCCGCTGGGTCGTCGAGCGTAGCTTCGGCTGGCTCACCCACTGGGGCGGCCTCCTGCGCGACCGTGCAGTGTAGCGCGACAATCTGGATGAGGAGCGGGCGGCGATCAGGATGGTGATCTGGCTGCGCTTGCTGCGATGATTGCCGCGCCAGATTGCCGCTGGCAAGTTGGAAGGGCGACCGGAAGTCAGGTGGGTTGTGGCTCGGGCGCTGTGGTGTGTGGCCCTACCTTTCTGGGGGTTGTCGGGCGGGTCTTGCGATTGGCGGCGCGCTGCCTGTAGCTCTCGACGTTCATCTCGATGACGGTGGCGTGGTGAACGAGGCGGTCGACGGCGGCTACGGTCATGGCGGGATCGGGAAAGACGCTATCCCAGGCGCCGAAAGGCTGGTTGGCGGTGATCAGGAGGGAGCGGCGCTCGTAGCGGCGGCTGATCAGTTCGAACAAGACGCTGGTTTCTGCCTGGTCACGTCGAACGTAGGAGAGGTCGTCGAGGATCAGCAGGTCGTAGCGGTCGAGCCGGGTGATGGCGGCCTCGAGGGCCAGCTCCTGCCGGGCGGCCTGCAGGCGCTGGACGAGGTCGGTGGTACGGGCGAACAGGGCGCGGAAGCCGTTCTCGACGAGGGCCCGCGCCAAGGCGGCCGCGATGTGGCTCTTGCCGGAACCGGGCGAGACAGCGACATACTGCCCACTATCAGGGCTGGGATGTGACGATCCACTACCCGTTTCACCCTCGTTGCGGTGAACGGGTCGAGGTGTGGCGGCGCCACAGCTTTCGTGGCGTGACGATGCTGGTGGTGCGCCAGCCGGACGGGACGATGGCGCAGGTCCCGGTGTGGATGTGCCTGCCGGAGGCAGCGGCAGCGCCGATCCTGGAGGCACCACGGTTCCCCCTGCAGGTCCTGCGGGAGATGCGCCTGACCGTCGATGCCGCCGTAGCCTCGCTCGCCGGGAGCAGGGGCGAGGAGCGGCGTGGCACATCACGTGATGCCCAGGCAGCGGGAGCTGTTCACGGCGGCAGGGCCTCCGGAGAGCCTGCCGCCGCAGGCGAGACAGCTCCTGTTGGCGCTGCTGGAGACGCTGTTGCTGGAAG
The DNA here is from genome assembly GCF_023223525.1 of Roseomonas acroporae. Taxonomy (GTDB): domain Bacteria; phylum Pseudomonadota; class Alphaproteobacteria; order Acetobacterales; family Acetobacteraceae; genus Roseomonas_E; species Roseomonas_E acroporae. The sequence goes on along the minus strand of NZ_JALPRX010000140.1, from coordinate 25,860 downwards.
TGGTGGCGCCTGCGAGCCCGACGCGGGAGGGCGGCGATGAGCAAGATCCTGCCTGACCATCTGGCCCGCCAGGCCTTCGTCTACGTTCGGCAATCCACCCAGGACCAGCTGCTCCACAACCACGAGAGCCGGCGCCGGCAGTACAGCCTTGCCGATCGGGCCCGGCAGCTCGGCTGGTCCGATGTGGTGGTGATCGATGACGACCTCGGCCGCTCCGGCGGCGGTGTCGCGCGGCCTGGGTTCGAGCGCCTGCTCGTGGCCATCTGCGAAGGTCGCGTTGGCATCGTGCTGGCCATCGAGGCCTCGCGGCTGGCCCGCAACGGCCGTGACTGGCACACGCTGCTGGAGTTCTGCGGGCTGGTTGGATGCCTGCTCGCGGATGAGGACGGCGTCTACGACGCGAGGCTTCCGAACGACCGGCTTCTGCTCGGCATGAAGGGCACGATGAGCGAGATGGAGCTGTCCATCCTGCGCCAGCGCTCGTTCGAGGCCCTGCGGCAGAAGGCCGGCCGCGGCGAGCTGTTTCTCAACGTGCCGGTCGGCTATGTGCGGATCGGGCACGACCGCATCGCCATGGACCCGGATCTGCGGGTACGCGAGGGGATCGGCCTGGTGTTCCGCAGGTTTGCCGCATTCCAGAGCGTCCGCCAGGTGCACCTGTGGCTGCGCCAGGAGCAGATCCGCCTGCCGGCGGTGGAGGTCATCGAGCCGGGACGTGGCATCGTCTGGAAGCTGCCGGTCTACAGCACGCTGCTGCGGCTGCTGACCAACCCGATCTACGGCGGCGCCTACGCGTTCGGCCGCACCGGCAACCGGGTGACGGTGGAGAACGGGCGCAAGCACGTCATCCGAGGGGTGCGGCGGGAGCGCGCGGACTGGGCGGTGTTGCTCCCCGGGCACCACGAGGGATACGTCTCGTGGGCGGAGTTCGAGAGGAACCAGCGCCTGATCGCCGACAACGCCAATGCCTGTCAACGGGCGTCTGATATTGGTTCACCCGCACTTCCCGTGCTGCAGGTGAAACCAATAGTTGGTCACGCAGGTGAAGTCCGGCACTCGCAAGCCATACTCTCGAACGATGGCTTAAAGGCGGTATGTTGTCCTGGCATTATTCCACAAAGCACGATCGGCAAGCTCAAGGGCGTTTGGCAATTTCATGTTGCGCTCTTCGCGATCTTGCGCAGGACGATGCGCGCCATGGCCATGTGGACGAGCATCTCGCCGGTCTGCATGAGGTGTTCGTAGTCCTTTGCCATGCGCCGGTTGCGGCTGATCCAGGCGAGTGTCCGCTCCACTACCCATCGGCGCGGCAACACATGGAAGCCGCGCGGGATCGGGGGAGGCGTCTGACCCGGCGCGACCCAGACACCCTGCACGCGTGTCCACGGGTGCTTCACCACCGAGAGCGTCTAGCCGAGCGTCCGCGTCAGCCAGTCCTGTAGGCCGCGGTAGGCGCTGTCGACCCAGAGTAGCAGGATCGACGGGAACCGCGCGGCCAAGCCCTGGAGCAGTACCTCGGCGCCACGTCGGTCGTGCAGGTCGGCCGGATGGACACGCACCGTCAGCAGGTGGCCCTGCGTGTCGACCAGCACATGGTGCTTGCGGCCGTTGATCTTCTTGCCGACATCGTAGCCGCGCGGCCCACCCGCCTCGGTGCTGCGCACCGACTGGCTGTCGATGATCGCGGCCGTCGGCTGGGCCGTGCGCCCGATCGCGACCCGCCGGCGCTCCGCAGGGCGGCGTTGATCGCCTCCCAGGTCCCGGCACGCCGCCACTTGGCGTAGTGCCAGTACACGGCGGGCCAGGGCGGGAACTCGTGCGGGAGGTCCCGCCACTGGCAGCCGGTCCGCAGCAGGTAGAACACCGCCTCGACGATCCGGCACAGTTTCAGCACTTGTGGATGACCGGCCTGCCGCGGCGGCGTGAGAAGCGGGCACAGGATCGCCCACTCGGCATCGTTCAGATCAGAGGGATAGGGGGCGTTGCTCATCCCGCTGAGATGGGTGCCGATCGGCTCGCCGAGCCAGCCGATCAGCGCGACATGAAATTGCCAAACACCCTACTCATTACACCACCACTTGGATGCGATCGGAGAATCCATCTTTGACTACTCTGTAATCTTCACGAAGCCTTGCTGGACGAGTTGCGTGGCCCGCGCCATCGCGTCCGTATTTACACGAATTTGCGGAAGAAGGTCTGCATTGCCCCAGTGATGGACCCGTGCCGTTGCGCCGCAGAGCTCTACCTGGATACCTCGTGCTTGGAGTTGCGCAATCAGTTCCTTGTATGGATTTCCGGTCAGGATGTTGCGCTCGGTGTTGTAGGCTGTGTCGTGCAGGGTTACGTGCCCGGCATTGGTATGAAAGACCGCGACGATCTCCGAACCTGCCTTCCAGTCTTCGGCGTCACCTTTCAATAGTTGAAGGTGGAACAGCGAGGCAGGAAGATCTCCCTCAAAGGCAAGGGCCCCGATGCTGAAGACGACCTTGACCTCTGGCAGCTTGACCGGAATGTCAATTCGAAGCGGCTGCTCGGCGACGGACATGGGGCGGTACCTTTCGGCAAAATCGGCTCGGTGCAGTGCCGGCACGGATCGTGGAAGAGGATGCGAAGCAGCCCGATGGGTTCAGACGCCCTCGTAGACGAGCTTCGTGAAGAAAGCCGGCGTGATGACGAACTGGCCCCATTTCGCGTCGAACTCTGCTGTCGGTTTCGCAGCGACGGTTTCCTGCAGGGAGCGGCCCTGACGCTTGAGCACGGCGACCTTCTCGCGGATGGCGACAAGCATGTCTCGATAGGATGTCAGCTCGGCCTTGTTGCTGACCGGCTTGCCGTGACCCGGGATGACGATCGTTCGGTCCGTCGCTTCCACCAAGTTCCTCTCGGCCGCCCTGATCATGCCGTCGATGTTGCCTCCGGTCGAATAGTCGATAAAAGGGTAGATGCCGTTCCAGTAGGTGTCGCCGCAGTGGAGGATATCCGCCTCCGAAAAGGTCACGGAGATGTCGCTGTCGGTATGCGCCGGGCCGTAGTGCCTGAGGCGGATCGTCGTGCGGTTCAGGGTCAGCGTCTTTTCCGAGGAGAACACCTCCGTGGGAACCGCGGCGAGCGGAGACGGCGGGAAATCGAAATTCCAGTCCTCGACCCGCTGTGTGGCCAGCAGGTGCTTATGGGTATTCTCGTGCGCGACGATGGCGGCCCCTTCGGCGTTCATCCAGGAATTCCCGTCTGCGTGATCGAAATGCCAGTGGGTGTTGATCAGGGTACGGATGGGCTCACTGCCGAGGCTGCTGGCGGCTTCGAGGATGCGTGGCCTGGACGCGGTGATACCCGCATCGACGAACACCTTTCCATCCGTCCCGGTCAGCACGGCGATGTTGCCGCCCGAACCTTCCAGCACGGCGATGCTGTTGCGAAGCCTGTGCACCGCGATGGGTGTCTTCGCGGCGGAATCGCGGATGAGATCGACGATGCTGCCCGCTTCCGCCCAGGCCTTCGCCGGCGTCAACCAGCCCGCCGTGGCGGAGCCGGCCAGGGCAAGGCAGCACAGGCAGAACCCCCGTCTGGAGAAATTGGCGTGTCGGAATCCGGACATTGCGCTGCCTCCGTTGGCTGTCGTGGTTGGTTGGCGCCTTCCCAATGATTACTGCGGTGAGGGAGAGGCTTTGTCTTGGATCAGGATCTTGCACCTGCCGGCGATCGGCTCGGAGAACCATGTAAGAGACGTGCCGAAGTCGAACGAGGCCAGGAGAGCCGATTGCTCAAGCCACGACAGGATCGGGAGAAGCGTGATCCCGGATCATCGCCGCTTGGACAAAGGTGGAGTTTTCCATGACAGTCCATGCGGGAACGCCGAGGGGTGCAGCGGCTACCAGTGGCCGGACCTGACGGAACGAAGCCCGACTTCAGAATCCGAACAGGACGAGTTTGCCGATGCTCGCGCCGCTTTCCAGGATCCGATGTGCGCGGCGCAGGTTGGCGGCGTTGATCGGGCCGAGATCCTCGCGCAGCGTGGTCCGCAGTAGCCCGGCATCGACCAGCGCCGAGACCTCGTTCAGCAGCCGGTGCTGGCGGATCATGTCGGGCGTGCCGTAGAGCGGCCGGGTGAACATCAGCTCCCAGTGCACGGACAGGCTCTTGCGCTTGAGCGGCACGATGTCGAGCGTCGCTGGGTCGTCGATCAGCGCCAGTGCACCCTGCGGCGCCAGGGCACGGGCGATGGCGGGCAGGTGCCTGTCGGTCGCGGTCAGGCTGGCCACGTACTGTACCTCGGGGATGCCGAGCGCCCTGATCCCCTCGTCGAGCGGCTGGTGATGGTCGATCACGTGATGGGCACCCATCCTGCGGCACCAGGCGATCGTGTCGGGGCGCGAGGCGGTCGCGATCACGGTCAGGCCGGTCAGCCGGCGCGCGAGCTGGATCAGGATGGAGCCGACGCCGCCGGCACCGTTGACGATCAGCAGCGCGCCTTCCGACGTCTTCTCGCCATAGGGCACGCCGAGCCGGTCGAACAGCAGCTCCCAGGCGGTGATGGCGGTCAGCGGCAGCGCCGCCGCCTCGGCGATGCCCAGCGAGGCCGGCTTGTGGCCGACGATGCGCTCGTCCACGGCGTGGAGCTCGGCGTAGGTGCCGGGGCGGTCGATGCTGCCGGCATAGAACACGGCGTCGCCGGGGCGGAACAGCGTCGCCTCCGCTCCAACCGCCTCCACGATGCCCACGGCATCGTAGCCGAGAATGCGCGCCGTGCCCTCGGGCGGCGCGGCGCTGGCCCGGAGCTTCACGTCGGCCGGGTTGACCGAGATCGCCTGCACCCGCACCAGCAGGTCGCGCGGGCGCAGCTCCGGCACCGGCAGTTCGAGGTCGAGCAGCGAATTCTCATCGTCGATCGGCAGGGGGACATGGTAGCCGACGGCTTTCATGGCGGGCTCTTTCAGGACCGGAAGCGGGTGGGAAGGGCAGCGGCGGCGATGCCGCCGAGGATCGCCAGGGAGCCGAGCAGCAGCGTGGGCGTCAGGCGCTCACCCAGCAGCAGCATGGACAGGGCGACGCCGGTGACGGGAACGCCCAGCATGGCGGTGGCCATGCCGGTGGCCGGCAACCGGGCGCTGGCGGCGTTCACGGCGCAGAAGCAGAAGGCGGTGGCGACGGGCCCCACGTACAGGGTACTGGCCAAGAAAGCGGCGGAACCGTCGCCGGTAAAGGGGCCTTCCACGGTCAGGGCGAGCGGCACCAGCAGCAAGGTCGCCAGCAGCATCTGCCAGGGCGCCAGCGCGAAGGCCGCGGAGGCAGGGCGGCCATAGCGCAGGTGCAGGATGCAGGCGGACCAGCACAGCGACGCGGTGAGCAGCATCAGGTTGGCGCCGAGCACGCGCGGATCGGCCCAATCGATGGACAGTGGGTTCATCAGCACTGCGACGCCGAGAGCCGCCAGCCCGATCCCGGCGAGGCGCGGCCCTGGCACGCGCTCGCCGAAGAACAGCACCGAGGCGGGCAGCACCCAGAGCGGCGTGGTGTAGCTGAGCAGGGCGGAACGCCCGGCCGGCAGCAGCGTCATCGCGAGCGCCCCGAGCACGGTGAAGCACAGCATCTGCAACAGGCCGACCGAGGCGACGAAGGGCAGGTCTCGCCGGCGTGGCAGACGGACGCCGCCCCGCATCGCCTGCACGGCAAACAGGCAGGCCGCGCCGGTGCCGAAGCGCAGCGCCGAGAACCAGAGCGGCGTCACATGGCCGAGGCCCAGCTTCATTACCGGCCAGTTGGCGCCCCAGAACAGGATTGCCAGCACGAGGCTGGAGACGGCGCCGCCCGCGACGGCAAGCCGGCGACGGGGCGGAACGGCGGCGGCCAGGCTGTGCAGCGGGGCGGCCGGTATCGGTGACAGCCTGGCAGGCGGGAAGGAGGACATGGCAGCCGACCTCGCGGAACGGATCTCGAAGCAGGATCAGGCAATATCGATGACGACCTTGCCGACCGCTTGGCCGGATTCGAGATGCCGGTGCGCCTCGGGCGCCGACGCGAGGTCGAAGCGGCGCGGATCGACGATCGGGCGAAGCCGGCCGGCGTCGGCCAGCCTCGCCACCTCCCGCAGGATCCGGCCATGCCGCTCGCGTCCGATGTCGTGCAGCATTGGGATCAGCATGAACACGACGTGCAGCGATAGGCCCTTGTTGTGCATCGCTGACAGGTCGTGGGTGCTGCGCGCCGCGGTGGCGGCGACGCGGCCGTTCAGTGCGGCGGCGGCCAGGGATTTGTCGAGGTTCGCGCCGCCCACGGTGTCGAGGACGACATCGAAGCCCAGGCCGCCGGTGAGACGATCGACATAGGCCGGCACCTCCTCCTCCGTGAACACGATCGTGGCGTCGGCGCCGAGCGCGCGGGCGCGCTCGCCGGCCTCCGCCGAGGGCACGGTCGTAGCCACCTGCGCACCGCGCGTCTTGGCTAGTTGCACCGCGACATGGCCGACGCCGCCCAGCCCGCCATGCACCAGCACATGGTCGCCGGCGCCGACGCCGGTGCGCTCCAGCGCCTCCCAGGCGGTGATGGAGACCAGCGGCAGCGCCGCCGCCTCGCGCATCGAGAGCGATCCTGGCTTGCGCGCGAGCAGCCGCGCATCGGCCACGATGTACTCGGCCAGCGTGCCGCCCAGGCCGTGCACGCCGCCGGCGCAGCCATAGACCTCGTCGCCAGGGGCGAAGCCCTCCACACCCTGGCCGACTGCCTCGACCCGGCCGGCCAAGTCGGCGCCGAGGATTGCCGGTAGGGCGGGGCCGATCGGCAGGCCGTTGCGGATGCGGATGTCGATCTGGTTGACCGAGGTCGCCGCCAGCCGCACCAGCACGGTGCCCGGGCCGGGCACGGGGGTCGGCACCTCGGTCAGGATGAAATTCTCCGGACCACCATGGGTCCGCAGCATCTGCGCACGCATCGCCGCCTCGAAAGCCTGTTACGACGCGAGAATTAGGGGTTGCCAACAAGAAGAGAAACGCATAGTTCTTATTTCATCAAGCAAAAATCCTGATTGATGATCCGATGCGCTTCCCCGAGCTGGAGATCGACCTGCTGCGCGCCTTCGTGGCGGTCGCCGAGACGGGCAGCTTCACCGCCGCCGCCGAGGTGGTGGCGCGCTCGCAATCGGCGGTGAGCCAGAAGATCCTGCGGCTGGAGGAATTGCTGGGCCGGCGCGTCTTCGAGCGCACCAGCCGCTCGCTGGCCCTGACCCGCGAGGGCGAGAAGCTGCTGGTCGGCGCGCGCCGCGTGCTGGAGCAGCACGACATCACGGTGCGCAGCCTGCTGGAGCCGGCGGTGGGCAATCTGCGCCTGGGCGTCTCGGAGGATTTCGTGCCCGGGCTGCTGCCGGGCATGCTGACGCGCTTCCAGCGCCTGCACCCCGGGCTGCACCTAGAGCTGATGACCGGGCTGAGCCATGGCCTTCTGGAAGCCTACGAGGCGGGGCGGCTCGACGTGGTGATCGCCAAGAAGGACGGCGCGGCGCAGCGCGGGCGGGTGATCTGGCGGGAGCAGCTGGACTGGATCGCGGCTGTCGGCTACCGCCCGGATTTCGACCGTCCGGCCCCGCTGGTGATGCTGCCGCCGCCCTGCACCTACCGCGAGGTGATGGTGCAGGCGCTGGATTCGGTGCGCCGGGAATGGTTCGCGGCCTGCACCGCGAGCAGCCTGGCCGGCATCCAGGCGGCGGTGGCGGGCGGGCTCGGCGTCACCGTCCTCGGCCGCTCCTTCATGGGCGCCGGCCTGCAGGCGCTGCGGACGCCCGAGCACTGGCCGGTCCTGCCGATGACCGAGATCGTGCTGATCGGCGAGGAGCGGGCCGAGGCGGAGCTGGTGCGTCCGCTCGTCGCCTTCCTCACCGAGAGTCTCGCCGGTGCGGCGCAGGCGGGCGCCGCCTGAGCCGCCGGTCCGCGCCACCCGCCGCGCCTGGCGCGCGGCGCCGTGATCGGGCGGATACCGGCAGGCCGCCGCCATCCGCCCGGCTCGCCGCCTCCCTACCGCGGCAGTTCCTGCGCGTGGATGAAGCTCTCCGGCGTGCCGCTCGACGGATCGACGAAGACGATGTCACGGGGATCGCGCCGCGGCGTATCGACGGAAAGGAACACCAGCGGCGCTTCCAGGATATCGGGCAGGGCGTGCACCACGCCGCGCCTGAAGAACAGCAATTGCCCGGGCGCGAATTCGCCGCCGTTCGCGGCGGTTTCCATCCAGAACGTGCCCCGTCCCGACAGCACGTAGAGATACTCGTCGCAGGTCGCGTGGTAATGCGGCGGGGTGGGGCGATAGACACGGAACACCCGGGCGCTCGCGGCCTCCTCCCGGGTCAGGTAGGTGTCCACCAGCAACGTGTCGGCGGATTCGGGAAAGCGGGCCGCGACGGCATGCAGATCGAACCGTGCGGAGCGCGGCGTCGGGTCGGTGGTCGACATGAGGGTTCCTTCCGGGAGTTGCAGGTCGCTGGGGCGTCCGCCGTCAGGTATCAGCGCAGCAGCACCGGGCCGGCGCCGATGCGCAGGCGAAAGAGCACGTACGGCCTGCGCCGCAGGTCGCGGCCCTCGTGGAACAGGGCCTGCCGGTGCAGCTGGTTCGCGGTGAAGTAGAGCCAGCCATCCCTCCCCACCGAGAGCGTGTCGGGCCACAGGATGCGCGGATCGTGGGCGAGGGTGCGCCACTGGCCGTCCGCGCCGCGCTGGCGGATGGCGTTGCGCTCGTAGTCGCCGGCGTAGACGCGGCCCTGGTCGTCCGCCTCCAGCCCATCCGAGGCGCCCTTCTCGCCGAGGTCGCGCACGGCGGCGGCGAGGGCCTCGGGCGTCGCGCCACGGTCGCGCAGCAGCGCGGTCGGCACGGCATAGAGGTGGCGGCTGGAGAGCGGGCAGTAGTACAGCGTCGCGCCATCGGCCGAGAGCGCGATGCCGTCGGAGGCGACGCGGAAGGGCTGCGGCGGTTCGCCGGGCTTGCGGATCGCCATGGTCTCGCCCTCCACCACCGGCACGAAGGCCGGATCCGGTGCGGTGGACGGGTGCCCGGTCAGCTGGCGCCAGGCCTGGCCGCTGTCGAGATCGACCACGATGATGCCGCCGGGGCCGGACACCGAGGAGTCGGTGATGTAGGCGACGCCGGCCCGCCCCTGGCGCAGGTCGAAGCGGACATCGTTGACGTAGGTGCTGGGCAGCACGACCTCGGGCGGCAGCACGATGCTCCGGGTCACGCGGTTCGTCGCGAGGTCCACCGCGACGAGCTTGGCGCCGCCCGCGACGGGCGCCGAGAAGGAGGGCGCGGCGGTGTCGAGGATCCACAGCCGGTCGGCCGCGTCCACGACGACGCTCTGCACGCTGAGCAGCGTCCCGCCCGGCCTGTCCCGATCGGGGCGGTTGATGGCGGCGTCGGGGAAGGGAACCACGCGCCCGCCCCGGATCTCGCCGACCGTGAAGGGCACGTCGTCGCCCCAGCGGGGGAAGTTGACGAAGATCCGACCCCGTGCCGAGACGGTGACGCCGGTCGGCATCGGTCCGGTCGCGAAGCGGAACACCGGTTCGATATGGCCGATCGTGGCGGCGGACTGGAGCGGGGGTGCCGGCTGCGCCAGGGCGATGCCCGGAACGGCCAGCAGCGCCGCCAGCGCGGGAAGGAGACGAATTCGTGGCATGGCTGTCCTCGTCGGGAGTGGCATGGACCCGTGCCGCCTATCGGGCGATCCAGCTCTGCCGCGCCGGCACGCCGGACGATGCCGTCGATGCCTCGTTCTCCTCCACATGCCGCAGGACGGCGCGGGCGGAATCCACCACCACCAGCCAGGCGCCGGCGAGGAGGGCGACATCCTTGACGACGAGCCGGCCGGCGCCGGAAAGCCAGGGGAAGCCGTGCTGCGCGTCACCGAGGGCCGGCACCCAGGCCTCCGGCGTGGTGATCAGGAAGGACAGCGTCACGAACGGCGTCAGGAAGGCGAGCACCGCGCCGGGCAGGCCCCAGCGGCGCGACACCAGCCCGACCAGGGTGAGCAGGCCGATCGCCAGCTCCAGCGTGCCGAGGCCGCGCGAGAAGCCGTAGGTGTTGTTGTCCGTCTGCCAGGCGCGCTCGGCGGGCTTCAGCTCGCCCTCGCGGGTGAGGTGCCGCGCATACTGGTCCGGGTGCGCGTAGAACAGCGACAGGGCCGGGTTGTTCGCGACGAAGGGCGTGATGCTGTCGGCCTCGTAGGGCGCGAATTTCAGCGCGCCGATCCACAGGAAGATGATGGCGATGGCGATGCGCATGCCATGCAGGCCGATCCGGTCGGAGCGGCGGCTGGCGACGGCATGCAGGGCGTACCGCATCTGCTGGTTCATGACGGGACTCGTCCACGGGGCCGTTGCGGGAAAGGCGGGGGCCATCGGCCTGCCCCCAAGGGGGGGTGAGGAGGCAGGCCGATGGCGACAGGGCTGACGGCGCGGGCGGCGAGGCACGCGCCGGGGGGATGTCAGCCCTGGATGAAGGCGAGCAGATCGGCGTTGATGACCTCGGCATGGGTGGTGCACATGCCGTGCGGAAAGCCCGGATAGGTCTTGAGCGTGGCGTGGCGCAGCAGCTTCGCCGAGAGCCGGGCGGAGTCGGCGATCGGGACGATCTGGTCGTCCTCGCCATGCAGCACCAGCACCGGCACCTCGATGCGGCGCAGGTCCTCGGTGAAATCGGTCTCGGAGAAGGCCTTGATGCAGTCGTACTGCGCCTTGGCGCCGCCGATCATGCCCTGGCGCCACCAATTGCCGACCACGCCCTCCAGCATCGGCGTGCCGGGCCGGTTGAAGCCGTAGAACGGGCCCATCGGCACCTCGCGGTAGAACTGCGCGCGATTGGCGGCGAGTGCGGCGCGGAAGCCGTCGAACACCTCCATCGGCAGGCCGCCCGGGTTGCTCGCGGACTTGAGCATGACCGGCGGCACGGCGCCGATCAGAACGGCCTTGGCGACGCGCCCGGCACCGTGCCGCGCCACGTAGCGCGTGACCTCGCCGCCGCCCGTCGAATGGCCGACATGGACGGCGTCGCGCAGGTCGAGATGCGCGGCCAGGGCCGCGACATCCGCCGCGTAGGTGTCCATGTCGTTGCCGGTGTCGGTCTGGCTGGAGCGGCCATGGCCGCGCCGGTCATGCGCGATGACGCGGAAGCCCTTGCCGAGGAAGAACAGCATCTGGGCATCCCAGTCGTCGCTGCTGAGCGGCCAGCCGTGATGGAAGACGATGGGCCGGCCGCTGCCCCAGTCCTTGTAGAAGATCTGGGTGCCGTCCTGGAGGGTGAGGAAGCTCATCGGTGCGTATCCTTCGGGGGTCGTGGAGGATGGCGAGGCGGCGCTTCGGGGCGTCGCTGCCCCGCCCGGGATCGGCAGCGCCAGGATCGGGAGCGTGGCCGCGCCGGCGGCGATCAGGGCGCGCCTGCCCGGCGCGATCCGATGGATGGGAGGGAGAACGGTCACGGCGGGTCCTTTTCGTCGTGTGCCGATCCGGTGAATCCTCTTTTCCAGATCGGAAATCTTGCACGATCGGACCTGTCGGCTCCTCAGGCAGCGAAGCACGATTTCTGCGGGGCGGAATTCGCCGTGCCTCGCCCGTTCATGACCACCGGCGCGGCCGCATGCAGCGTCGTGCGGCCGATGACCTGGCCCGTCGTGTCCGGCTTGCCGGCACTGGCAACGCGGCGCCATTCGCGTGGCGTCATGGCGAGGTGGCGGCGGAACAGGCGCGAGAGATGGGCCTGGTCGGAGAGGCCACAGGAGGCGGCGACCTCGGCCAGCGGCGCGTTCGTCCCGCCCATCAGCGCCATGGCGCGATCCAGTCGGCGCAGCATCAGGTAGGCGTGCGGTGTGGCACCGAAGGTGCAGCCGAAGGCACGGGAAAAGAAGCTGCGGCTCAGCCGGACGCGGGCCGCCATCTCGACCACCAGGATCCGCTCATGCAGATGCGCCTCGACGAAGTCCTGCACCCGCCTCTGCTGCCACGGGGCAAGGCCGGCGGCGGGAACCGGCCATGACACCGCCTTCCTCCCGGCGGGATGGGAGGAGGCTGTCGCCGCAGAGCCGCCGAGGTTGCGATACGCGTCGGCGACCATGGTGGATCCATGCGTGGCGATGTCTGTCCGCATGAGGGATCCCTTTCTTGCAGGATGCCGCAGGCCGCCACGACCGGCGGCCGTTCCCCGGCGCCCCCGTCATGCGACGGCGCGGCCATCGCCCGGCAGTAAAGCGATGTTAATTCTCCGGGCCGCCTCATGGCGGGCTGCCAGCCGGCAGGACTGCCGCGGTGAAACGCAGTCGGCGAAAATCGGGGGCGGCGTGCCCGCTCCCATTCCGGTGCCGCCGGCCTGGGCGGTGCGCGGCCACGACGCTGCGGCCGGTCATCTCGTCGTGCGGCAACTCGGCCGCCTCGTCGGCAACCGGCCGACCCCATTCGCCCGAAAGGCGCCGCGCCGCACGTTGCGGTCACTTCCAGACAAGAATCCCGCCTCTGTTCCGCTCAGGGTGCCGGCCTGACGGCATGCGCATCGCATCGCCGGCCCACCTCACACGGAGGACTTCCCATGCCCGACTCCATGGTCCGCAACGCCACCGGCATCGTCGGACTTGCCCTCGTGCTCGCGGCTTGTGCCGAGCCGGCGCCGCGTGGCCCGGCCAGTCCGGGCGTGGCCGTGCCGCCTACGAGCCCCAGTGTGAATGCCCCCTACTATCAGGGCTCCGATCCCAGCTTTCCGCGCCCGACCAGCCGCCCGGGTGCGTAGACGGGAAATTCTGCGGCATGCCGGGCGGGCGCGGTGCCGGCCCGACCGGGCATGGCGATGGCGGGGGCAAGGCCTGCCGCCTGCCGCGCGCCCTGGGGAACGGTGCGCAGCCGGAGCGGCGTTCCGAAGCCGTTCGAAGGCCACCCCGGCCGGGCGCCGAGCCTAGTCCGAAAGGACAGTCATGAGCGTCCTGGTCACCCACGACGGGGAGGAACTCCACTACAGGGACTGGGGCGAAGGACCGGTCGTCGTCCTCAGCCATGGCTGGCCGCTCAATGCCGACATGTGGGAATACCAGATATCGTACCTGTCGGCGCACGGCTTCCGCTGCATAGCCTTCGACCGGCGCGGCTTCGGGCGATCCAGTCAGCCCTGGTCCGGCCATGAATTCGACACCTTCGCCGACGACCTCGCGATGCTCCTGCGGACGCTCGATCTGGTGGAGGTGACGGCCATCGGCTTCTGCCTCGGCGCGAGCGAGATCCTGCGCTACCTCGGCCGGCACGGCGCCGACCGCCTGGCCAGGGTCGCGCTTCTGGGTGCCGTGCTGCCGGGGCCGGACTCGTCCCGCGCCGTCCTCGCGGCGCTCCATGCCGGGCTGGCCGTGAACCGCCCGCATTGCATCCGCGGCTACGAGCGCCTCTGCTACGGTCTCGACCGGCCCGGAGCGGCCCTGGGGCCGGGCATGCGCGACTGGCTGTTCCAGCTCGCCATGCAAGCCTCGCCGCCGGCAACGCGCGACAGCATCGGCTCCCTGCTCGACACCGATTTCGGCGCCGACCTGGCCGCCTGCACCATCCCGACCCTGGTCATCCACGGCGACGACGATCAGATTATGCCCGTCGCCGCGATGGCGTCGGTGGTCGCGGGCGACATGCCTCGGGCGCGTCTCCTGCGCTACCCCGGCGCGCCGCACGGCCTCTGGTTGACCCACAGGGAGCAGGTCAATGCCGATCTGCATGCCTTCCTGGCATCGCCCCCCTGACGTCCGGCCGTCCGATGCCGGCCCTGGCGCCGGCCCTGGCGCCGGCGTCGGACCATGACGCGGCACCCCGGCGCGGCGTCCTGCTGCTGGCCCCGGCGACGCTGCTTCCCGGCCCGCCGGCCGCGCGCGCCGGCGATGGCGGGACGCTGGCGCGGATGCGGCAGGCCGGCATCGCCCGGGTGGCGATGGACCTCGCCCTGCCGCCCTACGCCATGCTGGACGCGGCGCGGCAGCCTGTCGGCTCGGAGGTCGACACGGCCCGGCTGCTCTGCGCCGATCTCGGCGTCACGCTCCGGCTCGTCGCGGTGGACAGCCCCGGCCGCATCCCGAGCCTGCTCACCGGGAAGGCCGACCTGATCGTCTCGGTGCTGAGCATCACGCCCGAGCGGGAGAGGGTGATCGGCTTCTCGCGACCCTATGCCGCCGTCGTCTCGGTGCTGGCCGGGCCGGCGGCGGCCGGCATCGCCGACCCCGAGCCGCTCGCCGGCCGCCGCGTCGCCGTCACGCGCGGCTCGATCAACGACCACGCGCTGTCCGGCGCCGCGCCGCCGGGCGCCCGCATCCTGCGCTTCGACAACGACGCGGCCACCATGGGCGCGGTCCTGGCCGGGCAGGCGGACTGCATCGCCACGGCGCCGGAGCTGGTCGAGGCCATCAACGCGCGCCAGGCGGGCCAGCCGCTCCGTACCTGGCGCGTCCTCGGCCAGGCCGAATACGGCGTCGGCCTGCCGCGCGACGACACCGCGCTGAAGGACTGGGTGGAAGGCTGGGTGACGCGGCGCCTGGCCGATGGAACGCTCGCCGCCATCCACCGCCATTGGCACGCCGGGGCAGCGGTCCCCGGTTGACCGGCATCTGGGCTGCGATGTCTGGCCGCGATGGACGCCGACGTGCATAATCCGCTGCGTGACAGGGTCCCTTCCGACGAGGACGGTGGCTGGCCGTGCCTGAAGCCTTCGCCGGCTCCGGACCGGCGGCAAGACGCGCTTTCAGGTTCGGTCCGTTCCGCTTCCAGCCCGCCGAGCAGCGGCTGACCGAAGCCGGACAGGAGGTCCGGGTCGGCAGCCGCGCCCTCGCGATCCTCGGCGCTCTGCTCGAGCAGAGCGGCACGCCGGTCGGCAAGGAGGCGCTGATCGCGCAGGTCTGGCCTCGGACCCATGTCGAGGAGATCAACCTGCGCGTCCATGTCTCGGCCCTGCGCCGGGCGCTCGGCGACGGCCGGGACGGGCGCCGCTACCTGCACACCGTCTCCGGGCGCGGCTACCAGTTCGTCGGCCAGGTGGTGGTGGAGGAGACGCCGACCGGTCCCGTCGCGGCGGCGCCCGCCAGCATGCTGCCCTTGCCGCTCGGGCGCGTCATCGGACGCAACGAGGTCATCGTCATGACCATGCAGCAGCTCCGACGCCGGCGCTTCGTTACCATCGTCGGGCCGGGCGGGATCGGCAAGACGACGGTGGCCCTCGCCGCGGCCGAACGGCTCGCGGCGGCCTTCCCCGGCGGCGTCCACCTGGTCGACCTCACCCCGATCCAGGACGACGGCCGCGTCGCGGCGGCGGTGGCCGCCGCCCTCGGCATCGCGCGCTATGCCGAGGATGCGCTGCCGGGCATCCTCGCCTTCCTGCGCGACAGCCGGGTGCTGCTGGTGCTCGACAATTGCGAGCGCGTGGTCGGCGGCGCGGCGGCGCTGGCCGAGCAGGTGCTGCGCCGCGCGCCGGGCGCGCACATCCTGGCGACCAGCCGCGAGCGGCTGCGCGCCGAAGGCGAGCACATGCTGCGCCTGCCCGTCCTCGCCGTGCCGCCGCTTTCGGCCACCCTCACCGCGGAAAGGCTGCAGGACTACGCTTCCGTGCAGCTCTTCGTCGAGCGGGCCGCCGCCGCCAACGAGGCGTTCCGCCTGCGCGACGAGGATGCGCCGGTGCTGGCCGCCATCTGCCACCGGCTCGACGGCATCGCGCTCGCGATCGAGCTGGCCGCCGGCCACATGGCCGTGACCGACCTGGCGAGCCTGGGCGCGCTGCTGGAGGACCGCTTCCGGCTGACCGCGCTCGGCCGGCGCACCGCGCTGCCACGGCACCGGACGCTGCGCACCGTGATCGACTGGAGCTACGAGACCCTGGGCGACGAGGAGAGGGCGGTGCTGCGCCGCCTCGCCGTGTTCGAGGGCATGATCACCCTGGAGGCGACGCTCGCCGTGCTCGCCGACGACACCATGCCGCGCGAGCGGATCGTCGCGTCCCTGGCCAGCCTAGTGGACAAGTCGCTGGTCACGGCGGAGATCGGCGATGCCGGCGTGCGCTACAAGCTGCTCGACACCACCCGCGCCTACGCGCTGGAGCGGCTGGCCGAGGCCGGCGAGCTGGGCGATGCCGCGCGCCGGCACGCCGCGCACTACCTGGCCCTGGCCACTGAGGTCGGCGCCGAATGGGCCCGGCAGAACACGGCGCGCTGGCTGATCGACACCTTCGCCCCGCATCTGGGCAACCTGCGCGCGGCGCTGGACTGGGCCTTCTCCCCGCGGGGCGACGACGATCTCGCGATCGGGCTGTCCCTGGCCGGCATCCCGCTGATGTTCGAGCTGGCCCCGGTGGACGAGATCCGGCGCCGCGCCTCCCGGGCGCTCGACCGCATCGCGGCGCTGGGCCGGGACCTGCCGGCGGCGGCGCTGCGCCTGCGCGCGGCCTGCGGCGTCGCCATGATGTACAACCCGGGACCGGTGGCGGAGACCGCGCGGTGCTGGGAGCGGGTCCTGTCGATCGCCACCACGCTCGACGATGTCGAGCTGCAGGCGCGGGCCTGCTGGGGCCTCTGGACGGTGCACGTCTACGGTGCGCGGCCGGCGCTGGCGCTAACCTATGCCGAATGGTGGCGCGGCTTCGGGCGCCGGCAAGGGAGCGACGTCAAGGCCCTGCTGGCCGACCGGATCACCGGCACCGCACTGCACTATCTCGGCCAGCAGCGGCAGGCGCTGGCGCTGCTGGAGGGCATGGCGGAGCGCTACGTCCTGTACCGGCACCACTGGTTCACGCTGGGCTTCGAGATCGACCACGGCGCCATGGCGCGCGTGATCGCGGCGCGGGCGCACTGGATCCTCGGCCGGCCCGCGCTCGCGCGCCGCGCCGCCGAGGCCGGGACGCGGCCGGTGCTCGCGCAGGGCTATCCCATCGGCTGCTGCTACGTCCTCTGCGAGGCGGCCTTCCCGGTCGCCGTGCTGGTGGGCGACCTCGCGGCGGCGGAGACGGCGCTGGCGGCGCTGGAAGGCTGGGCCGACCACAACGGCCTGGCGATCTGGCAGGCGGCGGCGCGCTGCTGCCGGCTGGCGCTGGACGGGCTGCGGGGACGGCCGCTCGACGCGGACGCGGTGGCGCGGGCCCTGGCCGCGATGCGCGCCACCGGCTTCACCACGCATCTCTCCTGGCTCTCCGGCCTGCTGGCCGAGACGCTTGGCGGGCAGGGCTGGCCGGAGGCCGGCCTGCAACTCGTCAACGCCGCCCTCGACGCGGCGGCGGCGGGCGACGAGGGCTGGTGCCGGGCCGAGCTGCTGCGCGTCAGGGCCGAGCTGCGGGCATGGGCGCAGGACATCCCGCTGGCCGGCAGCGCGGGCGAGGATCTGCGCGACGCACTCGATCTCGCCCGGCGGCAGGAGGCGAACGGCTGGGCGCTGCGGATCGCCGTCAGCCGGGCGCGGCTCGCGCGGACGGCCGCGGAACGGGCCGGGAGCCTCGACCTGCTGGCCGCCACGCTGGCGACGTTCGGCGAGGGCGAGGAAACGGCCGACCTGCTCGCCGCGCGCGGCCTGCTGGCCACATAGGCCGGCTCCCGGCAGGGCACGTCCCGGCAGGGCATGCCTTCGCAGGACATGGCCGCCGCTCGCCGCGGCATCCCGGTGCTGCCGCCGTCCGGCGCGGCGCCGGATGCGCCTCGCGCCCGGGGCGTGGACGTTGCGCCAAGCGGCCTCGCCGGCCCGTCCCCTATCCTGCCGCCGGCGGCGACCCGCCGCCTTTCGTCCGGCCATGGCGCGGTCCCGACGCCCGGGCCCGCCGGCGTCGCGGGACCGCCCGCCGGTCCGCCACGGCACCGTCGGCAACGCGAGGAGGAAGCTCATGGCCGAAACCGAATCCTTCGACGCCGTGGTGCTCGGCAGCGGCGAGGCCGGCAAGTACATGGCCTGGCATCTCGGCAAGGCCGGGCAGCGCGTCGCGGTGGTGGAAGGGCGCTACCTCGGCGGCTCCTGCCCCAACATCGCCTGCCTGCCGAGCAAGAACATCATCCACGGCGCCGCCGTCGCCCACACGGTCGCGACCGCAGCGGCCTTCGGCACGCACGCCACCGGCTTCGCCGTCTCGATGCGGGAGGTGCAGGCGCGCCGGCGCGCCATGGTGGACGGGCTGATCGCGCTGCACCGCGAACGCTTCGCCGCAGCCGGCAACGAGCTGGTCTGGGGCCATGGCCGCTTCGTCGGCGAGCGGACGCTGGAGGTGGCGCTGCCCGGTGGCGGCGTGCGCCGCCTGCGGGGCGACCGCGTCTTCCTCGACCTCGGCGCCTTCGCCACCGTGCCGGACCTGCCCGGCCTGGTGGCCGCCGCGCCGCTCACCCATGTCGAGCTGCTCGAGATCGAGACTCTGCCGGCGCATCTGCTGGTGCTGGGCGGCGGCTACATCGCGCTGGAGCTGGCGCAGGCGATGCGCCGCCTCGGCGCCGCGGTGACGGTGGTGGAGCGGGCCGGCCGCCTGCTGCCGCGCGAGGACCCGGACATCGCCGACGAAATGCGCTCGATGCTGGCGGCGGAAGGCATCGCCTGCATCACCGACGCCGACGTACAGCGTGTTTCCGGCCGCTCCGGCGGGTCGGTCTCGCTGCACGGCACGGCGGGCGGGAGGGTTCTGGAGGTCACCGGCTCGCATCTGCTCGTGGCGCTCGGCAAGGCGCCCAACACGGCCGGGATCGGGCTGGAGGAGGCCGGGGTCGCGCTCACCCCGGCCGGCCATGTGCGGGTGAACGAGCGCCTGGAGACCACGGCCGACGCCGTCTGGGCCATGGGCGACTGCGCGGGCAGCCCGGCCTTCACCCACATGTCGTTCGAGGATTTCCGCATCGTGCGCGACAACCTCGCGGGCGGCGACCGGGTCACGACGGGGCGGCAGGTGCCCTACTGCCTGTTCACCGAGCCCGAGATGGCGCGCGTCGGCCTGAACGAGACCGAGGCGCGGCAGCAGGGCATCGCCTATCGGCTGGCGACGCTGCCGGCCGCCGCCATCCTGCGCACCCGCACCACCGGGGAGACACGCGGCCGGCTGAAGGCGCTGGTGGGCGCCGACGACCGCATCCTCGGCTTCACCGCCCTCGCCCCCCATGCCGGCGAGCTGCTGCCGCCGGTCCAGCTCGCCATGGCGGCCGGGCTGCCCTACCGGGCCGTCGAGCGGCTGGTGGTCGCCCACCCGACCTACGCGGAAGGGCTGGTCGGACTGTTCGGCGCCGTGCCGCAGCCGGGCTGAGGCCCTCCGGGACCATCGGCGGGCGCCCGCCGCCGGACCCTGCCGCCAGATCCTGTCATACGATGGCAGGTCCTGGATCCTGCCGCCCCCAGCCACGATGGTGAGTGCCATGTCCGGGCCCGATCCCCGCCACGACCAGATGTTCCCGACGCTCGACGCGGCACAGGTCGCGCTCGCGCGGCGCTTCGCCGGCGGTGAGGCGCGGCGCTTCCCGCCCGGCGCGCCGCTCTTCGAGATGGGCAGCCGCGAGGTCGCCGCCTGGCTGGTCCTCGAAGGGCGGATCGACGTACTCGGCCAGGACAGCGCCGGCCGGGAGGCCTTCATCGTCGGCTACGGGCCTGGGCAGATCAGCGGTGAGGTGGGGCTGATCGGCGGCCGCGCCACCCTGGCGCGCGGGCGGGCCGGCGAGGCGGGCTGCCTCGCCCTGCCCTACGACGCGGCCCATCTGCGGGCGCTGCTGATCGGCTCGGCCGAACTCGGCGAGCTGTTGATGCGCGCCTTCATCCTGCGTCGGATGCGGCTGATCGAGGCGGCCGCCAGCGGCTCGGTGCTGGTGGGCCGTGCCGGCTCGGCGGCGCTGACCCGGCTCGACGGCTTCCTGACCCGGAACGGCCAGCCGCACGCGCTGCTGGACGTGGCGACGCCGGACGGCGAGGCGATGGTGCGCCAGCTCGGGCTGCGGGCGGAGGACCTGCCGGTGATGCTCTGCCCGCGCGGCGTGGTGCTGCGCCGGCCGACCGAGGCGGAGGTCGGCCGCTGCCTGGGCCTGCTGCCGGAGTTCGATCCGTCGCGGCTCTACGACGTGGCCGTGGTGGGCGCCGGCCCGGCGGGCCTGGCCACCGCCGTCTATGCCGCCTCGGAGGGGCTGTCGGTGATCGTGCTGGACCAGCGCGCCTTCGGCGGGCAGGCGGGTGCCTCGGCGCGGATCGAGAACTATCTCGGCTTCCCGACTGGCATCTCGGGTCAGGCGCTGGCCGGGCGTGCCTTCAACCAGGCGCTGAAGTTCGGCGCCGAGGTCGCGATCCCGACCGAGGTGCTGCGGCTCGACTGTCCGGAGCCGGCGGAGCCGGCGGGCGCGCCGCTGCGCCTGCAGCTTGCCGGGGATGCCGAGGTCAGGGCTCGCACCGTGGTCATCGCCTCGGGCGTCGCCTATCGCCGGCCACCCGTTCCGACGCTGGCGGAATTCGAAGGCGCCGGGATCTCCTACTGGGCCTCGCCGGTCGAGGCGAAGCTGTGCGAGGGTGAGGAGGTGATGCTGGTCGGCGGCGGCAACTCGGCCGGGCAGGCCGTGGTGTACCTGGCGCCGCGCGTGCGCCGCCTGCACCTCGTCGTGCGCGGGCCGGGGCTGGAGGCCACCATGTCGCGCTACCTGATCGAACGCATCGCCGCCCTGCCCAACGTCGTGCTGCGCACCGGCACAGAGGTCGTCCGCCTGGACGGCGACCGGGCCACGGGGCTGGCGGGCATGGCGCTGCGCCGCCGCGCGGATGGCGCCGAGGAGGCCCTGGCCCTCCGGCACCTGTTCCTGTTCATCGGCGCCGACCCGCACACGGCGTGGCTGGAGGGCTGCGTGGCGCTGGACGACAAGGGCTTCGTGCTGACGGGGGCGGCCGGCGCGGCGGCAGGGGCGGACTCCCGGCTGCCGCTGGAGACCAGCCGTCCGGGCGTCTTCGCCATCGGCGACGTGCGCGCGGGCTCGACCAAGCGCGTCGCCGCGGCAGTGGGGGAGGGCGCCGCGGTGGTCGCGCAGATCCACGCCATGCTGGCGCGACGCCGGGCTTGAGCCGGCCCGGAGCCCCGGTCGGCGGTCAGCCGCTCCCGCGACGCCGGGCCGGACGCCGCGGCACCGCAGACGGTCCGGGCGCCACCATGGCCACGGCCCGCGGCGCGGCCACGGCGGGGCACGGGCCGGGCGGGGTGGGCGGACGGCATGGCTGACGCCGTGGAACGGCCTGCGCCAGAGGCGGTCCCGACGGCGGCTCCGGGGACGGCCTCGGCGCCGATGCCCGCCCCGGCGGCGCCATCGGGGTCGGCCCCGTCGCAGGCCCCGGCGCGCGGCCGGTTCCTCTCCTGGGCCAGCCTGCGTCGGCTGCTGCCCAACCTGGCCGCGCTGCTGCTGGCCGCGCTGCTCGTGATGGCCATCCGCACCAACTGGAACCGCTGGACCAGCGACGCCGCGACGCAGTGGACCGACGACGCCACCCTGGCGAGCGACCTGACGCCGCTCGCCGCCCTGGTCGCGGCGCCGGTGCGGCGGGTGGCGGTGCAGGACTACCAGTTCGTGGCCGCGGGCGAGCTGCTGGTGGAGCTGGACGACCGCATCCACGCCGCGCAGCTCGCCCAGGCCGAGGCCAACGTCGCGGCGGCCCGCGCCGCCATCGGCCACCTGCAGGCGCAGGAGGCGTTGCAGCAGGCGAGCATCGCGGCCGCCGAGGCGGCGGTGCAGGGCGCCCAGGCCTCGACCCGACGCGACCGGCTGGAGGCGCAGCGGCAGGAGAGCCTGCTGCGCGGCGGCATCGTCGGCACCGAGCAGCGCGTGGAGCAGGCCGACGCCGCGCGCAACGTCTCGGCATCCGGGCTGGCCCAGGCGCAGGCGGCGCTGGAGGCGGCGCGGCGGCAGCTCCTGGTGCAGCAGATCGAGGCGGCGCAGCTCGCCGCGGCGCTGCAGGCGGCGGAGGCGGCGCGCGACCTCGCGCGGATCAACCTCGGTTACACGCGCATCGTGGCACCCGTGGCCGGGCAGGTCGGCCGGCGGCGAGTGTTCCCCGGCCAGTACGTGGGCGTCGGCACGCAGGTGATCGCGCTGGTGCCGCGGCCCGGCCTCTACGTCATCGCCAATTTCCGTGAGACCCAGGTGGCGCGGCTGCGCGAGGGGCAGGCGGCGGAGATCCGCGTCGACAGCTTCCCCGGCGCGGTGCTGCGCGGCCGCGTCGCCGCCTGGTCGCCCGGCACCGGCGCGCAGTTCGCGCTGCTGCCGCCGGACAACGCGACGGGCAACTTCACCAAGGTGGTGCAGCGCATCCCGGTGAAGCTGCTGCTCGATTCCGACGGCGGACTCGGCGACCGGCTGCGCGCGGGCATGTCGGTGGAGGTGACGATCCATACCGACGGGACCCTGTCCGGGGATGCCGCCGCGACCGCGCCGGGGGCGGCAGCCCCGGAAGGCATCGTGGGAGGGCCTGCGGCACGGGCCGGGGCCGCGGCCGGCGGGGATGGGCCGGCCGCGACGCCCGGGGCGTCGCGATGAGCGCCGCCGTCCCGCCCGCGGGGGTGGCCGCCACGGCTGGCCCGTCCCCGCCGGCCGCCCCGACGACCTCGCCGCGGCCGCTGGTCGGCATCGCCGCGGTGCTGCTGGGAGCGGTGATCTCCACCCTCTACGGCCGGATCACCAGCTTCGGGCTGGCCGACCTGCGCGGCGCGGTGGGGGCGGGCTACGACGAGGGGGCGTGGATCCCGACCGCCGCGACGGTCGCGCAGATGGTCATCGGGCCGCCCGCCGCCTGGCTCGGCGCGGCCTTCGGGGTGCGGCGGGTGCTGCTCGTCTCCGCCTCGGTGTTCGGCCTCGCCTCGCTGCTGATCCCCTTCGCGCCGGACCTGCCGACGCTGCTGGCGGGGCAGGTGGTGGCGGGGCTGGCCTCCGGCACCTTCATCCCGCTGACCATCGGCTTCGTGCTGCAGAACCTCAGGCCGGGCTGGTGGCCCTACGGCATCGCCGCCTACGGGCTGAACCTGGAGCTGTCGCTCAACATCCCGGCCTCGATCGAGGGCTTCTACCTCGACCATCTGAGCTGGCACTGGATCTTCTGGCAGGGCGCCGTGCTGGCGGTGCCGATGATCCTGTGCATCGCGGCCGGCATGCCGTGCCAGCCGGTCAACCGCGCCGTGCTGGAGCAGGCCGATGGCTGGGGCATGCTGCACGCGGGCGGCGGCCTCGGGCTGCTCTACGCAGCGCTCGACCAGGGCAACCGGCTCGACTGGCTGAACTCGGGCCTGATCTGCGCCCTGCTCGCGGGCGGCCTCGTGCTGCTGGCGGCGTTCGTGGCGCGCGAGCTGACCGCCGAGCGCCCCTGGGTGAACCTGCGTTTCCTGCTGGGGCGCAACATCCTGCTCCTGGTCGTGCTCCTCGCCCTCTACCGCTTCGTGCTGCTGGCGACCGCCTACCTCATCCCGCAGTACCTGCAGACCGTGCAGAACTTCCGCAGCCTGGAGGTGGGCGCCGTCCTGGTCTGGATCGCGGTGCCGCAATTCCTGCTCGCGCCGACGATCGCCGCCCTGCTGGGCCGCGTCGATCCGCGGCTGGTGATCGCCTTCGGCGTCACGCTGATCGGCATCGCCTGCGCCATGGCCATGCGGCTGACGCCCGAATGGCAGACCTGGGAGTTCCTGCCCTCGCAGATCCTGCAGGCCATCGGCCAGTCGTCGGCGCTGATCGCGATGATCCTGTTCTTCGTGCGCCACCTGCGGCCCGCCGAGGCACTGACCTTCGGCGCGGTGCTGCAGGGAGCACGGCTGTTCGGCGGCGAGGTCGGCAACGCCTTCATGCAGACTTGGCTGCGCAAGGCCGAGCAGGTCGATTCCTATCTGGTCGGCCTGCACGTGCAGGAGGGCACCGCCGATCTCGGCCAGCGTCTGGCCGGCATCGCCGGCGCCCTGCCGGGGGTGGCGCCGGACTCGCCGCAGGCCCTCGCCCTCCTGGCCCAGCAGGTCCGCACCCAGGCGACCGTGCTGTCGATCATCGACGGCTTCGGCGCCGTCGTCGTGGCCGTGGTCGCGATGCTGCTGCTGATCGCCCTGCTGCGCGAGCCGTAGGGACGGGGCGGGCGTCTGCCGCCTGCCGCCTCGCCCCCGTGCGAACGCCCTCTCAGGCCGCGACCGGCGCCCAGGGCGGGCCGCTCTCGATGGGGCAGGCTTCGTCGCGGCTCCATTCGTTCCAGGAGCCGAAGTACAGCCGTACGTCGCCGATCCCGGCTTCCTTCAGCGCCACCAGGGAGTTGGAGGCGCGCGCACCCTTGAAGCAGTAGAGATAGACCGGCGTCTCCGCGGTGACGCCGACGCTGTGGCACTCGGCCAGGATCTCGTCCCGGCTCTTGAACAGGGGGCCGTTGGGGGAGGGCTTCATCAGCCGGTACCACTCGATCCACCGGGCGCCGGGGATGCGGCCCTTGCGCGGGCAGAAATCGGCGCCGTAGGGGGAGGAGGAGGTGCCAAGCCACTCGTCCACGTCGCGCACGTCGAGCAGGCAGACGCGCTCGTCCGCCAGCGCCGCCAGCATGTCGTCGCGGTCCAGCATCATGGCGAGGCCGGCATCGGATTCGGGGAAGATCTTCGGTTCCGGCGTCGCGGGGTCGGTGCTGGTGGGCAGGCCGGCCTTGCGCCAGGCCGTGAAGCCGCCGTGCAGCACCATCGCCTTCGGGTAGCCCAGGAATTTCAGCAGGAAGTAGCCGCGGCAGGACTGACCGAAGCCGGAATCCATGCTCTCCTCGTACACCACCGCCGTCTCCTCGCCCGAGAGGCCGGCGGCGCCGAAGGCGGCGGCGAACTTCCCGCGCAGCTCCCGCATCCCTTCCCGCGTCGAGGTGGCGAGGAAGGTGAAGATGTCGTGGATGTTGACGGCGCCGGGGATGTGCCCGGCGGCATAGGCGGCGGGGGCGCGGGTGTCGATCACCACCGTGCCGGGCTGTTGCAGCATCGCCGACAGCTCGACCGGCTCGACCAGAACCTTCTCGCTCATAGGAAATCAATCCTCTTTCGGGTCATGGGGACGGCGCGCCGGAGCGGCGGGGCCGCTCCGGACAGGCGGGATCGAAGGCGCGCCGCGGCCGGCCGGGTGCCGTCCGCGCGGGCGGCTCAGTACTGCTTGTAGGGCAGGAACTTGCCGGACATGGTGATGTTGACGCGGTCGCCGGCGTTGTTGGCCTCGCGCCTGAGGTCCATGCGGAAGTCGATGGCGCTCATGATGCCGTCGCCGAACTCCTCGTGGATCAGCGCCTTGAAGGTGGTGCCGTAGACCGAGATCAGCTCGTAGAAGCGGTAGATCAGCGGGTCGGTCGGCACCTGCGTCGGCAGGGAGCCGCGATAGGGCGGCACCTGCAGCAGCTTGATCTCGTAGTCGGTGAGTTCGAGATGCGCGCCGATCGCTTCGGCGGCGGCCTTGGGCAGCGGCATCTGGCCGAGCAGGCCGGCGGTCACGTACTCCTTGGACAGGTCGCCGGCCATGGCGGCGAGGCCGGACCAGCTCAGGTCCCGCTCGATCTTGATCCGGACGATCTTCTCGGTCAGTTCGGCGCGGTCGCTCATCGGGATGTCTCCTGGTACGGATGGAAGGGCTCGGGCGGGCGTCAGGCGCAGGCGGCCAGCGGCCCGGCGCCGGTGGACTTGCCGGTCGCCATGGCCGTGCCGGGCGCGTCGCCGATGCGCCGCACCGGCGGGTGGCGAGGGTCGGCAGGGCGGCCGGCGGGCCGCTCCACCAGGAAGTCGAGCAGGTGGTTGCGCAGCGCGTAGTAGCCGGGCAGCCGGTGCAGGTCCTGGCGCGTGCGGCCGCGCGGCAGGCCGTTCTCGACGATCTCGGCGACGCGCGCATCCGGGCCGCTCGTCATCAGCACGATGCGGTCGGCGAGCAGCATGGCCTCGTCGATG
>NZ_JALPRX010000014.1 GCF_023223525.1 Roseomonas acroporae | reverse complement strand
GCGCCCCCCCCCCACGCCGAATTCGCGCAGCACCGCATCCGTCACCGCGTCGTCGCCGGCGATCGAGGCGGTGTGCGACTTCGCCGCCTCCCCGCCCACGGCCGACTGCCCGACCTTCATCATCACGATCGGCTTGCGGTTGCGCCGCGCGAGGTCGAGCGCCGCGACGAAGCGCTCGCTCTCGCGGATGCCCTCGGCATAGGCGCAGATCACCTCGACCTCCGGCGCCTGGGCCATCCAGCCGATCACCTCGCCCACCGAGACGTCGGCCTCGTTGCCCGTGGTGGCCAGCACCGGCGTGCCGAGGCCGCGGTCGCGCGCCAGCGCGAAGAGATGCGTGCCGTAGGCGCCGGACTGGCTGGCGATGCCGATGTTGCCCGGCGTCGGGAAGCCGCCCTCCAGCGAGGAGGAGAAGATCGGGTAGTAGCCGATCGCCGCGTTGAAGGCGCCGAGGCTGTTCGGCCCCAGGATGCGCATGCCGTGGCGGCGCGCCACCGCCAGCAGCCGGTCCTGCGCGGCGGCGCCGGCCTCGTCCATCTCGGCGAAGCCGGCGCTGAACACGATGGCGGCGCGGCAGCCGCGCGCGCCGAGCGAGTCGATCGACGGTTCCACCAGCTCGCTCGGCACGGCGATGATGGCGACGTCCGGCGCCTCGGGCAGCTCGGCCGGGCTCGGATAGGCGGTCAGGCCCTGGACGGTCGGGCGCTTCGGGTTGACCGGGAAGATGGTGCCCCGGAAGCCCTGGCCGAGCATGTAGGCGATGGGCCGGCCGCCGATGCGGGTCGGGTCGTCGGAGGCGCCCACCACCGCGACGGAACGGGGCCGCATCAGCGCGTCGAGCGCGGCGAAGCCCTGAGGCTGATCGGAACGGGCGCGCGGTGCGCCGGAGCCGCCTGCGGCGGTCATCGGACTCCTCCCTGTCGGACGGGCCGCCCTTGACGGGTCGGCATGGGCGACAAACTGCGGGAGGCGGCGCCGCCGGGCAAGATGCGCCGGCCGGCCGTTGCGGGATCCGGTGGGGAGGCCGGGCCGGGCCTCCCCCCTCGCTCAACCGGCGGGCGTCAGCCGAAGACGTGCCGCGAGGACGCCACGTGCTCCTTCAGCACCGTCTCGGTCGTGGCGTCCACCTCGCGCAGCACCACGTCGTAGCCCCAGAGATCGGCCAGGTGCTGCACCACCTGCCGCGTGTCGCCCTCGTCCAGCAGCACCTTGTTCAGCACGCGATGGTGCAGGATCAGCCGCCGGTCGCCGCCGAGATCGACATCCACCACCTGGATGTCGGGATCGAGATGCGCCACGTCGTACTGCCGCGACAGCGCCTGGCGGATGCGGCGGTAGCCGCGCTCGTCATGGATGGCGGCGACGCGCAGCTTCGGGTCGTCCGCGTCGTCGGCGACGTGGAACAGGCCGAATTTGCGGATCAGGTGCGGGCTGAGGAATTGCGAGACGAAGCTCTCGTCGCGGTAGTTCGCCCAGACCTCGCGCAGCACGGCGATGCCGCTGCCGGAGCCCGCGATGTCGGGGAACCACTCACGGTCCTCGTCCGTCGGCTGCTCGCAGATGCGCACGATGTCCTGCATCATCGCGAAGCCGAGCGCGTAGGGGTTGAGCCCACCGTAGTACGGGTCGTCGAAGTCGGGCTGACGCACCACGCTGGTGTGCGAGTGCAGGAACTCCATCATCGCGCCGTCGCCGAGCATGCCCTTCTCGTGCAGGCGGTTCATGATGTAGTAGTGCACCCAGGTCGCGCAGCCCTCGTTCATCAGCTTGGTCTGCGACTGCGGGTAGAAGTACTGCGCCACCTGCCGGCCGATCCGCAGGATCTCGCGCTGCCAGGGCGCGAGGCGCGGCGCCACCTTCTCCAGGAAGTAGAGGATGTTCTCCTGCGGCAGCTCCAGCAGCGCGCGGCGCCGCTGCACGTCCGTCAGGTCGGGCGCCTGCTTCTCCTTGCCCGGCACGGTGCGCCACAGGTCGTTGTACATGCGCTCGCCGTGCTCGCGGCGCTCCAGCTCGCGCTTCTGCTCCGAGCGCAGGTCGGGGATCTTGCGGCGCGGGTAGCGGTGCACGCCGTGGCTCATCAGCGCGTGGGTCGCGTCCAGCACCCGCTCCACCGCCACCTGGCCGTAGCGGTCCTCGCACTGCGCCACGTAGCCCTTGGCGAATTCGAGGTAGTCGAGGATGCCCTCGGCGTCCGTCCACTGCTTGAACAGGTAGTTGTTCCTGAAGAAGTGGTTGTGGCCGAACGCCGCGTGCGCGATCACCAGCGCCTGCATGGTCGCCGTGTTCTCCTCCATGATGTAGGAGATGCAGGGCGAGGAGTTGATGACGATCTCGTAGGCGAGGCCGCGCATGCCCTTGCGGTACAGCGTCTCGTGCTGCGCGAAGTGCTTGCCGAAGGACCAGTGCTTGTAGAAGAGCGGCATGCCGGTCGAGGAATAGGCGTCGAGCATCTGCTCGGCGCTGATCACCTCGATCCGGTTCGGATAGACGTTGAGGCCCAGCTCGCCGATGGCGATCTCCTCGATCGCCTCGTAGGCGCGCCGGATCGTGCCGAAATCCCACTCGACGCCCTTGAACAGCAGGGCGTCGCCGTCGAGCGCCGCGATGCTCATGGCGTGGCCTCCTTGGCGGTTCCCTGCGGGCTGCGCTGGAACAGCTCGCGGAACACGGGATAGATCTCGCGCCGGTGGCGCACCTTGCGCATCGCGATGGTGATGCCGTCGGCGCGCACGCGGCTGTAGGTGCGCCACAGATCGGTCTCGCGGTTGATGAAGCCGATCGGCAGGCTGTCGCCGTCGCGCCCCACCTCCAGATAGGCGTAGTACTGGCACACCGGCAGGATGCGGTCGGTCAGCAGCGCCGCGGTGCGGGCGTTGTCGCTCGAGGTGTTGTCGCCGTCGGAGGCCTGGGCGCCATAGATGTTCCACTCGTCCGGGCTGTAGCGGTCCTCGATCACCTTCGCCATCTCCTCCAGCGCGGTGGAGACCACGGTGCCGCCCGTCTCCGGGCTGTGGAAGAAGGTGTCCTCGTCCACCTCCTGCGCCTGGTGCGTATGGCGGATGAAGACGATGTCGACGTGCTTGTAGCGGCGCTTGAGGAACACGAAGAGGAGCACGAAGAAGCGCTTCGCGAGATCCTTCATGTCCTCCGTCATCGAGCCCGAGACGTCCATCAGGCAGAACATCACGGCCTTGGCGACGGGCTTGGGCACCTCGTTGAAGCGGCGGTAGCGCACGTCGAGCGGGTCGATGTAGGGGATCCGCTGGGCGCGCCGGAGCTGCCGCTCCAGCTCGCCGCGCAGCGCCTGGAGCTTCTCCGGATCCTCGCGCGAGCGCTCCAGCGCGGCGATGTCCGCCTCCAGCGCCGTGATCTCCTCCGGGCGCGGCCGGCGCAGCGCCAGCCGACGCGAGAGGCTGTTGCGCATGGTGCGCGCGATGGCGAGGTTGGAGGGCGAGCCGCTGGTGGAGTAGCCGGCGCGCTGCAACGCGTGGCTCTCGCCGTCGGTCAGCTTGCGCTTCTCGAGGTCCGGGAGTTCGAGGTCCTCCAGGAACAGGTCGAGGAATTCCTCCTGGCTCAGCGCGAAGCGGAAGGCGTCCTCGCCGCCGCCATCCTCGGCCCCCTCGTTGCCGCCGCCGCCCCCGGAGGGCGGCCGGTTGATCCGGTCGCCCTCGGAGAACTTCTTGTTGCCGGGCAGGAGGTGGTCCCGCACCCCGCCGGAGCCGCTGCGGCGGAAGGAGGGCTCGCCCACCCCCCCGAGGGGGATGGAGACCTCCCCACCCTGGTCCACCTCGCGGATCCTGCGCTGCGCGGAGGCGTCGCGGACCGCCTGTCGCACAAGGGCCTTGGCTCGTCGCAGGAAGCGCTGACGGTTGCCGAGGCTCTTGCCTCCGGGATTCAGGCGGCGGTCTAGGATGTGCATCGAAGCCTTTCTTGCGGCGCTCCCACGTTGCCCGTCAGCCCGCCTGCTTGACGCGCATGTACCATTCGACGAGGCGGCGCACCTGCCGTTCGGTGTAGCCGCGGTCGATCATCCGCTGCACGAACTCGCCGTGCTTCTTCTCCGACTCGCTGTCCTTCTTCGAGCCGAAGCTGATCACCGGCAGCAGCTCCTGCACCTGGGAGAACATCCGCCGCTCGATCACCTCGCGGATCTTCTCGTAGCTGGTCCAGGACGGGCTGCGGCCGCCCTGGCGGGCGCGGGCGCGCAGCGTGAACTTCACCACCTCGTTGCGGAAGTCCTTCGGGTTGGCGATCCCGGCGGGCTTCTCGATCTTGGTCAGCTCCTGGTTCAGCGCCTCGCGGTCCAGCAACTGACCGGTGTCGGGGTCCTTGAAGTCCTGGTCCTCGATCCAGGCGTCGGCGTAGGCGACGTAGCGGTCGAACAGGTTCTGGCCGTAGTCGTGGTAGGATTCCAGGTAGGCCTTCTGGATCTCGTGGCCGATGAATTCGGCGTAGCGCGGCGCGAGATCGGCCTTGATGAATTCGAGGAAGCGCTTCTCGGTCTCGTCGGGCAACTGCTCGCGCCGGATCGCCTGCTCCAGCACGTACATCAGGTGGACGGGGTCGGCCGCGACCTCGTTGGTGTCGTGGTTGAAGCAGGCGGCCAGCACCTTGAAGGCGAAGCGGGTGGAGGCGCCGTCCATTCCCTCGTCGGCCGGCGCCGCGTCCTTGTATTCCTGCAGCGAGCGCGCCTTCGGATCGGTCTCCTTCAGGCTCTCGCCGTCATAGACGCGCATCTTGGCGAACAGGTTGCTGTTCTCGTGCCGGCGCAGGCGCGAGAGCACGGTGAAGCGCGCCAGCATCTCCAGCGTTCCGGGCGCCAGCGGCGCCTCGGCCAGCTCGGAGGAGCGGACCAGCTTCTCGTAGATCTTCTGCTCCTCCGTCACGCGGAGGCAGTAGGGCACCTTGATGACGTAGATGCGGTCGATGAAGGCTTCGTTGTTCTTGTTGTTGCGGAAGCTCTGCCACTCCGCCTCGTTGGAGTGCGCCATGACGATGCCGTTGTAGGGGATGGCGCCGATGTTCTCGGTGCCGATGTAGTTCCCCTCCTGCGTCGCCGTCAGCAGCGGGTGCAGCATCTTGATCGGCGCCTTGAACATCTCGACGAATTCGAGCATGCCCTGGTTGGCGCGGTTGAGGCCGCCCGAGTAGCTGTACGCGTCCGGGTCGTTCTGCGGGAACATCTCCAGCTTGCGGATGTCGACCTTGCCGACCAGCGAGGAGATGTCCTGGTTGTTCTCGTCGCCCGGCTCGGTCTTGGCGACGCCGATCTGGCGCAGCCGCGACGGGTTCACCTTGATGACGCGGAACTTCGAGATGTCGCCGTTGAACTCGTCGAGCCGCTTGATGCACCACGGGCTCATCAGCCCGGTCAGGCGCCGGCGTGGGATGCCGTACTCCTGCTCCAGCACCGGGCCCATCGTGGCCGGGTCGAACAGGCCGAGCGGGCTCTCGAAGACCGGCGAGACCTCGTCGCCGGCCTTGAGCACGTAGATCGGGTGCACCTCCATCAGCGCCTTCAGCCGCTCGGCGAGCGAGGACTTGCCGCCGCCGACCGGGCCGAGCAGGTAGACGATCTGCTTGCGCTCCTCGAGCCCCTGCGCCGCGTGGCGGAAGAAGCCGACGATGCGCTCGATCGTCTCCTCCATGCCGAAGAACTCGGAGAAGGCCGGATAGACGCGGATCGTCCGGTTGCCGAAGATGCGCCCCATACGCGCATCCTTGGAGGTGTCGATCATCTGCGGCTCGCCGATCGCGGCGAGGATCCGCTCCGGCGCGGAGGCGTACATCATCGGGTCGCGGCGGCACCCCTCGAGGTACTCGCTGAGCGACATCTCGGTCTCGCGGCGCGACTCGTAGGTCCGCGCGAACCGGGAGAAGATATCGTCCGGCATGGCCTCTAGCTCCTCCTCACGCGACCGGAAACCGCCGGGTCGCGGGCGGCGCGCAGGATTGCATGGGCAGTCTGGATCAAATCCGTATCCCCAAGGTTGACGCGCTGGCCGGCGGCGTTGCGGTACGCCCTGCCGGCGACGACTTGGCATGAGGGCGCCGGGCTATGCGGCGCGCGCATGCATGCCTGAAACGGTACGTTCACGGCGCCCTGCTGGCGGGATGCACCCCGCCGCGGCGTCCTCGGCCACGACGCAGCGATACGGCCGGCGCCCCGAAGGTCTTTCTGGTTACGCGCCGTCTTCTTGGACGCTGACGGTCGATCTGCGTTCCGGACCGCCGTGGCGTCGCGTTCAATTGCCGTGTGCGACGTGACCACGAGATGGACCACTGAAGCACTCCAACCGACTGTTGGCTATATTTAGGTTGCCACTTTCCCCTTACGAGAGGAAGGACAATGAAGGTCCGGTTCGGCACAGCGTGGCAGGTCCGCAACACCGGCTGAAACCACCACCGCGCGACGCGATCCGCGCCGCATGGCCGAGGCGCCAGGCCGGACTGCCGCCACGCCGCGCGCGAAGCCCGGATCGGGGCGACGGCGCGCCCGACCCCGCCGCCGCACCGATCCAACACCCCGCGCCCGGCCGGCGGCATGCCGGCGATTCGGCGGCAGGGGCGCCGCCTATTCCGGCATGCAGCGCACCACGCCGGCGTTGAAGCGCGCGGCGGCCGGGGCTGTGCCGGGGGGACAGGGCATCTGCGTGTGGCGGGCCCCCGGCAGCGCCGCGTCCCAGCCCGGCACCTCGCCGGACGCGGCGCCGGCGGCAGGGCCGGCCGCGTACAGCCCGGCGGGCACCCCGATGCCCCCTCCGGCGGGCGCGCAGCGGCCTCGCCCCCGCGCGCCGCGGACGGGCACCGGTCGGCCGCCGAACGGGCACAGGAAGCGCTGTGCCGCCGCCAGCGCCGCCGCCGAGAGGCCGAGCGGCGGCCGCGCCCGGACCCCGCCCGGGGAACCCTGGGCCAGGGCGGCACCGGCCGTGCAGGAAAGCGCGGCGCAGGAAAGCACGGCGCAGCAGAGCGCGGCGCGGAGGAGGCCAGGGCGACGCGGGAGAGCCGGGGCGATCCCGGCCGGCGCCGTCGGCCGCCGCGGCCCGCAGAGGGAGGGCATCAGAGGGAGGGCATCAGGAGAACCGCATCAAGGGGCCGGGGCGCCGCTCCGGCTCAGCGCGCGCGCAGCCCGGTCTCCGCCAGTACCGCCGCCACCTCCGCCTCGACCGGCTGGGCGACGTCGACCACCACCGGATTCTCGTCCTCCCCCGGCTCCTCCAGCGTGTCGAGCTGGCTCTCCAGCAGGGCGGCCGGCATGAAATGGCCCTGCCGGCCACCGATGCGCTCGGCCAGCACGGACATGTCCCCGCGCAGGTAGACGAGCTGCACGAAGTCCCGCGCGCCGACCACCACGTCGCGGTAGCGCCGCTTCAGGGCCGAGCAGGTCACCACCGCCGGCTCCCCCATGGCGTGGCTCGAATCGATCCATTGCGCGATCGCCGCGAGCCAGGGGGCACGGTCCGAATCGTCGAGCGGGATGCCGTGCGCCATCTTGTCCTTGTTGGACTGGGGGTGGAATTCGTCGGCGTCCCGGAACTGCCAGCCCAGCGCCTCGGCCAGCGCCTTGCCCACCGAGGTCTTGCCCGCCCCGGACACGCCCATCACCAGCAACACGCTCGGCCGCTTCATCTCGGTGCCTCCGCCTGCCGCGGATCGCCGCCCGGCGGTCCGGCGATCCGTCACGGCACATTGTCATCCCCGTGGCGCCGCGCGCGCCGGCGGAGACGCCTCTCGGCGTTCCCCCCTCGGCGCTTCACGGGCGGGCGCCCGCCTGCCTTCGCCCGGGCTGCCCGATCTCTCGCATGTCCGGCACGTCCAGGCGACCCCATCCGGGCGCCTCCATCCAGGCGCCCCCATCCGGGCGATCACCTGGGCGATCCACCTGGTCGCCCCCGCTTGGGCCACCCGCCGGGCCGATCCCGCCCGCGCGCCGGCCGGGCGGCATCCGCTCACCCCTGCCGGCGCAGCCAGCGCACGCCCCCGGCGCCGCCGACCGCCACCGCCGCGGCCCGCCCGACGAACAGGCCGTTCTCGATCACGCCGGGGATGCGGTTCAACGCCGTCTCCAGCGCCCCGGCATCGCCGATCGGCCCGAAGCGACAGTCCAGGATCGGGTTGCCGCCGTCGCTGCGGAACGCCACCCCGTCCTCGCCGCGCCGCAGCGCCGGCTCCGCCCCCAGCGCCGCCAGATGCGCCGCCGTCGCCTCGCGACCGAAATCCACCACCTCCACCGGCACCGGCGCCCGGCTGCCCAGCCGCGCCACCAGCTTGCCCTCGTCCACGGCGATCACCAGCCGCGCGCTGGCCGCCGCCACGATCTTCTCCCGCAGCAGCGCGCCGCCCAGCCCCTTCACCAGGTCCAGCGTGCCCGGCTCCACCTCGTCGGCGCCGTCGATGGCCAGGTCCAGCCGCGCATGCCGGTCGAAGCCGGTCAGCGGAATGCCGAGCGTCCGCGCCTGCGCCGCGCTGCGCTCGGAGGTCGGGATGCCGAGGATTCGCAGCCCCCGGCGCACCCGCTCGCCCAGCGCGGCGATGGCCCAGGCGGCGGTGGAGCCGGTCCCCAGCCCCACCACCATGCCGTCCTCGGCCAGCGCCGCCGCCGCCTCGGCCGCCGCGCGCTTCCAGTCCTCCTGCATGGCGCCGCCCGACCTCCGTTCCCGCCGCCCCGTCGCCCCGTCGCCCCTCCGGCGCGCCCTACCCCGCCGCCGCCTCGTCGGCCAGGATCACCAGCCGCCCGCGCGCCCGCACCCGTGCCGCCGGCAGCGCCGGATCGGCGTTGCGGATGCCCGACAGCGCCGCGCGCTTGGCCGCGCCGCTGACCAGGAAGGCCACACCGCGCGCGCTGCCCAGCACCGGCAGGGTCAGCGACACCCGGTCCTGCGGCTTGGCGCCCTGCACCGGCACCGCCCAGGCCATCGCCTCGTCCACCTCCGGCCGGCCGGGAAACAGCGAGGCGGTGTGCCCGTCCTCGCCCAGCCCCAGCAGCACCGCGTCGAACAGCGGCCGGTCCGGCGAGAGGCGCTCCGCGCCGTAGAAGCCGCGCAGGGTCGCCTCGTAGGCCGCGGCCGCCGCCGGCGCGTCCGGCGCCACCGGGATCGGATGCACCTGCGTCGCCGGCACCGGCACCGCGTCGATCAGCGCCCGCTTCGCCATCCCGAAATTGCTGTCCGGATGGTCGTAGGGCACGCAGCGCTCGTCGCCCCAGAAGAGGTGCGCCCGCTCCCAGGGGATCCGGCCGCGCCAGACCGGGCCGGCCAGCAGCCGGAACAGCCGCTCCGGCGTGGAGCCGCCGGAGAGCGCCACGGCGAAGCGCGGCCCGGCCTCCGCCGCGAGGTTGGCGAGCCAGCCCGCCGCCCGCTCCGCCAGCGTATCGGCGTCGTCCAGCACCTCCAGCGCCGCGTGCATCCCCATCTCCTCCGGAATTCGCCTCCCGCGCCGGGCGGCCCCGCCGGCCCCGCGCGCCGCCGTCAGCCCGGCTTCGTCTCCACGTGCCCGCCGAACTGGAACCGCATCGCCGAGAGCAGCTTCTCCCCGAACGGGTGCTCCTGGCGCGAGCGGAAGCGCGCGTAGAGCGCGGCCGAGAGCACGTTGGCCGGCACCGCCTGCTCGATCGCCGCCTGGATCGTCCAGCGCCCCTCGCCCGAATCCGCGACGTTGCCGCCATAGGCGTCCAGCTTCGGGTCCCCCGCCAGCGCGATCGCCGTCAGGTCCAGCAGCCAGGAGGAGACCACGCTGCCGCGCCGCCACACCTCGGCGATGTCGGCCAGGTCGAGGTCGAAGCGTTCCCCCTCCGGCAGCGCCCCGTCACCGCGCGTCCGCATGATCTCGAAGCCCTCGGCGAAGGCCTGCATCATCCCGTACTCGATGCCGTTGTGCACCATCTTCACGAAGTGCCCGGCGCCGACCGGCCCGGCGTGGATGTAGCCCTGCTCGGCACGCGGATCGCGGCCCTCCCGGCCCGGCGTCCTCGTCACCTCGCCCGCACCCGGCGCCAGGGCGGCGAGGATCGGGTCGAGCATCCGCACCGTCTCCTCGTCGCCGCCGATCATCATGCAGTAGCCCCGCTCCAGCCCCCAGACGCCGCCCGAGGTGCCGACATCGACGTAGTGCAGCCCCTTCGCGCGCAGCTCCCGCCCGCGCCGCACGTCGTCCTTCCAGAAGCTGTTGCCGCCGTCGATCACCACCCCGCCCGGCCGCATCGCGCCGGCCAGCTCGGCCACCATCGCCTCGGTGATCTCCCCCGACGGCAGCATCACCC
This sequence comes from Roseomonas acroporae, assembly GCF_023223525.1. Lineage (GTDB taxonomy): Bacteria > Pseudomonadota > Alphaproteobacteria > Acetobacterales > Acetobacteraceae > Roseomonas_E > Roseomonas_E acroporae. The sequence goes on along the minus strand of NZ_JALPRX010000014.1, from coordinate 92,691 downwards.
AGACCACCTGCGGCTGCGGCAGCTTCGCGAGCAGCGCCGCCACGTCCGCCGCCGGCTCGGCGCCGTCCGCCGCCAGCGCCTTCACCGCCTCCGCGCTGCGGTCCAGCGCCACGCATTCATGGCCCGCCCGCATCAGCCGGCGCGCGATGTTGCCGCCCATGCGCCCGAGCCCGATGATGCCTATCCGCATGCTTCTCTCCATCCGCCGGCCGTAACGCGGCAGCCGGGCCTGCGTATGCCGATTCGGACGCCGCGGCCAGACGCCGGGCCCCGGGGGAGGCGCCGCGGCGTCACACCACCCGCACCCCGTGATCCACCCCGATCCACCCCTGCCCGTTCAGCAGCAGGAAGGTGAACAGCACCCGCCCGCCCGCCGCCAACGCCTCGGTCGGCAATTCCAGCACGTGCACCCCGAGCACCGGCGGCCCGGTCCGGCTGTCGGTCGCGCTGGCCCAGCCATCCAGGCTCCAGTGCACCAGCGCCGGCTCGGTCAGCTCCAGCCGCAGCCGCCGCCCGGCGGGCATGGTCACGGCGCGGCTGTCGCGCCGCCAGGTCACGGAGCCGGGCCGCACGCCGCGGCGCAGGTAGCGCTCCACCGTCTGCGGCGGCATGTCGAACACCCGCTCCTCCGCCAGCGAGCGCAGCAGCTTCACGTGCTCCGCATGCGCCCAGACCAGCGGCATGGCGGAGCCGGCGGGGCGGCCGGGAAACAATTCGCGCTCCGGCAGCGCCGGGCCGTCCCAGACCTGCTCCGGCAGCAGCCCGCCATCGCTGACGAGCCCCTCCAGCGTGGCCAGCAGCGCCTCCGCCTCCTCCCGCCGCCCGGCCGCCAGCGCGTGATGGGCCCGCTCGCCGGTCAGCAGCGGCCAGAGGCGCCCGACGCCGCTGCCGTCGAAGGGCCGCCCATCCGCGTGCTCGCCGTAGCCGTCGCCGTTGTAGCGGCGCCAGCAGGGGCCGGCCGGCGTCTCGGCGCGCAATTCCCTGTCGATCACCGCCACCGTGTCGCGGATGCGCGGGTCGTCGGCGGCGCGCAGGCCGAAGCGGACCAGCGCCAGCGCATCCGGGCTGACCACGTCGGCGGCCAGCCGGCGGCCATCCCCGCCCTCCTGGTTGCGCAGCACGATCTCGCCCGCCACCGGCGAAAGCGCGTCCAGCTCGTCCGCCGCCCCGATGCGCACGTAGTGGCCCCGCACCCCGGCGCGCCGCGCCGGGGCGGAGCCCTCGACCCAGCACCATTCCTCGATGCGGTCGTTCCAGCCATCGGCGCTGTCGCGCAGCAGCGCGGCCGCGTCCGCCTCGCCCACCGCCTCGGCGAGGTCGGCCGCCGCCAGCAGCGCCGCCACCGCGACCGCCAGGGTGTAGGGCGAATACCCCGCATCCTCCTCCCAGCGGTCCTGCGCGGTCACCGGCCCGTTGCGCAGCATGAATTCGGCCGCCCGGCGCACCATCGGCCAGAAGTGCCGCGCCCCCGCCGCGTCCAGCGCCCCCTCGCGCCGGGCGAGATCGACCAGCAGCACCGGGAAGGCGCTCTCGTCGAGCTGGATGCCGTGCCAGTAGGGCGTGCCGTCCAGCCAGGAATTCTGCGGCCAGTGCCCGTCCGACTCCTGCGCCGCCGCCAGCCAGTCGAGCACCCGCCGCGCATCCGCCGGCGCCCCCGCCGCCAGCAGCGCGCCGGCCGTCTGCACCAGGTCGCGCGGCCAGACGAGGTGGTAGCCGCCCAGGTCGTCGTCGCCCTTGCTCGCCCCCCAGGGGATCGACAGCGAGGCGATGAAGCCGCCCGGGAAGGCCGGCGAGTCGTGCGCCCGCAGCACCGAGGTGCTGATGCGGTAGGTGTTGTGCCGTTCGCTGCCCGGTGCCCGGTCGAGCGAGGCGCGCCAGCGGTCCAGCGGCCGCAGCCCCGCCTGCCAGCCGTGCCAGCCCGCCGCGTAGCCCGCCAGCGCCGCGTCGAACCCGCCCTGCAGGCTGGCCCGGGCGCGGAACGCCGCCTCCGACCAGGTGCGGCCGAAGCCGATGGCGATCACCAGCGGCTCGTCCGTCGCCCCCTCGCCGGCGAGGTCGAGCTGGGCGGTCAGCGCGACGTTGCCGTCCTCGGCGCGGTCGTGGCACCATGCCATGCGGTGGTGGCGCGACACGTCCTGCCAGCCGTCGCTCGCCCCCACGAAGCCGACCGAGCGCGCCCGCCAGGGGCGCGAGGCGGCGAGCGCCAGCGCGGTGCCGGCCCCCTCGGCGAACAGCATCGGCTCGCCCTTGAAGTGGGTCAGCCACGCCGTGTTGCGGGAACCCGCGTTGACGAGGTGCGGCGCCAGCAGCACGTAGACGCCGTAATCCGACCGCTCGCCCGCCAGCGGCGTGAAGCGCACCCGCTGCAGCACCACGTCGCGGCGCGGGTCGGAGACGATCTCCTTGACGATCTCGTAGCGCCCCTCGTGGCAGCGGTTGGTCAGGCGGAAGGCCGGCACGCCGTCGGCCAGCCGCGCCAGCGCGTGCGTCGCGTCTCGCTTCTCCTCGGAGAAGAAGCCGGGGGCGGCCACCAGCAGGCCGCAGTCGCGCGTGCAGGCCTGGTCGACGCGCGGGTGGTAGATCTCGTTCAGGATGCCGTGGCTGAGCGTGAACCAGACCCGGCTCAGCGGCGACAGGGCGACGCCGACCCCGTCCTTGTCGCTGGAGGTCCAGCGCGGCGCGATGCCGGGCGCGCCCGGGGCGACGGTGCTGGATGCCACGGCGTTCGGCGCTGTGGTGTTCGGCGCGGCGGCGCCGGGCGCGTAGGGCAAGCTCGCCTCCCTGGACCCGTTCGGGGGCGCCCCCGCATGGCGCGCCCCCCTTGGCCGGCCCGGAGGGCGGCCATGTCCGGCATGGTCTCCGGCCGGTCCGGAGGATGCGTCAGGGCGACGGCCCGGCGGAAGCCTGCCGCGGCGACGCCCCGATGCCGGACCGCCCGCGGCCGAAGGCCCGGCCACCGCCGCGTCGGATCGACCCCCGCCGGACCGTCCCGCCCCGCCGGCCAGGATGCGGGAGGCGGCGCCCGCCGCGCCGCCACAACGACGCTCGCCCGGCTTTGTTGCGCTTCCTGCCAGACCCGTGCGCACCAGCAACATCACGGAAACATTGCTGTTGCACGAAACCGGCAAAGCGGTTCCCAGGGGATGCAGGCACCACACCCGCCGACCGGTCCCGCCGGGCGGCGACGCGCCCGGGCGCCCACCCCTCGCAGGAAGCATGACGATCCCCGTACCCATCACCCCTCCCGGACCGGCCGCGCCCCACGCCCTGGGCGAATCGGCAGCGGCCGGACCGTCGGCCCGACCACGGGCCCGGCCCTCGGCACGCCGGCCGGCCCGGCCCTCCCGGCCCGCGCCGCTGCTGGCGATCGCCTTCGCGGCCCTCGCCGGCGGTTGCAGCATGCTCGCCGATGCCCCCTCCGCCGGCATTCCCCTGCCCGACCGGCTCACCTACGCCGATGTCGGCCCGGCGCGCTGGCCGACGCGCGACTGGTGGCGCGGCTTCGGCTCGCCCGAGCTGGACGGGCTGATGGAGGCCGCCGCCGGCAACAATTTCGACATCGCCGTCGCCATCGCCCAGGTGCGCCAGGCGGATGCCCAGGCCCGGATCACCGGCGCCGCGCTGCTGCCCACGGTCAACCTCACCGGCAGCGCCACCCGCTCGCAGAGCGCCTCCAGCGGCGGCTCCTCCACCAGCACCACCGGCGCCGGCACCACCACCGGCGTCGGCGGCGTCGGCACCACCACCGGCACGACGACCAGCACGGTCATCAGCGGCGGCGGCGGTGGCAACCGGCAGAGCTCCATCTTCCGCGCCAGCCTCGCCGCCAGCTACGAGATCGACTTCTGGGGCAAGAACACCGCCGCCCTGGCCGCCGCCGAGCGCACCCGCGCCGCCAACCAGTTCAACGTCGGCGCGGTGATGCTGACCACCCAGGCCACGGTGGCCAACACCTACTTCGAGCTGATCGCGGCCCAGGCCCGCCTCGCCATCGCGGAGAGCAACCTGCGCGACGCGACCCGCATCCTGGAGGTGATCCGCCTGCGCGTCTCGGTCGGCACCGCCACGGGGCTCGACCTCGCGCAGCAGGAGACCACCGTGGCGCAGCTGCGCGCCAACGTGCCGCCGCTGCGCCAGACCGTGGAGCAGGACGGCAACACGCTGGCCACGCTGATCGGCCGCACGCCCGAATCGCTCACCGTCCGGGGCGGCGGCTTCGAGCGCATCGTGGTGCCGCCGGTCAATGCCGGCCTGCCCGCCGAGCTGATCGTGCGCCGCCCGGATGTCTGGCAGGCCGAGGCGCAGCTCGCCTCCGCCCAGGCCAGCGTGGCCAACGCCCGGGCGCAGATGCTGCCCTCGGTGCAGCTCACCGCCACGGGCGGCGTGCAGAGCCTGCTGCTGGGCACGCTGCTGCGGCCGGAATCGCAGCTCTTCACCCTGGCCGCCGCCCTGACCCAGCCGCTGATCGACGGCGGCAAGCTGCGCGCCCAGGTGGACCTCGCCCGCGCCCAGGTCGAGCAGTACCTGGCCAGCTACCGCTACGCGATCGTCAACGCCCTCACCGACAGCGAGAACGCGCTGGTCGCGCTGCGCCGGACCACGGAGCAGGAGGAGCTGCAGGCCCAGGCGGTGCGGCAGGCCGAGCGCGCCTTCGCCATCGCCGAGGCGCAGCTGCGCGCCGGCACCATCGACCTCGTGAGCCTGCTGACGGCGCAGCAGTCCTTATATACGGCACGCAACACCCTGGCGCAGGTCCGCCTGCTGCGGCTCCAGGCCGCGGTCGGCCTGTTCCGCGCCCTGGGCGGGGGATGGAGCTGAACCCGATGGACACCAACCCTCCGGTCTCCCCCTCCTCCAGCGGGCGGCCGAACCCGACGCCGGCGGACAGGATCGAGCCCGCATCCCGCGGCACGCCCCCCGCGCACGACCAGGCGGAAGCGCCGGGCGACTCCCGGCCGCGCCGCGGCTTCGGCTGGCTGCTGCTGCTCCTGCTGCTCGCCGGCGCCGCCGGCGGCGGCTGGTGGTGGTGGACGCATCACGCCGCCACGGAGACGGCCGCCTCCGGCCGCCAGCGTGGCCCCGGCGGTGGCCCGGGCGGCGGTCCGGGCGGCCGCTTCGGCGGCCCCCCGCCGCCCGTCACCGTGGCCGAGGCGGTGCGCCGCGACGTGCCGATCACCCTCGACGCGCTGGGCACGGTGCAGGCCTTCAACAGCGTCACCGTGCGCAGCCAGGTAGACGGGCAGCTCCTCGAGATCGCCTTCCGCGAGGGCCAGGACGTGCGCCGCGGCGACGTGCTGGCCCGCATCGACCCGCGCACCTACCAAGCGGCGCTGGACCAGGCGGTGGCGAAGAAGGCCTATGACGAGGCGCAGCTCGCCAATGCCCGGCTCGACCTCGCGCGCTACACCCAGCTCGTGCGCGCCCAGGGCGCCACGCAGCAGCAGGTGGACACGCAGCGCGCCCAGGTCGCGATGTACGAGGCGCAGGTGCGCCAGGACCAGGCGGCGATCGAGTCGGCGCAGACCCAGCTCGACTACACCACCATCCGCGCCCCCTTCGACGGCCGCACCGGCCTGCGCCTCGTCGACATCGGCAACATCGTCCGCTCCGGCGACACCACCGGCATCGTGGTGCTGACGCAGCTCCGCCCGATCAGCGTCACCTTCACCCTGCCGCAGCAGGACCTGCCGCGCGTCGCCGCCGCCATGGCACGGGCCCAGGGCGGCACGCCCGGGGGAACCGCCGGCGGCGCGCCGGGAGTGGCGGCCCCGGTTCCGGCAGCAGGCCAGGGGGCTGGGGGCCAGGGCGCGGCAGGCCAGGGCACGCCGGTCCAGGCCGCGGCCACGCCGGCCGGCGCGGGCAGCGGCCGGGCCGGCGGCCCGCCGGGCGGCGGCCAGGGTGGCGCCGCGCCGGGCAACGGCGCCGTGCCGGTGCACGCCATGGCGCAGGACGGCAGCGGCCCGGTGGCCAGCGGCACGCTGGTGACGGTGGACAACCAGGTCGATGCCACCACCGGCACGATCAAGCTCAAGGCCACCTTCGCCAACGAGGACCTGCGTCTCTGGCCGGGCGCCTTCGTGACCGTGACCATGCAGGTCGCCACGATCCGCAACGCGCTGGTGATCCCGCTCGTCGCGGTGCAGCGCGGCCCCAACGGCCCCTACGCCTTCGTGGTGGGCGCCGACAGCAAGGTGGAGCAGCGGCCGCTGACCCTCGGCGAGCTGACGGCCAGCGACGCGGTGGTGCGCCAGGGCCTGCAGGCCGGCGAGCGCGTCGTCACCTCCGGCGCGCTGCGCCTCGTGCCCGGCGCCACGGTGCGGGTCGGCCAGCCGCAGGGGCCGGGCGGGCAGCAGGGCACGGATGGCGGCGCCGGCTCCCAGGGAGCCGGCCAGGGAGCCGGTCAGGGCGCCGGGCCGCGCCAAGGGGGTGGCCCGGGGAGTGGCGGTCAGGGGAGCACCGGCCAGGGGCGCGGCGACCAGGGCAACTGGCAGGGCCGTGCCCCGCGCGCCGGCCGCGAGGGCGGCGCCCCGGGCGATGCCGCGGGCGATCCGCAGCGACCCCGACGCGAGGGCCGCCCGTCGCGCGACGACGCGCCCGGCGCCGCCGGCCCTGCCGGCGACCCCGCCGCCGGCCCGGCTGCCGACGACGCGGCCGGCGGGCGCCCGCGCGGCAACGGCCCGCGTCCGGAAGGGCAGCCGGGCGGCGGCCGCCCCGTCGGCGGCAGCGTGCCCGCCGCCCCCACGCCGACCACCTCCTCCGCACCCCCTTCCGGCCCGGCGGCGACCGCCACGGCGCCCGGCACCGTCTCCGGCTCCGGAGCGGCGCGTTGAGCATCTCCTCGCCCTTCATCGCCCGGCCGGTCGCGACCTCGCTGCTGGCGGTCGCGATGCTGCTGACCGGGCTGTTCGGCTACCTGCGGCTGCCCGTCTCGGCGCTGCCCGAGGTGGACTTCCCCACCATCCAGGTCACCACCCAGCTCCCCGGCGCCTCCCCCGAGACGGTGGCCGTGCTGGTCACCGCCTCGCTGGAGCGGCAATTCGCGCAGATCCAGGGCCTGACCGAGATGACCTCGACCAGCGGCCCCGGGATCAGCCAGATCACCCTGCAATTCGCCCTCAGCCGCCCGATCGACGTCGCCGCGCAGGACGTGCAGCAGGGCATCAACGCCGCGCGCGGCACGCTGCCCTCCAACCTCCCCTACCCGCCCACCTACGCCAAGGTGAACCCGGCCGACCCGCCGATCATCACCCTGGCGCTGACCTCCGACACGCTGCCGCTCTGGCGCCTCTCGGACGCGGCCGACACGCTGCTGGCGCAGCGCCTGTCGCAGGTGAGCGGCGTCGGCCGCGTCACCGTGCAGGGCCGCATGAAGCCGGCCATCCGCCTGCAGGCGGACCCGCAGCGCCTCGCCGCCTACGGGCTGAGCCTGGAGGACGTGCGCACCGCCGTCGCGGCGGCCAACGTGAACGGGCCGAAGGGCTCGCTGCAGGGGCCGCGCCAGGCCTCCTCGGTGATGGCCAACGACCAGATCTCGACGCCCGCCGCCTTCCTCGACGTGGTGCTCGCCTGGCGCAACAACGCCCCCGTCCGCCTGCGCGACGTCGGCACGGCGGTGGAGGAGCTGGAGAACACCCTCTCCGCCGCCTGGTACAACGGCAGCCCCGCCGTGCTGCTCGACGTGCAGCGCCAGCCGGCCGCCAACATCGTGGACACGGTGGAGGCGGTGCGCGCCCAGCTCGCCACGCTGGAGCGCGCCCTGCCCGCCGGCGCCCGGCTCGCCGTGGTCTCCGACCGCACCGAGACCATCCGCGCCTCGGTGCACGACGTGCAGTTCACCCTGGTGCTGTCGATCCTGCTCGTGGTGCTGGTGATCTACGTCTTCCTGCGCACCGGCCGCGCCACCATCATCCCCGGCGTCGCGCTGCCGCTCTCCATCGTCGGCACCTTCGGCATCATGGCGCTGTTCGGCTTCTCCCTCGACAACCTGTCGCTGATGGCGCTGACCATCGCGACCGGCTTCGTCGTGGACGACGCCATCGTCATGATCGAGAACATCGTGCGCCTGATCGAGGAGGGCGAGCACCCGCTCGCCGCCGCCTTCGAGGGCGCGCGGCAGATCGGCTTCACCATCGTCTCGCTCACCGTCTCCCTGGTCGCGGTGTTCATCCCGCTGCTCTTCATGGAAGGGGTGGTCGGCCGGCTGTTCCGCGAATTCGCGCTGACGCTCACCATCGCCGTGGTCGTCTCGATGGTCGTGTCGCTGACGCTGACGCCGATGATGTGCGCCCTGCTGCTGCGCCCGGAGGCCGAGATGCGCCCCGGCGCCGTCTCCCGCGCCGCCGAGCGCCTGTTCGACCGGATGCGCGACGCCTACGCAGGCTCGCTGCGCGTCGTGCTGCGCTGGCAGGGGCTGACGCTGCTGCTGGCGCTGCTGACCCTCGTCGCCACGGTCTGGCTCTACGCCGCCATGCCGAAGGGCTTCCTGCCCTCCCAGGACACCGGCCTGATCCGCGTCACCACCGAGGCGCCGCCGGACGTCTCCTTCGCCCGCATGTCGGCCCTGCAGCGGGAGGTGGCGGAGATCATCCGCGCCGATCCGGCGGTCGAGGCCGTCACCTCGGTCGTCGGCGCCGGCACCGTCAACAACGCCCAGAACAGCGGCAGCCTGACCGTGGTGCTGCGCCCGCGCGCTTCCCGCGCCGAGACGGTGCAGCAGGTGATCGACCGCCTCCAGCCGAGGCTGGAGACGCTGCCCGGCATCGTCTCCTACCTCCAGGCGGTGCAGGACATCCAGATCGGCACCCGCGCCAGCCGCGCGCAGTACCAGTACACGCTGATCGATTCCGCCGCCGCCGAGCTCTCCGAGTGGGCGCCCCGCCTGCTCGCCCGCTTCGCCGCCCTGCCGGAGCTGCGCAACGTCTCCAGCGACCAGCGCGACGGCGGGCTGCGCGTCACGGTGGACGTCGACCGCGACCAGGCGGCGCGGCTCGGCGTCACCATGCAGTCCGTGGACGACGTGCTGTACGACGCCTTCGGCCAGCGGCAGATCTCCACCATCTACGCGCAGAACAACCAGTACCGCGTGGTGCTGGAGGCGACGCCGGCGCTGCGCGACGACCCGTCCATGGTCGGCCTGCTGCGCGTCCCCGGCGCCGACGGCACCCAGGTGCCGCTCGCCGGCATCGCGCGCATCGGGCGCGGCACCGGCCCGCTGACGGTGACGCGGCAGGACCAGTTCGCCGCCGTCACCTTCGGCTTCGACCTTGCCCCCGGCGTCTCGCTGAGCGAGGCGGTCGCCGCCGTCACGGCGGCCGAGCGCGAGATGGGCCTGCCGGAGACGATGCAGGGCAGCTTCTCGGGCGACGCCGCCGAGTTCTCCCGCTCGCTGGCCGGCGAGCCCTGGCTGATCCTCGCCGCCGTGGTGGTGATCTACATCGTGCTCGGCGTCCTCTACGAGAGCCTGGTCCATCCGGTGACCATCCTCTCCACCCTGCCCTCGGCCGGCATCGGCGCGCTGCTCGCGCTCGGCGCCTTCGGGCTCGACCTCTCGGTGGTCGGGCTGATCGGCATCGTGCTGCTGATGGGCATCGTGAAGAAGAACGCGATCATGATGATCGACTTCGCGCTGGAGGCGCAGCGCGACCGCGACCTGCCGCCCGAGGCCGCGATCTACGAGGCGAGCCTGCTGCGCTTCCGCCCGATCATGATGACCACCCTCGCCGCGCTGCTCGGCGCGCTGCCGCTGGTGCTGGAGACCGGCACCGGCTCGGAGCTGCGCCTGCCGCTCGGCGTCTCGGTGATCGGCGGCCTGCTGCTGAGCCAGGTGATCACCCTCTACACCACCCCGGTCGTCTACCTCTTCATGGAGAAGGTGCGCCTCGGCATCCTGCGCCTGCTGCGCCCGCGCCGCGCGTCGCCGCCCGCCGCCCCGTCCGCCGCTCCCCGGGCCACGCCCGGCGCCCCGGCGGAGTAGGCGCCGATGCGCTCGATCTCCGATCCCTTCATCCGCCGCCCGATCGGCACCGCGCTGCTGGCCCTGGGCCTCGCCCTGGCCGGGCTGGTGGCGCTGATCGACCTGCCGGTGGCGCCGCTGCCGCGCGTGGACTTCCCCACCATCATGGTGCGCGCCTCGCAGCCCGGCGCGGACCCGGCCACCATGGCCTCCTCCGTGGCGGCGCCGCTGGAGCGGCGGCTCGGCGAGATCGCCGGGGTGACGGAGATGACCTCCACCTCCTCCCTCGGCAGCACCAACATCGTCGTGCAGTTCGACCTGTCGCGCAACATCGACAGCGCCGCGCGCGATGTGCAGGCGGCGATCAACGCGGCGCAGGCGGACCTGCCCTCCGGCCTGCCCTCGCCGCCCACCTTCTTCAAGGCCAACCCGGCCGACGCGCCGGTGCTGATCCTGGCCGTCACCTCCGCCACCCTCACCCCGGGCGCGGTCTACGACGCGGTGGACAGCCTCGTCATCCCGCGCATCGCGCAGGTGGAGGGCGTCGCCCAGGTCTCGGCGAGCGGCGCCGAGCAGCCGGCGATCCGCATCGCCGTCGATCCCGCCGCGGCGACCGCCGCCAACGTCTCGCTGGAGGCCATCCGGCAGGCGATCGCCGGCGCCAACGTCACCCAGGCCGTCGGCGCCGTCGAGGGCCGCGACCAGACCGCGCACGTCGTCGTCAACGACCGCATCGACCAGCCCGAGCAGTTCGCCCGCATCGTCATCCGCGCCGACAACGGCTCGATCATCCGGATCTCCAACGTCGCGCACGTCACCCTCGGCACGCGCGACCGCAACCAGGCCGGCTGGTACAACGACCGCCCGGCCGTCAACCTGATGATCTTCAAGCAGCCCGACGCCAACGTGATCGAGGTGGTGAACGGCATCCAGGCGCTGCTGCCGCAGCTCGCCCGCTGGCTGCCGGCCGGGATCGAGGTGTTCACCATCCGCGACCGCTCGGAGACCATCCGCGCCAGCGTCGCGGAGGTGGAGCACACGCTGATGATCACGGTCGCGCTGGTGGTGATGGTGGTGGCGGTGTTCCTGCGCCGCTTCGCCGCCATCGCCGCCGCGGGCATCGCGGTGCCGCTCTCGCTGCTCGGCACGCTGGCCGTGATGTGGCTCGCCGGCTTCTCGCTCAACAACCTCTCGCTGATGGCGCTCACCATCTCGGTCGGCTTCGTGGTGGACGACGCCATCGTGGTGATCGAGAACATGGCGCGCCTGAACGAGCGCGGCATGGGCCCGCTGGAGGCGGCGCTGGTGGGCGCGCGGCAGATCGGCTTCACCGTCCTGTCGATGACGGTCTCGCTGATCGCGGTGTTCATCCCGCTGCTCTTCATGGGCGGCATCGTCGGCCGGCTGTTCCACGAATTCTCGGTCACGCTGGCCTTCGCCGTCGGCCTCTCGGGCGTCGTCTCCCTCACCGTGACGCCGATGATGGCCGCCCACCTCGCCCGGCCGCCCCGCCCGCCCGGCCGCCTCGCGCGCGGCTTCGAGCGGCTGATGGACGGCATGACGGAAGGCTACATGCGCAGCCTCGCCCTGGTCCTGCGCTTCCGCCGCTCGATGCTGTTGTTCACGCTCGGCCTCGTCGGGCTCACGGTCTGGCTCTACGTGATCGTGCCGAAGGGCTTCTTCCCCGAGCAGGACACGGGGCTGATCGCCGGCACCACCGTGGCCGCCAACGACACCTCCTTCCAGACCATGCTGGCGATCCAGCAGCGCGTCTCGGAGATCATCCTGGCCGATCCGGCGGTCGCCAGCGTCGGCGCCTCGGTCGGCAGCGGCGGCGGCTTCAACGCGGGCAGCCAGGGGCGCATCTTCGTCTCGCTCAAGCCCCCGGCCGAGCGCGGCGGCGTCACCTCGGCCCAGGTGATCGACCGGCTGCGCCGGCCGCTCGGCAACCTGCCCGGCGCGCAGACCTTCCTGCGCGCCATGCAGGACCTCAACATCGGCGGCCGGGCCGGCAACGCGCAGTACCAGCTCGTCCTGCTCGATCCCGACCTCGAGGAGCTGCAGGACTGGACCGAGAGGCTGGTGCAGAAGCTGCGCACCGTGCCTGCCCTGGCCGACGTCAACAGCGACCAGCAGCGCGCCGGCCTGGTGGCGAAGGTGGTGATCGACCGCGAGCTGGCCGGCCGCCTCGGCGTCAGCGTCACCGGCCTGGACGCGGCGCTGAACAACGCCTTCGCGCAGCGCCAGGTCTCGACCATCTACCGCACCCGCAACCAGTACCGCGTGATCCTGGAGGTCGATCCCCGCCTGCAGCAGGACCCGGCGCAGCTCGACCGCATCTACGTCCCCGCCAGCACCGGCGGGCAGGTGCCGCTCTCGGCGCTGGTGCGGATCGAGCGCACCTTCGCCCCCCTCACCGTCACCCACCAGGGCCAGTACCCGGCCGCCACCATCACCTTCAACCTGCCCGCCGGCGGCTCGCTCGGCACCGTCGAGCCGCTGATCCGCCAGGCGGCGGCCGAGATCCACGTGCCGCCCTCCGTGCGCATCGAGTTCGCCGGCTCCGCGCGCGCCTTCCAGAACTTCCAGGGCAACATGCCGCTGCTGATCCTGGCGGCCTTCCTCGCCATCTACATCGTGCTCGGCGTGCTCTACGAGAGCCTGATCCACCCGCTGACCATCATCTCCACCCTGCCCACGGCCGGCATCGGCGCGCTGCTGGCGCTGCTCGCCACCGGCACGGAGCTGAGCGTCATCGCGCTGATCGGCGTCATCCTGCTGATGGGCATCGTCAAGAAGAACGCCATCATGCTGGTGGACTTCGCGCTGGAGCACGAGCGCAGCGAGGGCGTCGGCGGCACGGTCGCGATCCTGGAGGCGTGCCGCGAGCGCTTCCGCCCGATCCTGATGACCACCCTCGCCGCCCTGCTCGGCGCCGTGCCGCTGGCCCTGGCCTACGGCGCGGGCGGCGAGCTGCGCCGGCCGCTCGGCATCACCATCATCGGCGGCCTCGCCCTGTCGCAGCTGCTCACGCTCTACACGACGCCGGTCGTCTACCTCGCCTTCGACCGGCTGAGCACGCGGACGCGCCGCCGCCGCGCGGCGCGCGGCGCGCTGCCGGCGGAATAGGGCGGATCGCCGGAGGGCGGACAGGCCCGAAGGCGCGAAGCCGCTCCGGGCAAGGCCCCGCGACGAGCGGCGGCCCCGGGTCGCCCGGATGGCGTTTCGCCACGGCGTTTCGCCACGGGGCCGCCCGCCGCCGGGACGGCGCGGCGCCCGGCGGCGGGCCGGCCCGCGTCACCCGGGCGCGGCGGCACGCCCTGCCCGGGCAGAAGCATGCCGTCGCATCCGCCTCGGCCATCCGGGCCGCGGCTCACGCGGCCGTGCCGCATGAATGCGACGCATTCCAGCCTTCTGCGAAGGATTTGCAGTTGCGGTTGCTGCGCCGCAGCGTTAGGTGCGGACAGGACCGAGTGACATAGAGCGATGAACCCCACCCCTGCCCCCGCCGCGCCCGACCTGTCCCTGGTCAGCCTCTTTCTGCACGCCGACATGGTGGTCAAGGGCGTGATGGTCCTGCTGGTGCTGGCCTCGGTCGCCTGCTGGGCCATCATCATCGAGAAGACGGTGGCGGCCATCCGCCTGCGCCGCCAGGCGCGCATCCTGGCCAGCGTCGCCGCCTCGGGGGACGTCTCGGAACGCAAGGAGCCGGGTCTCGCCGCCGACGTGCTGCGCGCCGGCCTGCGCGACTGGCGCGAGGGGCGCGACCCGGGCGAGGGCCGCAACGAGTTCCGCACCCGCATCGAGCGCGCCATGCGCTCCGTCCTCGCCGCCGAGTACCGCCGCGTCGAGCCCGGCCTGCCGCTGCTCGCCACCACCGGCGCCGTCGCCCCCTTCGTCGGCCTGTTCGGCACGGTCTGGGGCATCATGAACAGCTTCTTCGGCATCGCCGCCAGCGGCGACACCAGCCTCGCCGTGGTCGCCCCCGGCATCGCCGAGGCGCTGTTCGCCACCGCGATCGGCCTGGTCGCCGCCATCCCCTCGGTGATCGCCTACAACCGCCTGTCCATCTCGCTCGGCCGCATCCGCACCGAGAGCATCGCCATGATCGGCGAGATCTCCGGCCGGATGGCCCGCCGCGCCCCGCGCGACGCCGCCCGCTCCGAGGACCGCCGCGACGTCGCCACCGCCGCGGCCGCGGAGTAGCCGGCCATGGCCTTCGGCTCGATGAACATCTCCACCGGCCACGGCGAGGAGGACGAGGGCCTGTCCGCCGGCCCGATCGCCGACATGAACGTGACGCCGCTCGTCGACGTCATGCTCGTGCTGCTGATCGTGTTCATGGTGGCGGCGCCGATGATGACGGTGGGCGTGCCGGTGCAGCTTCCCCGCACCGCCGCCCAGCGCACCACCCAGCCCGAGCCGCCGATCGTCCTCAGCATCAACAGGGACGGCAAGCTGTTCCTGGGCGAGGACGAGGTGGCGGAGGACGCGCTGGTCCAGCGCCTCACCGACCTGCACAAGGAGAAGCCGGACGCGCCGGTGCATGTCCGCGGCGACCGCACCGTGCCCTATGGCGACATCATGAAGCTGATGGGCCGCGTCACCCAGGCCGGCATCTCCCGCGTCTCGCTGGTGGCCGAGGCCGAGGCCCGCGCCGCCCCCACCCCCTGAGATCGCCATGAACCGCTTTGGCAAGGCCGCGGCCTGGGCCGGCTCGGCCGTCCTGCATGTCGGCCTGCTCACCCCCTTCCTGCTGGCCGCCCCGCCCGAGCCCGAGCCGGTGCCGATCGTGGTCGAGCTGCCGGCCGGCCAGGAGGCGGAGCCGCGGGAGGAGCCGCCGCCCGAGAACGCCCAGCCCATGCCCGAGCAGCAGGCCCAGGCCGCGCCGGCCGAGCCGCCGCCGCCGGAACCCCCGCCGCCCGAGCCGCCCCCGCCGGAACCGCCGCCACCGCCCCCCGAGCCGCCGCCGCCGGAGCCTCCCCCGCCCGAGCCGCCGCCGCCCGAGCCCGTGGTGATGCCGCCCGAGCCGACGCCGCCGACGCCACCCGAGGAAGTGGCGGAGATGCCGCTGCCGCCCCCCCCGCCGCCACCGCCGCCGCGTCCGGTCCCGCCGCAGCCCGTGCGCCGGCCGCCGCCGCCGCGCCCGGCGCCGCGCCCGGCCCAGCCGGCCGGACCGGTCGAGGCGCCGGCGATCCCCGCCATGCCGGCGGCCGCCGCGACGCCCGGCCCCACGGCCCCGGCGCCGGGACCGCCGCGCGCGACCGCGGCCTCGCCCAACTACAACGGGCTGATCGTGGCGGCGCTGCACCGGGCGCAGCGCTACCCGCACGTGGCGCGTTCGCGCTACTCGCCGGGGCAGAGCCACACGGCGCTGGTGCAGTTCACCATGCGGCGCGACGGCTCGGTGGTCGCCGTCCGGCTGCTGCGCAGCTCGGGCGACGAGGACATCGACGCCGCCGCCGAGGCGATGGTGCGCAACGCCTCGCTGCCGCCGCTGCCGCCCGAGCTGCCGGACACCTTCACCTTCACGGTGCCCGCGCGCTTCAACCTGACGCGCTGATCCCCGGCCTGGCCGCACCGCTCGGCCGCGCCGGCACGCTCCCCCCGGCCGGACCGCGCGGCGCCCGACCTGCCCGTGCCGGCGGGCGCCCGCCGCCCGGATGGCGCTCCGCCGTCCATGGCAGGCGCCACCGGCCGGCATCCCCTGGCATGGCGTGTCCCTTGGCATGGCGCGGTTGTGCGGCGCACTCTCGGCGCCGCAACCGGCTGGCAGGCAGGCATGACGGACACGGACCAGGGCGCCGACATCACGACCACGGGCTCGCGCATCGTCTACGAGAACCGCTGGATGCGGGTGCGCGAGGATTCGGTCCGCCGTCGCGACGGCAGCGCCGGCATCTACGGCGTGATCGAGAAGACGGATTTCGTGATCGTCGCCGCCATCCAGGATGGCCGCCTGCACCTCGTCGAGCAGTACCGCTACCCGGTGCGCCGGCGCTGCTGGGAGCTGCCGCAGGGCATGTGGGAAACCCGCCCCGGCACCGACCACGTCACCCTGGCCCGCGCCGAGCTGCGCGAGGAGACGGGGCTGGAGGCGGCCGAGCTGGCCTATGCCGGCAGGCTGTTCCTGGCCGCCGGCATGTGCACCCAGTGCAGCCACATCTACCGCGCCACCGGCCTGACGCGCGGCGCCAACGCGCTCGACCCGGAGGAGCAGGACCTCGTCACCCGCGACTTCGCGCTGGAGGAGGTCGAGGCGATGATCCGGGACGGCGTGATCGCCGACACCTCGACCATCGCCGCCCTGGGCCTGCTGCGCATCAAGGGGCTGCTCTGAGCCTCGCGGCGCGGCGGCGGATCCTTGCCCGACCGCCCGCGCCACCTTCGTTCCCGTATCAGAATCACCAAACAGCAAACTGATAGAAAAGGATTTTCGGAACAGGATGCCGGCACGCCAGCCCCGTTCCCCGCCCGGCCGGCTCCGGACCCGCCACCCTTCGCCGGCCTCGCCGCCACGCCCCGCGCGCCTGCCCGCGCAGCCGCCGCCGGGCCTCGCCGCGCGCATCCTGCTGCTCGACGACACGGTGCTGATCCTGGACAAGCCCGCCGGCCTGCCCGTGCACCGGGGCCCCTCCGGCGGGCCGAGCCTGGAGGACTGGCTGCCCGCGCTCGCCCTCGGCAAGCGCCGCCCGCCGCAGCCCGCCCACCGGCTGGACACCGACACCGCCGGCTGCCTCGTCCTCGGCCGCACCAGGCCCGCCCTGGCCGAGCTGGGCGCCCTGTTCGCCGCCGGCCGCGCCCGCAAGACCTACTGGGCCATCGTCTCCGGCGAGCCTCGTGCCGACCGCGGCGAGATCGACCTGCCGCTGCGCAAGGTTTCCACCCGCGCCACCGGCTGGCGCATGGAGGCCCATCCGGACGGCCAGCCCGCCCGCACGACATGGCGGGTGCTCGGGCGGGGCGAGGGCCTCGCCTGGCTCGAACTGCGTCCCCACACCGGCCGGACGCACCAGCTCCGCGTCCACTGCGCCGCCCTGGGCTGTCCCATCCTGGGCGATGCGCGCTACGGCGGCGTCTCGGCAACGCAGCCCATGCACCTGATGTCGCAGGCCATTGCCCTGCCGCTGAACCCGCCCCGCCATGCCGTCGCGCCGGTGCCGGAGGCCTTCCGCCCCGCCTTCCTCGCCTGCGGCTGGAAGCCCGGGGGCAGCCATGGCCCCGGCATCGGAGCCGTTTCGCCGCCCTGATCCATTCTCTCGACAACAAGCCACAACCAACTGGAATCGCCCGGCCGAAAGCATAACCCCCGCACCGGAGCCGCCGATCCGCCGTCTCACGGCCTCCCCGATGGCGTCGTGACCAGCCGCGCCGTCGGCAACCCGTCGGACGCCGCCGGCGCGTCGCGCGGCCGCACCCGCACCTCCGCATGCGCCGAGACCCCGTCCGCATCCAGCACCGTCACGCGGTACCGCCCCGGCCCCGACGGCAGCCAGCCAGCCTCCCGCTTCGCCCGCTCCGCCGGCAACGCGATCCCGTCCACCAGGAAATTCAGCGGCCGGCGCCCGCCCGAGGCACGCAGCGTCACCGTCCCGCCCTCCGCCAGCACCGCGCCCGGCGGTGGGAACAGCAGACGCAGCCGGTCCGGCGCCTCGGCCCCCGGCACGGCGGAGGCGACCCGCGGCGCGGCCGCCTCCAGCGGTGCCGCCGGCAGCAGCGCGAACAGCCGCGCCAGCAGCGGCAGCGCCAGGTCGCGCCCCGTCGCGCCCGGGATCGGCGTCCCGTCCGGCCGCCCGATCCACACCCCGGCCACGTGCCGTCCGTCGAAACCGAGCGCCCAGGCATCGCGCCCACCCCAGCTCGTCCCGGTCTTCCAGGCGATGCCCGCCGGCCCGCCGCCCGGGAAGCGCTGCACCAGCACCCCCGCCAGCATCGCCGCCGCCCCCGGCTCCAGCACCGCCCGCGCCGTCCCGGCGGCATCGCCCCGCGCCGTTCCGGTATCGTCGCCCCGCGCCGTTCCGGTATCGTCGCCCCGCGCCGTTCCGGCGACGCTGCCCCGTGCCGCGTCGCCATCCCCCGCCACCGCCCGCAGCGGCAGGCCGCGCCCGCCATCGCCCAGCGCCGCGTACACGCCCGCCAACTCCCGCAGCGTCGTCCCCGCCCCGCCCAGCGCCAGCGGCAGCGACGGATCGGCCCCGGCCGGCAGGCGCGGCGGCGCCCCGGCGCGCTTCAGCGCCTCGGCGAAGCGGATCGGTCCCAGCCGGTCCAGCAGCGCCACCGCCGGCAGGTTCAGCGACAGGCGCAGCGCCTCGGCCGCCGTCACCCGCCCGACGAAGCCGTGGTCGAAATTCTCCGGCGCGTAGGTGCCGAAGCGCAGCGGCAGGTCGCTGACCACGGTGTTCGGCGCGACGATCCCCGCCTCGAAGGCCAGCCCGTACAGCAGCGGCTTCAGCGCCGAGCCCGGCGAGCGCACCGCCCGGCTCAGGTCGAGCGACCCGGCACGCGACTCGTCGCCCCAGCTTCCGCCCACCAGCGCGCGGACCTCGCGCGAGCGCAGCTCGGCCACGATCAGCGCCACGGTGACCCGCTCGGGCAGCTCCCGCAGCGCCCCGGCCGCCACCGCCTCCGCCGCGCGCTGCAACGGGGCGTCCAGCGTGGTGACGGCCCGCCCCGCCGCGCCGCCGGCCACCTGCCGCGCGAGATGCGGCGCGAGGCGCGGCATGGGCTGCCGGACGGACGGCACCGCCGAGGCGAAGGCGGCTTCGTTGTCCCACTCGGTCACGTCCCCGGCCAGGAAGGCGCGCCGGCGCAGCGTGTCGTCCCGCGCCGCGCGCGCCGCCTCGGGGTGCCGGTCGGGCCGCAGCCGGTTCGGGTGGCGCGGGATCGCCACCAGCAGCGCCGACTCCCCCGGATCGAGCCGCGCCGCCGGTCGCCCGAACCAGGCCAGCGCCCCGGCCCGCACGCCCTCGACGTTGCCGCCCTGGCTCGCCAGGGTCAGCCAGATGCCCAGGATCTCGCGCTTGTCGAACCGCGCCTCCAGTTGCAGCGCGCGCAGCGCCTCGATCGCCTTGGCGCGCAGGTTGCGCGGCCGCGGCTCCAGCAGGCGCACCGCCTGCATGGTCAGGGTCGAGCCGCCCGACACCACCCGCCCGGCGCGCACCCATTGCGCGGCCGCCCGCGCCAGCGCCAGCGGATCGACGCCGGGATGCGCGTAGAAGCGCCGGTCCTCCGCCGCCACCAGCATGGCGACGAGATGCGGCGGCACGTCCTCGACACCCGTCCGCAGCCGCCAGACGCCGCCGGGCGCGGGCAGCACGGAAAGCACCCGGCCCTCGCGGTCCAGCACCTCGGTGCCCGTGGCCCGCAGGCGCGAGAGATCGGGCGGGAAGAGCCGGTCGAGCGCCAGCAGCCCGGCGGCCAGCAGGACGGCCACGGCGACGCAGCGGGCAAGGACGAGGCGGCGGAACACGCGCGTTGGGCCTTTCCTGATGCCGGGGCCTTTTCGGGGCTCCGCCCCGGACCCCGGCAGGGAAGGCGCCGCCTTCCCTGCACCCATCCGCCAAAGGGCGAAGCCCCTTTGGAAACCCCGTTTGCTTTCGGCCCCGTACGGTTCAACCGGCGAGGTCGAAAGACGAGGAGAGGTGCAGGAGGGCCTCGCCCTCTTGCCGGATGGGGTCTGGGGAAGGCGGCGCCTTCCCCAGGCGGATGGGGGCCGGGGACGGCGGCGCCGTCCCCAGGCGGATGGGGGCCGGGGACGGCGGCGCCGTCCCCAGGCGGATGGGGGCCGGGGACGGCGGCGCCGTCCCCAGGCGGATGGGGGCCGGGGACGGCGGCGCCGTCCCCACGGGCCCGATGGGGTCCGGGGGCGGCGGCGCCTTCCCCAGGGGCCGGATGGGGTCCGGGGAAGGCGGCGCCTTCCCCAGAGGCCGGATGGGGTCCGGGGAAGGCGGCGCCTTCCCCAGGCGGATGGGGTCCGGGGAAGGCGCAGCCTGCCCCGCTACTCCGCCGGCCGCACCGTGATCTGCCCCGAATTCTGCCTTGCGAACACCACCGGCCGGTACATGTCGGCCAGATCCGCCCCCGGCAACTCGAACCGCCCCGGCGTCACCGCCCGCAGCCTGACCGCCACGCGGAAGGCCGGCTCCTCCGGCGTCAGGTCGATCGCCGCCGCGTAGCGGTCGTCCAGCGCCGGCTGCGCCGCGGGCTCGGAGAGCGTGCCGAGCCAGGGCATCCCCGTCACCTCGCCCGGGCCGAGGCGCGAGACGATCTCCCACCCCGCCGGCAGCCCCTGCTGCACCAGCGCCTGGTGCGTCTCGCCCGTCTCGGCGCGGCCTTCCAGCAACAGGATGAAGGAGGTGTTCTGCCGCAGCTCCTCCAGCTTCAGCGGCTGGCCGTTGAGGTCGAGGAAGCGCCGCGTCAGCCGCATCCCCGCCCGCGCCGCCGGCGCCGGCTGCACCGGCACCCCGGTCACCGAGGTGCTGTGCCAGAGCGGCGTGTCGCCCAGGTTGCGCAGCGTCGCCGGGCCGCTCAGCGAGACGCTGATCACCGGCCGCTCCGGCAGGGTGGCGCCGTCGATCGCGGCGCGCGCCGGCAGCCCGTCGCGGCCGAGCATGGCGGCCGTCGCGACCGCCCAGGCCTGCTCCTGTGTGCTGGTGTTGTTGGCCGTCATCTCCTGGCCCGGCAGCCGGCCCAGCAGCGCGGAACGCCGGTCGGGCAGCACGCCCGACTCCTGCAGCAGCAGCGCCACGGCGAGGCTGTCGCGCGTCGCGCTGCCGTAGTCGAAGGCCCAGGGGCGGCGCGCCGGCGCGTCGATCGCGGCGGCGAAGACCTGCTCGGCGCGCCGCGTGTCGCCGGCGCGGGCGAAGGCGGCGCCGAGCTGGGCACGGGCCAGCGGCGTCGGGATGTGCTCCAGATCCTCCAGCAGCCGACGCGCGGCGCCGAGCCGCGGCCGGCCGGCGAGCGACATGACGTGCAGCCGGTAGGCCTGCACGGCGCGGTCCTCCGGCTTGTCGGTCTCCGCCTCCTCCACCGCCTCCTCGATCGCGCGCAGCGCCTGATTCAGCGGCATCTCCGGCACGATGGCGCCGCCCGCCTTCGCGCGCAGCAGCGCCTCGACGGCATAGACCGTCACCCAGGGCGACTCCTCGCCCTGCGCCGACCACAGGCCGAAGGTGCCGTCGTAGCGCTGCCGGTCGAGCACGAAGTTCACCGCGCGGTTCAGCCGGTCCAGCCGGTCCTGCCCGCCGATCCCCTCCTCCGGCAGCAGGGCGAGCGCCAGCACCCGGCTCGCCGCCTGCTCGACGCAGAAGAACGGGTACTGCTCGATCGCCCGCAGCAGCGCCGCCGCGTCGTAGCGCACCGCGCCGCCGAGCACGGCCGAGGCGCGCCAGGTGTTGGGCAGGAAGCGCTCGGTCGGCGGCACCAGCCGCGTCTCGCGCCCGCCCTGAAGCTCGGCCGAGGCCACCTCCGTCACCGCCGGGCGCGAGGAGCGGATGGTGATCCGCCACTCCCGCTCCGCCTGGAAGCCGCCCGGCCCGGTCACGGCGAGCCGCACCGTGCCCTCGCCGGCCGCGACGGCGCGCAGCCGCGTGTTCGGCAGGGCGCGGGCGTTGGGCGCGAGGTTGGCCGAGAGCCGCCCCGCCCCCGCCAGCTCCAGGCCGCCGCCCACCGAGACCAGCGCCACCACCTCGCCCTGCGGTAGGTCGATGTTGTGCAGCAGCACGTTGAGCCGTGCCTCGTCGCCGGGCACCAGGAAGCGCGGCAGCAGCGCCTCGGCCACCACCGGGTCGCGCACGGTGAGCGGCCGCGATCCGGCGCCGACGCGGTCGCCGGCCCAGGCCACCGCCATCAGCCGCAGCTCGCCGTTGAAATCCGGGATGTCGAGCGTGACCGTGGCGCGCCCGTCCGGCCCCACCGCGACCGGCCCGGAGAACAGCGCCACGGTGCGCTGCGGGATCTCGATGCCGAGGTCGCCGCCCATGTCGTCGCCGCCCTGGCGCAGCCGCGTCGCCTCGCCCTCGGCGGGCGGGATCATGCGGCCGTAGTCGTCGCGCAGGTCGAGGCCGAGCCGGCGGCGGCCGAGATAGTGGTCCACCGGATCGGGCGTGGCGAAATTGGTCAGGCGCAATATGCCCTCGTCCACCGCGGCGAGGGTCAGCATCGCCCCGGCCGGCAATGTTCCTCCCCCTGGACCGCCGCCCGGGACGGCGAGCCGCACGGGGATGGTAATACGCTGGCGCGGCGCCACGCGCTGCTCGCCCTCGATGGCGACGTCGAGCCGGCGCGAGGCCGGGTCGAGCCCCACCCAGACGAGACCCAGCGCCCGTCCCGGCCGTCCCGCCGACTTGTCGGCGGCCCCGCCGCCGGGCCGGAACACCGTGACCGCGACATAGGCGCCCGGCCCCCAGGCGCCGTCCACCGGCACCTCGATCTCCGAGCCGCCCTCGGCCACGTCGATCTCGCGCAGCGAGACCAGCCGGTCGGTCAGCACCGCCACCGAGGCGCGGCCGGCGAAGGGCGCCTGGATGTGGACCCGCGCGCGGTCGCCCGGCGCGTAGCCCTGCCGGTCGGTGCTGACCTCGACGCGGTCCGGCGCGTCGGAGGCTTCCGCCGCGGCACCCCAGCCGCTGTAGAAGCGCAGCGAGGTCAGGGCGAGCCCGTTCGGGTCCGTCACCTCCAGCCGGTAGCGGCCGAAGGGCAGGCGCCGCGCGAAGCGGGCCGGCCGGCCGGGCGCGGGGCGCAGATCGGCCGCGTCCACCGGCTCGTCGCGGTACACCGTCTCGTAGCGGGCCAGCGAGTCGCGCACCACGATGCGCCAGGAGGAACGCTCGCGCACCAGACGCAGCTTCAGCGGCGCCGCCACCGCGCGGCCCTCGTTGCTGACGGCGGCGATCTCGAAGGCGGCCTCGTTCCCCTGGTCCACCGCATCGCCCTGGAAGCCGGGCCGCACCGCGATCAGGTTGCCCGGCGCGCGCACCGGAAGCTGGATCGAGGCCCGGCTCGGCCGCCCGTCCGGCTGGTCCACGTCCAGGCGCAGATCGGCGCGCAGCGGGTGCGTCGTGTCCGGCGCCCGGTCCAGCCGCACCGGCACGGTGCCGTTGCCCTGCGCGTCGGTCGCCGGCATCGGGATGGTGACGAGGTCGGGCGCGAAGCGCTCATCGACCTGCCCGAAGGACCAGCCGCGCCAGTCCGCGAAGGGCTCCGGGTCGATCGAGAGCCGCAGCTCCGCCGTCCCGGTCAGCCCCGCCCCCGGCGCGCCGTAGAGGAAGCGCGCATTCGCCGGCAGGTTCAGCGTGGTCCCCGGCACGATCGGCCCCGGCGCCGGGCCGAGCGTCACGGCGAGCCGCTCCGGCACGAAGGCATCGACGCGGAAGGTGGTGCTGGCGACGGCCGGCAGGTTCGGGTCGATCAGCGCCTCGACCGTCCACTGCCCGGCCGGCGCGGTGGCGGAAAGCGTCACCGGCCACACCACCGCCGCGCCCGGCACGCGCGGCGGCACCGTCTCGGCGAAGACCTGCCCGTTCGGCCGCCTCACCCGCAGCCGCACCGGCAGGTCGCCCGAGGAGCCGGCCAGCGGCGCGCCGCCGCCGTCGCGCAGCAGCCCGGCCACGTTCACCGTCTCGCCGGGCCGGTAGATGCCGCGGTCGAGCCACAGGAACACGTCGGCCGGCCCCGGATGCGGCAGGCCGGTGGCGCCGCGGTCGGAGAGGTCGAAGGCCGCCTCGTCGAGGTCGAGCTGCGCGAGATCGGCCCGCGCCCCCTCGCCGTACTCGGCATGGACGGAGACCGGCGCCCCCGGCCCGGTGCCGCGCAGCAGCGGCGCGCCGAAGCGCGCGAGGCCGTTCGCGTCGGTCGTCGCCTCGCCCAGGATCTCGTTGTTGCGGGCGAGCAGAGTCACCCGCACGCCCTGCCGCGCCCGCGCGTCGCCGAGGCCGCGCGCCTGCACGGCGAGCCCGTCCGCGCCGCGCCACGCCACCAGCCCGAGATCGGTCGAGATCAGCGGCAGCACCGCGACCAGCGGGTCGTCGTTGCCCCGCGTGCCGTCGCCGGGCCGGGCGACCAGGATGGTGAGGCCGGGCCCGGCGTCGCGCACCGCATCGGGCAGCGGCAGGGCGGTGCGCCGGGTGGCGTTGGCCTCGAAGCCGGGGATGTCGGCGCGGCCCTCCCAGATCACCCGCCCGGAATCCGAGGCGACGTCGTCCGCCTGGTAGCTCTCCAGCGTCTGGCCGAGCCGCCACTGGTTGCGCAGCGGCACCAGGCTGCGCTCGGTGACGCGGACCAGTTGCAGCCTCAGCGTCGAGACGTTCACCGTGGCGACGGAGACGCGCGGCTCCTGCCCGCGCGGCAGGATGAAGGTCCGGTTGTCGAAGGCGATGCGCGGCGTGCGGTTGCCGATGCTGACGGAGAGCGGGATGTCGCGCGCGATGCGCAGGCCGTCCTCGCCCGGCATGCCGGCGCGCAGCGTCACCTGCGTGGTGCGCCCGTAGGGCAGGCCGACGAGGCAGAGCGCGTCGCCCTCGCGGTTCACCGCGAGCCCCGGCACGGGCGGCTCGGTGCGCACCCAGTCGGCCGGCTGCCAGTCCTGGCGCCGGGCCGGCGGGGTGAGGAAGCCGATGCAGGCGCGCGCCGGCTCGGCGTCGGAATCGGTGCGGACGTTGCGCACCAGCATGCCGGCGTTGCGCCGCGCCTCGGCGAGCGCGGCCTGGAAGCGGGCATTGTCGGGGTCGCGCTCCACCAGCGCGCTCCAGGTCTCGACGAGCTGCACCGGCCGGTCGAGCAATTGCAGCGCCTGCGCCATCAGTTGCAGCGAGGGAATTTCCGGCGGCCCGGCGGCGGCCGCCTCGAACGCCTTCCAGGCCGCCTGCAGGGCGCGGTTCGCCTCCGGCGGCTGGCGCCGGAGCTGCGCGCGGGCCAGCGCGAGCCACAGCTCCGGCGTCACCGGCCCGGCGGCCAGCCGGTCCTCCAGCGCCCCGGCCAGGGCGGTCCAGTTGCCGGCACGCTCGGCCGTCGCGGCGCGCTGCTCCATCTGCGCGCGCTGCTGCGACGTGGCGCCGCCCGCCGGGTTGCGGCGGCGGATCTCGGACCAGTAGGCGTTGGAATCCGCGGAGAGGCCCGGCAGGTCGAAGGCGGCGGCCGGCCCCGGCGGCAGCGTCGCCGCGAACAGGGCGAGCAGCAGCAGGACCCAGAGCGGTCGCTTCATCCTCTTCATCTCCCCCGGGCGGCCGCACATGACCGCGCCACAGCGTGCTGGCGCGCCATGTTGCCACGATGTCGGAGCGTTGCGCAGCGCCCGTGCCCCGTTTCCCGGTCCGCAACCGGACTCACGCCCGCGTGACACGGTTCGCCCGGGTCGGCCTGCCGGCGGGCCGGGCCGGGCCGCACCGGGACGCCAAAATTCATGCTTCGTTGTTGCAAAACGACACATGATGGCGTGTTGTCCCGGCCTGGGAGGCAAGGCAGCATGAGGCGCCACCCGCCGCCCACCCACCGCCACGACCTTCGCCAGCCGCCGACCGCCCCGCCCTCCCCGGCCGACGGGCAGCGGCGGCGGAACGGCGATGCCGGCGTCCGGGAATGCGAGGGACTGCCCACGGGTTTACCCAAGGGTCTGCCATGGGAGTGCCAAGGAGGCCATGACGACACGCCGACTGGCGGTTCTGCTCGGCGGCATGGGTGTCGCGGCACTCGCCGTCACCCTGCCGGCCTTCCTGACCGGCCGCGCCGGCATCGGCCCCGCCATGGCCCAGTCGGGCGCTCCTCCGGCCGGGGCGTCTCCGGCGACGTCCTCGGCGGCGTCCTCGGGGGCTGCCTCGGGAGCGCAGCCCGGCCAGCCGCCGCGCCCGGCGCCCATCGGCGTGCCCGTCACCACCGCGCCGGTTGAGGTCGGCCGCGTGCCGGTCGAGATCATCGCCAACGGCAACGTCGTCTCCGAGGCGATCGTCACCATCCGCACCCGCGTCGACGGCCAGATCGAGCGCATGCACGTGGTCGAGGGGCAGACGGTCAAGCGCGGCCAGCCGCTCTTCACCATCGACTCCCGGCTGAACCAGGCGCTGCTGGCGCAGCAGGAGGCGCAGCTCCAGCGCGACCGCGCCCTGCTCACCCGCGCCCAGGCCGACGCGGTGCGCTACCAGTCCCTGCGCGGCGAGGGCTACGCGGCGCAGCAGCGGCTGGAGCAGGCCGTGGCCGACGCCGCCTCCGCCGCCGCCATCATCAAGGCCGACGAGGCGCTGATCCAGCAGACGCGCCTCAGCATCGAGTTCGCCACCATCGTCGCCGAGGCCGATGGCCGCCTCGGCAGCCTGCCGGTGCGGCCCGGCAACTACGTCCGCGCCGCCGACAACACCTCGCTCGGCACCATCACCCAGATGGACCCGATCCTGGTGCAGTTCGCCGTGCCCGAGCGCTGGCTGCCCGAGGTGCAGGCGGCGATGCGCGCCGGCACCCCCACCGTCCGCGCCCAGGCCGACGGCGACACCGACCCGCCGGCGGAAGGCCGGCTGATCTTCGTGGACAGCGCCGTGGATGCCGGCACCGGCACGGTTGTCATGAAGGCGCGCTTCGGCAACGCCGATGGCCGCCTCTGGCCGGGCCGCTACGTGCAGGTCTCGATGGTGCCGCGCTACGAGGAGAACGCCATCACCGTTCCCTCCGCCGCGCTGCAGGTCGGGCAGGCCGGGCGCTTCGTCTACGTGCTGGGGCCGGACGGCATCGCCCGCCGGCGTGGCGTGGAGCTGGGCCGCACCGTGGGCGACCACGCCGTGGTGCGCGGCCAGCTCGCCGCCGGCGAGAAGGTCATCGTGGAGGGCGCGCAGCGTCTCTCGGACGGCATGGCCGCCAGCGAGCGGCGGCCGCAGCGCCTTTCCAGCGCCGCCGGCGCGGTCGGGGCCAACTGAGCCGCAGCCCCGCCGAGCCGAACCGGAAGCCGACGGTGCCGGCCGATGGGGACACGCCCGACGATACGGCGGCCGGGACGCCTTTTCCGACCGGCCCGCGATCACCACGCTTCAGTGCAGCCGCCCCCCGGAAATCCGCCTCCGGGGGTCCGCGCCGCCGGGCAGGCCCGGGCCGGCACGAGGGACCGGCGCGAGGGATGAGACGATGAACCTCTCCGAGCTCTGCATCCGCCGCCCGGTGATGACGAGCCTGCTCTCCGCCGCGGCGGTGCTGGCCGGCATCGTCGCCTATTTCAGCCTGCCGGTGGCGGCGGTGCCGCGCGTGGATTTCCCGGTCATCACCGTCTACGCCAACCTGCCCGGCGCCAGCCCGGAGACCATGGCGACCTCGGTGGCGCTGCCGCTGGAGCGCGAATTCTCCACCATCGCCGGCATCGACCAGATCTCCTCCACCTCCGGCCAGGACACGACGCAGATCACCCTGCAATTCGTGCTGAACCGCAACATCGACGCGGCGGCGCAGGACGTGCAGGCGGCGATCACCCGTGCCCAGCGCAAGCTGCCGGTGGAGATGCTGGTCCCGCCCTACTACCGCAAGGTGAACCCGGCCGACGCCCCCGTCATCCTGCTCACCCTCTCGGGCGGCGACGTGCCGCTCTACCAGCTCAACGACATCGCCAGCACCGTGGTCGGCCCCGCCCTCTCGCGCGTGCCCGGCGTCGCGCAGGTGCAGACCTGGGGCGAGCAGCTCTACGCCGTCCGCGTCCGCCTCGACCCGGACCGCATCGCGGCCATGGGGATGAGCTTCGAGCAGGTGCAGAACGCCATCGCCGCGGCGAACTCGTCCACGCCGGTCGGCGTGCTGAGCGGCCAGCGCCAGCAGCTCACGCTGCGCGCCAACGACCAGCCGCCCAATGCCGCCGCCTTCGGCAACCTCGTCATCGCCGGCCGCCCCGAGGCGCCGGTGCGCCTGAGCGAGGTGGCGCAGACCGCCGACGGCGTGCAGAACGAGCGTCTCGCCGCCTGGCGCGGCACCGACCGCGCCCTGGTGCTCGCCGTGCTGCGCCAGCCCGACGCCAACACGGTGGAGGTGGTGGACGGCGTGCGCGAGGCCATCCCGGCGCTGCGCGCCGCCCTGCCGCCCGGCACCGAGATCGGCACGCTGCTCGACCGCTCCACCTCCATCCGCGCCGCCGTGCACGACGTGCAGGAGAGCCTGCTGATCGCCATCGGCCTCGTGGTGCTGGTGATCTTCCTGTTCCTGCGCCGCGTCTCGGCCACCATCATCCCGACCGTGGCGGTGCCGATCTCGCTCTGCGTCACCTTCGGGCTGATGTACGCGCTGGGCTACGGCATCGACAACGTGACGCTGCTCGGCCTCACCCTGGCCGTCGGCCTCGTGGTGGACGACGCCATCGTGGTGCTGGAGGCGATCGTCCGCCACATGGAGGAAGGGGTGCCGCCGCTCCAGGCCGCCATCCGCGGCTCGCGCGAGATCGGCTTCACCGTCCTCTCCATCACCCTGTCGCTGATCGCGGTGTTCCTGCCGATCCTGCTGATGGGCGGCGTGGTGGGGCGCGTCTTCAACGCCTTCGCGGCCACGGTCAGCCTCTCCGTGCTCGCCTCCTGCGCCGTCTCCCTCACCCTGACACCGCTGATGGCCAGCCGCCTGCCCGCCCACCCGAAGCCCTCGCGGCTCGACCGGGTGCTGGAGCGCGGCTTCCAGGGCATCGAGGGCGGCTACCGCTTCCTGCTCGACCTCGCGCTGCGCTTCCGCGCCGTGGTCTGGCTCGCCTTCCTCGCCTCCCTCGCCCTCGCCGCCTGGCTGGTGATCGCGATCCCGAAGGGCTTCTTCCCGATCGAGGATACCGGCCTGCTCTCGATCAACACCGAGGGCCCGCGCGGCGCCTCCTTCGCCGCCATGACCGAGATGCAGGGCGAGGCGGCGGCGATCATCGCCCGCTCCCCCTATGTCGAGGCCGTCACCCACAACCTCGGCGCCGGCGGCGGCAGCTTCTCGATCAACCAGGGCCGCATGTTCGTGCAGCTCAGGCCGCGCGACGAGCGCCCGGGCGTGGTGCCGGTGATCCAGCAGCTCCGCCGCGACGTCGCCCGCATCCCCGGCCTGCGCGTCTTCATCAACCCGATCCAGAACTTCAACTTCAGCGGCCGCCAGTCGCGCACCCTCTACCTCTACACGATGCAGAGCCTGCGCCCGGACGAGATGTACGACTGGGCCGAGCGCATGGCCGAGCACCTGCGCCACATCCCCGGCCTGCAGGACGTCAACACCGACACCCAGCTCGACAGCCCCGTGGTGCAGGTGGTGGTGAACCGCGACCGCGCCTCCGCCCTCGGCGTCAGCGTCGACCAGGTGCGCCAGGCCATGTTCTCGGCCTTCGGCGCGCGGCAGATCTCCACCATCTACGGCCAGGCCAACGCCTACCCGGTGATCCTGGAGGCGCTGCCCGAGGACCAGCGCGACGAGAACGGGCTGCGCAAGCTCTACCTGCGCTCCAACACCGGCCGCCTCGTGCCGCTCTCGGCCGTGGCGACGCTGGAGCGGCGCTCCGGCCCCCTCACCGTCGGCCATTCCGGCCAGCTCGCCGCGGTGATGATCGGCTTCAACACCGCCCCCGGCGTCTCGCTCGGCGAGGCGGTGAACGCCATCCGCGCCGCCGAGCGGGAGCTCGGCCTGCCGCCCACCGTCAGCACCGGCTTCACCGGCTCGGCCCAGGTGTTCCAGCAGGCGCTCGCCGGCCAGGGCACGCTGCTGATCGCGGCGATCCTGATCGTCTACGTCGTGCTCGGCGTGCTCTACGAGAGCCTGATCCACCCGCTCACCATCCTCTCCGGCCTGCCCGCCGCCGGGCTGGGCGCGCTGGCGACGCTCTGGCTGTTCGGGATGGACCTCTCGGTGATCGCCGTGATCGGCGTGCTGCTGCTGGTGGGGCTGGTCAAGAAGAACGCCATCATGATCGTGGACGTGGCGCTGCAACGGCAGCGCCAGGGCATCCCGGCCTTCGACGCGGTGCGCGAAGCCTGCCTCGTGCGCTTCCGCCCGATCCTGATGACCACCCTCGCCGCCGCTGCCGGCGCGGTGCCGATCGCCGCCGGCTGGGGCGCCGCCGCCGAGCTGCGCCAGCCGCTCGGCCTCGCCGTGGTCGGCGGCCTCGCCGTCTCGCAGCTGCTGACGCTGTTCGTGACGCCGGTGCTCTACCTTGCCTTCGACGGGCTGGCGCACCGCTTCACGCGCAAGCGGCGGATGGAGGCGGCGGTACCGGCGGAATAGGGCGGACTCACGGCAGGCGCCGGCACCGGGGAAGGCGCTGCCTTCCCCGAACCCCATCCGGCAGGAGGGCGAGGCCCTCCTGCACCTCTCTTCGTTTTACGGCCTCGCCCGTTGAACCTGCAGGGCTCGGAACCGAACGGGGGGTTTCGCCCCCGGCGGGGATCATGAGGGGCGGCGCCCCTTGCGGAGTCGGACGCACCGCGTCGGACGGGTGGAGGCCCGGTCCTGGCTCAGGCCAGGATCCCCGAAGCCTCCTCCCACATCCGCTGCACCACCTCCCCCGCCGGTTCCGCCCGCGCCAGGCTTGCCGCCTGCCCCGCCCACATCTGCATGTGCCCGGCATCGCCCGCCTTCGCCGCCGCCTCGCGCAGCGGACCGGTGGCGGCGCGCTGCAACGGGTAGGGCAGCGCCGCATCGCCCACCGCCTCGGTCCACTCGCTGCGGATCGCCCGCGCCAGCCGACCCGAGAAGGCCCGCGTCTGCACCGTGTCCTCCGGCAGCGCCCGGCCGATCGCCTCGGCCCAGACCGGGTTGGTCCCCGCCTCCGGCGTCCGCAGCAGCGCCGTGCCGATCTGCGCCGCCGAGGCACCCAGCGCCAGCGCCGCCGCCAGCCCGCGCCCGTCCGCGATGCCGCCCGAGGCCACCACCGGCACGGAGACCGCGTCGGCGATCAGCGGCACCAGGGCGAAGGTCGTGCCCCCCTGCCCCGCCGCCTTGCCGGCGTCGAACGCCCCGCGATGGCCGCCCGCCTCGACACCGGCGACGCCCAGCGCATCCGCCCCGGCCGCCGCCGCCTGCCGCGCCTCGGCCAGCGAGGTGACGGCGGCGATCCACAGGATGCCGCGCGCCTTCAGCTCGGCCACGAAGGCGGCCGGCCAGACCCCCATGATGCTGGAGACCACCGGCGGCCCGGCGGCGAGGATCGCGGCGCATTGCGCGTCGAAATCCGGCACGAAGGGGCCTTCCAGCGCGCCCGGCGCGGCCCCGTGCGCTTCCAGCAGCGCCGCCATGCGCGCCTCGGCCGCCGCGTCGCGCGCCGGCGCGGGGTCCGGGATCCAGGTGTTGATCTGGAAGGCGCCGTTGGAGCGGCCGCGGAATTCCGCGACCCAGGCCGCGATCGCCGCCGGCCCCATCTGCAACGCGCCGAGCCCGCCGAGGCCCCCCGCATCCGCCACCGCCGCCGCCAGCGCGGGCGGCGAGGCCCCGGCCATCGGCCCCATCACGACGGGCAATCGCAGGCCGAAGCGTTCGCAGAAGGCCAGGGCACGGGCGCGCGGTGTCATGCGGCGCAGGCTGGCAGAGCCCGGAGCGGCACGGAAGGGGCCTGTCGGGACGTGCCGGTCGGGACATGCCTACCGGGACACGCTTACCGGGACACGCCTACCGGGACGCGCCTACCGGGACGCGCCTACCGGGACGCGCCTACCGGGACGCGCCGGTCGGGACACGCCGGCCATCGGCGCATGGCCGGCCCGGCATTCCACGTGCCGGAAGGAGGGATAGAGCGGATCGCCGACTGGCGGACACGCCCGGCGACGTGAAGCCGCGCCGGGAACAATGAGCGACAGCGAGCCGCAGTCCCAACCGGACTGCGGCTCGCTGTAGGCCACCGCCTGACGCGGCACTCCCGGCGCGACATTGCCAGCTCATCGCGACAGTTTTATCAAAAATCCATCGTTGTTTTTCTCTATTCATCATCCTTAATCGTGTCTATGACACCATGCACGCCGGGCGCGGGTGGCGATCCCGCCTGCCCTGGCGCCAGATGGACGAGGCTTTCGGCAATGACAGCATCTTGGCGGCGGCCGGCAACGGCCCGCCCGCGGACCGGGCGCCCGGTGCGGCGAATGCCCGGCCGATGTCTCCCCGCCTGAGCCGGACCGCTTCGCCCCTAGCCGGGCCGGCGGCACCGGCAACCGCCCCGCAGCCCGCATAAAGCACGAATCCAGATCGGCAATACCGCGCCGGACCGGCACGCAGCCGCAGGAATTCCCGCCATGACCACCCGCCGCACCCTCCTCGCCGCGCTCGGCGCCGGCCTCGCCCTCCCCGCCATTCGTCCCACCCGGGCCGACGGCGCGCGCGAGCTGCGCGTCGGCTTCCAGAAGACCAGCGTGCTGCTCGTCGCCAAGGTGCGCGGCGCGCTGGAGGAGCGATTCCGCGCCCAGGGCATCGCCGTGCGCTGGAACGAGTTCTCCTTCGGCCCGCCGCTGCTGGAGGCGCTGAACGTCGGCAGCATCGACTTCGGCTACACCGGCGACGCCCCGCCGATCTTCGCCCAGGCCGCCCGCGCTAACCTGCTCTATGTCGGCGCCATCCCCTCGCGCGGCGACAACCAGGCGATCCTGGTGCCCGAGGGCTCCACGGTGCAGTCCGTGGCGGAGCTGAAGGGGAAGCGCCTCGCCTATGCGCGCGGCTCCTCGGCGCACAGCATGGCGGTCGCCGCCGTGCAGCAGGCCGGGCTGCAATGGCGCGACATCGTGCCCGCCGAGCTGGCCCCGGCCGATGCGGCCGCCGCCTTCCAGCGCGGCAGCGTCGATGCCTGGAGCATCTGGGACCCGTACTACGCCATCGCCGAGGCCGGCCGCGGCGTGCGCGTGCTGCGCTCGGGCAAGGAGATCGAGCGGCAGAACTCTTTCTTCCTCGGCAACCGGACCTTCACCGAGAAGAATCCCCGCCTGATCGCCGAGACGCTGGACGAGCTGGCCAAGGTCGCCGACTGGGCGGGCGCCAACCGCGAGGAGGTCTCGCGCCTCCAGGCCGAGGGCACCGGCATCCCGGTCGAGGCGGTGCGCCGCGCCATCGCCCGCACCGAATTCGGCATCGGCCCGGTGACGGACGCGGTGGTGACGCAGCAGCAGAAGGTCGCCGACCGCTTCCGCGAGCTGAACCTGATCCCGCGCAGCGTCACGGTGCGCGACGCCGTCTGGCAGCGGCCGGCGATCTGAGTCGGGGCAGGACGATGACCCGCACGCAGAGGGGGCTGCTCCCCTGGCTGGTGCCGGCGCTGCTGCTGCTGGCCTGGCAGGCCGGCGCGCAGGCCGGGCTGATCCCCGACAACGTGCTCCCCGCCCCCACCGCCGTGCTGGCGGCGGGCTGGGAGAAGCTGCGCTCCGGCGAGCTGCTGGAGAACATCCGCGTCAGCACCGGGCGCGCGCTGCTGGGCTTCCTGATCGGCGGCGGCCTCGGCCTCGCCCTCGGCCTGCTCTCGGGCCTCTCGAAGCTGGGCGAGACGCTGCTCGATTCCACGGTGCAGATGGTGCGCAACATCCCGCACCTCGCGCTGATCCCGCTGGTGATCCTGTGGTTCGGCATCGACGACACGGCGCGCGTCTTCCTGGTGGCGCTCGGCGTGTTCTTCCCGATCTACGTCAACACCATGCACGGCGTGCGCTCGGTCGATCCGCAATTGCTGGAGATGGGCCGCGCCTACGGCATGTCGCGCACCGCGCTGTTCCGCCGCGTCGTGCTGCCGGGCGCCCTCGCCTCGATCCTGGTCGGGCTGCGCTACGCGCTCGGCATCATGTGGCTGACGCTGATCGTGGCCGAGACCATCTCGGCCTCCTCTGGCATCGGCTACATGGCGATGCAGGCGCGCGAGTTCATGCTGGTCGACGTCGTGGTGTTCTCGATCCTGATCTACGCGCTGCTGGGCAAGCTCGCCGACAGCGCCGCGCGCTGGCTGGAGCGCCGCAGCCTCGCCTGGAACCCGGCCTACAGGAGCGCCTGATGGACCAGATCACGCCCAACGGCCCGCTCGCCCTCGGCCGCAACACCGAGGCGCTGCTGACGCAATCGCGCGGCTTCCAGCCCGCCGCCGCTCCGCGCGGCGTCGCGATCACGCTGCGCGGCGTCGGCCGCCGCTTCGGCGCCAACACCGTGCTGCACGAGCTCGACCTCGACGTGCCGGCCGGTCAGTTCCTCGCCATCGTCGGGCGCAGCGGCTGCGGCAAGTCCACGCTGCTGCGCCTGCTCGCCGGGCTCGACCGGCCGGATTCCGGCAGCATCGACTTCCGCGGCCCCGACGGCGCCGCGGTGCCCGTCTCCGCCGGCAGGCTGATGTTCCAGGAGCCGCGCCTGCTGCCCTGGGCCAGCATCGCCGCCAATGTCGAGGTCGGGCTCTCGCACGAACGCCGCGCCGACCGCCGACGCGCCCTGGCGCTCGCCGCGCTGGAGGAGGTCGGCCTCGCCGGGCGCGGCGACGAGTGGCCCGCCGTGCTCTCCGGCGGCCAGAAGCAGCGCACCGCCCTCGCCCGCGCGCTGATCGCCCGCCCGCCGCTGCTGCTGCTCGACGAGCCGCTCGGCGCGCTGGACGCGCTGACCCGCATCGAGATGCAGTCGCTGGTCGAGCAGGTCTGGCGCGGCGCCGGCGTCACCGCCGTGCTGGTCACGCACGACGTGTCGGAGGCCGCGATGCTCGCCGACCGCATCATCCTGCTCGAAGCCGGCCGCGTCGCGCTCGACCTCGCGGTGGACCGCCCGCGCCCGCGCCATCACGGCGACCCGGCACTCGCCGCCGTCGAGGGCCGCGTCCTCGACCACCTGTTCGGCCGCCACTGAATCACGAAGTCCTCGGAGGAATCCGAACCATGCTCGACAACGTCTCGCTCGCCCCGCCGCCCCCCGCCGAGGCCGCCGACATCCTGTGGTTCCTGCCCACGCATGGCGATGGCCGCTACCTCGCCACGCAGCAGGGCGCGCGCCACGTCACGCTGAACTACCTGACGCAGATCGCCCGCGCCGCCGACGATCTCGGCTACTACGGCGTGCTGCTGCCCACCGGGAAGTCCTGCGAGGACAGCTGGGTGATCGCCTCGGCCATGGTGCCGCAGACGCGCGACCTGCGCTTCCTCGTCGCCGTCCGCCCCGGCCTTTCCGAGCCCTCCATGACCGCGCGCATGGCCGCGACCCTGGACCGGCTTTCCGAGGGCCGGCTGCTCATCAACGTCGTCGCCGGCGGCGACCCGCAGGAGCTGCGCGGCGACGGCGTGTTCCTCGACCACGGCGCGCGCTACGAGGCGACCGACGAGTACCTCACCGTCTGGCGCGCCCTGCTGCGCGGCGAGACGGTGAACTTCCAGGGCAGGCACCTCTCCATCGAGAACGGCAGGCTGCTCTTCCCGCCCGTGCAGCAGCCGCACCCGCCGCTCTACTTCGGCGGCTCCTCGGGCGCCGGCCAGGCCGTCGCGGCCGAGCACGCCGAGGTCTACCTCACCTGGGGCGAGCCGCCCGCCGACGTCGCCGAGAAGCTGGCCCAGGCCCGCGCCGCCGCCGCCGCGCGCGGCCGCACCATGAGCTTCGGCATCCGCCTGCACGTCATCGTCCGCGAGACCGCCGAGGCCGCCTGGCGCGCCGCCGACGAGCTCATCCAGTACGTGGACGACGAGGCGATCGCCACGGCGCAGAAGGCCTTCGCGCGCTACGATTCCGTCGGCCAGCGCCGCATGGCCGAACTGCACGGCGGCAACCGCGACAAGCTGGAGATCAGCCCCAACCTCTGGGCCGGTGTCGGCCTGGTGCGCGGCGGCGCCGGCACCGCGCTGGTCGGCAACCCGCAGCAGGTGGCGGACCGGATGAAGGAATACATGGCGCTCGGCATCGACCGCTTCATCCTCTCCGGCTACCCGCACCTGGAGGAATGCTACCGCTTCGCCGAGCTGGTCTTCCCGCTGCTGCCGCTGAAGGCCACCACCGGCCGGAACCTCGGCGCGGCGCGCAACAACGGGCCGTTCGGCGAGGTGATCGCCAACGTCGCGGCGCCGTCGCGGCGCGCGGCGGCGGGGTGATGGCAGCGTTTCACTGAATTCCGACCGCCTGGGGAAGGCGCTGCCTTCCCCAGCCCCCATCCGCCAGGAGGGCGAAGCCCTCCTGGACCTCTATTCGTTTTTCGGCCTCGTCGGTTGAACCGTCGGGGCCGAAAACAAAACGGGGGGTCCGGGGGGCTTCGCCCCCGGCGGGAGGATGCAAGGAGGGCAGAGCCCTCCTTGCCGGGGTCCGGGGCAGCGCCCCGCTACCGCCGCCGCCGCAGGTTCCCCACCGTCTGCGGCGAGACGCCCACCCGCCTTGCAATCTCCCGGTCCGCTAGCGCCGCCGTCTCCGGATCGTCCAGCAGCCGCAGCACCGCCTCGCGCCGCGCCGTCGCCGTCCGCGCCGGGCCGGACTCGCCCGCCAGCGCCTCCAGATCCGCCAGCACCGCCCGCGCCACCTCCGGCCGGTGCGTCCCGTCCTCCACCAGCGCCCGCTGCCGCGCGATCGCATCCGCCAACGAGGCGGCGCGCAGCCCGGTCCACAGCATCTCGCCCACGATGTCGCGCCGCAGCTCGCAGGCCAGCGACAGCGCCGTGTCGCCCTCGCTGCGGTACAGCGCCGCCAGCTCGCGGTCGCGCTCGGCCCAGGCATCGTGCTCGGCCCTGGCCTCGGCGATGGTCCGCGGCAACGGCAGCGCCGCCTTGACGGCCGCCACCACGCGCGGCGGCGCCGGGCCGTCGAGGCGGTAGGTCCAGCCGTCCAGGCTGTCGGTCTGGAAGGTGCCGTTGTGATAGGTCTTGGCGACGCGCCGCTTGAACGGCGCGGCGGCGGCCTCCACCGCCGCTTCGGCCGGGGTCGGCGCCAGCGCCGACTCCTCGTCGCCGTACCGGGCGATGACGGCGGCGCGGTACGCCTCCGCCTGCCGGCGGCGCGCCTCGTCGGGGTCGGGCGGCCCGGCCGGCCGGGCCTGCGGGCGCGGTTCCGGCGTCCCGGCCGCGAAGGCCGTCCGTTCGCCCGCGCCGAGCAGAACAGGGATGTCGCGCAGCGTGTGCCCATGCTGGGCCAGCAGGGCCCGCGCCCGTTCCAGCGCGGCCATGGCCTCGCCGGGATGCGGGCTTTCGGTCAGCGCCCAGATCTTGCGCAGCCGGCCGAGGTCGAGCGCCATGCCATCCGCCCATCCAATCTGGACGGATCTAGCATGGCGGATCCTTGTAGTCCAATATGGACAGGCTTCCGGGCAGCCAATGCCGGGGCCCCTTCGCGCCGTCCAATCCGGACGGCAGCGCCGGGAAGGCTCAGACGGTGAGTGGACCTTCCTGCATGTCGCGCAGCACGTCGCCGCCACGCTCGGTCCGACGGGCGAGGGCGTTCACGGCCAGCAGCAGGGCAAGGGTGCCGAGATGGAAGGTGACGAGCATGGGAGGACTCCGATCCCTGTTCCTCCCCGAACTCCCGGCAATTTCGGATGCTGCGCCGCACAACGCAAGGTCGATCCACCCGCCGAACCATTCTCCGTCATCGTCTCAGCCATGCGAAGGGCTGGGCCATGAAGGGTTGGGCCATGCGAAAGACTGGGGCCATGCGAAGGGCCGGGTGGTCGGTCAGCCCAGATCCTCCAGCCCGATCGCCCGGATGCGCGCCCGCTCCTCGTCCCAGCCCGGGCGGTCCTTCACGTTGAGGAACAGGTGCACGCGCCGCTCCAGCAGCTTCTCCAGCTCGCCGCGCGCCCGCCGGCCGATCTCCTTGATCCGCGAGCCGTTGTCGCCGATCAGGATCGCCTTCTGCGTCGGCCGCGCGACGTAGATCGTGGCGTCGATCCGCACGCTGCCATCCTTGCGCTCCGTCCACTGCTCGGTCTCCACCGAGGCGTGGTGCGGCACCTCCTCGTGCGTCTGGCGCAGGATCTGCTCGCGCACGATCTCGGCCGCCAGCATGCGGTTGGGCAGGTCGGAAAGCTCGTCCTCGGGGAACAGCCAGGGGCCGGGCGGCACCATCGCGGCCAGCGCCGCCTTCAGCCGGTCGAGCCCCCGGCCCTTCTCGGCCGAGATCATGAAGGTCTCGCGGAAGTCGCGCATCCCGTTCAGCTCGGCCGAGAGCGGCAGCAGGCGCGGCGGGTCGATCAGGTCGGTCTTGTTGAGCGCCAGCAGGCAGGGCTGCCTGACCTGGGCGAGCTTCTCGACGATGCCGCGCACGGCGTCCGTCAGCCCGGCCCGCGCGTCCACGATCAGCAGCACCACGTCGGCATCCACCGCCCCGCCCCAGGCCGCGCCCACCATGGCGCGGTCCAGGCGGCGGCGCGGCTGGAAGATGCCGGGCGTGTCCACCAGCACGAGCTGCGCCTCGCCCTCCATCACCACGGCGCGGATGCGCATGCGCGTGGTCTGCGGCTTGGGCGAGACGATCGTCACCTTGGTGCCGGCGAGCTGGTTCACCAGCGTCGACTTGCCCGCGTTCGGCGCGCCCACCACGGCGATCAGCCCGCAGCGCGTCGCGGCGCGGCCCTCGGCGGCGGCCGCTTCCCGGCCCTCGCCCCCGTCTTCCTCGCGCTCCTCCGCCCCGGGTCCGCTCATGCCGCACCGCCCGGCGGCTGCCCCGCCGACGGTCCCGCCGGCGGCCCGGCCGTCAGCCAGGCCTCCGCCGCGGCCTGCTCGGCCGCCCGCTTCGAATCCCCCACGCCCTCGGCCTCCCTTCCCGCCGCCGTCACCGCCACCACGAAGACCGGCTGGTGCGAGGGTCCGGTCATCCGCACCAGCCGATAGGCCGGCAGGCCGAGGCCACGCCCGAGCAGCCATTCCTGCAGCCGGCTCTTGGCCGACATGGGCGGCGCCGTGTCGGCCTCGATCAGCCGCCCCCATTCCCGCCGCACCAACGCCCGCGCCGCCGGCAGCCCGCCATCGAGGTAGAGCGCGCCGAGCAGCGCCTCCACCGCGTCGGCCAGCACGTTGGCCCGCTCGCGCAGCCCCGCCCGCCCCTCGGAGGGCGGCACCACCAGCACCGCGCCGAGCCCGATCGATTCCGCCACCCGGCACAGCGCCTCGCGCGCCACCAGCACGCCGAGCCGCTTGCCGAGGTCGCCCTCGCGCTCGGCCGGGAAGCGTTCCGTCAGCCATTCGGCGATCAGCAGCGCCAGCACCCGGTCGCCCAGGAATTCCAGCCGCTCGTTGGAATCGAGCTGCCCGCGCTTGGGGTCGGCCGCCGAGCGGTGGGTCAGCGCCCGGGCCAGCAATTCCGGATCGGCGAAACGGTGGCCGAGCCGCTCGGCGAACTCGCCCATCGCCACGGCGGCGCGCGCCGCGACGCCGTTCGTGGCCCCGGCCACGCCCCCGGTCACGCCACGCGCTCCCGCGCCGTGGCCCGCCGGGCACGGGCCCGCGCGGCCATCCGCATCCCGCTCCGGCCGCCGGCCGGAGCGGATCGCCGGCGGGTGGATACGCCCGAAGGCATGCAGCGGCTCCGAAAACAGCGCGCCGGAGCGGGCCGCAGTCCCGGTCGGACTGCGGTCCGCCCTAGCGGACGCCCGAGAACAGGCGGTTCCAGCGTATCGCGAAGGGCCATGCCCAGACTTCCCACCAGGCGGCGGACCCGTCCACCGAGAAGAAGATGAATTCGGCCCGCCCGACGAGGTTCTCCAACGGAACGAAGCCGACATGGTTCATCGCCCGGCTGTCCAGGCTGTTGTCGCGGTTGTCGCCCATGGCGAAGACGTGTCCCTCGGGCACGCGGAATTCCTGCGTGTTGTCGAAGGGGCCGTCGTCGGAGGCCTCCAGGATGCTGTGCGAGCGCCCCTGCGCCATGCCCGACGAGGGCGGCAGCGTCTCGCGGTACTCGCGCACCGTCATGCGCGGCCCGTCGCCCTCGACGACGAAGGGACCGACCAGCGCCCGCTGCACGGCGGCGCCGTTGACGTAGAGGATGCCGCCCCGCATCTGGATGCGGTCGCCGGGCAGGCCGACGATGCGCTTGATGTAGTCGGTGCTGTTGTCCGAGGGCAGCTTGAACACGGCCACGTCCCCCCGGTCCGGCAGCCGGCCGAAGATCCGTCCCGAGAACAGGTTGGGGCTGAAGGGCAGCGAGTGGCGGGAATAGCCGTAGGAGAATTTCGAGACGAACAGGTAGTCGCCCACCAGCAGGGTCGGGATCATGCTGCCGGAGGGGATGTTGAACGGCTCGAAGGCCACGGTGCGGATGCCGACGGCGATCAGCGCGGCATAGAGAATGGTCTTGCCGCTCTCCACCCAGCCGCCGGAACCTTTCTTTGCCATACGGGAACTCGCTACGGGCATGGTGCGGCGCTTCTCAGGGACGGGAGCCGGGCATGCCCGGCTCCGGACGACAGTCATCGGGCGACGGCACCCGGCGCCGCCGGTCCGGCGTCACGGGCACCGTTGCGGGTGCGGCAGGAGGCCGGGCGGCGGATATGGCCTACGCGCCCGCCCCCCTGTCAAGGAAGGCGGACGGCGGAGATGATGACCAGCGCCTGGGCGTAGGGATATTCGTCGGTCATGGTCAGCGCGACGCTGGCGCCGTGCCCGGCCGGGGTGATGGCGGCGAGGCGCGCGGCGGCGCCCCCGGTCAGCCGCAGCGTCGGCTGCCCGGTGGAGAGGTTGACCACGCCGAGGTCGCGCCAGAACACCCCGTCGCTGAACCCCGTGCCGAGCGCCTTGGACGCCGCCTCCTTGGCGGCGAAGCGCTTGGCGTAGGTGGCGGCGCGCAGCTTCTCGGTGCGCCGCTCCGCCTTGGCCCGCTCCAGGGGCGTGAAGATGCGCTCGATGAAGCGCTCGCCGTGCCGCTCGATGGTGCGCTCGATGCGCCGTATGTCGACGATGTCCGAGCCCAGGCCGATGATCAACGCCGCCGCTCCGCTGCTGGGTGTCCGGGCCGGGCCGCGGCGTCAGCCATGCGCCCGCTCGACCTGCGTCACGCCCTGGCAGGCGCGCAGCCCGGCGATGATGTTGGAGAGGTGGCGCACATCGGTCACCTCCACGTCCACCTGCACCTCGCAGTAGTCGGTGGCGCGGTGCAGGATGCGGATGTTGCTGATCGTGCCGTCCTGCTTGC
Organism: Roseomonas acroporae; assembly: GCF_023223525.1. GTDB lineage: Bacteria > Pseudomonadota > Alphaproteobacteria > Acetobacterales > Acetobacteraceae > Roseomonas_E > Roseomonas_E acroporae. The sequence goes on along the minus strand of NZ_JALPRX010000014.1, from coordinate 51,746 downwards.
TCACCGCGTTGGCGAGGGTCGCGAGGACGTTCGGATCGTTCGCCGCCACCACCGAGATCCGCCCGACATGCCCGGTGCCGAGCGCCGCCGAGGGCCTGGCGCCCGCCTCCTCCTCCCAGTCCACGTCGAGGAAGCGCTCGGGCGTCGCGGCGAAGCTCGCCAGGGTCCGGCAGTCGGCGGCATGCACCACCACGCCCTTGCCGGTGCTGACGATGCCGACGATGCGCTCGCCCGGCAGCGGGTGGCAGCAGCCGGCATAGTGCACCGGCATGCCGGCGACGACGCCGGTGATCGGCGCGCCGCGCGCCTTGCCGGCGCTGCGCTGCGCCGGCTCCACCCGCTCCGTCTCGAAGCGCCCGCCGGCGAGCCCGCTCGCCACCCGCCCGCGCGAGCGCGCCATGGGCAGCGTGTCGATCGAGCGCGGCGGCGTGCGCAGCTCGGGATAGACCGCGTGCACCACGTCCTTGCCGGCGATGGTGCCGGCACCGACCGCGACGCAGAGCGTCTCGAAGTCCGGCTGCTTCAGCGCCTTCAGCGCCGGCTCCACCAGCTTCTCGGAGAAGTCGAGCCCCTCCTGGCGGAACGCCTTGGCCAGCGCCGCGCGGCCGCTCTCCTGCTGCTCCTGCCGCAGGCGGGCGTGCACGAAGCGGCGGATGCGCGCCCGCGCCTTGCCGGTGACGACGAAGCGTTCCCATTGCGGGTTCGGCGTGCCGCCGCGCGCGGTGATGATCTCGACCTGGTCGCCGTTCTCCAGCGCGTGCCGGAGCGGCATGATGCGGCCGTTGATCTTGGCGCCGACGCAGGTGTCGCCGACCTGGGAATGCACCTGGTAGGCGAAGTCCACCGGCGTCGCGCCGCGCGGCAGGGCGATCAGGTCGCCCTTCGGCGTGAAGCAGAACACCTGGTCGCGGTGCAGCTCGAGCTTGGTGTGCTCCAGGAATTCCTGCGGCTCGGCGGCGGAATCGAGGATCTCCAGCAGGTCGCGCACCCAGGGGTAGCGGCGGCGGTCGCGCCTGGAGGAGACGACGCCCTCGGGGCCCTGCTTGTAGATCCAGTGCGCCGCCACGCCGAACTCGGCCACCTCGTGCATCTCGACGGTGCGTATCTGCACCTCGATCTTGGCGTGCCGGCGCGCGGGCACGGTCACGCCCGTGTGCAGGCTCTGGTAGCCGTTGGTCTTGGGCGTCGAGATGTAGTCCTTGAAGCGCCCCGGCACCACGCGGTAGGCGGAGTGGATCGCGCCCAGCGCCGCGTAGCAGTCGCCCTTGTCCGGCACCAGCACGCGGAAGGCCATGATGTCCGAGAGCTGCTCGAACGCCACGTTCTTCTGGTGCATCTTCAGCCAGATCGAGTAGGGCGACTTCTCCCGCCCGCTCACCTCGATCACCGGCACGCCCTGCTCGGCCAGCACGCGCTGGATGTCGGCGCCGATCTCGTCGATCAGGTCCGCCCCCTGGCCGCGCAGGTAGCCGAGCCGCGCGCTGATGGTCTGCCACGCCTCGGGCTGCAATTCGCGGAAGGCGAGCGTCTCCAGCTCGGTCTTGACCGCGTCCATGCCGATGCGCTCGGCCAGGGGCGCGTAGATGTCCATCGTCTCGCGCGCGATGCGCTGCCGGCGCTCCGGCTTGCCGATGTAGTGCAGCGTGCGCATGTTGTGCAGCCGGTCGGCGAGCTTGACGAGCAGGACGCGGATGTCCTCGCTCATCGCCAGCACCAGCTTGCGGAAGTTCTCGGCCTGCTTGGTGCGCTCCGACTGCACCTCCAGACGGGTCAGCTTGGTGACGCCGTCCACGAGGCGCGCCACCTCGCGCCCGAAGCCCTTCTCGATGTCGGCGAGCCTGAGGCCGGTGTCCTCCACCGTGTCGTGCAGCAGCGCGGTGACGATGGTGCCCGCGTCCAGCCGGTAGCCGGCCAGCAGCTCGGCCACGGCGAGCGGGTGGGTGATGTAGGGGTCGCCGTTGTCCCGGCTCTGCGCGCCGTGCGCCTCGTCGGCGAGCGCCGCCGCGCGCTCGATCGCCTCGGTGTCGGCCTTGGGGTCGTAGGTCGCGACCTTCGCGGCCAGGGCCCGCGCCAGCTCGGCCACGGGCACCCGGCGCGGGACGGGGGCGGCCCCGGCGGCGGGCTGGCCGCCCGCGGCGGCCGCGTCACCCGCCCGCCGCGACAGGGCCGGGTCCGCCATGTCCCGGGCGGGCATGTCCTGGGCGGGCATGCCCCGACCGACCGACCGCCCGGCCGTGCCCTTGCGGTCGGCCGCCGCGACGCCCTCGGGCGCGCGTGGCGACGGTGCGTCCTCCGCTCCGGCCGCGCGCGCGCTCATGCCACCCCCTCGGGCCGCCTCCCTCAGCGGCGCGAGCCGCCGCCCAGCTCGGCGGCGATCGCCGCCTCCAGGTCCTCGGGCGACATGTCCTCGAGGCCGGCGCCCTCGATGGCCGGCTCCTCGCTGACATCCATCACGCCGAAGATGTTCTCGTCGGTGGCGATCAGGTCCAGCACCTCCTCCTCGGCCGGCTCCGGCTCCGGGGCGCGCTGCAGCGACTTGATGATGTCGGCCTCCAGCGCCGACAGCTCGACCTTCGACTCGGCGATCTCGCGCAGCGCGACCACCGGATTCTTGTCGTTGTCGCGGTCGAGGGTGATCTCCTCGCCGCGGCTGATGTTGCGCGCGCGCTGGGCCGCGTAGAGGACGAGATCGAAGCGGTTGGGTACCTTGAGGATGCAGTCCTCGACTGTCACGCGCGCCATGACGGATCCGATATGCCTGGTGTTGCGATCGCGGCAGCGGCCAGGTGACTGGCAGCCGCCGCCTCTGCCGGTTCGCTGTGCAAACCCTCAGATAGCCACCGTGGTCGGATTTCGCAAGCGCGGCATGGCCGTCCTCTCTTCCATCCCTGCTCCCGCCCCCGCCCTGCGCCGGCCATGGCCGCGCCACGCCCCGGCGCCCCGTCACGCCAGCCGGCGGATGACCTGGGGCGGCAGGGCGGCGATCAGCGCGGAGACGGATTCGCCGGTGCGCGGGTGCCGCCAGCCGGGCGCGACCTCGGCCAGCGGCAGCAACACGAAGGCGCGAAGCGCGGCGCGCGGATGCGGAAGGATCGGATCCGGGGCATCGCGCACCAGCCCGTCGAGGTCTATAAGGTCGAGGTCCAGCGTGCGCGGCGCGTTGCGATAGGGGCGCGTGCGGCCCGCCGCGGCCTCGATCGCCTGCAGCGACGCGAGCAGCGGCTCCGCGCCCGCCCGGCCTTCCAGGCGGGCGACGGCGTTGACGTAGGGCGGCGACCCCGGCTGCGGCGGCACCGGGTCGCTGGCATACCAGCCGGACACCGCCGCCAGGCGCAGGCCAGGCAGGGCACCCAGTGCCTCGACGGCGCGCCGACCGATCACCAGCGGCGGCGTCCCCGAGGCGTCCGGCAGGTTGCCGCCGATCCCGACAAGGATCATCGGCGCCGCTCACGACTCCGTAACCGCGGCATGGCCCAATCACCCGGGCCGGCCGCACACGCTTCCCCGGCGGCAGCCCCGCCCCGCATCCTCGAAAGCATCGACCTTGGAACCTTTCCCCAGCGAGCGGATCGCACTCTTCATCGACGGCGCCAACCTCTACGCGGCGTCGCGCACCCTCGGCTTCGACGTGGACTACAAGAACCTTCTCGCCTTCTTCGGCCAGCACGGCTACCTCGTGCGCGCCTACTACTACACGGCGATCCTGGAAACCGAGGAGTACTCCCCGCTCCGCCCGCTGGTCGACTGGCTCGGCTACAACGGCTACGCCGTCGTCACCAAGCCGGCCAAGGAGTTCACCGACGCGGCCGGCCGGCGCCGCATCAAGGGCAACCTCGACGTCGAGCTCGCGGTCGACATGCTCGACCTCGCCCCGCGGATCGATCACGCCGTGCTGTTCTCGGGCGACGGCGACTTCCGCCGGCTGGTCGAGGCGGTGCAGCGCCAGGGCGTGCGCGTCACGGTGGTCTCGAGCGTGCGCACGCAGCCCGCGATGATCGCCGACGAGTTGCGCCGACAGGCCGACAGCTTCGTCGAGCTGCAGGACCTCGTGCCCGAGATCAGCCGCCGGCAGACCGAGCCGCGCCCGCGCCCCGCCGTCGCCACCCTGCGCGCCGGCCGCGCCACCCCGGCCGATCCGTTCCGCGACGAGGTCGACCTCGCGGACTGATGCCGGCCGGCACAAGCCGGGACTCGTGCCGGCAAGCATCGCGCGCGGGGTTGGCGGTCGGCCGCGCGCCGAACCGAAGGATCATTCGGGTCCGCGGCCGTGCCGCTCCGCGCGGGAGCCCGTCCGAGCGGCCGGCGACGGCGGGATGGCGAGGGCCGTTCCGTAACGGCCGGAACGGCCGCCTCCGGAATGGCCGCCAGCCGGGCCCGGCCTTCGCCTCGGCGCCCTTCCCGGGCCGCCCCGGGCAGCATCCGCCCGACCCGGAGGCGCTCTACCCGTAGCGCTCCTCGCGCCACGGGTCGCCATGGTCGTGATAGCCCCGCAGCTCCCAGAAGCCGGGGCGGTCGAACGTCACCAGCTCGATCCGCCGCAGCCACTTGGCGCTCTTCCAGAGGTAGAGGCGCGGGATCAGGCCGCGCAGCGGCCCGCCGTGCTGGCGCGTCAGCGGCCGGCCCTCCCAGGCATGCGCCAGCATCGCATCCGGCTGGTCGAAATCCTCCAGCGGCACGTTGGTGGTGTAGCCGTCATGGCTGTGGAAGACGACGAAGCGCGCGTCCGGCTTCGGCCGTACCCGCGACAGCAGTTCCCGCGCCGCCACGCCCTGCCAGTGGTTGTCGTAGCGCGACCACTGCGTGACGCAGTGGATGTCGCTGACCGACTCCACCTGCGGCAGCGCCATGTAGCCTTCCCAGTCGAGCGAGAGCGGCGCCTCGACCAGCCCATCCACGTCCAGCCGGAACTTCGCCGGCGGCACGTCAGGCTGGACGCCGAGGTCCAGCACCGGCCAGTCGCGCACCAGCGTCTGGCCCGGCGGCAGCCGCGGCCGGTCGGGATCGGCGTTGGAGCCGGGCGTCGCGCCGGTGAGCAGCCGCCCCTCGCGGGCCCACTCCTCCTTGCGGGCGATCAGCTTGGCGCGCCCCTGCCCGAGCGTCGCCGCGTCCTCGTTCTCGGTCATGCCAGTCTCCGCCGGGCCGTCCGGGCGGCATGGTGCGCGGGAGGTCGCCGGATGCAAGCGCCAGAGCGGATCGCCGGCGGGCGGCGACGCCCGGAAGCGTGATTCCGCCCGGAGAACAACGAGATGGAAGGGAACGCAGTCCCGACCGGACCGCGTTTCCGCTCCGGAGCCGTGCCGGCCTGACCGTATCAGGCCGGCACGGCTCCGGCCTTTTGGTTTTTCGCATCTTCCAAGTCGCCGGGTGAGTACGCCCGGCTTGGGAATGCTCTAGAGCCGATCCAGCCTGACTGGATCAGGCCGGAACGGCTCTAGCCTTTCGATTTTTCGCATTTTCCGAGCCGCTGAGCGAGGACGCTCAGCTTGAAAATGCTCTAATCCTGCCGCGCCACCGCCACGGCCGCGCCGAGCCCGGCGTTGCGCAGCACCTGCGCGGCCACCGCCTCGGCCAGGCGCGCATAGCCGGCATCGGTCATGTGGAAGCCGTCCGGCCCGATCATCTGCGCCGGGGTCAGCACGCCGGCGGCCGCCCAGCCGCGCATCAGCGCCGCGCGGCGGATCACCGGCACGCCCAGCTCCGCGGCCACGCCGCGCAGCGCCTCCCGGTAGGCGGCCGCGTCGCGCACGCCCTCCAGGCGCGGGCACCACTGCTGGTCCATCACCATCACGTCGATGCCGGCCGCCCGCATCGCCAGGATGCCCTGCCGGGTCAGCGCCGCGAAGCGCTCGGGCGGGACGCCGGTGATGGGGTCGTTGCTGCCGGTCTGCCAGATCACCAGGTCGGGCCGCTCGGCCAGCACGTCGCGCTCCAGCCGGCGCGCCATCGCCTCGGCGTCGTCGCCGCCCCGGCCGCGGTTCAGCACCTCCACCGCCTCCCCCGCCGCCCCGCGCTCCCGCACCCAGGCCGAAAGATCCTGCGCGAGCCGAGACGGATAGGTCCGGTCCGGCGCGGACGCCCCGGAACCCTCGGTCGAGGACGAGCCGAACGCCACCACGCGCAGCGGCGCGCCCTGGCGCAGCCGGGCGGCGACGCGCGGCAGCGCCACCGCCTGCGTCACGGAAGCGGGTGCCTCGCCCACCGCGCCCGTGCCGCCCGCGGCCAGGGCATCAGGCCGGGGCGTGGCCGCGAGGAGGAGCAGGGCAGCGGCGGCGCACCGCGCCGGCGAACACGCTCGGGATTGCATCCAGGCCATGTAGCACGGATTGCCGGCCCTTCATATTGTCTTGAGGTGCGCCGCCGCCCCGGCCGGCCGCCGCGCCGGCACGCGCGAATCGCGCCACAGCGCCAGCCCCACCATCGCCAGCAGGCCGAGCCCGTTCACCAGAAGCTGCATCCCGGTCCCGGTGCCGACGGTGCGGAAGGCCAGCCGCCCGAGCAGCGACAGCAGCGTGCCCGCCGCGAACACCGCCAGGGAGTGGCGGCCGCAGACCAGCACCGGCCGCAGCAGCGGATGCGCCGCCGCGGCGCGCAGCCGCACCGAGGTCAGCGCCAGGTAGCTCATCGCCAGCACGCTCAGCAGCCGCAGCGGCGGCACCCAGGTCTTGGCCGCGCCCGCGAGGTCGGGGTCGGGCAGCGGCCGCCAGGAGGACAGGCCCCAGGCCTGCCACGGCGCCATCGTCACCAGCCCCAGCGCCAGGAAGGCCCAGGCGAGCCAGGCCAGCGGCCGCGGGCGCGGCAGCGCCCCGCCATGGCGCGCCATCCGGTCGGCCAGCAGCATCCCGGCGACGAAGACGAGCTGCCAGGTGAGCGGGTTGAGGAACCAGATCTCCGGCGCGTCCGGATCGACGACGTTGGGCAGGTTGATCTGCCAGCGCCCCGCCGCCCACCAGAGCAGCAGCGAGGCCGCGAGCAGCCCCGCCCGGCTGTGCCGCAGCCCGAGATAGAGCACCGGGAAGGCGGCGAGCAGCACGATGTAGAGCGGCAGGATGTCGAGCGAGGCCGGCAGCGCCCGCAGCATCAGCCCGCGCGCCACCCCCGCCGGATCGAGCAGCGGCCCGATCGAGAGCGGCTCCAGCCCGTAATGGTCGGCCCAGACCATGACGATCAGCATGGTCCAGAGCAGCAGCCCGGCCTGGAAGGCGTAGAGCTGCAGGCAGCGCAGCGCCACCCGCCGCAGCCCGCCCGCGATGCCGTCCCGCGCGAAGCTGCGCCCGTAGGCGAGCATGGCGGAGTAGCCGGCGAGCAGCACGAACAGCTCGGCCGCGTCCGAGAAGGCGAAATTCCGCAGCGTGAAGTCGCCCAGCCGGTTGCCCGGCACGTGGTCCACGAAGATGCACAGCAGGGCGAAGCCGCGCACCAGGTCCACGCGCCCGTCGCGCTGCGGCGACGCCGGGATTCCGTTCCGATCCATGGGCACGTCCCCCCCGCGCCGCAACCGGCGGCAGCGGGCAGAGCGAGACAGAGCGCCGGGGGTTGCGCAAGTTAAGTCCCGGAGAGGGCGCCGCCACCAGCGCCGGATGGCGGGCGGCGAACGGCGGGGCGGCCAGCGGCGTGCCGCTACCCCTTGTCCCGCATCAGCCGCGCCTTGTCGCGCTGCCAGTCGCGCGCGGCGATGGCGGCGCGCTTGTCGTGCTTCTGCTTGCCCTCGGCCAGCCCGAGCAGGACCTTGGCGCGGCCCTTCTCGTTGAAGTGGATGTCGAGCGGCACCAGCGTCGCGCCCTCGCGCGTCACGGCGCCGGTCAGGGTGGCGATCTGCCGGTCGTGCAGCAGCAGCTTGCGCGGCCGGCGCGGCTCGAAGCGGGCCATGTAGCTGCCCGCCTGCCATTCGGGGATGTAGGCGTTGAACAGCCACATCTCGCCGTCGCGCTCGCCCGCCCAGGCCTCGGTCAGCGTGGCGCGGCCGGCGCGCAGGCTCTTGACCTCCGGCCCCATCAGCACGAGCCCGGCCTCCACCGTCTCGTTGATGAAGTAGTCGTGCCGCGCCTTGCGGTTCTGCGAGGCGATCCCGTGCGAGATCAGCCCCTTCTTGCGTGGTTCAGCCATGTCGTCCCGGTCTCGTCCAGCCCGCGCGGGCCCCGGCCGGCACGGGCCGGACTCCCGGTCCCGCCCCGGCCCGCCGGGCGGCGCGCGGCATCCGTTCAGCCTGGGCCGCGCGGCCCAGGCTCAGTTCAGCAGCCCCAACCCGACCATCGCCTCGCGCACCCGCGCCCGGTTCCCCTCCGAGACCGGCGCCAGCGGCAGCCGGCAATGGTCGCTGGTCCGGCCGAGCAGCGAGGCGGCGTACTTCACCGGCCCCGGCGAGGTCTCGCAGAACATCGCGTCGTGCAGCGGCAGCAGCCGGTCCTGCAGACGGATCGCCTCGGCCACGCGCCCGTCGGCCCAGGCGGCATGCATCTCGGCGCAGAGTCGCGGCGCCACGTTGGCGGTGACGCTGATGCAGCCATGCCCGCCGGCGGCGAGATAGGCCAGCGCCGTGTGGTCCTCGCCCGAGAGCTGGCAGAAACCCTCGCCGCAGGCGGCGCGCGTGTGCAGCGGCCGGGCGAGGTTCGCCGTCGCGTCCTTCACGCCGACGATGTTCGGGTGCCGCGCCAGCCGCGCCATCGTCTCCACCGACATGTCGATCACGCTGCGCGGCGGGATGTTGTAGATGACGATCGGGATGTCGACGCTGTCGGCGATGGTCCGGTAGTGGAGGTAGAGCCCCTCCTGGGTCGGCTTGTTGTAGTAGGGCGTCACCACCAGCACCGCGTCGGCGCCGCTCTCCTTGGCGTGGCGCGCCAGCCGCACCGCCTCGGCGGTCGAGTTCGAGCCCGCGCCCGCGATCACCGGCACGCGCCCCGCCGCCGCCTCGATGCAGAGCGCCACCACCCGGTCGTGCTCGGCATGGCTCAGGGTCGGGGATTCGCCCGTGGTGCCGACCGGCACCAGCCCCTGCGTGCCCTCGGCGATCTGCCACTCCACCAGCTCGCCGAACGCCTTCTCGTCGACCGCGCCATCGGCCGTCATCGGCGTGATGAGTGCGACCAGCGAACCCTTGAACATGGAAGGCGTCTCCCCGAGGCAGGACCGGCGGCGGCCCGATGGCGGGCGCGGCGGCAGGCAAGGCCGCGCAGGCTAGTGCAGATCGCCCCCGACCGGAACCGCCGAGCGTCCCGCCCCGGCGCGCGAAAGCGGGAGGCTGACCGGCGCGGCGCTCGGGTCGCGCCCGGGCCGTCCCGGCCATTCCCGGCCGCGTCGTCCGATGCCGCCCGGCGACGGGCCTGGCATCGCTCCCCCCTCGCGGGCAGGAATGCCCGCCCGCCGGGCCGCCCCTCGAACCGGCCATGCGCCGCCCCACATCCCTCGTGCCGAGCGCCGCGCGCCCCGGCCGTGGCTTGCGCCGGGGGCCGCCCCTCCGGTAACCGGACGGGGACGGCCGGCGCGGTAGCCCCGCGGCGACGGGGACCGGTCCACCGGGGAGCAACGCATGCGCCGCATCGCAGGAGGTCACGGACCACGCCCCGGCCCGGCACGTCGGGCGGCACCGGCCGCGCTCCTGTCGCTTCTCCTCCTGTCCGGCCTCCCCGGCCCCGCCGCCGCCCAGCCCTGGGCCTCGGAGAGCGAGCGCCTCGCCGGCCGCCAGGCCCTCGCCGCCGCCGCCGCCGGCCGCTGGATCGAGGCGGACAGCGTCGCCCTCGCCGCCGACCCGCTGGTGCGCAAGCTCGTCACCTGGCAGCGCCTGCTCGCCCGCGCCGCCACGCCCGTACCGCCGCTGGCGCAGTTCAACGCCTTCGCCGCCGCCAACCCCGACTGGCCGCTGGCCGACGCCCTCGCCCTGCGCGCCGAGGCGGCCGCCATGGCCGATCCCGACGATTCCGCCGTGCTGCACTGGTACGCGACGCACGCGCCGCGCACCCTGGACGGCGCCCAGCGCTACGCCGACGCGCTGCGCCGCGCCGGCCGCGACGAATCCGTCGTGGCCCCCGTGCTCCGCGCCGCCTGGACGGATGCCGCCGCGGACGCCGCGTCCGAGGCCAATTTCGCCGCCCGCAACGCCGCCCTCCTCACCCCCGAGGACGAGTGGCAACGCTTCGATCGCCTCGCCTTCGGCCGCGACGCCGCCGCCGCCACCCGGCAGGCCGCCCGGCTCGACCCGGCGCGCCGCCCCGTCGCCGAGCTGCGCCTCGCCCTCGCCGCCGGTCGCGCGGACCCCGCGCCGGTCGTCGCCCGGCTGCCGGCCTCGCCCGATCCCGGCCTGCTCTACGAGCTGGCCCGCGCCCTGCGCCGCGCCGAGCAGGACCAGGCCGCCGCCGCCCTCTGGCACCGGGCCGGCCCCGCCCCGGCCGGCGAGCGCGGCCGCCTCTTCTGGGCGGAGCGGCAGGTCCTCGCCCGCAAGCTGCTGCGCAAGGGGGAGCCCGGCCTCGCCTGCGCGGTCGCCGCCGGCCACGGCATCGCCGAGCCGGGCGCGGACCGCCAGGAGGCCGAGTTCCTGGCCGGCTTCATCGCGCTGCGCCGCCTCAACGACCCGGCCCGCGCCCTCCGCCACTTCGCCGCCATCGCCGAGGGCAGCCAGTCCGCCATCACCCGCGCCCGCGCCGCCTACTGGCGCGGCCGCGCCGCCGCCGCGATGCTCGACTCCGAAGGCGCCCGGGCCGCCTGGAGCGAGGCCGCCGGCTACCCCCTCACCTACTACGGACAGCTCGCCTCGCTGGCGCTGCGCGAGACGCCCGCGCAGCTCGCCGCCCGGATCCGCGCCGTCGTCGCCCCCGAACCCACCGCCGCCCAGGCCGAGCGGTTCGAGGAGGGAGAGCTGGCCCGCGCCGTCCGCACCCTCGCCGATCTCGGCGCCGCCGCCCGCGCCCGGCCCTTCCTCCTGCGCCTGGAGGCGCTGGCCGCCACCCCGGCCGAGAAGCGCCTGCCCGCGCGGCTCGCCCTCGCGACCGGCCGGCCCGACCATGCGGTCTGGGTGTCGCGCCGCGCCGCGATCGCCGGGCTGGTGCTGCCCGAGGAAGGCTGGCCCGCCCCCTTCCCGCTGCCGGTCGCCTCGCCCGAGCCGGCGCTGATCCTCGGCATCACCCGCCAGGAGAGCAATTTCGACCCCGAGGCCGTCTCCTCCTCCAACGCGCGCGGCCTGATGCAGCTTCTCCCCACCACCGCGCAGGAGGTCGCGCGCCAGCTCGGCCTGCCGCACCGCACGGCGATGCTGACCGCCGACCCCGCGCACAACATGCGCCTCGGCGCCGCCTATCTCGACCAGATGCTCGCCCGCTTCGCCGGCGCCCTGCCGCTCGCCGTCGCCGCCTACAATGCCGGCCCGCGCCGGGTGGACGAATGGCTGCTCACCTACGGCGACCCGCGCGGCAGCGGCCTCATGGTGGCCTCGGCCGACCCCGTCCCGTCCCCGGGCGTCCCTCCCGGGCCCGCAGCGGTCCCGGCCGGAGCGGCATCGGGAGCGGCGTCGGGCGCGGCGTCGGGGACGACACCGGGCGCCACTCCCGGGGCGACGCCGGGGACGGCACCGGTCGCGTCGCCGATGGCCGCCCCGGCCGGGACCGACGCCATGCCCGCCCCGCCCGCCGCCGACGTCACCGTCGACATGATCGACTGGATCGAGCAGATCCCCTTCGGCGAGACGCGCAACTACGTCCAGCGCGTGGTGGAGAACGTCGTGGTCTACCGCACGCGCGACCCCGGCCCGGCCGCCCCGGACTCCCCACAGACCTCCCCGACTCCTCCCCCGGCCCATCCCCTCGCCCGCTACCTGCCGGCCGGCCGCTGATGCCCCCCCCCGCCGACGCGGCGCCTGTTCCGCGACCCGTCCCGACCCCGCGCACCCCGCCGGCCGCGCCCCCCGCCCCTCTTGCCAGCCCCCCCGCCAGCTCTCTGGCCGGCTCTCCCCGTAGCCGCCCCCCGGCGCCGCGCGCCGTCTCCTTCGCCGCCCGGGACGGGCTGCGCCTGGCCGCGCTGGACTGGGAGGGCCCGCCCGCGGGAACCCGCACGCCGATCCTCTGCCTGCCCGGCCTCTGCCGCACCGCGCACGACTACGAGCCCCTCGCCGCGCGGCATGCCGGCCGGCGCCGGGTCGTCGCGCTCGACTATGCCGGCCACGGCGATTCCGCCCGTGCCGACAGCCTCGCCCGCTACAGCCCCGAGCAGGCGCTGCGCGACGTGCTGGACGCGACGGCGGCGCTCGGCCTCGCGCGGGTCGCGCTGGTCGGCACCAGCTTCGGCGGCATCCTCGCCATGGTGCTCGCCGCCTTCCGGCCGCGCCTGCTCGCCGCCGTGGCGCTGAACGACATCGGGCCGCGCATCGAGCCGCAGGGGCGCGATTCCGTGCGGGACTTCGTCGGCCACGACCCGGCCGCGATCAGCCTGGAGGCGGCGGCCGAATTCCTGCGCGAGCGCCTGCCGCCCCTCGGCATCGCCGACGCCGCCGGCTGGCGCCGCATGGCCGGGCTCACCTACGCCCTCGGGCCGGACGGGCGCTGGCACCCGCGCTGGGACACGCGCATCGCCGAGGTCACCGGCGACGGCGCCGCCGCGCTGGAGCCGGTGCTCTGGGGCTGCTTCGGCGCCCTCGCCCACCTGCCCCTGCTGCTGGTGCACGGCGAGGCGAGCCGCCTGCTCTCCGCCGACACGGTGGCGCGGATGCGACGGATGCGGCCCGACATGACCCTGGTCCAGCTCCCCGGCATCGGCCACGCGCCGCTGCTGTCGGAGCCGGAATCGATCCGCGCCCTGGATGCCTTCCTGGACGACGTGGCGTGACGCCGCTCCGCCTCGCGGCGTCGCTCGGCGGCATCGGCATGGCCCGCCGCGCGCCGGGCACCTGGGGTTCCCTCGCGGTGCTGCCGCTCGGCCTGCTCGCCGTGGAGTGGCGGCTGCTGCTCGCCGGCCTGTTCGCGGCGGTCGGCTGGTGGGTGGTCCGCGCCCTGCTCCGGCGCAGCCACCTCGCCGACGCGGACCCGGCCTGGGTGGTGATCGACGAGGCGGCCGGCCAGATGCTCGCCCTCGCCGCCCTGCCCGCCCACCCGACGGGCTTCGGCATCGCGCTGGCCTTCCTGCTGTTCCGGCTGTTCGACATCGCCAAGCCCGGCCCGGTGGGCTGGGCGGACCGGCTGCACGGCGCCACCGGCGTGATCCTGGACGACCTCGTCGCCGGCGCCATCGCCGGGGCCCTGCTGCTGGGCTACGGCCTGCTCCTGCCGCCGCAGGACCCGCCGGCCTTCTTCCATCTCGGAGTGCTGCGCTGATGCTGCCCGACACGACGCTGGAACAGGCCCGCGCGCTGCTCGAACTGCTGCGCGAACGCGGCATGACCATCGCCACCGCCGAGAGCTGCACGGGCGGCCTGATCGCCGCCGCGCTCACCGCCATCCCCGGCTCCTCGGACAGCGTGGTGGGCGGCTTCGTGACCTACTCGAACCAGGCCAAGGTCTCGATGCTCGGCGTCCCGCCCGGCGTGCTGGCCGGGGTCGGCGCGGTGAGCGAGGCGGTGGCGCGGCGCATGGCGGAATCCGCCGCCGGGCGCGGCGGCGCCGATATCGGGGTGAGCTGCACCGGCATCGCCGGGCCGGGTGGCGCCACGGAGACCAAGCCGGTCGGTCTCGTCTTCATCGGCGCGGCGCGGCGCGGCGGCACCGCCTTGGTGGAGCGCCACGTCTTGCCCGGCGACCGCGCGGCGGTGCGCGCCGCCACGGTGGCGGCGGCGCTATCGCTGGTCGAGGCGATGCTGCGGGAGGGCTGAGGCCGGGCGCGGGAACGCGGGGCCCGCCTCATCCCCACCAGCGCCGCACCGCCGAACGCAGCGCCCAGGCCGCCTCCCAGGCGGCCGGCGGCACCCCCGGCCGCAGCACCACGCCGAACTCGCGGCACACCTCGTCCAGCAGCGCCGCCACCGCCGCCTCGCCCGTCTCCTCCCCCGTCTCCTTCCCCGTCTCCTTCCCCTGGGCGGCAATCTCGTTGACCGGCCGCTCCGGCGCCTCCGCCACCCGCTCCGTCCAGGGCGCCCCCTGCCACGCCATCCGCGCGAAGCGGGCATTGCTCCCGGCGTAGCGTTCCGACAGGCGCCGCCGCGCCGCCGGCGTGACGCCCTGGAACGGCACCGCGTCCAGCCCCGCCTCCCGCGCCCGGCGCGCGACGAAGCGCGTGGCCTCGCGCGCCGCGTCGCCCAGCGCCACCCGCCCCCCGCCGGCCGCCAGCCGGCGCGACACCGCCACCGCCACCGGCCCCGGGCTGCGGTTCTTGCGACGGTGCAGCTCCGCCGGCGTGAGCAGCGGCAGCACCCGGTCGCCCAGGCCGACCGCCTCCAGCATGCGCGCCACGGCCGGCGTGTCGGCACCCGGGTCGCGCAGCCCGACCGCGTGCACCCGGCCGGCGGCGGCGGCGTGCCAGGGCTCCAGCAACGCGGCGTAGTCCAGCACCCGCGCCCCCTCGCGCGCGGCGAGCCAGGCCGCGAAGCCGCGCCGCTCGCGCAGGAATTGCGTCGCATGGGTGTAGAGCGAGTTCAGCTGCTCGGCCTGCGGCTTGACCGTGACCAGCACCTCCATGGCGCAGCCCGCCTCCGCCAGCACGTCGCGCAGCAGCGCCGGCACGCCGCGCCGGGGCGGGATCTCGGCCAGCTTCTCGTAGGAGAGCAGCAGCGTGTCGGCCCGGCTGGCGCGCAGGGCGGCGCGCAGCAGGTCCAGCAGCTCCGTCCGCTCGCGCGCCGGCCGCCGCCCGTCCAGCGCCTCGCCGAGATGCTGGTGGCTGAGATGCGGCGCCGCGGCGGAGCGCGGCGTGAGGTCGGGATAGAGGATCCCCGCTTCCGTCAGCCCGGACCGGTGCGCCGCCAGCGCGCCCTGCAGGCTGGTGGTGGCGGTACGCGACATGCCGACATGGATGATGGCGCGGCGCATCCCGGACAGGCCCTCGTTCGCCCGGCCGCCATGCCGCCACACCGGCCCGGCCGCCTGAAGTAAAATAATGTAATCCATCGCGACGCGTGCCGCGCGGCCGGCGACGCCGGCACACCGGGCCGGCCCCCACGGGCCGGCCCCCACGGCCCGCCAACGGGTCGGGTCCGCCCGCGCGGCGGCCGCGGCCCGACCCCCGCCTTGCGGTGATGTCCGGGGCCGCCCTGGCTCCTCAGCCCCGGCCCAGCACCTCGCGCGCCGCGCCCAGCGCCTCCTCCACCTCGGCGCGCGACACGTCGAGATGCAGGCAGGCGCGCAGCCGCCCGCCCAGGCCGCTCACCAGGATGCCGCGCAGGCGCAGCGCCGACTGGAGGTCGGCGGCGCTCATCCCCGCCCCGGCCGGGTCGAAGAACACCAGGTTGGTGTCCGGCCGCTCCACCGCGACGCCCGGGATCGCCGCCAGCCCCTCGGCCAGCAGGCGGGCATTGGCGTGGTCCTCGGCCAGCCGCTCGACGTGATGGTCCAGCGCGTACAGGCACGCCGCCGCGATCACCCCCGCCTGCCGCATCGCCCCGCCCAGCCGCTGCTTCCAGCGCCAGGCCGCGTCGATGAATTCCGCCGAGCCCGCCAGCACCGCGCCCACCGGCGCGCCCAGCCCCTTGGTGAAGTCCAGCCACACGCTGTCGTAGCGCGCCGCCATGGTGGCCGCGTCGATGCCCGAGGCGACCGTCGCGTTCAGCAGCCGCGCGCCGTCCATGTGCGTCGCCATGCCCGCCTCGTGCGCGACGTCGGCCACCGCGTTGAGCTGGTCGAGCGGCCAGATCGTGCCGCCGCCGATGTTGGCGGTCTGCTCCACCTCCAGCAGGGTCTGCGGCGGCGAGTGGCGCCGCTTCACGCGCAGCGCGGCACGCACCGCCTCCGCGTCGAACAGCCCGCGCGGGCCGCGCAGCGGCGTGATCTGCACCCCCGCCAGCGCGCCGTGCGCGCCGCCCTCGCTGGTCAGGATGTGGCAGGTCTCGTGGCCGAGGATCTCGTCGCCCGGCCGGCAATGCGTCAGCACGGCGGCGACGTTGCACATGGTGCCGGAGGGCAGGAACAGCGCCGCCTCCTTGCCCAGCAGCGCCGCCATCCGGTCCTGGAGCCGGTTCACCGTCGGGTCGTCGCCGTTCTGCTCGTCGCCGACCTCGGCCATCGCCATGGCCTCGCGCATGCCCCGCGTCGGGCGCGTCTGGGTGTCGGAATAGAGGTTGATGCGCACGGGCGGCGCGCCGGGCGGCGGCGGGTTCGGGGCATGGACCATGCGGCGAAGCCTTTCGGTGCGGGGCGCCCGCCGCCCGGATGGCGGCCGCACGGCGCGCATGCGCGAGGCGGGGAGGCCACGCCGCACGCGCCTCCCGCAATGCCCCCGCGGCCGCGCCCGCGCAACCCCGGGCTGGCGGGCGCGCCCGGCTCAGCCCTCCAGCCCCCGCCCGCCGAAATGCTTCGCCCAGACCGGCGCGATGGCCGGCCGCGCCGCCACCCGCCGCACCAGCGCCGAGACGCGCGGATGCTCCACCGGATTGGTCGCCTGCCCCCGCGTCCATTGCGACAGCACGGCGACGTAGATGTCCGCCACCGAGAATCGCGTGCCCAGCACGAACGGATCGGGCGCCGCGTTGTCCTCCACCACGCGCCACACCGCGCGGCCCATCTCCAGCGCCCGCGCGCGGATCGAGGGCGCATGCGCGGGGTCGTCGCTGAAGCGTTCCGGATAGTCGTAGCGGGTCACGCACGGGTAGAACTCGCCGGCCAGCAGCGCCATCCAGCGCAGCGCCTTCGCCCGACCCGGATCGCCCGAGGGACCGTCCGGCGGCGGCAGCAGCCCGGCCTCCGGATGCCGGTCGCAAAGCGTCAGCAGCACGGCGAGCGACTCCGTCACCACCGTGCCGTCGGGCAGGACCAGCGTCGGCACCCGCCCCATCGGGTTCAGCGCGCGGTATTCCGCCGCGAGTTGCGCCTCGCCGGCGAGCGGCACGTCGCGCAGTTCGACCGGCGCGCCGATCTCGGCCAGCGCCATTTCCGCCGTCGCGGAGCCGGAGCCGATGTCGCCGTAGAGGACGTATCCCATGGCCGCATCCTGCCGGCTCCGGCGCGCCGTCGGCCAACGCAAGGCCGTGATGCGCCGGCCCGGCCCCGCCGACGCGGGCCGCTCAGCCGCTGGTGGCGGGCGACCCGGCCGGCGCCGCCGCGGCGGCGCCGTTGTTGCGCCCGTAGAGCTGCATCGCCCGCCGCTCGAAGGCGCGCACCATCAGCCGCACCGCCTCGTTGAACACCACGCCGATCGCCGCCTGCAGCAGGCGCGAGCGGAACTCGAAGTCGACGAAGAACTGCACCTCCGTGCCGCCCTCGCGCGGCAGGAAGCGCCAGTGGTTGTTCAGGTAGCGGAAGGGCCCGTTCTCGTACTGCACGTGGACGTGGTGCGGCCGGTCCAGCGCCACCCGGCTGCGGAAGGTCTCGCGGAAGATCTTGAAGCCGATGGTCAGGTCGGCGAGCAGCTCCGTCTCGGTGCGGCTGACGATGCGGGCGCCGACGCACCAGGGCAGGAATTCCGGGTAGCGGCGCACATCCGCCACCAGGTCGAAGAGCTGCTCCGGCGAGTAGCGCAGGAAGCGGGTTTCGGCATGGGTCGGCATGGTTCAGGGCGAACGCGTCGTCGCGGCGTCGGGTTGCGGCGCGGCGGCGGGCGGCACCGGCCCGGCCCCCGCTGCCCCGGCCCCTGATGCCCCACTCTCCGCTGCCCCGGTCTCCACCGCTTTGGCCGCCCCCCCGGCCTCCGGCCCGTCGGCCCTTCCGGCCGCCCTGCGCGCCAGCGCCGCCTCGCGCGCCGCCCGCAGCGCCGCGAAGTCCCGGTCGGCATGGTAGGAGGAACGGGTCAGCGGCGTCGCGGAAACGAGAAGAAAACCCTTGGCCCGCGCCATGCCGGCATGGTCGGCGAACTCGTCCGGCGTCACGAAGCGGTCCACCGCCGCGTGCTTCACGGTGGGCTGGAGGTACTGCCCGAGGGTGAGGAAATCCACCTCCGCCGAGCGCAGGTCGTCCATCACCTGCATCACCTCCATCCGCTCCTCGCCCAGCCCGAGCATCATGCCGGACTTGGTGAAGATCGAGGGATCGAGCTGCTTCACCCGGTCGAGCAGCCGCAGCGAGTGGTAGTAGCGCGCCCCCGGCCGGATGGTCGGATAGAGGCGCGGCACCGTCTCCAGGTTGTGGTTGAACACGTCCGGCCGCGCCGCCACCACCACCTCCAGCGCGCCGTCCTTGCGCAGGAAGTCGGGCGTCAGCACCTCGATCGTCGTCTCCGGCGCCGCCCGGCGCAGCGCCGCGATGGTGTGCGCGAAATGCGCGGCGCCGCCGTCGCGCAGGTCGTCGCGATCGACCGAGGTGACCACCACGTGCCGCAGCGCCAGCTTGGCCACCGCGTCCGCCACCCGGTTCGGCTCGTCCGCGTCCAGCGGCCTCGGCATCCCGGTCGCGACGTTGCAGAAGGAGCAGGCGCGCGTGCAGGTCTCGCCCATGATCATCATGGTGGCGTGGCGCTGCGACCAGCACTCGCCGATGTTCGGGCAGGCCGCCTCCTCGCACACCGTGACGAGGCGGTTGTCGCGCATCAGGTTGCGCGTCTCGTGGTAGATCGGGTGGGTCGGCGCCTTGACGCGGATCCAGTCCGGCTTGCGCTTGATCGGGTTGTCGGGCCGGCGCGCCTTCTCCGGGTGGCGCAGCGCGGCCGCCCCCTCCGCGGCGCGCGGCGCCGCCGCCGGCCCGCCGCCAGCCGCCGCGACGCCTTCGCCGCCGCCGGCAGCCGCGCCGTCGGCCTTGGGTGCGGCGGCCGCGCCGCCGACGCGATGATCCACCAGGATGCGAGTAGCCATTCCGGCCCGGTCCCGTTTGCCGGACCGGCGCCCCGCCGCGCCGCATCGCGCGGAACCGGGACGCCGGCCCTGATTGCAGCCGTCTATGCCACCCCGCGCCCGGCGCCGCCAGCGGGGCACCCCCGCCGGCCCATCGGACCCGGCCCATCGAACAGGGCCCATCGGACAGGGCACGCCCCCCGAAGGGGGGGTGGGGGTGGGTACAGGTCCCTAGATGTGGATCACCCGGCCATAGGCATCAAGCACCGCCTCGTGCATCGCCTCGGAGATGGTGGGGTGCGGGAAGACGGTGTGCATCAGCTCCGCCTCGGTGCTCTCCAGGGTGCGGGCGATGGTGTAGCCCTGGATCATCTCCGTCACCTCGGCGCCGACCATGTGCGCGCCGAGCAGCTCGCCGGTCTTCGCGTCGAACACCGTCTTCACCAGCCCCTCCGGCTCGCCCATGGCGATGGCCTTGCCGTTGCCGATGAAGGGGAAGCGCCCGACCTTCACCTCGTGGCCCAGCTCCTTCGCCTTCGCCTCGGTCAGCCCCACCGAGGCGACCTGCGGCCGGCAGTAGGTGCAGCCCGGGATGTTGGTCACGTCCATCGGGTGCACGTGCAGCCCGGCGATCGCCTCGACGCAGAGCACGCCCTCGTGGCTCGCCTTGTGCGCCAGCCAGGGCGGCCCGGCCAGGTCGCCGATCGCGTACACGCCGGGCTCGCCGGTGCGGCAGTACTCGTCGATCACCACATGGGTGCGGTCGACCTTCACCGCCGTCCCCTCCAGGCCGATATCCTCGACGTTGCCGACGATGCCGACCGCCGAGATCAGCCGCTCGGCGGTGATGTCCTGCACCTTGCCGCCGGCCTCGACCGTCACCGTCACGCTGTCGGCACCCTTCCTGGTGCCCTGGATGCGGGCCGAGGTGACGATCTTCATCCCCTGCTTCTCCAGCGCCTTGCGCGCGAAGGCGGAGATCTCGGCATCCTCCACCGGCAGGATGCGGTCCATCACCTCGATCACGGTCACCGCGGCGCCCATGTTGAGGTAGAAGCTCGCGAACTCGATGCCGATGGCGCCCGACCCCACCACGATCAGCGATTTCGGCATGGCGGGCGGCACCATCGCCTCGCGGTAGGTCCAGATCAGCCTGCCGTCCGGCTCCATCCCCGGCAGCACCCGCGCCCGCGCGCCGGTCGCCAGGATGATGTGCTTCGCGGCGAGGTCCGCCACCGGCTTGCCGTCCTTGGTGACGGCGACCTTCCCCTTCCCGGCCAGCTTCCCCTGCCCGTCGAACACCGTGACCTTGTTCTTCTTCAGCAGGTGCTTGACGCCGTTGGAGAGCTGGTTCGCCACGGCGCGGGAGCGCTTGACCACCTTCTGCGCGTCGAAGCGGATGTTGTCGGCGGCGAAGCCGTAGGCGTCCAGCGTGTGCAGCAGGTGGTTGATCTCGGAGGAACGCAGCAGCGCCTTGGTCGGGATGCAGCCCCAGTTGAGGCAGATGCCGCCGAGGTTCTCGCGCTCCACCACGGCGGTCCTCATGCCGAGCTGCGACGCGCGGATCGCCGCGACGTAGCCGCCCGGCCCGCCGCCGAGGATGATGAGGTCGAAGGATTGCTCGGCCATGCCCGGCCCTCCGTCAAAGGTTGCGCGGTCAACAGGGACGGGGGACGCCGGGCGCGCGGCGGTGCGCCGCGCGGCAGCCGGGCCGCCCGTCTCCTTGCACATCGGCACGCATCGGCCCGGCCGCACGCGGCGGCGCGGGCGATCCTCCGGCCGGCGGGGCCGCTAGCCCCCGGCCAGCTTCTCCAGCGCCGCGCCGGTCAGCGTCATCTCCTGCCACTCGGCATTCGGCGCGCCGCCGCAGGCGCGGTAGAAGCGCAGCCCCGGCTCGTTCCAGCGCAGCACGCGCCAGCCGAGCCCGGTGCCGCCCTCCGCCTTCACCCGGCGCGCCAGCTCCGCGAACAGCGCCCGCCCGACGCCGAGCCGCCGCTGGTCCGGCAGCACGAACAGGTCCTCCAGCCAGAAGCCGTGCCGGCCGGAGAAGGTGCTGAAGGTCTCGTGCCAGATCGCCATGCCGATCGGGACCGGACCGGCATCGTCCCGCCGCTCGGCGATGATCGCCCGCAGCAGGTTGCGCTCCAGCGCCGCGGCGAGCGCCTTCTCGTCCGAGACGCAGCGATGCGCCAGCCGCTCGAACACGGCCAGCTCGCGCACCAGCGCCAGCAGGACCGGCGCGTCGGCCGGCGCCGCGTCGCGCAGGGTGAAGGTGGCGGCCCCTTCCGTCACGGCTCGGCCCTCATGGCTTGATCCCCTACAGCATCAGGCTGAGCGGATCCTCGACGATCACCTTGAACGCGGCCAGCCATTCCGCCGCCAGCGCCCCGTCGATCACGCGGTGGTCAACCGAGAGCGTGCAGGTCATCACCGTCGCGATCGCCAGCGCCCCGTCCCTGACCACCGGCCGCTGCTCGCCCGCGCCGACCGCCAGGATGCCGGCCTGCGGCGGGTTGATGATCGCGGCGAAGTCCCGCACCCCGTACATGCCCATGTTGGAGATGGAGAAGCCGCCGCCCTGGAACTCCTCGGGCTTGAGCTTGCCGGCCTTGGCGCGGGCGCCGAGGTCCTTCATCTCGTTGCTGATCGCGGCCAGGCCCTTCTGGTCGGCGCGTCGCACGATCGGGGTGATGAGCCCGTCCGGGATCGAGACGGCGACCGAGATGTCCACGTCCTGGTACTGCAGGATCGCCTCGTCGCTCCAGGAGGCGTTGACCTTCGGGATCCGCCGCAGCGTCACCGCCGCCGCCTTGATGATGAGGTCGTTCACCGAGAGCTTGAAGGCGCCCGGTCCCTCCTTCGGCGCTCGGGCGTTCAGGTCGGCGCGCAGCTTCAGCAGCGCGTCGAGCTGGATGTCCATCGCGACGTAGAAATGCGGGATGGTGGACTTCGCCTCGGCCAGCCGGCGCGCGATCACCTTGCGCATCGAGCTGTTCGGGATCGGCGTGTGCGGCGCCGTGATGACCGGCGCGAGCGCCTTCGGGGCGGGCGCCGGGGCCGGGGCCGGCGCGGCGGCCGGCTTCGGGGCCTCGGCCGCGGGCTGCGCCGCCGGCGCCGGGCCGCGCGACAGCGCCGCCTCGATGTCCGACTTCACGATCCGCCCGTTCGGGCCGCTGCCCGCGACGCCGCCGAGGTCGAGGCCGGCCTGCTGCGCCATGCGTCGCGCCAGCGGCGAGGCGAAGACCCGTTCGCCCCCCTTGTCGTGGCCGTTCGCCGCCGGTGCCGGGGCGGCGGCGGGCTGGGAAGCCGGCTTCGGCGCCTGGACCGGCTGCGACGCCGCCCCCGCCACCTTGCCGCCGGACGCCGCCACCCCGGCCTCGGCCGCGGCGGCCGAGGCGGACTGGCCGGGCTCGGGCGCCTCGGAGCCGCCCGGCGCCGGCGCCTTGGCGGCGGCGGGGCCGGAGGGTGCGCCGGACGGCACGGCCTCGCCCGCCTCCACCAGCACGGCGATCGGCGCGTTGACCTTCACGCCCTCGGTGCCGTCCGGCACCAGGATCTTGCCGAGCACGCCCTCGTCGACCGCCTCGACCTCCATGGTCGCCTTGTCGGTCTCGATCTCGGCGATCACGTCGCCGGACCGGACGGTGTCGCCTTCCTTCTTGAGCCAGCGGGCGAGCGTCCCCTCCGTCATGGTGGGGCTCAGCGCCGGCATCAGGATGTTGGTCGCCATCTGCGCGTTTCCCTTTCCCGCCCGGCCTACTTGTAGGTCACGGTCTTCACCGCCTCGACCACGTGGTCGAGGGTCGGCAGGGCCAGCTTCTCCAGGTTGGCGGCGTAGGGCATCGGCACGTCGGCGCCGTGCACGCGCACCGGCGGCGCGTCGAGATGGTCGAAGGCGGTCTCCATGATCTGCATCGCGACCTCGGCGCCGATGCCGGCGAAGGGCCAGCCCTCCTCGACCGTGACGAGGCGGTTGGTCTTCTGCACCGAGCGGGCGATGGTCTCGGTGTCCATCGGGCGGATGGTGCGCAGGTTCACCACCTCGGCCTCGATGCCCTCCTTGGCCAGCGCCTCGGCCGCCTGCATCGCGAGGCCCACCATGATCGAGAAGGCGACGATGGTGACGTCCCTGCCCTCGCGCTCCACCTTGGCCTTGCCGATCGGCAGCACGAAGTCCTCGTCGGTCGGGCACTCGAAGGTCTGCCCGTAGAGGATCTCGTTCTCCAGCACGATCACCGGGTTGGGGTCGCGGATCGCGGCGCGCAGCAGCCCCTTCGCGTCCGCCGCCGACCACGGCGCCACCACCTTCAGGCCCGGCAGGTGGCCGTACCAGCTCGCATAGCACTGGCTGTGCTGGGCGGCCACGCGCGCCGCGGCGCCGTTCGGCCCGCGGAAGACGATCGGGCAGCCCATCTGGCCGCCGCTCATGTAGAGCGTCTTGGCCGCCGAGTTGACGATCTGGTCGATCGCCTGCATGGCGAAGTTGAAGGTCATGAACTCGACGATCGGCTTGAGTCCGGTCAGCGCGGCACCCACCGCCATGCCGGTGAAGCCGTGCTCGGTGATCGGCGTGTCGATCACCCGGCGCGGCCCGAACTCGTCGAGCAACCCCTGGCTGATCTTGTAGGCGCCCTGGTACTGGGCGACCTCCTCGCCCATCAGGAACACGTCCTTGTCGGCGCGCATCTCGGCCGCCATGGCGTCGCGCAGCGCCTCGCGCACCGTGATCGGGCGGGTCGGGCCCCAGTCCTTCTCGGGCTCCTGCGCCGGCGCCTTCGGCTGCGCCGCGGCCTCGGGCCGCCCGGCGGCGCCCTTCTCGGCCACCTTCGCGTGGTCCTCGGCCTCCTTGGCGACCTGCCCGGTCCGGCCGGGCTGCCCGGCGGCGGGCGGCGCGGGATGCGTCGGCGCGGCGCCGTCGCTGCCCGGCGCGGTGGGCTGCGAGACCTCGCCGCCGCCGTCGAGCTCGGCGATCGGGCTGTTGACGGAGACGCCCTCGGTGCCCTCGGGCACCAGGATCCTCGTCAGCCTGCCCTCGTCGACCGCCTCGACCTCCATGGTCGCCTTGTCGGTCTCGATCTCGGCGATCACGTCGCCGGACTTCACCTCGTCGCCTTCATTCTTCAGCCAGCGCGAGAGCTTGCCCTCCGTCATGGTGGGGCTGAGTGCCGGCATCAGGATCTGCACGCCCATCTCAGCGGGTCTCCACCAGCACGTCGGTCCAGAGTTCCTTGGGGTCGGGCTCGGGCGAGGTCTGGGCGAATTCCGCCGCCTCGGCCACGATCGCCTTCACCTCGTCGTCGATCTTCTTGAGGTCCGCCTCGGCGACGCCCTGCGCCAGCAGCGCCTTGCGGGCGGTCTCGATGCAGTCGTGCGTCTCGCGCATCTTCTGCACCTCCTCGCGCGTGCGGTACTTCGCGGGGTCGGACATGGAGTGGCCGCGGTAGCGGTAGGTCTTCATCTCCAGCAGGTACGGGCCGTTGCCCTCGCGGCAATGCGCCACGGCGACCTCGCCCGCCGCCTTCACGGCGGTGACGTCCATGCCGTCCACCTGCATCCCCGGGATGCCCCAGGGCGAGCCGTTCTTCGACAGGTCGTGCGAGGCCGAGGCGCGCTCCACGCTCGTGCCCATGCCGTACTTGTTGTTCTCGATGATGTAGACCACCGGCAGCTTCATCAGCGCGGCGAGGTTGAAGCTCTCGTAGACCTGCCCCTGGTTCGAGGCGCCCTCGCCGAAGTAGGTGAGCGAGACGCCCCGGTTCTCGCGGTACCAGTTGGCGAAGGCGAGGCCGGTGCCGAGGCTGACCTGGGCGCCGACGATGCCGTGCCCGCCGTAGAACCCCTTCTCGCGGCTGAACATGTGCATCGAGCCGCCCTTGCCGCGCGAGTACCCGCCCTCGCGCCCGGTCAGCTCGGCCATCACGCCGCGCGCCTCCATGCCGGTGGCCAGCATGTGCCCGTGGTCGCGGTAGGAGGTGATCACCTGGTCGCCCGGCTGCAGGCAGGCCTGCATGCCCACCACCACCGCCTCCTGGCCGATGTAGAGGTGGCAGAAGCCGCCGATCAGTCCCATGCCGTAGAGCTGGCCGGCCTTCTCCTCGAAGCGGCGGATCAGGAGCATGTCCCGGTAGGCCTGCTGCAGCTGGTCTCGCGTCATGGCTGGTTCCTTGCCCGGATTGCCGGTGGGGCTGCCCGAGGGACTGCCGGAGCGGGATCGGCGCTTCGGGGTGGTGTCGGCCGCCTGCGCCATCCGGGCATCTCCATGCGCTGTCCCGAGGGCGCACTTACGCACCTGCCGTGCGTTGCGCAAGCGGGTGGAGGCGCCAAACCCTTATGTTGCAACGCAATAGACGAAATAACCACATTCGGGTTATCCGCCCTGGCACCGAAACGTCGCCCGACTCGGGCCCGTCTTCGGAACCTCCGCGAATCGTTCCTTTACCAGCACGAAAAGCGGCGCGATGCGCCCGCGCGGAGGCTGCATGCCACCGTCAGGAAAGCCTGGAGCGGATCGCCGGAGGGCGGCTACGCCCGGAGGCGTGAATCCACGCCGGGAACAACGGGCTACAGCGAACCGCAGTCCCAACCGGACTGCGGTTCGCTGTAGCCCGTCCCCGACCCATGGCAGGTGCCCGGCGGCCCGCGACTCCGGCGCCTGCCCCGTCGCCCGTGTCGCCCCGCGCGCGCGGGTCGCAGGGCGCGGGCGGCCCGACCCGCCGCCGGCCGCTCAGTAGAGGCGCCGGCCCGCCTCGTAGGGGATCACGATGTCGTCGTGGCCCACTAGGTTCAGCCGCGCCCGCGCCCGCTCGTCGAGCTGGTCGCGGTCCAGCCGGTTGGCGCGCAGACCGTTCACCCGCCGCTCCAGCGCGTCGCGCTCCGCCTCGGCCTGGGCAAGCTCCACCCTGGCCTGGCGGATCTCCTCCATCCGGCGCTCGTAGGCGATCAGCCCGCGGTCGCCATGGACGACATGCCAGCCGAAATAGAAGGACAGTCCGACGAAGACCATCGGCAGCGCGGCCTCGCGCACACGCCGCTTCAATTCGCGTCCCAGCGACATCGAGCCACTCCCCCGGCAGTTCGGCGCGGCCGTGCTCCCCCCGGAAACGGCATCGCGGCGGCAGGCTGCGGCAGCGGCGGGGCGGCAGGCAAGGCGGGATCGGGCCCGCCCGCGATTGCGCGCCGCGCTGTTGCCGCGCCGCGTCACCCGCGCGTCGCCAGCTACGGCGAACCGCGGTCCGGTCGGGGCTGCGCTTCGCCGTAGCTCGTCGTTCTCGGCGCGGATTCACGCCGCCGGGCGTGTCCGCCCGCCGGCGATCCGCTCTGGGCCGGGCGGACGCGCCCACCCCGGCGCGGGCGGCCCGAGGACTGCCCGGCCTGCCGCCTGCGCGCGCGGGCCGCCGGCGCAGCCCCGCCACGAGCGTGGCGCCGATCGTCACCACTGCCGCCCGCGCGGGCGGCAGGCGCTCCGCTCAGCGGCGCAGGATGCCCCGCCCGGCGTAGCGCGCGGCCGGGCCCAGGCCCTGCTCGATGCGGATCAGCTGGTTGTACTTGGCCAGACGGTCCGAGCGGCTGAGCGAGCCGGTCTTGATCTGCCCGCAATTGGTCGCCACGGCGAGGTCGGCGATGGTCGCGTCCTCGGTCTCGCCCGAGCGGTGGCTCATCACCGCCGTGTAGCCGGCGCGGTGCGCCGTCTCCACCGCCTCCAGCGTCTCGGTCAGCGTGCCGATCTGGTTCACCTTCACCAGGATCGAGTTGCCCACGCCCGCCTTGATGCCCTGGCGCAGCCGCTCCGGGTTGGTCACGAACAGGTCGTCGCCCACGAGCTGCACGGTCCTGCCCAGCTTGTCCGTCAGCAGCTTCCACCCGTCCCAGTCGTCCTCGGCGCAGCCATCCTCGATCGAGATGATCGGCCACTTGGCGCAGAGCGCCGCGAGGTAGTCCACCATGCCGCCGGCATCGAGCGTCTTGCCCTCGCCCTCCATCGCGTACTTGCCGTCGTGGAAGAACTCGGTGGAGGCGCAGTCGAGCGCGAACATCACCTCCTCGCCCGGCTTGTAGCCGGCCTTCTCGCAGGCCTTGGCGATGAAGGAGAGCGCCTCGTCGGCCGACTTCAGGTTCGGGGCGAAGCCGCCCTCGTCGCCGACGTTGGTGTTGTGCCCGGCATCGTGCAGCGCCTTCTTCAGCGCCGCGAACACCTCGGCGCCGACCCGCACCGCGTCGGCCTCGGTGCCGGCATCCACCGGCATGATCATGAATTCCTGGATGTCGATCGGGTTGTCCGCGTGCTTGCCGCCGTTGATGATGTTCATCATCGGCACCGGCAGGGTGCGCGCGAACACGCCGCCGACGTAGCGGTAGAGCGGCAGCCCCAGCTCCGCCGCCGCCGCCTTGGCGGTGGCGAGCGAGACGGCCAGGATCGCGTTGGCGCCGAGCCGCGCCTTGTTCGGCGTGCCGTCCAGCTCGATCATCGCCTCGTCGAGCTTGACCTGCTCGAAGGCGTCGAGGCCGGAGAGGGCGTCGAAGATCTCGCCCTCCACGTTGGCGATCGCCTTCTGCACGCCCTTGCCGCCGTAGCGGGACTTGTCGCCGTCGCGCAGCTCGACCGCCTCGTGCGCGCCCGTCGAGGCCCCGGAGGGCACCGCCGCCCGCCCCTCGGCCCCGCTCTCCAGCACCACGTCCACCTCGACGGTGGGGTTGCCGCGGGAATCGAGGACCTCGCGCGCGGTGATGTCGGCGATGACGCTCATGAAGTGTCTCCGGTTTGGCTCTGGCCGCGAATACGGCCCCGGAGGCACCGAGGGCAACCCCGTTCTGCCGGTTGTGGCAACGACGGGCCGGGCAACCCTCAATCGTGGCCCGCGCGGCCCGGCCGCCGGCCGCCTTCCCTCCGGGGGCACGCCCCCGGGAACGCGCCCCGGGCGCGCCCCGGCCCGGGGACCGCTTCCCGAGGACCGCGCCCCTCGCAGGCCGCCCCGGGCGGCCCCTTTCTCCCCCGGGGCCCCGGCGCCCTACTCCTCCTCGGGCCGCTCCAGGCGCGGCTGCACCTGCCAGAGCCGCTCCACCGCCTGCTGCAGCGCCGCCGTGTTCGCCGCCACCTGCCCGGCATCGCCGCGCGCCAGCCCGTCATCGGCCTGCGCGATCCGGTCGAGCACCGCCGCCACCTCGCGCAGCGCCCCCTGCTCGGGGTCCTCGCTGCGCGCCTGCGCCACCATCTCGTAGGCGCGGTAGCGGTCCATGCGGCTGGCGCGCGGGTCGTTGCGGATCGACTCCAGCAGCGCCGTCCGGTCCGCCGCCACCTGGTCGCGCCGCGCCCGGATCGTGCCGCGCAGCCCCTGCCCCGTCTGCTCGCCGACCACCGCCTTGAGCAGCGCCACCACCGCCTGGATCTGCCCGTCCCGCTCCGCCGCCAGCGCCCGCGGGCCGACATTGCCGGCGGGCG
The DNA here is from genome assembly GCF_023223525.1 of Roseomonas acroporae. Lineage (GTDB taxonomy): Bacteria > Pseudomonadota > Alphaproteobacteria > Acetobacterales > Acetobacteraceae > Roseomonas_E > Roseomonas_E acroporae. Next base: position 23,490 of record NZ_JALPRX010000014.1, on the reverse strand, counting down.
CCGCCGCGACGGCCGGGATGGCGGCCAGCCCGGCGCCGCGCACCGGCTCCGGGATGGCGCGGCCGCTGGCGGTCTCGTAGGCCGCCAGGGCGGCGGCGGCGCGGGCGCCCAGCGCGGCGGCGTCCACCGGCACCGGCTCGGCGCCCGGCTCGCGGCCGAGCGCCGCGAGGTTCTGGGTATAGGCGGCCAGCGCCTCGAAGCTCACCTCGAAGAGCTGCCGCGTCGCCTCGGCCGCGCCGCCGCGCGGGGCGGCCGAGGCCGGGCCGGCGCCACGCCGCCGCGACGCCGGCCCGGCGCTGAAGGCGATGGCCTCGGCCTCGTGGTCGGCGCGGCGCTCGAACCCGGCCAGCCGCCCGAGCGTGGCGTCGATCGCCGACTCCGCCTCCTGCATGGCCTCGGCGTAGCGGGCGACGTCGCTCTCCGCCGCCCGCCCGCCCGGCATGGCGCAGCCGGCGAGCAGCAGGGTGGAAAGGGCCATGGCGGGGCCGATCAGGCGCAAGGGCGTCTCTCCCGGTTGGACCCCGTGGAAACATCGGCGGGGCGGCTTCCTGCGCGGCACGGTAATGCACGCGCAGGGTGGGTCAATTTACCTGTCCGCAACGCGTGGGCGGCGCCGGCGCTGCCGGCCGGCGGGGATCGCCCGCCGGGCCACCGCCGGCGTCGCCGCGACCGGCGCCGGCCGCGCCCGGGGTGGGGCGGCGCGGCGCCCCGGCGCTCACCCGCCCGGCGATTCCCCGGGCAGGCCCTTGGCCAGCGCGTCGAACGCCTTCAGCCGCGCGATCAGCGCCGGCATCTCCCGCAGCGGGATCATGTTCGGCCCGTCGGAGGGCGCGTGGTCCGGATCCTGGTGCGTCTCGACGAACACCGCCGCGACGCCGACCGCCACGGCGGCGCGCGCCAGCACGGGGGCGAATTCACGCTGCCCGCCGCTGCTCGTCCCCTGCCCGCCCGGCTGCTGCACCGAATGCGTCGCGTCGAACACCACCGGGTAGCCGGTCGCGGCCATGATCGGCAGCGCCCGCATGTCGGAGACCAGCGTGTTGTAGCCGAAGCTCGCGCCGCGCTCGCAGAGCAGCACGCCCTCGTTGCCGGTCGAGGCGATCTTGGCCGCCACGTTGCGCATGTCCCAGGGCGCCAGGAACTGCCCCTTCTTCACGTTCACCGGCCGGCCGGTCGCCCCGGCCGCCAGCAGCAGGTCGGTCTGCCGGCACAGGAAGGCCGGGATCTGCAGGCAGTCCACCGCCTCGGCCGCCGGCGCGCACTGCTCGGCCGCGTGCACGTCGGTCAGCACCGGCAGCCCGGTCGCCTCGCGCACCTCGGCCAGGATCGCCAGCCCCTCGGCCATCCCGATGCCGCGCGCCGCCGTGGCGCTGGTTCGGTTGGCCTTGTCGAAGGAGGACTTGTAGATCACCGGCACCCCGGCCGCCGCCGCCATCTCGCGCAGCGCCTGCGCCGTCTCCAGCGCGTGGGCGCGGCTCTCGATCTGGCAGGGGCCGGAGATGAAGGCCAGCGGCAGGTGGTTGCCCACCGCCACCAAGGCGGCCCCCCGCCCGATGCGGACCTCGCGCCGCGGCACGGCGGGCGGCGCCGACGCGCCGCTCATACCAGCCGCGCCTTGCCCACGGCCGCGCCGATGAAGCCCGAGAAGAGCGGGTGCGGCGCGAAGGGCTTGGACTTCAGCTCCGGGTGGAACTGCACGCCGATGAACCAGGGATGGTCGGGATACTCGACGATCTCCGGCAGCACCCCGTCCGGCGAGAGGCCGGAGAAGCGCAGCCCCGCCTGCTCCAGCCGGTCGCGGTAGCCGATGTTCACCTCGTAGCGGTGCCGGTGCCGCTCCTGGATCTGCGCGGCGCCGCCATAGACCTTGCGCACCAGGCTGTCCTCGGCGAGCGCCGCCGGATAGGCGCCGAGCCGCATCGTGCCGCCGAGGTCGCCGCCCTCGGCCCGCCGCTCGAGCTGGTTGCCGCGCGCCCACTCGGTCAGCAGCCCGACCACCGGCTCCTCGGTCGGCCCGAACTCCGTCGAGGAGGCGCGCTCCAGCCCGACCAGGTTCCGCGCCGCCTCGATCACCGCCATCTGCATGCCGAAGCAGATCCCGAGGAAGGGCACCTTGCGCTCGCGCGCGAAGCGCACCGCCGCGATCTTGCCCGCCGAGCCGCGCTCGCCGAAGCCGCCCGGCACCAGGATGCCGTTGACGCCCTCCAGGCGCTGCACGCTGTCCGGGCTCTCGAAGATCTGGCTGTCCACCCAGTCGAGCCTCACCCGGACGTTGTGGGCGATGCCGCCATGGGTCAGCGCCTCGGCCAGCGACTTGTAGGCGTCGAGCAGCCCCGTGTACTTGCCGACCACGGCGATCGTCACCTCGCCCTCGGGCTGGTCCACCGAATGGACGATGCGCCGCCAGCGCTTCATGTCCGGCTCGCCGTACACCGACATGCCGAAGTGGCGCAGCACCTCCCGGTCGAGCCCCTCCTCGTGGTAGGAGAGCGGCACGGCGTAGATGTTGGAGACGTCGAGCGCCGGGATCACGCTCTCGGGCCTGACGTTGCAGAACAGCGCGATCTTGCGCCGCTCGTTCTCCGGGATCGGCCGGTCGCAGCGGCAGAGCAGGATGTCGGGCTGGATGCCGAGGCCCAGCAGCTCCTTCACGCTGTGCTGCGTCGGCTTGGTCTTCAGCTCGCCGGCGGAGGGGATGTAGGGCACCAGCGTCAGGTGCATGAAGCAGGCGCGCTGCGGCCCCACCTCGTTGGCGAACTGCCGGATGGCCTCCAGGAAGGGCAGGCTCTCGATGTCGCCCACCGTGCCGCCGATCTCGACCAGCACGAAGTCGAGCCCGTCCGTCTCGGCCGCGATCGCGTCCTTGATGGCGTCGGTGATGTGCGGGATCACCTGCACCGTGCCGCCGAGGTAGTCGCCGCGCCGCTCCTTGGCGATCACCTCGGAATAGATGCGGCCCGTCGTCCAGTTGTCGGCGCGCGTCGCGTGCACGCCGGTGAACCGCTCGTAGTGGCCGAGGTCGAGGTCGGTCTCGGCGCCGTCGTCGGTGACGTAGACCTCGCCGTGCTGGTACGGCGACATCGTGCCGGGATCGACGTTGAGGTAGGGATCGAGCTTGCGCAGGCGGACCTTGTAGCCGCGCGCCTGCAGCAGCGCCCCGAGGGCGGCGGAGGCGAGACCCTTGCCGAGGGAGGAGACCACGCCGCCGGTGATGAATACGAACCGCGTCATGGGCGTCCCTTGTATCGTTCGCGGAGACGGGCGGGAACCCTGATCGGCCGCGCATCAGCCCCGCGCGCCGGCCACCGCACGGCATCTTGCGCACGGCGCGCCGAATCCCCGCCCCCGTCCCGCAGGCAGGCGACCGGCAGGCAGGCAATCGGCAGACAGGCGACCGGCAGACAGGCGACCGGCAGGCAGTCGAGAGTGAGGCAGGCGATCGACGGGCAGGCGGCCGGCAGGCGGGCGACCGGTGGGCGGGTAATCGGCGGGCATGAAAAAGGCCGGGCAGGCAACGCCTTCCCGGCCCGTCCATGGGTCCGGCCAGCCCTCACCTCGGCCCGCCTCCGCGCGGGCCGGCAAGGATCGCCGGCCGACGCGCGGAAGCCGCAGCTTCCACGGCCCGGTATCAGTTGGTCGGCACGGAAGGCGCGGCGGGCGCGGCCGGAGCCGCCGGCGCGGCGGGCGCCGCCGGCGCCGTGCCTGGCGCGGCCCCGCCCGGCGCGTCGCCGGGCGCCCCCGCGCCCGACGCTCCACCAGGCGCCCCGGCGCCCGGCGCGGCGGGCGCCGTGCCGGCAGGCGCGGGCGCAGCGGGCGCGGCCGGCGGCGGGTTGTCGAAGATCGAGCGGCCCTGGTTCGGCGTGCGGTGCATCAGCGCCAGGGTCAGCGACAGCACCATGAAGATGGTCGCGAGGATCGCGGTCGTTCGCGTCAGCAGGTTGGCGGTGCCGCGGCCGGACATGAACGCGCCCATGCCCTGCGAGCTGCCGATGCCGAGGCCGCCGCCCTCGCTGCGCTGGAGCAGGACGACGCCGATCAGGGCCAGGGTGACGAAGAGGTGGATGACGAGCAGGACGGTGGACATGTCGGTTCCTTGGGCGCGCGCTGTCTAGCGGCGTTGCCCGTCCGCCTCAAGTGCGGCCGCTCGCCGCCTCCGCGCCGCGCGAGCGGCGGCCATCGCCCAGGAGCGTAACCCGGCGGCGTGAACCCGACGGCGCGACCTGTGGGCGCGCCGCCCCGCTCCGCCGCCCCGCTCCGCCGCCCGGCCGGCCCCGCCCGTCTCACTCCGCCCGTCTCACTCCGCCCGTCTCACTCCGGCCCTCTCACCCCGCCGCGCGGGCGATCGCCAGGAAGTCCGCCGCCACCAGGCTGGCGCCGCCCACCAGCGCCCCGTCCACGTCCGGCAGCGCCAGGATCGCCGCCGCGTTGCCCGGCTTCACCGAGCCGCCGTAGAGCAGCCGCGTGGTCCCTCCCCCCTGGGGGCCGCCCGCCGGGAAGTCCCGCACGAGCTGCGCCCGCATCGCGCCGTGGATCGCGGCGATGTCCGCCTCGGTCGGCGTCCGCCCGGTGCCGATCGCCCAGACCGGCTCGTAGGCCACCACGCCGCCCGCCGCCGCGAAGCCTTCCGGCAGCGCCTCGGCGAGCTGCGCCGAGACCACCGCCTCGGCCTCGCCCGCCAGGCGCTGCGACTCGCTCTCGCCGACGCAGAGGATCGGCGTGAGCCCCGCCGCGATCGCCGCCTCCACCTTCGCCCGCAGCCCCGCCCCGCCCTCGCCATAGGCCTGGCGGCGCTCGGAGTGGCCGAGGATCACGTAGGTGGCCCCCGCGTCGCGCAGCATCGGCGCCGCGACGTCGCCCGTGTGCGCCCCCCTGGCCGCCGCGTGGCAGTCCTGCCCGCCCACCGCCACCGCGGTGCCGGCCAGCGCCTCGGCCACGGCGGCGACCAGGGTGAAGGGCGGGCAGACCAGCAGCTCGGCCGCCAGCCCCGCCGCTCCCCCGGCCACCTCGCGCGCCAGCGGCAGCGCGTCGGCGCGCAGCCCGTGCATCTTCCAGTTGCCGGCGATGAGCGGTCGAACCCCGGGGGTCATGGCAATCTCCTTGGCTGTCCGCCGGTTATCCGCCCCGGCAGGCTTTGGCAATCGCCGGCGGCCGGCACGCCCCCAGGGACTTCCGACAGGACTTAAGGCGGCGGCCGGCGTTGTCCGACCACAACGGGGACGAAGGGCCGCGCCCTGCCCGACCAGCCGCGGGCCGCCTCCCCTGGGCCGCTTCCCCTGGGCCGCCTCCCCCGGTCTGCCTCCCCGGTCTGCCTCCCGCCCCGCCTTCCCCGGGCCGCCGCCGGGGCGCCGCGCCGCCCCGCGCCCCCGCTCCCGCCGCGTCCCACTTCCGTTGCGCCCGCCACGCGGCTAAGCACCGCGCATGCTCTCGCTCTTCCGCCGCCTCGCGAAATCCTGGATCGCCACCGCCCTGTTCGCGGTCCTGATCGCCTCCTTCGCCCTCTGGGGGATCGGGTCGGACATGGTGCGCTCGCTGTTCCAGGGCGACGACGCGCTGGCGCGGGTCGGCGGCGAGCCGATCCCGCTGGAGGAGGCGCAGGCCGCGACGCGGCGCGAGATGCGGCGCATCGCCGCCCAGCTCGGCCCCCGCTTCCAGGACGACCCGGCGGTGCGCCGCGCCATCGCCACCCAGGCGCTGGAGCAGCTCATCGCCCAGCGCTCGCTGCTGGCGGAGGCGAGGCGGCTCGGCATCGTGGTGCCGGAATCGGCGGTGCGCGACGCGGTCTTCGCCATGCCCGGCCTGCAGGGCTCGGACGGCCGCTTCAGCCGCGCCATCCTGGAGGCGGCGCTGCGGCAGTACGACCTGACCGAGGCGCAGTTCATCACCCTCGTGCGCGCCGACATCGCCCGCCAGCAGCTCCTCGGCGGCGTCCGCTCCGGCGGCATCGGGCCCGACGCGCTGACCCACCCGCTGCTCGCCTGGGCGCGCGAGCGGCGCTCCGCCGACGTGGTGGAGCTGGCCCTGCTCGACGCGCCCGAGCCCCCCCCTCCCGACGAGGCGGCGCTGCGCCGCTTCCACGAGAACAACCCCGAGCGCTTCTCCGCCCCGGAGTACCGCCAGGCCGTGGTCGCGGCGCTGACGCCCGACTCCGTCGCCGCCGAGGTGCAGGTCCCCGACGCCGACATCGCCGCCGCCTACGAGCGCCGGCGCGGCGAGTTCGAGTCCGGCGAGCGCCGCCAGATCGACCAGGCGCTGGTGGACAGCGAGGAGAAGGCGCGCGCCATCGCCGCCGCCTGGCGCGGCGGCGCCGACTTCGCGGCGATCGAGCGGCAGGCCGCGGAAGCCGGCGGCACCGCCCTGCACCTCGGCGCGCTGGACCGCGACGGCCTGCCCGTCCCCGCCCTCGCCGACGCCGCCTTCGCCGCCCCCGAGGGCGGCGTCACCGACCCGGTGCAGAGCCCCTTCGGCTGGCACGTCCTGCGCGTCGCGAAGATCGAGCCCCCCGCCTCCCGCCCGCTCGAGGCGGTGCGCGACGAGATCCGCCGCGACCTGCAGGCCGAGCGCGCCATCGACCTCTCCTACCGCCGCGCCAACGAGATCGAGGACGCGCTGGCCGGCGGCGCCACGCTGGAGGAGGTGGCCCGGCGCTTCGGCCTCGCCACCGCCACCGTCACCACCGACGCCACCGGCCGCGACGCCGCCGGCGCGGCCGTCACCCTGCCGGTGCCGCAGCCGCAGCGCGAGGCGACGCTGCGCGCCATCTTCGCGGCCGGCCAGGGCGCCGCCCCGCAATTCACCGAGACGCCGGACGGCTTCGTCGGCGTGGAGGTCAGGCAGGTCACCCCGGCGGCGCTGCGGCCCTTCGCCGAGATCGAGGACCAGGTGCGCCGCGCCTGGCTCGCCGATGCCCGCCGCCGGTCGCAGGAGGAGCGCGCCGCCGCGCTGCTCGGCGCGGTGCGCGGCGGCAGGCCGCTGCCCGAGGCGGCGCGCGAGGCCGGGCTGCGCGCCGACCGGCTCGGCCCGTTCGGCCGCCAGCCGGACCCGCAGGCCCCGGCCAGCCAGCCGCAGCCGCCGCCCGAGCTGCTGGCGCCGCTCTTCGAGGCCAAGGTGGGCGACCCCACCATGGTCGAGACCCGCGCCGGCTTCGCGGTGGCGCAGCTCGCCACGATCGAGCGCTTCGACCCCGCCTCGGACCCCCTCGCCCTCGGCCGGCTGCGCGGCGAGGTGGAGCAGGCCATGGCCGACGACCTGGAGACGCAGTACGCCGCGGCGCTGCGGCGGCGGGCCGAGGTGCGGGTGAACCAGCGCCTGCTGGACAGCCTCGCCGGCCCCGCGAACTGAGAGACAGGACGAGCAACGCGATGGAAACGCCCGGCTTCGCCGAGTTCCGCGCCGGCTTCGAGGCCGGGCGCGGCCAGATCCTCTTCCGCGAGCGCGTCGCCGACCTGGAGACGCCGGTCGGCGCCTTCCTGCGGCTCGGCGGCGGGGTCAACTCCTTCCTGCTGGAAAGCATCGAGGGCGGCCAGTCGCGCGGCCGCTACTCCGCGATCGGCCTCGCCCCCGACCTGATCTGGCGCTGCCGCGACGGCGTGGCCGAGCTGAACCGCCACGCGCTCACCGCCCCGCACGCCTTCGAGCCGGAGCCGGGCAACGCGCTCGACAGCCTGCGCCGCGCCATCGCCGCGATCCAGATGCCGCTGCCCCCCGGCCTGCCGCCGATCGCGGCCGGGCTGTTCGGCTACCTCGGCTACGACATGGCCCGCCTCGTCGAGCGACTGCCGCAGGACAAGCCGGACGTGCTCGGCATCCCCGACGCGGTGCTGGTCCGCCCCACCCTGGTCGCCGTGTTCGACCACGTGCGCGACGCGCTGACCCTCTGCGCCCCCGTCTGGCCGGAACCCGGCGCCGATCCGCGCCTCGCCTGGGAGGCGGCGCAGGCACGGCTCGACGAGGCCGAGGCGGCGCTCGACCGCCCCCTGCCCCGCCCCGCGCCCCCCGTGCGCCTGCCGCCGCAGCCCGCCCCGGCCGCCAACGTCACGCGCGAGGAATTCCTCGCCTGGGTGGAGCGCGCCAAGGAGTACATCCGCGCCGGCGACGTGTTCCAGGTGGTGCCGAGCCAGCGCTTCTCGGCCCCCTTCGCCCTGCCGCCGCTCGCCCTCTACCGCGCGCTGCGCCGGCTGAACCCGGCCCCCTTCCTGTTCTTCTTCGACTTCGGCGGCTTCGCGGCGGTGGGCGCCAGCCCCGAGATCCTGGTGCGCCTGCGCGACCGCACCGTCACCGTCCGGCCGCTGGCCGGCACCCGCCGCCGCGGCGCCACCCCGGCCGAGGACCTGGCGCTGGAGCGGGAGCTGCTCGCCGACCCCAAGGAGCGCGCCGAGCACCTGATGCTGATCGACCTCGGCCGCAACGATGTCGGCCGCGTCGCCGAGATCGGCACGGTGCGCGTCCCGGCGCAGTTCCAGATCGAGCGCTACTCGCAGGTCATGCACATCAGCTCCGAGGTCGAGGGCCGGCTGCGCCCCGGCCTCACCGCCGTGGACGCGCTGGCCGCCGGCTTCCCCGCCGGCACCCTCTCCGGCGCGCCCAAGGTGCGGGCGATGGAGATCATCGAGGAGCTGGAGCCCTCGCGGCGCGGCCTCTACGCCGGCGGCGTCGGCTACTTCGGCTGCGACGGCGGCATGGACACCTGCATCGCGCTGCGCACCGCGCTGGTGAAGGACGGCACCATGTACGTGCAGGCCGGCGCCGGCATCGTCGCCGATTCCGACCCCGAGGCCGAGCACGAGGAGTGCCAGGCCAAGGCCCGCGCCCTGTTCCGCGCCGCCGAGGAGGCCGTCCGCTTCGCCGCCGGCCGGCGCTGAGCCTGCCGCCATCCGATCCGGGATCGCCGACGCCGCCCGGCCTCGGCGCCTGTTCGAACCGGCCCGCGCGGGTCCTGGCCTGCGCGGGCCGGCCTCACAGCCTGTTCGAGAAGCCTGCGGGTCGGCCTGGCGGGTCTTTTCCGCGCCGGGCGCGTCAGGGACTTGGCACGCTGCCCCGCCTCGCGCCGGCGTCCCTTCCTGCCCGGCACGAAAAATCCCTCGCCAGCCCTCCGCCGCAGGCCTCTCGAACAGGCTGTCAGATCTCCACCTCCAGCCCCACCTCCACCACCTGCGCCACCGGCAGGCAGAAATACGCCGCCGAGCGGTTGGCGTTGAGGTGCATGGCGGCGAACAGGTTCTCGCGCCAGACCATCATCCCCGGGATGCGGTCGGTCGGCATCACCGTCTCCCGCCGCAGGTAGTAGGTCACGTCGGCCGGATCGACCCGCTCCAGCGGCGGCCGCCCGAGCGCGGGCGCCAGGGCGCAGGGCACGTCCGGGCTCTCCATGAAGCCGAAGCGCAGCACCACCCGGAACACGCCGTTCGACAGCGTCTCCACCTTCAGCCGCTTCTCCGCCGGCACGCGCGGCGCCTCGGTGGTGACGACGCAGACCAGCAGCACGCATTCGTGCAGCACCCGGTTGTGCTTCAGGTGATGGGTCAGCGAGATCGGCACCCCGGCGAGGCCCGAGGTCAGGAAGGCCGCCGTGCCGGGGATGCGGTAGGGCGGCCGCTCCGCCAGCATCCTCAGGAATTCCGCCTCGGGCTGGCGCAGCCGGGCGCGCGCCGCCTCCAGCAGCATCGCCCCCTTGCGCCAGGTCAGCATGGTGAAGGCGACGACGAAGGCGATCAGCAGCGGGAACCAGCCCCCCTCGAACAGCTTCACCGCGTTCGCCGCGAAGAAGATCAGGTCGAGGCACAGGAAGGCCCCGTTCACCGCCACCACCAGCCACGGGCTGTAGCCCCATTTCAGCGCGATCAGCGCGGCCAGGATGGTGGTGATCGCCATCAGCGCCGAGACGGCGATGCCGTAGGCCCCGGCCAGCGCGTCCGAGGTCTCGAACACCAGAACGGCGCCGAGCGTCGCCAGCGCCAGCAGCCAGTTCACCAGCGGCACGTAGATCTGCCCGCGCTCGTGGCTCGCCGTCTGCACGATGCGCATGCGCGGCAGGAAGCCGAGCTGGATCGCCTGCTGAGTCAGCGAGAAGGCGCCCGAGATGATCGCCTGGCTGGCGATGATGGTCGCCGCCGTCGCGAAGGCCACCAGCGGGTAGTGCAGCCAGTCCGGCGCCAGGTGGAAGAACGGGTGCTCGATCGCCTCCGGCTCGCTCAGCAGCAGCGCGCCCTGGCCGAAGTAGTTCAGCACCAGCCCCGGCAGCGCCACGCAGAACCAGCCGAGCCGGATCGCGCGGCGGCCGAAATGCCCCATGTCGGCATACATCGCCTCGCCGCCCGTCACCGCCAGGAAGGCCGCCCCCAGCACCGCGAAGCCGATCCCCGGCCCGGCATGCAGCAGGTAGTCCACCGCATGGTACGGGTTCAGCGCCGCCAGCACCGAGGGCACGCGCGCGATCTCGGCCAGCCCCAGCACCCCGATCAGCGCGAACCAGACCAGCATGATCGGCCCGAACACCGCGCCGATCACCGCCGTCCCCTGCCGCTGCACCAGGAACAGGCCGAGCAGGATCGCCAGCGTGATCGGCACCACCGCCGGGGCGAGTTGCGGCGCGTCTAGCTTCAGCCCCTCGATGGCGCTGAGCACCGAGATGGCGGGCGTGATCACCCCGTCGCCGTAGAGCAGCGCCGCCCCCACCAGCCCGAGCACCAGCAGCATCCCGCGCCAGGTGCCGGGCTTCGCGTCGCGCGCCCCGAGCAGCGCCAGCATGGCGACGATGCCGCCCTCGCCGCGGTTGTCGGCCCGCATGATGAGCACCGCGTACTTCAGCGACACGACGATGATCACCGACCAGAAGATCACCGACAGCACGCCGAGGATCGCGTCGTGCGACAATGCCCCGCCGCCGCCGGACGCCGCCCGGGCCGCCTCGCGCAGCGCGTAGAGCGGGCTGGTGCCGATGTCGCCGTAGACGATGCCGAGCGCCGCCAGCGCCACCGCCGCGACCGGCCGTGCCGCGCCGGCATGCGCGCCGGGATCGTCGTGGGGCCCGTCCTGCGGGCCTCCCGGGGGGCTGCCTTGTGGGGCTTGGGCGGAATCCAGCATGCGCACCTCGCTGCCGCCCCGGCGCAACGATCCTGCACCGATTCGGCTCCGTCGCGATAGCGAGAGCCGGATCGCGACCGCGTGCGGCGGCACGCCCGGCCAACCGCCCGGGCCACCAGCCCCGGCGCCCCGCCGACGCCCGCCGCATGCCGGCCATGCCGCGGAAGCGGGACGGAACCGATGCGGATCGTGATTATAGGAAATGAACGACAACGGACGGGCATTATCCCGATGCCGTCCGCCTCGGCTGTGCTTCCGAAGGTTTCCCCGTCATGAGCGTGCCCATACCATGAGCGCGACCGATTCCGCCCTCGACCGCCCCGCCCCGGCCGCCGCCGGCTGGCAGGAGCTGTGGCGCAAGGAGGACTGGTGGGCCGTCTGGATCGGCCTCGGCCTCGTGCTCGCCGCCTACGCCCTGTTCCGCGACGGCTCCTCCCTCCCCGCCTGGATCGCCGTCGCCCCGCCGCGCTGGAGCAGCCCGGACCAGCTCGCCGCCCACCTCGCCGCCGCGGCGCCGCGCTACCTCGCGCAGTACGCGCTGTTCCTCGTCGTCCTCACCGCCGGCGCCGCGACGCTCGGCCACCGGGCGCGGGACTTCGCCCTCTCCTTCACCCTGCTCTACCTCGCCGCGGTCGCCATCTTCGCCGCCGGCGCCTGGTCCGAGGCGCAGCGCTACAACATCGAGCCGCCGCTGCTGGCGCTGCTGCTCGGCCTCGTGGTCGCCAACACCACCGGCCTGCCGCGCCGCCTGGAGGCCGGCTTCCGCACCGAATTCTACATCAAGACCGGCATCGTCCTGCTCGGCGCCACCCTGCCCTTCACGCTGATCCTCTGGGCCGGGCCGATCGCCATCCTGCAGGCCTCGATCGTCTCGGTCGCCACCTTCCTCACCATCTTCCTGGTCGGCCGCCGCCTCGGCCTCGACCGGCGCCTCTGCGCGACGCTCGGCGCCGGCGGCGCGGTGTGCGGCGTCTCGGCCGCCATCGCCATCGCCGGCGCGGTGCGCGCGCGCAAGGAGCACCCGCCCATCGCCATCACCCTGGTGGTGCTCTGGGCCATCGTGATGATCTTCGCCCTGCCGCTCGCCGCGCGCTGGCTGCAGCTCCCGGCCGGCGTCGCCGGCGCCTGGATCGGCACCTCGGAATTCGCCGACGCGGCCGGCTTCGCGGCGGCGCAGGCCTATGCCGGGCTGGTCGGGCCGGCCACCGGCATCGCCGGCGACGCCGACCAGGCGGTCTGGTCCTACACGCTGGTCAAGGTGGTCGGCCGCGACGTCTGGATCGGCATCTGGGCCTTCGTGCTCTCGCTGATCGCCGTCACCCGCTGGGAGGCGGCCGAGACCGGCGGCCGCGCCGATCTGGGGCAGGTCTGGTGGCGCTTCCCGAAATTCGTGGTGGGCTTCCTGGTCGCCTCGGTGCTCGTCACCCTGGCCGTGCGCGGCCTCTCCATGGCCGAGTACGACCGGATCGTGAAGCCCGCCCTGGTGGCGCCGCTCTCCACCCTGCGCGCCTGGGCCTTCACCTTCTCCTTCCTCTCGATCGGCCTGACCACCCGCTTCCGCGACCTCGCCCCGGCCGGCGGGAAGCCCTTCCTGGCCTTCACCGCCGGCGTCGCGGTGAACCTCGTCATCGGCTTCGTGCTCTCGGTGATCGTCTTCGCGTCGCACTGGGAGTCGCTGGCGCGATGAGCGCCGCCGGCCCGTCCGGCGCGGCGGCGGAGGGGCGCCCCGGCGCCTCCGCCCTGCGGCGCGCCCTCGCCGCGATCGCCTTCCGGCGCGCCGGCGGCGCGGCCGCCCCCGCCTACTCCCCGGGGCGCCGCTGCGCCGCCTGCCGCCACTTCGAGGCCGGCGCCGCCGCGGTCGAGGCCGCCTTCCCGGGCCTCGCCGCGATGAGTTCCGGCTGGGCCTCGGTGCGCGAGGCGGACGGGCTCTGCGCCCGGCGCGGCCTCTACCTCTCGGCGCGCGACGGTTGCAGCGACCACGCGCCACCCGGCGGGACGCCGTCCCGCGCCACGGAACCATCTCGCGAAGCGTAACGGAACGGCGCTGGAATGTTTCCCGCCGGGCAGAACGGGAAACGTCCATGTCTTCCGGAACACGCAGGCCCGCCTTCCTTCCGGCCCTCCTGGCCCTCGCCGGCCTCGCCGCCTGCGCACAGGCCCCCGGCGCAGGCCCGGCCGAGGCAACCGCACCGGAGCCGGCCGCGCCCGTTGCCGCCGCCCCGTCGGGCAGCTTCGACGGCGCCTGGCACGGCACCTTCACCCTGCTCGGCGCACAGTGCCGCGGCCGCCAGTCCGGCGATTTCCGCATCCGGATCGCCGGCGGCCGCTTCGCCATGCCCTTCGGCCCGACGCGCGCGAACGGCACCGTGGCCGCCGACGGCACCGTCGCCGGCACGCTCGAGAACAATGCCGGCGTCATGACCGGCCGCATCGCGAACGGCCGGCTCGACGCCCGGATCCAGGCGCACGGCTTCACCGGCAACCGGGGCGGCGGGATGTGCACCTGGAGCTACGAGGGCACGCGGGCCTGATTCCGGCCCGCAGGAGTCCCGGCTCGCGCGGGCCGGCACCGCCCGGGGATCGGTGCCCGCCGCCGGCACGGCCCCGCATGCCGCGTCGCGGTATGCAACGATGCGGCGGCAAGCCCGCCGCCGCCGCGCCTTTCGCATGGGACATGACGGCGTCATGCGATGCGCCCCCGGCACGGAGGCGCTAGGATGCCCGGCCGGCCTGTCGGGCGGGCCCCCTTGCCGGCTCGCCGCCGGCATGTTTGACCCAACTCCGGCACCTTCCCGGGCATCTCCCGGACAGGTCGCCGGGCACCGAGCCGAGGATCCGGCCGCATGATACTCCTGATCGACAACTACGACAGCTTCACGTTCAATCTCTATCACTTCCTGGGCGACCTTGGCGCCGAGGTCGAAGTCCGGCGCAACGACTCCCTGACCGCCGGGGAGGCGCTGGCGCTGAACCCGGCGGCCATCGTCCTCTCCCCCGGCCCCTGCACGCCGAACGAGGCCGGCATCTGCCTCGACCTGATCCGCGCCGCCGCCGGCCGGGTGCCCCTGCTCGGCGTCTGCCTCGGCCACCAGGCGATCGGCCAGGCCTTCGGCGGCCAGGTGGTGCGCGCGCCGGAGCCGGTCCACGGCAAGGTCTGGGAGATCCGCCACCGCGGCAGCGACATCTTCGGCGGCCTGCCCGACCCGTTCCACGCCACCCGCTACCACTCGCTGGTCGTCGCCCGCGACTCGCTGCCCGACTGCCTGGAAGCGACCGCCTGGACCGACGACGCGGCCGGGAGCGGCGACGGGAACGGCCTGATCATGGGCCTCGCCCACCGCACCCTCCCGGTCTGGGGCGTGCAGTTCCACCCCGAGAGCATCGCCTCCGAGGGCGGCCACGACATCCTGCGCAACTTCCTCGCCCTGGCCGGCCTGCCCGCCAACAGGCCCGCCAACCCGCCCACCAGCCCTCCCGCCGGCCCGGCCACCGCGAAGACGCTGGAAAAGGCGGCGTGATCCCGCTCAGGCCGGTGCTGGCGCGCCTCGCCGCCGGCGAGACGCTGAGCGAGGCCGAGGCCGAGGCCGCCTTCGGCATCATCATGGCCGGCGAGGCCACCCCGGCGCAGATCGCCGGCCTCGTCATGGCGATGCGCGTGCGCGGCGAGACGGTGGCGGAGATGACCGGCGCCGTCCGCGCCATGCGCGCCCGCATGGCCGCGATCGAGGCGCCGGCGGAGGCGATCGACATCGTCGGCACCGGCGGCGACAACGCCGGCACGCTCAACATCTCCACCGCCACCGCCTTCGTGGTGGCCGGCTGCGGCGTGCCGGTCGCCAAGCACGGCAACCGCAACCTCTCCTCCCGCTCCGGCGCGGCGGACGCCATCCAGGCGCTGGGCATCGACATCGACCTGCCGCTGGAGCGCCTGCCCGAGGTGCTGCGCGAGGCCGGGATGGTGTTCCTGATGGCGCCGCGCCACCACGCCGCGCTGCGCCACGCCGCCGGCCCGCGCGTCGAGCTCGGCACGCGCACCATCTTCAACCTGCTCGGCCCGCTCGCCAGCCCGGCCAATGTCCGCCGCCAGCTCACCGGCGTCTTCGCCCCCGAATGGGTCCGCCCCGTCGCCGAGACGCTCGGCCGCCTCGGCAGCGAGCGCGCCTGGGTGGTGCACGGCCAGGGCTTCGACGAGCTGACCCTCGCCGGCCCCTCCCAGGTCGCCGAATGGCACCGCGGCGCGCTGCGCGAGTTCACCGTGACGCCGGAGGAGGCCGGGCTGCGCCGCGCCCCCCCCGAGGCGGTGCGCGGCGGCGAGCCGGCGGCGAACGCGGCGGCCCTCGTCGCGTTGCTTGAGGGACATCCGGGCGCATACCGTGACGTGGTCGTGCTGAACGCCGCCGCCGCCCTCGTCGTCGCGGGTGCCGCCCGCGACCTGCGCGACGGGGCCGAACAGGCCGCGCGCTCCATCGATTCCGGCGCCGCCCTGGCGGTGCTCGGCCGGCTCAGGGAGCTGTCCTCGTGAACGACACCCTCACCATGAACACCCTTGGGAACACCCCCGGCCACCCCGCCGGCCCCGCCTCCGACACCCCGCCCGACGAAGCCCCCGGCGCCGCGCCGGCCTCCTTCCCGGCCTCTTCCCCGGCCCTGCACATCCCGCAGGACCTGCCGGACACGCTCCAGCGCATCCTCGCCGACAAGTACGAGGAGGTGCGCGAGCGCAGCGCCGCCACCCCGCTCGCCGAGATCGAGCGCCGCGCCCGCGGCGCCGGCCCGACGCGCGACTTCACCGGCGCGCTCTGCCACGCCCTGGCCGAGGACCGCATCGGCCTGATCGCCGAGATGAAGCAGTCCTCGCCCTCGGGCGGCAGGATACGCGATCCCTACGAGCCGGCCGGCCTCGCCCGCGCCTACGAGACGGCCGGCGCCGCCTGCCTCTCGGTGCTCACCGACTCCCGCTGGTTCGGCGGCGCGCCCGAGCACCTGAAGGAGGCGCGCGCCGCCTGCGCCCTGCCCGTGCTGCGCAAGGACTTCTGCGTCCACCCCTGGCAGGTCTTCGAATCCCGCGCCATGGGCGCCGACTGCGTCCTGCTCATCATGGCGGCGCTGACCGACGCGATGGCGCAGGAGCTGGAGGAGGTCGCCCGCTCGCTCGACATGGCGGTGCTGGCCGAGGCGCACGACGAGCGCGAGCTGCAGCGCGCCTTCGGCCTCCAGACCCGGCTGATCGGCATCAACAACCGCGACCTGCGCACGCTGCGCACCGACCTCGCCACCGCCGAGGCGCTGGTGCCGCACGTGCCGGCCGACCGCATCCCGGTGGCCGAGAGCGGCGTCCGCACGCCCGACGACGTGCGCCGCATGTCCGCCGCCGGCGCCCGCTGCCTGCTGGTGGGCGAGCACCTGCTGCGCCAGACCGACGTGACCAGCGCCGCCCGCGCGCTGGTGGAGGCCGGCTGAGCGCGTGCCCGCCCCGGACGATTCAGGGGAGCAGGCCGGCGGGGAGCAGGCCGGCCGCCTCACCCACTTCGACGCCGAGGGCCGCGCCGCCATGGTGGACGTCTCCGCCAAGGCCGAGACGCGGCGCAGCGCCACGGCCCGCGGCGCGGTGGTGATGGCGCCCGCCACGCTCGACCGCATCCGCGAGGGCGCGGTCGGCAAGGGCGACGTGCTCGGCGTCGCGCGCCTCGCCGGCATCATGGCGGCCAAGCGCACCGGCGAGCTGATCCCGCTCTGCCACCCGCTGGCCCTCAGCGCCGTCACCGTCGAGCTGGAGCCGGGCCCGCCCGACCGCCTGCTGCTCTCGGCCACCGCCACCCTGGTCGGCCGCACCGGCGTCGAGATGGAGGCGCTGACGGCGGTCACCGTCGCCGCCCTCACCGTCTACGACATGTGCAAGGCGATCGACCGCGGCATGCGGATCGAGGCGGTGCGGCTGACCCACAAGTCCGGCGGCAAGTCGGGCCCCTACGAGGCTTCCTGATGATCCCGGTCGAGGAGGCGCGGGAACGCATCCTGCGCGCGCTGTCGCCAACCGCCGAGGAGGTGGTGCCGCTCCCCGCCGCCTGGGGCCGCGTCCTGGCCCGGCCGGTGGTCGCCCGGCTGAGGCAGCCGCCGCAGGACGTCTCGGCGATGGACGGCTACGCCGTGCGCGCCGCCGACGCCGTGGCCGGGGCGAGGCTGCGCGTGGTCGGCACGGCGCCGGCCGGCCATCCCTTCGCCGGCCGGATCGGCCCCGGCGAGGCGGTGCGCCTGTTCACCGGCGCCTTCGTGCCCGCCGGCGCCGACGCCGTCGTGATCCAGGAGGACACGACCGCCGAGGGCGAGGACAGCGTGCTGATCCGCGAGCCGGCCCGCCCCGGCCGCCACGTCCGCCGCGCCGGGCTCGACTTCGCCACCGGCGAGACGCTGCTGGAGCCGGGCCGCCGGCTCACCGCGCGCGACGTCGGGCTGGCCGCCGCCGCCAACCACCCCTGGCTCACCGTGCACCGCCAGCCGCGCATCGGCATCCTGGCCACCGGCGACGAGATCTTCCTGCCCGGCGAGCCGCTGCCGACCGGCGGCATCGTCTCCTCCAACAGCCACGCCCTGTCGGCCGTGGTCCGCGCCGCCGGCGGCGACCCGCTGCTGCTGCCGATCGCCCCCGACGACACGCACGCCATCGCCGCCGCCGCCATGGCGGCGCGCCACTGCGACCTGCTGCTCACCACCGGCGGTGCCAGCGTCGGCGACCACGACCTGATCCAGGCGGCCCTCGGCCCGCACGGCTTCGCGCTCGACTTCTGGAAGATCGCCATGCGGCCGGGCAAGCCGCTGATCTGGGGCCGGCTCGGCGACACGCCGGTGCTCGGCCTGCCCGGCAACCCGGTCTCCACCATGGTCTGCGCCGTGCTGTTCCTGCTGCCGGCGCTGGCCCGACTCGCCGGCCTGCCCGCCGGGCCGCCGCCGCTCGACATCGCCCTGGCCGGCACCGACCTCGCCGCCAACGACCGGCGCCTCGACCACCTGCGGGCGCGGACCGGGCGGGATGCGTCGGGCCGCCTGGTGGCGACGCCCTTCCCGACCCAGGACAGCTCCATGATGGCCACCCTCGCCCGTGCCGAGGCGCTGATCGTCCGCCCCGCCCACGCCCCGGCGGTGCCGGCCGGCGCGCCGATCGAGGTGATCCTGCTGGAGCGTCTCGGCATCTGATACCGGCCCGCCATGCGGACGGGCGCATGACGAATCCTTGACGTCCCATGGGAACCTTCGTAGAACACGAGACTGGGTTGCCCATTTGTTCCGGGCCACGCCGACGGACCCGACGCACCGCGCGGCGGAACGCCGCCGGCCGGTGCCGGAACGGGCCTCGCGCTGGAACGGTCCATCGCGCCGGCCCCCGGATGGCGCATGAGGGGCGGAGACACTGATGCTGACGCGCAAGCAGCACGAGCTGCTGATGTTCATCGACCGGCACCTGCGCGACACCGGGTTCTCGCCCTCCTTCGAGGAAATGAAGGAGGCACTGAGCCTGAAGTCGAAGTCCGGGATCCACCGCCTGATCATGGCGCTGGAGGAGCGCGGCTTCCTGCGCCGGCGCGCGCACCGCGCCCGGGCGCTGGAGGTGATCCGGCTGCCGGAGATGCTGCCGCGCCGTGCCGGCCCGGGGGGCGGTGCCGTGGCCGGCGCCGCGTCGCCCCTGCTCCCCCAGGCCGCGCCGCCGGCCGCCGAGGCCGTGCCGCCCGCCCTTCCCGGCGCACCGAACTTCTCGCCCAACGTCATCCGCGGCAATTTCGCGCCGCAGCTCGCCGGGGTGCAGCGTTCGGCCAACGCGGCGGCGGCGGTCCACCTGCCGCTCTACGGCCGCATCGCCGCCGGCCAGCCGATCGAGGCGCTGCGCGATTCCGGCAACTCGGTCGAGGTCCCGGCCGCGATGCTCGGCCAGGGCGACCACTACGCGCTGGAGGTCGCCGGCGACTCCATGGAGGGCGTCGGCATCCTCGACGGCGACACGGTCATCATCCGGCGCGGCGACACCGCCGACAACGGCGCCATCGTGGTGGCGCTGGTGGACGAGAACGAGGTGACGCTGAAGCGCCTGCGCCGCAAGGGCAACTCGATCGCCCTCGAAGCGGCCAACCCGCGCTACGAGACCCGCATCTTCGGCCCCGACCGGGTCAAGGTGCAGGGCCGGCTGATCGGGCTGGTCCGCAAGTACTGATCCGCCCGCCGGTCCGCAGGGATGCGGACCGGCATGGCCTCGCTTCCCGTTTCGGCACGGCCGCCCTTCGTCCCCCGGGCGGCGCCCCGCGCGTGAACCTGGGTGCGATCCTGGATGCGATCCTGGGCGCGATCCCGCCCCTCGCTGGCCGGGCCCCGTGCGGGGCGGGTTCACTCCGTCTCCGCCATCGGCTCGCCGGAGGCGCGCGGGCGCGGCACCGGCGGCACCCAGGGCCGCTGCCCCCGGAAGGCGCGGTCGGACAGCACGCGCGGCCCGTCCGCCGCCAGCCACACCGCCTGCGCCCCCTCGCGCCAGACGGTGAAGCGGTCGATCACCACGCTTCCCCCCGGCCCCGCCCGGCAATGCCCGCGCAGCGGCTCGGGCGAGAGCAGCAGCGGCGCCCGGCCGCACGCCTCGCCGGCCGGCGCCCCGCGCAGCAGTAGCGCCACCACCGCCCCGTCCCGGCGCAGCGTGCAGAGGTTCGGCACGCAGGCGAGCCGCCCGCCATCCACGGCGCTGTCGCGCGGCATCGGGCTCGCCGCCGCCTCGGTCCAGCCGCGCAGCCAGGTCTCGCGCACCAGCGCCGAGGCGCCGGGCTGGCGCTGCACGAACACGCCCTCCCCGGTCCGCACCGCGATCAGACGCGCATCGCCGCTCACCAGGATGTCGGGCGGCCGCGCCGTCACCATCATCGCCAGCCCCGCCGCGACGCCGGCCAGCCCCCACCAGCGCCAGCCCGTCCGCCACAGGCACAGCCACAGCGCGCCCAGGGCCAGCAGCGCCAGCCCGCCCGCCGGCAGCGGCGGCGCCATGGTCGCCGCCCCCGGCCAGGACGCCACCCAGCGCGCCACCAGCAGCACGCCCTCGACGCCCCGGCCCATCGCCCAGAGCGGCCAGCCCTCCAGCCCGAGCGGCATCAGCGCCGCGGCCAGCATCCCGGCCGGCATCACCAGCACCGAGGTCAGCGGCACCGCCACGGCGTTCGCCGCCACGCCGTACCATTGCAGCCGGCCGAAATGGTGCAGCCCGAAGGGCGTGGTGGCGATGGTCGCCAGCACCGAGGTCGCGACCAGCCCCGCCACCGCCACCAGCCCCCGCCGCCACCAGCCGCCCTCGCCGCGCAGCCGGGCCATGGCCGGCCGCAGCGCCTCCAGCCCGACGATCAGCGCCAGCACCGCCGCGAAGCTCATCTGGAAGGACGGGCCGAGGATCTGCGCCGGCTGCAGCAGCATCACCGCCGCCGCCGCCACCGCCAGCGAGCGCAGCCCCAGCGCCCGCCGCCCCGAGAGGATGGCCAGCGTCGCCAGCGCGGCCGTCGCGAAGGAGCGCTGCATCGGCACCTGCGCGCCGGTCAGCAGCAGGTAGAACGCCCCCGCCGCCAGCGCCGCCACCCCCGCCGCCGCCTTGCCCGGCACGCGCAGCGAGAGCCAGGGCCAGAGAGAGAGCGGCAGCCGCGCCGTGGCGAAGGCCACGCCCATCACGATGGCGATGTGCAGCCCGGAGACCGAAAGCAGGTGCGCCAGCCCGGAATCCCGCATCGCCGCCAGGTCGGCGGCCGGGATCGCGCTCACCCCGCCCGTCAGCAGCGCCGCCGAGACCGCCCCCGCCGCCCCCGGCAGCGCCCTGCCCACCCGCGCCTCGATGGCGCCGCGCAGCCCGGCCAGCAGCGGCGGCCCCTGATCGCCCGGTTCCACCGCCGCCGGCCCGATGGCGAAGCCGCTGGCGCCGGGGCCGGCGAAGTAGGCGGCGCGCTGGAAGTCCCAGGCGCCGGGCTGCGCCGGCGGCGAGGGCGGCCGCACCAGGGCACGCACCCGCACGAGGTCGCCCGGCTCCGGCCGCGCCGGATCGCCCGCGCGCAGCCGCAGCCGCACCGGCCGCGCCGCCGGCGCTGCTTCCGGCCCGAAGCGAACGGGAAACAGCGTCACCCGCCGCCCCTCCGGCAGCAGGTCCACCGACTGCACCGTGCCCATCACCACCGCCGCGCCGCGCGGCGGCTCCAGCGGCGGCGGCTGGCGTGCCGTGTGCCAGGAGGCCACCGCGATGCCCAGCGCGGCCGCCGCCGGCAGCCCGATCGCCCAGCCGAGATGCGGATGCCGCCGCCCCGCCAGCCAGGCCAGCGCCAGCAGCGCCGGCGCCGCCCACCGCCACCCGGCGGACGGCTCGAAGCGCAGCGCGAAGTAGAGGAGGATGCCGCCGCCGAGCGCCACCGGCAGCCAGAGCGGCAGCCGGCCGCGCTCGGCCAGCAGCCTTGCCTCCAGCGCGCCGAGCGCCCGCTGGAGACGGCCGCGCGCGGCCGCGTCCCCCTTGCCCGGAAGCGCGCCGGGCTCCAGCCAATTCTCCTCCTGGTTGGTGTCGCGCGGCATGAACCTCAACCTTTCCGCGCACTCTACACGGGGTCGGCGGCATGGTAGAAGCGGCAGCCTCACCATTGCCCGGGTCACGCCCCGGGCCTGGAACGGCCCCCGTGCCTCGCGCCGCATCAGGCGGCGCGATCCGCCACGCCCCGGGTCCGCGCCAGCGTTCGTCGCCCGCGCGACCGGCCCTCACCGCCGGTCGCGCCCTGGAAGCCGCCGCCCGCGTCGAGAAGGCGGGCCGCGGCCGGTACGAGGAAGATGTCGGTCCGCACGCGCTTCGCCCCGTCCCCCACCGGCCTGCTGCACATCGGCGGCGCCCGGACGGCGCTGTTCAACTACCTGTTCAGCCGGCACCACGGCGGCGAATTCCTCCTGCGCATCGAGGACACCGACCGCGCCCGCTCCACCGAGGAGGCGACCCGGGTCATCCTCGACGGCCTCGCCTGGCTCGGCCTCGACGCCGACCAGCCGCCGGTCTTCCAGAGCACGCGCGAGGCGCGCCATGTCGAGGTGGCCGAGGAGTTGCTGGCCAAGGGCCTCGCCTACCGCGACTACTGCACGGCCGAGGAGCTGGCGGCGATGCGCGAGCAGGCCGCGAAGGAAGGCCGCCCGCCGCGCTACGACGGCCGCTGGCGCGACCGCGACCCGTCCGAGGCCCCGGCCGGCGTGAAGCCCTCCATCCGCATCAAGGCCCCGCGTGACGGCGAGACGGTGGTGCACGACCTCGTGCAGGGCGAGGTGCGGGTGAGGAATTCCGAGCTGGACGACATGATCATCCTGCGCTCGGACGGCACGCCCACCTACCTGCACGCCGTGGTGGTGGACGACCACGACATGGGCATCACCCACGTCATCCGCGGCGACGACCACCTGACCAACACCTTCCGCCAGATCATGGTCTACGAGGCGATGGGCTGGGAGCGGCCGGCCTTCGCGCACATCCCGCTGATCCACGGCGCGGACGGCGCCAAGCTCTCCAAGCGCCACGGCGCCGTCTCGGTGCTGGAGTTCCGCGAGCAGGGCTTCCTGCCCGAGGCGCTGTGCAACTACCTGCTGCGCCTCGGCTGGGGCCATGGCGACGAGGAGGTGGTCCCGCGCGAGCGCGCCATCCAGCTCTTCGACCTCAAGGATGTCGGCCGCGCCGCCAGCCGCATGGACTACGCCAAGCTGACCCACCTCAACGGCATCTATCTCCGCCAGGCGGACAACGACCGCCTGCTGGCCGAGGTGATGGAGCGCCTCGCGAAGCGCGGCCTGCTGTTCGGCACCGACACCGCCGAGCGCGTGAAGCTGCTGATGCCCGCGCTGAAGGAGCGCGCCAGGACGCTGGAGGAGCTGGCCGGCTCGGCCGCCTTCGCCGTGACCGACGGCGCCCCGCCGCTGGAGGCCAAGGCGCAGGCGCTGCTGACGCCCGAGGCCAAGGCGATGCTGCGCGACCTCGTGGACTTCCTCGGCAACGCGCCCTGGGAGCAGTCGGACCTCGACCACTGGCTGCGCGACTACGCCGAGGTGAAGGGGCTGAAGCTCGGCGCCGTGGCGCAGCCGCTGCGCGCGGCGCTGACCGGCAGCACCCAGAGCCCGCCGATCGACGCGGTGCTCTACGCGCTCGGCCGCAGCGAGGTGACGCTGCGCCTGCTGGCGGCGGTGGGCGAGACGCTGGACTGACGCACCGGGGCGCTGCCCCGGCCCCCGGCAGGGAAGGCGTTGCCTTCCCTGCACCCATCCACCAGGAGGGCGAGGCCCTCCTGGACCTCTCTTCGTTCTTCGGCTTCACAGGTTGCACCGCGCGGACTCGACTTCCGAACGGGGAGTCCGGGGGGCTTCGCCCCCGGCGGGGATCGCCAAGGGAGATTGGGG